>JAGBEH010000001.1 GCA_017937125.1 Alistipes sp. | reverse complement strand
TTGAATATCCCAATCCTTCAAAGGCGTACCGACTGCCTCAATTTTTCGTTTAATACTCTGCTCTATTGGAGAGAGTATAACCCAGGACTCAGATGAAAAGAAATCGCAATCAACACCCTCTTGCTGCACAAAAACGCTCAAATTCCTAACACTATCTTTATTCTGTTTGTTGGTCACAGCACATAGGGTCTTATGCTGGTTTTTATTTTTTGAGAATAACAGGATATTCGTATCCACTGTAGCACTCTCGAATATTTTTACACCAGCAAAATCAATCAGGAGCTGCGGATCGGTGTTATGTGAAAGAAAATCCCGCGTCTTTTCTCCATAACCGGCCCGCATCCATTTGTTAGAGGTAATATAGCAGAGATGTCCACCATCTTTGAGCAATTGCCAACCTCGCTCGTAGAATAGACAGTATATGTCACCGGTGCGAGCATAGGTCTTGTACCCACAATCGGCATATAGAATAGCCAATTCACCACTATTGTTTTGTAGTTGGATGTACGGAGGATTGCCAATCACTATATCGAACGGGTTATCATTGAGTCCAAACATCCATTCTGGATCGAAGAATCTACTGACTGTATTCTGGTCATACGGATTCCACGAAGCGAGTTGCTTGGCGTCTTCTGGAGCGAAATCATTATTTTCCGCCAAAAGCGAAGCAAGTTTTTCTCTCAAGTTTTGATCTTGTTCTCTCAGGCGGCGTTTAGTTACGGCCGATTTTGCCATAAAGTGTTCATGGCGGATTTTTGTCAGTGCTTCTTTTGTCGGTTTGATTTCCGGATTTTCAAAGAGATTGGATTGCACATTCCTTTTCTTTCCAATGAGGGAATTAGCAGCTACGAATTTGGTTTCCAGATTTGGAAGAGTCGGGATGCCAAAGTTAGGTTTGGACGGGTCTTTCTCGCAGTCACAGATGAGTGAAATGAAGAAACGAAGTTTTGTTATCTGAACGGCAATGCTCTGGATATCGCTGCCGTATAAACAGTTTTCGATGATGGTTAGTTTCTGTGTATAGGTGTTCTCGTCAGGCTCAATCCTTTGTAGAATGTCAATCATTCTGTTGAGCATTCCCATAGGGAAGGCCCCGGAGCCACAGGCCGGATCTATTACTTTTACCGACTTCAATTTGCGGGCTATTTCATTATATTCCGAAGTTTTCTCAGCCTCATATTTAAAGTTCTGAGCGAAAAGGGAGCGATGAAGTGGAGTATCCCCAAGATAAGCAATAAGGCTTTCATCGACCATATAGCCTACTATTTCACGAGGGGTATAAAATGAACCGCTTTGGTTTCGAGCTGTTTCTTTAGTCTCGGGGTTGTATGCACCAAGTAGATTTTCGAATACCTTCCCCAAGAGTTCAGGGTCAAGTGCTACCTGCTGCTCTTCAGGTGTATTTTCTTCTATTGTGAAGTTGTATCTGGCAAGGATGGAGAATAAACCTTTCTCCGGAGCGAAGAATAATATATTTGGAACGACTGCGCGATAACGGTAGCGTCCATCAGAGAATTTAGATGCATTACGGCTGAAACCGTCGTAATAGTAGGCTTTGCTTACTCCGTCCAGTGTCTTTGTCTTGTCAAGGCATTCGAAAAGGCCTCCGTTAAGAAAAGGGACTTCTGAAAACAGACTGATAATTTCTTCTTTCGAAATGGAGAAAAGTTCGTCATATCGATACAATGTTTTTACATCTGTATATCCGACGCTTTCTGCAAAGCCGCGTTTTTCACCATTCTCATCTTCAATGGCTCGATTGAGCGTAGCGAAGAAAAGATTCTGAAGTATTGCATTGTAATATGTACCAGATACTGGGCTTTGGGAGTCAAAATCTTTCAAGATGGTTTCAATGAAGTTTTCATCGAACAGATTACCTGGTACAAGGTTTTTCTGTTTGATGAACCAAACGAAGATTATGCGGGTAATCATCCTGATGATTTTTTTCTCAAGGTCTTCACGATCATCTTCTTCAATTGCTGTATTGTTGGGAAATGATATATTTCCATCAGGACTGATAGCCCAAAGATACCAGTCAAAGAGATCTTTGTAAAAAAGTTTGGTGAGAGTTTCAACAGAGAAAGCTGCTGTGATGTCGCTAAGGGTCTGTTTACTTTCTTTTAGGGCAGTGAAGCGGTCAATAGCGGTGCGACAGCCCCTGCCTTCCCCGAGAAGATAGGTATATCGCATTGTGTCTGTCGAGCGTTTCTCATAGTTCCCGTCTTTGTCGAAGTCCCATGTCTCGCTGACATACGAAAAGCGCAGGGAACTTTCGTTCTTACGGTAACTGAACACAAAGGCTCCGATGTAGCCCATTCCCCTCCAATCAGAGGTGAGCATATCGCGGATGCCACGTTTGTTTCGGGATATGTCCACCTTGTCATTGAGTTTGACTTCATAAACGGCTATGGTCTCGCCATCAGAGAGGGTTATGTTGCCGAGGCGTAAAGCCGTTTTGGCAAGACGGTTGCTGACTTGTATTGGGATGGGATTGCTCCAGAATTTAACATTATTGTGGAATATGTCATGAAGGAGGCCCTGCCAGGCTTCTCTATTATATCTGGATTCTATAATCTCTTTGTAGTTCATATCTTGGACTTATTTAAATGATTCGGAAAGAATAATTTCGGCTTCTGTCTCCTGCTGATGGAGCATGGATTCTTCTGCGGTGTAGTATGAAGAGTATTTCTGCGCCATACCGATTATCTCGTCCATAGCTTCGTTTCGTGTCATTCGGGACTTGCCGGAACTTTGCAAGTTTTTATGTATCCTTTGGAGACGTTTGGATATGTATGTAATGACTCCACGCTCGGCAAGTGATTTGAGTTGTCTTACTTTTTCATAGAGGTCAGAATCGTCGATTTCGACCATAAATCTGGTAAGGAGGTTAAGGGCAGTATTTACCTGTGAACCTCGGCTGGACGGATCATCCTGTGTACTTTCCTGGATTTTGATTTCTTCATCTTGTTTGGTCCCGAATTTCTGCAAAGCCATTTCCACGTGTTTATGATGTAAAGGGATACGGTCTGCTGAAGGTTCATCTGGAGATGCTTTGAAGTATTTCAGGGCATCAATGACGGAAAGTTCTTCAGCTGTCTCAGATACCAGATAAAACACTTTTCGGAAATTAGTCTTCAAGAAAACAAGAGTATCTCCTGAGAGAGTTGTACCATCGACTTGCTTTGGATTTCTTCCGGTACGGCTTCGTATGGAAAGTTTGTCAATACGATTATATTCCTTGCGTTTTGTTTTGTATAGTTCTCGCAGTTCTTCATAATAAGGTAGCTCCAGATTGCGGTCTTCCTGCTGCCCTTTAATTGCCTCATCGAAGAGTTTCCCTAGATTCCTGTCTATAACTTCATTTTGAGAATATATTTGGTTGTCTTCACCGAAGGTGGAGTGGAATGTTTGTATTTTACTGAGGGCTATCTGATTGAGATTGATTTCACGGTTCCCCTCCCGGGAAGGGTAAAATACGTAATTATATATGTGTTTGGAGGCTGACCCTATGCGGTTTACACGGCCTATGCGTTGCATGAGCCGGGTGGAGTTCCACGGGGTGTCGTAGTTGACTATTACATTTGACCGATGGAGGTTAATCCCTTCGGCAAGGACATCCGTGGTGAGAATAATATTGTAATTATCGTGCTTGTCCTTGTAATTGGCGTCAAAATTTTCTCTTATGGTCTTGAACTGGTTGCTTCTGTTTTTAGCAGATATTACCAGTACATCTTTGCGGTTTATGCGTTTGGCCAAGTATTCAACGGTATCAACTGATTCTGAAAATACTACAAGTTTTCTTTCCGGATTACGGTCTGTCTTGAACAATTCATGTTTTATCAGATCGTTGAACTTGGCGAATTTAGAATCGTCGGCTTCGGTAACTGATGCCCAGTCTGAGCACATTTGCTCAAGTATTTCCTGATCTTTCTTCAGCATACCTATATACTCGGGGTTGAAATCTGCTGCCCGAAATGAGGCGTTCTTAGGATTGTCCTGCGCTTTGGCGTTCAGTTTCTCTTCTATTTCTTCTTCACTCAATCCAGCAGCAATCAGGTTGTTTATATCCAAGTCCGGAGCAATGAAGACCTTGTCGTTTGCAAACATGTCTATCATATTCTGATTGGCCTGTTTGAAATTAGCGATAGATACTTGAAATGCGTAAAAACTGCTTTCCAGTCGTTTGACAAGGCCGTTCTTTCTTATTCCGGCGAGAGAGCGGCTTATGGTTTCAGCATTGTCGTACAACCCATTGGCAATTTCCGGCTTCAGATATGCGATAGCTTGATATCTGGCATAGGTAAGGTCTTTTGTCAGAATGGTCATGGCCTTTTCAAACAAGTCTGCAAGGTGCTCATTGAGTTCATACCGACTTTCTACGGGGCGTTCCACTTTCGGAAAATCGCCAATGTCTTTATTGTACCGCGATATACTTTCGATGTCGGTTCGGGTCCTTCTTACTGTCAGCGGTTTTATGATTCTGTCGCGTACCTGCTCAGCCAGTTTTTTAAATTTGGCGAGATCAATCTCAGGTTCTTTTTTCAATTTTTTAAACTCCTTGACGAGTGGACTGAAGAATGCGGTAAGGTTGGCCACTCCGTCAATAGTGCAGTGACGAGGATCTTGGAAGAGAAGAATTTCATTGTAAATGTCCGCCGGTGAGTTGTTCATCGGAGTGGCGGAAATGAGCATTACTTTCTTTCTATAACCTTTTATGTTTCCTTGATTGATGCGGGGCATCTTGCATATTTCCTGCAGCTGTTCAAAGGCATTGGTTGTGTGAGACCTGAACTTGTGGGCTTCATCAACAAGTATGAGGTCATATTCATCGGCATTCCAATAATCGTAGTTTTCTTCGTCAAGTATTTTGTTAAGGCTGCCGTTCGTTATGAATTTAGTGTACTTGTCTATGCCGAAATCTTTGAAGGTGCTTTTCCAGTTCTGCTCCACTGCCGGAGGGTATACGACAAGTATTTTGGTGTTGTCACGGCCATTCTCCTGCAAGAATTTTTTCGCAATCATTGTAGCCACGATTGTTTTTCCAAGACCGACAACATCCGCGAGGAAAAATCCGTCATAACGTAGGAGTTTCTGATATCCTTCAATGACGGCATCCATTTGGTAATCGTATTTGGTATAACCAGAAGGCACTTCAAGGGTACTTTCGTTATCGGATTCCATTACCCTGTCGGAGAAGTATTCCATCAGCATTTTGATATATAGGTCGTATGGTGAGATGTCTCCGTTGAGATAGGTTTTTCTGATATTGGCCGTAATGTCATCGGCTTTAATTTCGCATCCTTCCGCTTCTTTCCAAAGTTCTTCAAATTCGTCTTTGGCGTACTGGACATCATCGTATTGCGACAACTTGACATTAAATTCGTATTGTTTGTCTTCACTTATGCCAAGACCGTTGCCGGAAAGATTGCTTGATCCGGTGATTGCGATACCTCCTGTATATTGGTTGAAATTGTCCGGGTAAAGGACATATATTTTGGCATGGATTCTTTTTGATGGATGCGCCCTGAGTTCGAGTTTACCGTCATTAAGATCTTTGACCATCTGGAAAATCCCTTGCTCGATTTCTTCCTTGTAGCCTGCGTGTTCTATATCATTGCGGATTTGCCTGAGACAATCTTCTTTTACTTCATCTTCTGCTCCGAAGAATATTTTTCCTTGTCGGGCGGCTTCTGCTATGTATTTGTCCACATTTATCCCAACCAATACGCGGGCTTTGTTTATGTTGTCAAGAAATGGTCTTAGTGTAAAATATCCTGATGCACGAAGGAAACCTACAACGGCATCTAGGTTCTTAATCGTTGGGTTGTTGCTCAATACACCTTCAAATTCGCGCATGAGGGTATTGCCGTTCTTGTTGGTGAATATATGAGAATGTATGACCTTGTCCATTATCCGCTATGATTATATTGTTTTAACTTTATTCTTCCTGTTCTTCTAACCATTCTTGTAGCTTGTTCTGGAGCAACTTTTTATCTGGCAAATACAGGGCATATTGCTGGGCATATATATTGGAATCCTTTGGCAACGTCAATTCTACCAATGCATCTTTCTTTTCTTTGCAAAGCAGAATGCCAATTGTCGGCTTTTCAAAATCCTGCTTCACATACCGGTCATAATAATTGACATACATTTGCATCTGACCCAAATCCTGATGTGTAAGCTTTCCTACTTTCAAATCAATCAGGACATAGCATTGCAGCAGACGATTATAAAATACAAGGTCTACATAGAAATTTTCTTCCTCAAATGTAAATCGTTTCTGTCTGGCTTCAAATAAAAATCCCTTTCCCAATTCCAACAGAAAATGTTGCATCTTGTCGATTATGGCATTTTCCAGCTTGGTCTCAGAATAAGACGCATCCGGCTTTAGACCTAAGAACTCTAATGTCAAAGGATTTTTTATGATGTCGTCAGGTTTATTGATTGTTTGTCCTTCATGGGAGAGCCGCATGACTTCATCTTTATTGCGACTTAAGGCTAGTCGTTCATATAGGCTTGAACTGTATTGCCGTTGCAATTGACGGACACTCCAGTTTTGTTTTTGGCATTCAATTTCATAAAAGTGGCGTTCTTCTTCAGCTTCAATGCGCATTAATACAACATAATGTGACCATGAAAGTGTAAAAGGGGATATTTCATCCAATTTTCGCGATGATGTTGCGGATTTTTGAATTCGGTCTACAGTGTAGACCGAGTCTTCTATAGGCAATTGGGTCGACAGCGTAGACCCAATTTTATTGACTGAATATATTTGATAAAATTTTCGACACTTCTTAAGAGTCTCTACAGACCATCCATCACCCAATCGTTCGGTCAATATCTCTGAGACACCTTTTAATAATTGCTTGCCATATTTCGCACGTTCTTCACCCTCTTGTACAACCTCAATAATAATATGCCCAATTTCATATTTGGTAATGACTTCTGCAAGATTGACTGACCGAGCAACGTTAGCTCGAGCATCAGTAATCAATCGTTCGATATGTGCTGCAACATCAGCTACAATGTTATCATCTATGTTTTGTATTTTATTCATGGCCATTAGGGATATCTTTACTTATTAAATCTTGAACTTTCACGCCCAAGACTTCAGCAATTTGAAATAGTGTTTCAAGACTCGGCTGGCTGGTGTTGGTACACCATTTCGAAACCGTAGCCTGATCTTTCCCTAATTGTTCCGCCAGCCAACGGTTGGTGCGTTTTGTTTCTGCCAATACCACTTTCAGCCGGTTCATATCTTTAGTCATACTCTCAATTTTATCTGTGACCCACAAAGATATAAATACTTCAAAGAATTATATCTATGAAGATAAAAATATCTATGATAATGAATTTATTTTGCGTTTAACGCAAATGTCAAATTAAAACCCTACCTTTGCCAATATACATATCATGTTATATGGATAAATATGCTAAATTTAAACATATTCTCGAGTATTTTGTAGCTCATCTCGAATGGATTCAAAACCAGAATACCTCTGGTATAGGGTATTCTGTTTATATTGCACCACTTATTAACCAAAATAAATTCAACACATCTGGGCAGGGATATAAAGGCGCAAATATTCAAAGCGGCATATCCCAATGGGCGGAATTTAACGAAGGAACTATTTGTATCAATGTGATGGGACATTTTGGAAATAACTATACTACAAAAGGATGTTACCTTAATTGGAAAGGTACAGGAATAAACATTATTGCTATTTGGAAGGAACAGCATATTGATGCATTGGAGATTGTTAATTATATTTATTGGGAAGATCCAACTAGATGGAAAGTAGGAATCCTTAATTTTTCTATTGCGGATTTAGAATTATTCAATGGAGATGAAAATGCCAATGATAATGTTCGTTCATTCTTCGATTCATATAGTGGATTATTAAAGAAAAATACAATTATGTCATACAGCCAAAATTTCATTGACAAGTTATATTCAAATCACAACATCATTCTTAATGGAGCTCCTGGCACTGGTAAAACTTACCTTGCTAAGACTATAGCTGCTCAAATGATATGTGGCAAAGTTTATAATCCGGAACTTGAAAATGACGAACAGTTTAAATCTCATTGTAAATTTGTTCAATTCCATCCTTCATACGATTACACTGATTTTGTAGAAGGGTTACGTCCCCAAAAAGATGCTCAAGGAAACATTGGTTTTGAACGAAAGGACGGACTCTTTAAAGATTTCTGTAAGGACGCACTCAGTGCTTTACAAGTTGGAGGTTCTGATAATTTTGAGGATGCTTGGCAGAATCTAATTAATGACTTGAATAATCAAGGTGAAATTTCCATTCCTTTGATGTCGGGTAGCAAATCAATGAAAATAGAACTTAATATCACAGGGGAAGGACTGGTTGAACGTACTTATGAAGGCGCCGATTCAGGAGAGAAAGTATGGGTGCGAGGAAGATCTAAGTTTTTCAACAAAGAACAACTTTATAATATTTATAAGGGACTGTCAGGGGTGCCATCTGGCGGGCATGATAACTATCGCAAAGCCATAGTAAAAGAAATGATTAAGTCATACGGCTTAAAAGAGTATGTTAAAGGGATTGAAAACTCCGAAGATAATGTCGTGCCATTTGTTTTAATTATTGATGAAATCAATAGAGGCGAGCTATCCAAAATTTTCGGAGAACTCTTCTTTTCCATTGATCCAGGTTACCGAGGTCCTAGCGGAACAGTCTTTACCCAATACCAGAATTTAGTAGAACCATCAGATGTATTCTTCACAGGATTCTATGTTCCCAAGAATGTATACATCATAGGTACAATGAATGATATTGACAGGAGTGTTGAGAGTATGGATTTCGCAATGCGTAGAAGGTTTGCCTTTATTGAAATAAAGGCAGATAATAACATATCTATGCTTGATGGTATCCCCGAAAAAACAGATGTTATTAAACATATGCAAGCCATAAACTCTGTTATTTCATCGGAAAGTGAATTAGGTTCTTCTTATCATATTGGAGGAGCTTATTTCAAGAATGTTGTTTTTTGTCGAAAAAAGGATGGGCAAATAGATTGGACATATTTTTGGGAAACTTATCTCAGTCGTCTAGTTGCTGAATATATTAGAGGATTTCACAATCGTCAGACAATTTTCGCAAAAATGAGGGATGCCGTAATCCTTGGTGAAGTAGAAAGCAACGAAATTATCTAAGAATAAGGTGATTTACTTAAAGGACAACAGCTCAAAAACTATTCTCGTCACAAAAGAATGCGAGGATATTCGCCTGTTTGCTAATCAGACGATAGAAACTCTTATTCGCGATAATCCAGGATTGTTGATTTATCCTCAATGTCTAAGTGATTGTAATGATGACCTAAAAAAGCAGTATATCTTGTCTGAATACGAAAGTGAAGATTCCACGCAACATAGAATAATGCATTTATCTACTGGAAATATCATTGGTTTTATTGGTTCGGCAAATACAAACATTTCCATCTGTTCTCGTTTTACCGGAAACTCAGGACTTCGTAAAGACTTTTTCCTTCATTATATGCTTCAAAAGGTCCTTTCCATAAACCTCTTTAACCTCAATCACAGTTTTTCGATAGAAGATCAAGTTTTTGATTTTCTTTTGTTCCTATTTCCAATATATTTAAAAGATGCTATAACACAAGGGATATATAAAGAGTATGTTTCCATGCAACGGAATGACGCAAATATAAGAGGTGTCATTGATATCAGGCACCACATAAATCACAATATCCCATTCAATGGCCGTGTCGCGTACAAATCCAGAGAGATATGCTATGACAACAATCTAACTCAATTAATCAGACATTGTATAGAATACATTTCCTCTTCAGATTTTGGGAAAGCAATTCTTTCTATTGATAAAGAAACAATCGAGGGAGTAAATCAAATTAAGGCTGCAACTTCTTCATATTCAAAGAATCATAGATCTGCTGTTATACGTTCTAATTCACGATTTATCAATCATCCTTTTTATACCAAATATCGAGATCTTCAGAAACTCTGCATTCGAATCCTTGAACATCAAAATCTTAAATATGGTGAAAGCAATCACAAAATATGTGGAATCATGTTCGACGCATCTTGGTTTTGGGAAGAATATCTGGCAACATTATTACCCTCATTCGAACATCCCCAAAACCGAAAAAGTTCCGGCATGATTTACCTTGCAAAAAACAATTCCCTTCAGCGATATCCAGACTTTTATAAAGGGAAGATTGACGGAATAGTACTAGATGCAAAATATAAGTATAAAATTGACCGAAATGATGAGCATCAGATTATCTCATACATGTATAGACTTAAAAGTAAGATCGGAGGTTTCATTTTGCCATCCGATTCAGAGGCATTAAAAAAATCATTTTCTCTGCTTGGTTATGGCAACGATATGCAAATCCATTTTCTTGAGATACCACAAGATGCACAAACATTCTCGGATTTTTCTAAACAGATCCGTAAAAATGAGGATAAATTTATTGACGAAATTAACCAAGCATAAATTACGGTTTTATGCTTTATTGAAAGTAATATTGTTGCCTTTGTCAAAGATCATCCTATGTCATACCTAATCTTATATCTTTGACTATTTGTTTTTCCTCCCATCGCCTCAGACCGTCTCAGACGGTGCGGTTTGTTTGTGCAAATTTTATTAACTATAATTATTGATAACCAAAACAGATAAATGAAATAAAGTTTAACATATGGAAATAGGTGAACATATAGGGAAGTATATCATTACAGAGGTTCTACATGGTGGAATGTCTGAGGTGTATCGAGTGACTATTGACGGAGCATCAATAAGATTTGTTATTAAACGTCTAAAAGACGGTGCAAATAAAGAATCCCGTAAATTATTTCAACGGGAAATGCGTGTTTTACGTTCATTAAAGCATATATTTATTATTGAGGTATTGGAAGAACATTATGATGAAGACTGCCCTTATTATGTTATGCCTTCTTGTGGTAAATCATTAGTGGATACTATATCTTATGAAGTACACAAAAAAATAGAATTAGCATTACAGTTCTGTGAGGGTATAGCTTTTATGCATAGTAAGGGCGTTAGACATCGAGATATAAAACCACAAAATATTCTTATAAAAGACGGTATTGTTAAAATCGCAGATTTCGGTTTGTCTCGTTTTTCGCAACGAGATTCTACGACACTCACTGATACATCTTTAGCGGCTGGAACACAAGGGTTTATCCCTCCAGAATATGCAAATGGTGGATTTAAAGAAGGAACTATTGAGGGTGATATCTATATGTTAGGGAAAACAATATATTTTTTGTTTAGCAGTGGCGGAGATGTTAGCAATGTAAGACTAAATCGAGTGCCATCTCCAATAGCTACAATCGTAGAAAAAGCGACTAGAGAGAATCCTGAAGAACGGTATCAATCAATACAACCAATTATCGAGGCATTATACTCATATAAAAGTGCCTTGGAAGCGATTGATAATCTCCCAAAATCTATAGAAGATATTCGGTCAAGTTTTCTGCCTGGATCAGAATTATTTAATGAAGAATTATATAAACATTTTAACTCATTGTCTGATGAATCCGTGAAATGGGGAGAATCCTTGCGTAGTATTAAAAAAGAGGAATTAATAGGAATGTTAAAATACAAAAAGGATTATATTTATGCTCTCATTACTCATTTTATCGAATGCATCGGCAACCCTTCCGATTATATTCAATTTGAAGATATTGATCAATTTGTAAAATTTGCACATTGTGTAATATCAATAAACTCTGATATTGCAATTAATCAGCAGTTAATATCATTTTTGTTAAATTTATCTATAAAATATAATAGATGGCCGAGTATGAATGGCATTGCATGCATGCTAAATATTCTAATATCTAAAGATCCTGAGCATTATCGTTTATTCGTTTTCAACCAAAAATCTCAGTTAAAAGAGATTGCATTACATCTCGATTCTAATAATAAGTTTAATGAAATAATAACTAGATTGATTGCATCTTAATCTTAAAAGTTTTGTTTGTCCACAAAATCCTCCTATCGCCTCAGACCGTCTCTGATGGCGTGGTTTGTTTGCGCAAATTTCATTGAAATATAGTTAATATATTGATAATCAATGTAGATAAATTTCTTCAATGAGGAGGAATATTAATAGTCTTCAGATAGGTTAAATAGCTGAATACCAGCGCGATAAACAATAAAAAAATGTTTATCGCGCTGGTGTTTTATGGTGTGGGAGGGCGTGGTTTATTTGCCTAAATTGAGGTTTTTTCCTCCCAAAATCGGAGTTTGTCTATCTCTCGGAATTTAATGTCTGACTGATATGTTAAATGTCAGGAGTGTTGTATTTTTCGAATTTATCTAACAATGCTATATTGGTATAATATAGTGTACAAAAACTTCTGTCAGATCCATTAATGGCCGCAGATTTCTCGTATTGTACACCTACTGAATTTACATCATCAGTCCAAAATACAGTTTCTGAATCAGATGAATTTTGGTCGTAATTGCCCTTACCGTATTTTTCAGTATATGTTGAAACGACTAAATCATATTGTTTCTTTGCATTTTCAACGCTCTCATAGGAACCTATAATTGCAATGCAATATACTTGTGATTTCTCGTTCAAATCTACTTCTACATATGTCCACGATAAATTAGCAAAAGCGAATGTTTGATCTAATAGCGAGAACGCCCTAATAGCTTTACCCTTTCCATCGATTTGAGTAGTTACCATAAATAATTTGTCTGGAAATTCTCTTGAAAGAGCTTTTTCAATGCCGGTTTCATTTTGATTCGAACATAGTTCGATTCCGACGATGTTAGTTTTAATTCTTTCGGAAGATACGACTCTTATTTTATGACTACTGCAAGATGAAAGAATTAATACACAAAACATAATGGCTGTTACTCGTTTCATAGGGGAAAGCATTATTCTATTAATTTGGGTTATATCATATATGATGATTAACAAATATATAAAATATTTTCCAATTAAGGACAATTATTTTAATCTATATATTAGATAGATGTTGATTTATTGGTCTAATATGTTATTAGATGATGCGGTTTGTTTGGATAAAATTATTAAAAATAATTAGGAATATTGATTGAAAACAGGCTCGGTTTAGAGTATAACGGATTGAAACGGCGATCGACAAGCGAAAAAACGAACTTGTCGATCGCCGTTCGTATTCTTGCACCTCAAAATAAATCATCCTGTCAAGTTGTTGATTGTGCACATATGGAGCCTTTGTCGGCAGCCTTTTCAATGCTCCTGTTTCGATTACGGCGGGGCATCCGTGCTCGTCGTTTTGCCGTCGCTTTGAAATACCGCTGGAAATGTATAACTTTGCCGATATAAACTTTATAACGATTGCCCTATGCCCAAACGACTTCTTATTTGCCTGATACTGCTTTTCCCGCAATTCGCCGCTGCCCAGCGCTATGTGCTCGACCATAATTTGGCCGATTCGGCCTGTGTTTATGAAATCATAGTCGCAAAAGACGGTTCCGAAGTGTGCGGGACCGAGGCTTTCAAACTCCCTATGGGTAAGACCGTGAAGATAGAGCGCACGCTTTCGGGATCCGAACATTACGGACTGACTCGCATCGACGGTAAGCCGTATGCCGTTGATGCCGGCAATCTGCTCTTCAGCGATGACAACCCCGAGGGTGTCGAGGACATTTTCGGCGATACCCGCGACCGTGTCCAGCACTCATGGGTCGGGAAATGGTTCGGCACTTATACACCCTTCGCCATAATTGCTTTGCTGTTCGCGGTTGCTATGGTCTTTGCATTCGGCGGGCTGAGAATAGATGCGATGCGTGGAGCGGCACTCAGAATAATTCCTATATGTATTCTCGGCGCTTCGCTGTTCGAAATATGGGCATATTCGACACTCGGCAAGGATGTGTTCTGGTGGTGCGACAGCGACACATTCGGGTTTTTCGGGTCGCTGCTTCGTGCGATTCCCTTTATGATTTTCGTGGCTTTTCAGATTTTGAGTGTCAAGTTCTACGAAACTCTGCTGCTCGGCCATGATTCCGACATTAAATTGTCGGTCAAGCCGATGGCGATCGGTATGGGCATCGCTATTCCGGTCGTGGTCGCCCTCGGTTTTCTCCTGCCCGTGTTCGGCATTCGCGGTACGCCCAACAATATAATTTGCGCGGTCGCCCTGCTCGGCTGTGTGTGTGTCGGCTTCTTCTGGTCGCTGAGAAATAATGTCAGGTCGCTTGGTAAAATCTGTGGTACACTGTTTACGGTCTTTAGCGTGGTGTATGTCATCGGCTCGCTCATAGCAGTCTGGGGATTGTTGGTGTTATTGTTCAAGATGATTTTGCAGATCCTGATCGTCGGTTCGGTAATAGGTATGTTAAGCGGCAAATATGCCCCGACGATACAATCGAGTTCGAATCAGGAACCTTATCTGCCATATAAGGGCCTCGATGGTAGACGTTATGCGTCTTCCGATGCGAAATACCTCGCCGATGTATATTACAGCAAGCGTATGGGCGCAATAAAGTAGGGTAGCGAAAGACTGTTTATTCCGCTTGCATATTTTGTACGGTGGTCGGAACGGAGCGACTCTCCGTCGCGGAGTTTAGGCATCCGTTCGCAACCGTACGGAAAAACGTCTTGTCGGCGTCAGCGAATATCCCGAACGCAGCGGATGCGCGTACCTGATTGCGGCGCGAGAGTGTTGTGCCTGAAAGTCGCTTCCCAGTGCTTTTGTGGTTCGATGGAATAATAATTCGAACAGTAAATGTAGCCCGACCACCATCCGGACGGTATGTATTCCGACATCAGAGACAGCTCGCGTACATTGGGTACTCGGTAACCGTCGGGGCACGGAGACTTTCCGCTTTGCAACATAGCGCTCATTTCGTCGTACGAATAATCGGTCTCGACCAAAGGTCCCGTTTCGAATCCCAGATACGGACGGGCCATTTCGGAGTATTCGTCGGATATTTCGAGTTCTTTGGTGGTGTAGAATCGTACCGATTTGCGGTTCATATTGGAGAGGTCGAACCTGTATACTCCATCCGCAGTAACGTTTTCCGTATTGTCGCCTATCCCCGGACCCGTAACCGTAAGAACGGGGTTGAAATGCTGCGTCGGATTGGTGACGGCCGCCTGTGCCGCCGTCTCGCTTTGCGGATCATTGCCGAGATTGCGCACGCATCGTACCGAATATCTTCCCGATTGTTTCCAGACTTCAGGTTCTTTGTAGGCGCTTGTCGAAAGACCTTCTTCCGCCCAAAGAATCGCGGGGTGCAGGGAGCCGCTTTTCTTGGTGCTGCTGATGATATGGCTGCGCCAGGGGTAGAATCCGTCGGCATCGGCCTTGTCGCCGAGGCTGTGATAAAGCGCTCCGCGACTTTGCGGATAGAGGATCGCATCGCCAGATATGCCTGTCTGGCCGATATAGAGATTCATCAACTGCCGAACGGAAGCCATATACCATCTCAATTCGGAAGCGTCGATGATACCGTCGCCGTTGTTGTCGCGGTTGCGCATCATACAGGTATAACGCGCAGTGCGGAGCGTGTGGGCGTCTGCATCGTCCTTGAGAAATCCTAATTCGTGGTCGTTCTCGCGGTCGAAATCGAGAAAATCCGCCCAACGCTTGCCTGTGGTGAAGCTCTTGCCGTCGGACAGTTCCCACAGACAGGCGGAGTTGTAAAGGCCGTTGCTTTCCGAATCGTTGCCGTAGTCGGTGTTGCCCATATAGGATGACGGGCTGCCTGTCGTCTCCCTGTCGTCGTAGAACCACAGTGTGTCGCCCGCCTCATCGACCGTCTCGACACCCCAGGCGCTCGTAATCGGTGCGTCGGGATCGAATATCGACTGGATTGCGCGCTGGCGAATAGTTACGACACTGCCCGTCGTCGAACTTTCGCGGTCGGCGCTGAAGTTCGTGTCGCATAGCAGGTGCATCATACGGTTCGGCCGATTGACGAACCGTTTCCATAGCGACGGACTTTTTTCGCCCGATATGGGATCCTCCTCGTAATAGTATTCGTCTACGAATGCCGTTATCCAGATGCGATAGCGCGTTTGCAGCCCGTCCGGATAACTCGTGTCGGTCTCAGCTCGGAAATCGTTGCCTGCGGTCCATTGTGCAGGGTCGTCGGGATGCTCCTTCCTGCGTTCGTCGAACCGCCGCTTCTGATCCTTGATGTAGGCCACGAAGTCGATGACGTTCATCGCCGACGGTGAGTAGCGTTTCTGAACCTTGGAGTACGGCGAGGCTGGATTATCGGCATCCGCGTGGTCGTTTACGAGAAAATGCACCCAATCGTAGTCGAGACCGTTCGGCACCTCCACGCCGCCCACGATTTCGGGAGTGCCCTCGCGTCCGAACGGCGTTTTTACGTACCATGTCACCGTCGCAGGCGTGATGAAAGCCTCGTCGAACGCAAATGCACGCTGCCCGTAATGGGCATCGAAGGTGTATATCGATTCCTTGGCTATATATACGTGTCCCGTAGCTGCGGGCTCTTTCTCCTCTCCCTTTTCGACCTCGGCCTGAATGCGGTCTACTCCCTTTATGGTTATGTTGTAGGTGTATCGGGTATTTCGTTCGATGTCGTAGTTGTCCACATTGCCCGTCTTGGCGCTGAAGTCGCCCAGATGGATGTAGTAGGTCACGGCGGCATTGAGTTTCTGCTCCTTGGCCTCCGACGATACGTTCACGTCCATAACGACCTCGCCTTTGATTATAAGGTAGGTCCCCTCCTCGGGCGCGTTGGCCCACATTCCGTTGCTGTTGTCGTAGGCCCCCGACGCATCCTTGCATCGCAGGTCGCGGCCGTTGAAGTTGCCCGCAGGCTTTTTCCCGTTAGGTCTGTTTTCGAGCATATAGAATGCGAAACCCGAGGATTCGTCGGATATTTGCTCGAAATTCACCTCCTCGCTGTCGAAATAGCCTGTCGGCGCATCGAACGAATCCTTGTCGGCGGCGGAGCTCTTCTTCCTTTCGGAGAGGAAGCAGCCGCGCGGCAGATTGACGACCTGCCACGATTCGGGGCGGAATCCCGTTATTTTCTGCGTACGCACGGCTGTCGAGGTCGTCCCGTCTCCGTCGGCATCGTATTCGATGTCGGTGGATGTCGATGAGCCTTTGTCGATTTTTATATTGACCTCGACGCGGGCGTCGAGACGATAAAGCGGAACTTTCACCGATGTGCTGTCGTCGGAGGTTATGCCCGTTTTCGCAATGGCTATGCCTCCTTTCGAACCGCTCATCGGAAAATAGCCGTTGCGCGAGGTGATCAGCTGATTGAGCGAGGCGGTCAGTTCGAGCAAATCGCTTTTCGTATGGATGAAGTTCAACTGCTCGGGCGATATATTGACCATATCGGCATCGATATTGGCGATGATGTGTATTTCTCCGCCGCCGTCGAGAAGCGGAACACGTGCCCTAATACGGCCGTGCGTAAAGTCGCCTTTGCCGGCTACGGCATTCGCTACGTACCAACATTCGGTCTGGGCTGCTTTTACCGTCTGTTCGTCGGTCGAAAGGGTGCCGTAATCGAAATAGTGGCCGTATATACGGTTGCCGCCACCGTCGAAGATGAAGACATACAGATTCATCACGCGCGATTCGGCGGTCTCGTCCAGCACCGCACGCGTATTGACGGTTACCCGTTCGTAGGAATCGTTTCCGAAGTCGAGCGTTATCCATGTTTCGCCGCTGCCTGCCGAATGAATGTCGGCCGTTTCGTCGCGTGTGCATCCTGCGGCGAGCGCGAGTACGAGAGCCAAAAGCGATATCAGTCTGTTTTTCATATTAGGGCAATCAATTGAATGTTATGTCATCGACATCTACGCGATTCCACGGCTGCACCTCGAATTCGAAGTCGCCTCTGTCGGGGTTGTACGACACCTCTACGAGGATGCGGACGAAGTCGTTGCGGCGTATTTCGCGCACGTCGCTTACGGCCGAAGTCTCGTTGTCGATGGTCTGCAATACTATCTCCTTACGCAGGAGGGTTTTCGCCCCCTCCTTGAAATCGACCGGATAGAGTTCGAACCGAACGGAGCTGTTGTTTCTGTTATTATAATGCGTTATGTAGTCGGAGTCGTTATTGTAGAGATATCGGGAGTTGCTGTTGCCCTGAAGCCTGAAATAATCGGTTCCCAACCAATTACGCGTCGGCGAAACGGTGAAACGCTCCGCTTCGGTTTTAATGTTGCCCGTCGTAAGGACATCTTTATTCTGGCCTTCGGCTTGTGCCGCCGACAGGTTGTTGATATAATATCCTTCGGCATTGCGCAGGTAATACAGGTTTTCGCCATCGACCTTCTCTATCATCCAAACGTAACTGTAATCTTTGTTTTCGAGGATATGCTTTCTCAGATCCGCATACGACATATTGCCTGCGTGGACGAATGCGTTGTCGGTCGCATAGACCCAGCGGTCATAATTTTGCGTTTTTATCAGAAAGTATTTGCCGTCGAACGTGTCGCTGTACGATATTGCCGAGGCTTTCTCGTCGATAGTGCAGGTGGTATATCCGGCAAGACCTTTGTACTCGACTTCGATCGTGTATCTGTATTTTTTGCCTTCGTCGTCGCGCGATGCCGAGATATAGGCGTCGAATATGGCTGCCGTCTGACCTGTCTTTATGGTCTGTTGAGGCTTGCCGATTTCGTCGCGGGATGTGTCGGTGTCGGCGACGATGAAATACTTGTCGTTCTCCGTAAGAGTAGTTGGATCCTTGACACTGGTGTTGTAGTACGGGAATGCGATAATCGATTCGCTGTAACTCACATCGGGTGCGCCGGTCTTGTAGTTCAACCCCTCGAAAATGTTTGATGCGCCCGGCATTCGGCAGAAATAGGTGCTGTCCTTGGAGAAATTGTCGCTGAATTCGAGGTAATTGACACTCAACGGTTCCGTACTGTAATTCTTCACCTCGACGCGCACGCGCGAGTAGGTGCGGTAGAGCCATATCGGTTCGGTGAGGACATTGCTGCCCGGTTGCAGGTCGATATATCCGACGGTGAACAGCGGCAGTTCGTCCAATTTCTTGCGGATGTACGGCTGCCTGCCGTTTTTGTCCGGTGCCACTCCGAGGACATAGTTGTAGAATCCGCCCATCGAGGCTCCGAATTTCTCGATACCTTTGCCTTGGGTACGTAGAAACTCCTCGTTCCAGAGGTTCGCATCCAGTTTCAAATCGTCGTCGCCGTAGAATTTGTGGATAAGCAGATGAATCTGCTTTACAAATCCGTTCTCATTCTTCACGGCATCGTGATTGGGCAACTGTTCGTCCTCTCCCTCTTTCTTTGGCAGGCTCGCATAGTTGGCGACGGCTATCAGCGCGTATTTTCCGTGTTTGAGACGTTCGATGTTGCCGTGCAGCGGAGCATCGTAGTTGAATGTCAGACGGACACGGTCGCTGTGTCTCAGATTGACATCGACGGCACCGTCTGCACCGACGAAACCGTTGCCGCCCTCCGGCGAATCGTCGCTGCAAAGCAACGGCTTGTGTATCGGCTTCGGGTCGTCGATACCGTTGCCGTTATAGATGATGTGCCGGTAGGCGACCATCTCCTGCGAAATGGAGTCCACGAGCATGACTGTCAGACGGCGTATGGTGCGGCCGTCGGCGAGCGAATCCTCCTTGGTCCATTTGCTCATATCGCCGTCGGGCGCGGTGAGGTTGCGCGTTTCGGGGTCGATGGTGGCGCGATATATGTCGGCGGCGTTCAGCGTGAGCGTAAGGCTTGCCGGAAGGCGCTCGGAGGTGCGGTTCGGTACGGATTCCTCGTCCGTATCCCGCTGACAGCCGGTCGCGAGAATCATTATCCCGACGGCGGCGTATTCGAATATGTGTATTATGCGTTTCATTCTAAAATTCGATTTGGGTCGATGAATACCTCATATTCCAGTCGGCTACGGCAAGCGAGACTTGCAGGTCGCTCTTCCGGATGCGCACCGTGTAGGAGTAGCGCTTGCCGGCACGCCATCCGTATACGGGATTACCCGCTTCGTCTGCTTTGGGAACGCCGTTTTCGTAAAGCCGGGTTGTCGTGTCCTTAGGAATATTGACGCGAAAGACCGTCGAGTTGCCTCCGTGTTCGGTTTGAAAGCACAATTGCAGGTTGCCCGACGACTCCTGCGGCAGGATTAGCAGCCAGCCGCCGTTTTGCGTGAAGAGTTCGCCCTCGGCGGTGGCATCTTTCGTGCAGTCGTATGCCACGGCGGACTTGATTACGTTCACCGTTCCGTTTACGACTTCCGTTTCGAGTTGCAGACCGTTGCCGTCGGTGCAACTCCACTTGTAGAACCTGTCGTATATCGGTTCGGGGCAATAGCCTTTCATCCAACGGAAATAGGCGTCGAGTTCGTTCTCTTGCGGCGGGTTCTGCACGGTGAATATGCGGCCTCCCGATTCGCGCCGTTCGCAGAAGAGAATGCCCGCCACGGCGAAATCGTCCCGTACTCCGTTTTCCAGCCAGCAGGCCGTTATCGTATCGGAATTGCCGTAGCCCAGCTCGAACCTGAACCGCAATGCCGCAAGCGTATGGCGGAAATATAGCTCTACGGGGTCGGTAGGATCGAATGAAGGCGCTGCGGTATCGGCTTCGTTGTAGGCGACCATCAGGTCGTCCTGCGCGCGGTTCGACTGATATTCGAGCGACAGCGTCATAACGTTCGACGACGAAATAGGCTCGACCGTCGCCGGAAAATAGGCACGGAAACGGTACGAACAGTCATTCATCCAATATTGCGCCGACCCTCGGTAGTTCCAGGCGCTGTGCGGATTGGTTCCAGCATTGTTGTCGTAGACAAGGCGCGTGTCGCGAAAAACGGTCGTGTACTCCGCACGGTCGCTCGGAATACCGTTCCGACAATAATCGCCCCAGACGGCGATCGCCTCCCCGCCGACTGTCGGCGTGCATATCTCTGCGAGAGTCGTCGTTCCGTTCTCCATAGGTTTGCCCTCCTCGCGGTTGCCTATGAGGCTCTTCCTGCCTGCTGCCGCGGATACGCTGTTGGCGGCACCGAATACGACGGGGGAACTGCTCGGCTGCGGCGCGGATGAGGATGTGTCCGCGTCTTTGCCGCACCCTGCGAGCAGAACTGCCGTCAAGGCATATCGTACCAGAATCTTTTTCATAAATACATTCAATATCCGAATAAATCCCGCCTCGTCGGGCGGAGCGTCTGCATACCGACGCAGTCTCCGCGAGGCGGACCGCCGCAATGGCGCTGCTCGGTACCCGTACCGATTCGGCACGGCAGGTTTGCAGGCCGCTTCGGCGGCGGTGTCGTACTCGGGGAGAGTATCGCCTCTCCCCGAATTGTTCGGGCGGATTCACCCTCGCCCTGTAGGGTTTGCCGTTATGCGATTATGCATTCTCGAGTTCCGATTTCGGATAAGATACCTCGACGGTATCCCAGTCGCTGACGGTCGGGTCGAAATAGATAGTTTTGAGCGAGAACGTAATCGTGTAGATATAGCGTTTCCCGGGCTGCCACTCGGCTGCCGCCTGCTCGCCGTGCTTCAGTTCGGACAAATTGATGTCGGTCGTGGACTCGCGACCGTCGATCGTGTAGGTCACCTCGGCTACGACGTCGGTCAGCGTCTGAGGCAGCAGAATCATCGGTACGGCCTGTGCGACTGCTTCGGCGGTATCTACCGTGGTTACTATCTGATCGATGCCCGAAACTACTGTATAGTCCAGCGGAGCAGTGAGAGCTTCCCATGTCGGATTTTCATCGGCTGACAGGGTCCAGGAGAACGTACCCTCGGATTTCGCCTGCTTGAGTTCGATCTTGTTCAGCTTGATGTCGGTCTTGTACTCGCTGTCCAACTTAACCTTGAATTGAATCGACGAAAGTGCGTGTTTGAATTTGAGTTCGACACCGTAATACTCGCTGTTGCCGTTGTTGTTCTCGATGTTGTCATTTGCATGTTTGTCTTTTGCCAGCTCGCTGTACAGGAGGTCTACGTCGGCGGCATCGGCAGGTATCGATACGGCCGTGGCCTGCATCTGTTCTGATGCCGTGATAGCGGGTTTCCAGCTTTCATAGTCTGCGGGAGAATAGGCGTAGAATGTCAGCGAGCCGTTCTTGGGCCAATAATACTCGGTGCCGTCGGGCGCCCAGCCGTTCAACGAAGCGTTGTACGCTACATCGACACCGCCGTCTGCCGTACCGATGTACCATTCGCCTGCCGTCCATGTCGAGAATGTTGTGGGGTAGTACTTGGCGAAAACGGTAAACTTCTCGTTGTTGGGATAGGGATTGGAGATTTCGCCCTCGTAGACGCGCGTGATGCTCGATACGAGCGGCGCTGCGAAGCTGATCCTGCTGTCGGCTTTGGGAGCGATCTCGGCTTCGTTCGAAACGCAACTTGCAAGTGCTGCACCTGCAATTGCTGCAAAGAATAATTTTTTCATAGTGTAAAAATTGGTTGTGTTTGTGTATCAGTTTGTATATCAGTTTGTTTATGTTCGGTCAGTGTCAGATAATGATGTCCGTGTATATGTCGCCCCAATCGCCAACGCCGGGCGTGAATCCGCCGCCGCCCGACGGCTGCTCGGGAATTTCGATGATTTGATCGAGCAGAATCCATTGGTGTTCCACCGCATCGGGTTCCGAAAACTTGTCCGTAATGTCGAGCGTCGCACTCAATGCGCGCCCGCCCGTGGTGATGAAGTCGAAGGATACTTCGAGCCTGTTTCCCGCATCGGGCAGTTTGCCGAATGTGTGGAAAGTGGTATATAAGACGACAGTCCCGTCGTCGCGGGCATTCTTGTCGTCGGAGCGCTGCATCTCGAAATAGAGTGTCGCAGGGTTGTCGGTATGCATACGTCCGTCGTGCACCGATACCGACCCGGCCATACCTGTCAGCAACGATACGGCCGTCGATGCATACTGCATACCCTTGACCCGAATCTGCATATAATAGGATTTTACCAAGCTGTGTGCGGTGAAGAACCGTTCGCCATTGCCGTTGCGGAGTGTGTCTACATGTCCCGTATAGGGTATGTGCACGTGCTCGCCGGCGGCGAACAGATGGTCGGGCATATATACGATGCGTTCGCCGTCGCTCCCGTCGGCACGGCTCGGCAGCAGGTTGTAGAGGTGCGTGGCGATTTCGTTCGTATAGGCTTCGACCCCTGCGTAGTCGTTCTCGCGGCGCAGAAGAGTCGATTCGGTGCCGAAATTGTAGGTCAGCAGACGATAGTCGCCCGGGGCGGCGAAGATATACCCGTCGCAATAGCTGCCTCTTTCGTCGCGTCCCCGCCCGCGCAGATAGCGCTCGCTCGCGACCGTCCCCGTAATCGGGTCGAAAAGAGCGACTCGCATAATGTCGGGTCTCTTGTAGGCGGGTTTACGGCGGCTCTCGTCGTAGAATCCCGTAGTGACGTT
This sequence comes from Alistipes sp., assembly GCA_017937125.1. Classification (GTDB taxonomy): domain Bacteria; phylum Bacteroidota; class Bacteroidia; order Bacteroidales; family Rikenellaceae; genus Alistipes. The sequence goes on along the minus strand of JAGBEH010000001.1, from coordinate 896,985 downwards.
GAGCAGCTCCTCATCGAGATACACACGGACATAGTGCATATTCTCCATATCGACCAGCGGACGGCGCTTGCAGCCGCAGATCGCAAGAACGGCGACGGCGAACAGCAGGTATACGATACGGCGTGTCATCGGTTACCTCCTTTCTTGCGATATTTGGCCAGAATAGGGCAGACGAGGGCTATTTCGATCTTTGTCGGACCTACGTAGTGCCACGTACCCGACTTGCTGCGGTCGCGTATGAGCAGGTCGTAGTTCGCGGTAGGGATATAGTGCCGGTGGGGTATCTCGGCATATCCTGCCGAGATGGAAAACTCGATGTTCAGCCGTTTGCATAGCGGCATCGAGTAACCGTAGGTAAGTCCTATGCTGATAAATTCGCCCTGATAGCATCCTGCCCGCTTGGCCTGAAGGTCGAACTTGCCGCCCATCCCGTATAGTCCGATGAAGTGGCCGACGAGCGCGTCGCGCTTGACGAGTTTGCTGCTTTCGCCCCGCGGGCGCGGAGCCACCCACCAGCGGAATTCGCCTCCGAAGGAGAGGAATTCGAGGCAGTATCTGTTGCTCCCCGTAACCCACCACGGGCAATGATGCTCGTAGAGCAGGGAGAAACGTCTGCCGAAAGGCACCTCTACGGCGAAATTGAGCCACGTGGCCGCATCGTAGAGCATATTGGTTTTCAGGGCGAGAACGGTCCGTTTATCGTATTCGGGGCGGAGAGCGGCCTGTGCGGCGGTCGCAATTTCAGGCGTTGAACCGACGGGTCTGACGGCGGCAGGCTTGTCGAACCGTATCTCGACGGGCGGCGTCATCTCGCATTTTTCCACGGGATGGGTCCAGACGCATATCCAAGTGGCCAAACGCAGTTCGGGCATATGGTTGCGTATTATGTATTTGTAGGTATTGCCGTTGTCGAGTTGTCGCAGGCGCCACTTTTTCGTGTCGTTCCCGACCGAAGCGTCGAGGATTTCCAGCACGCGTGCACGGTCCGTACGATGATATTCGGCTTCGATCTCCCTGCGCAGGCCGTCCCAGTTCTCGCCCATAGGACGTAGCCGTATGGAAGACGGGTCGAATTCGCGATCGGCGGGAATATTCGCGAGAATGAAGCGTTTGGCCGCTTCGGCACGCTTGCGCGCGAGCAGAACATTGCGTTCATAGATGCCTTCGGGCGATGCGTAGGCGTAGACGGTGATGCTGTCTATGCGCGGAGAACGCGCCAGATAGTCTTTGATGTGATTTATCCGAACCGAATTATCGAGATACTCCTCGTCTATGTCGATTCGGTCGTTACGATAGTAAAGTGCGAAACTTTCAGCTACGGAAGTACTGCCGACAGGCTGCAAATCCCCCCCCCGAGCGACACAACGTTCTGACACTCAATAGCTTGTATTGAGGTCAGAACGGCTGCTGCCGTCGATATGATGGAAATTATGCGTTTCATTCCGTAATAAAATAAATTTGTTCGGAAATTCGTCTGCCCGATATTCCTATATGCGGAACGTCCGTAAGGCTCGAGCAGATATCATTTCAGCTGAAATGTGAAGCACAAAGTTATAGCAAAAAACTTAATTAAAAAATTTTCAAATCGAAAAATTCCCCCCCCCTCGGTTTTTATCGGAAAGTAGGTTGTAACATATTGTATGCCAAACGATTGTATGAGGAAATATTTTTTGTTACGAATCGTCCGACAGTTGTAAATATATATGAAATTACGGGGATGGCAGTGTTATGGAGACGGACGAATGAGAGATAGGTGTTTTGGAATAAGCGGATTCGTGTATCCGCATTTTATGAACGGAACTTGGCTGCGGTGCAAAAAAAATCGCGAATTGTTTTTCAATTCGCGATTTGTCCGTTTTCAGGTAGCGGGAGAGAGACTTGAACTCTCGACCTCATGATTATGAATCATGCGCTCTGACCAGCTGAGCTATCCCGCCGAAACTCTTAAAGCGAGTGCAAAGGTAATAGAAAAATTTGATCGAGCAAAATTATGCGGAGTTTTTTTGCGACAAATTTATTTCGGGCGCTATCGCGCTCTCCGTCCCGAAGCGCATATCATCTCGCCGATCCGCGAATTGAAGCCGTCGGAAGCCGATAATGTCTCGAGTGTCAGATGCATACGGTATCGCCAGTATCGGTGCGGGTCGGAGGGGTCGTTTATCCTCTCCTCCGAAGGCTGCGAGCGGCGGAGCTCGCCGTCAGTCGAAAGCCAGTCCTGCAACGGGATGACGGTGAGTATCGATGCGGCATCGAGTTGCCGGCGAATGATCATCTCGCAAATTCGGGGCGGGCATTCCTGCGTTATGTCGCCCCCGATTCCGAGAATATCGTTAAGGTATCGTTTGCTGCGCTCCGTATTCTCCTGCCACCACAGTCGGATATTGGACATATCGTGGGTAGAGGGCGAACAGACGGACAGATAGGGGTATTTCCCCGTGTCGTCGAACTCTGTGCCGAATGTCTTGGGCATACGTTCTATTTCGAGCGACAAGATTTGCAGCTCGCGCATAACGTCGGGGACGCAGGCGGGAATCATCCCGAGATCCTCTCCGCATACGAGCATCCTCGTCGCCGAAATCAGCGGTACGAGCTTGTCCATAGCCGAACGGCGCCAGAAATCGTTATGCCGACGATAATAAAAGTCGTCGTACAGACGGTCGAAAGCCTTTTTGTCCTTGTCCGAAAGATGCCCGTATATTTCGGTCGAATGCGCCGCGATGCGCGGATGCCATCTGTCGGGAGTTCGCGGGTCCTCGATGAAAAGTACGTTTTCGCTTTCCGAAACAGGTGCCGTGTGGTGCGCACGGTCGAACTCGAATCCGTATGAAGAGATTTCCGCTTCGGAAAAGGGCATTGCCGGATTGAAATGACCCGCAAGCGCGCTGACGGCGTTGTCGGGAATCTCCCATATGCGGAAAAAACCGAGTATGTGGTCGATGCGGTAAGCGTCGAAATAGTCGCTCATTTTTGCCAATCGTGCACGCCACCACGCATATCCGTCCTGTGCCATACGTTGCCAGTCGTATGTCGGGAATCCCCAGTTTTGTCCCTTTACGGAGAAGTCGTCGGGCGGTGCGCCTGCCGATGAATCCATATGCAGGAATTCGGGGAATACCCACGCATCGGCGCTCGTACGGCTGATGCCTATCGGAATATCCCCTTTCAGAATCACTCCGCGGGAGTGGACGTAATCGCGTGCGGCGCGCAACTGGCGGTGCAGGTGGTACTGTACGAAACGGTAATATCCCGTTTCGCGTTCATATTCGGCGGAGAAGCGCTCGATTTTTGCGCTGTCGTACACGGCATACTCGCCCCACGAGGAGAAGTCGGACGTGCCGTTCAGGTCGCGCAGGACGCTGTATGCGGAATAAGGTACGAGCCACGATGCGTTGCGGGTGAAGAAATCGTCGTAATCTTCGGTGTGCAGCGTTTCCTCTCCGCATTCGTCGTAGACGGCGTGCAGATATTCGTGCTTCATACGATTTACTTGTTCGTAATCCACATCCGCCGTCATATTCAGTTCCTGCCCGATGCGGTCGAACCGCTCCCGTTCGGCGGGATCTTTCAATATGCCGACGTCTTTCAGCGATATGTATTGCGGATGCAGGGCGAAAGCCGAATTTGCGCTGTAGGGGTACGAGTCGCGCCACGAACCGTCGTGCGTGGTGTCGTTTACGGGCAGAATCTGTATGATGCACTGCCCCGTGGCGGCAGCCCAGTCGGCGAGCAGGCACAGGTCGCGGAATTCGCCGATGCCGAAATCGCCTTCCGAGCGCAGGGAAAATACCGGTATCGCCACTCCCGCGCCGTGCCATTTTACGGGATTGTCGAATGCCCGCACTTCGATTTCCGCGGTTTCGCCGTCGGAGGGCGGGGCGTATTCGAATATGCGGTTGCACCCCTCTTCCCACGCTACGAAATCTTTCGTAAGGCGGTCCCTGACTATGAATTTGTATTCGAAGCGTGACGGGAGTTTTTCGGACGACAGGCGAACGCTCCATATCGGGAACTCCGAATCCGCCAATTCGACGGAATGTTCCGGCTGCCAGCATCCGAGGGCGTCGCAGCTGCCGACGATGCACAGGGTTTGCGTCGGGGAGATGCCTGCCGCCGAGACGCGGATCTCTATGTCGCCCTCTGCGGCAGAGGATGATATCCCTGCTGTGCCCGTGCGCGAAAAGATTACGTCGGTAAATGCCGAAGAACCGAACACTCGGCTGCCGTCGGCTCCTTTCTCCCTGATTTTGCGTATATTCATACAGAGGTATTCATTCAATGGATAACAAAAATAACATTTTTTTCGCTAACGTCGGGAATTTTTCCGTATATTTGCGCCGAAATAATCTTCAGGGCAGGGTGAAACTCCCTACCGGTGGTCATAGTCCACGACTCCCTTTTGAGGGACTGAATCGGTGAAATTCCGATACCGACGGTTATAGTCCGGATGGAAGAAGATATAAAGACCGATGTCGCGTTTTGCATTGCTGCGCAGAGTGTAAACCGTGTACGGATCTGAATTAGGCCCGAGGAGATTGTTCGAGGCTTAATTTTTTTATCTGTATGAAGAGACTTTTTTTAATTACGGTAATTCTTGCCGTCGGCATCCTCGGTGCGGCGGCGCAAGTCACGACATCTTCGCTCGGCGGCGTCGTTGCAGACGCTGCGGGAAACAAACTTCAAGGCGCTTCCGTAGTAGCCCGACATCTGCCGTCGGGCAGCGAATACGGTGTCGCAACCGACCGAAACGGTCGTTTTTCAATTCAGGGAATGCGCACGGGCGGACCGTATACGGTAGAAATATCGTATATCGGCTACGGTACCGTGGAGATTCGGGATGTAGTACTCGAACTCGGCAATATGTTCGAGATAGCTCCCGTATTGAAAGAGAACAACGAACTCGACGCGGTTACGGTCGTCAGCTCCGCCGCCGACCGTTTCAATGCGTCGAAAACGGGTGCCGCATCCAACTATTCGGCGAAAACGATAGCCGATACGCCTACCGTGAGCAGGAACATTTACGACATAACAAGACTCTCTCCGCTGGCGCAATCGCCCAAATTCGGAGGCGTGTCGTTCGGCGGAGCCAATAACCGCTATAATTCGTTCCTGATAGACGGTCTGGCGAACAACGATATGTACGGGCTGACCTCTACGGGTACGAACGGCGGCCTTACATCGGCCAATCCCGTGCCGCTCGATGCGCTCGATGAGATTCAGGTCGTGGTCGCTCCGTTCGATGTGCGTCAGAGCGGATTCACGGGCGGCGGAATAAACGCCGTCACCAAGTCGGGAACGAACGAGTTCAAAGGTACGGCATACGTGTATTATAACAATCGGGATTTTTACGGGACTACGGCAGGCAAAAATGTCGTCGGACGTACGAAATTGTCCGAACAGTCTACGCAAATATACGGTGCTACGCTCGGCGGGGCGATAGTACGGGACAAACTGTTTTTCTTCCTGAACGGCGAATTTACGCTCGACAATTATCCGTCGTCGTATTATCCCGGAGCAGGCGGGGCCGTAAGCATCGCCGAGGCCGAACGCATAGCCGCCCGTTTCAAGACGCTGACGGGATATGACGGCGGCGGATACGGACAACGGAATGTCGATCGCACCTCGGGGTCGCTCATCGCCCGTCTCGATTGGAACATAAACGGCCGCAATACCTTGTCCGTGCGCTATAATTTCATCGACGGGCGTAAGGACGAGTATGCGAATACCGCGATGTCGTTCCTTTTCGGCGGTGCGGGATATACGTCGGTCAGCCGTTCGCATATGATAGGCGCGGAACTCAATTCGCGTATCGGCGACAACCTGCATAACGAGTTACGCATAGGGTACGGCAACGTAACCGACGGACGCGAGACCGAACGTTTGCTGCCTTGCGTGATAATTCAGGGTCTCGGCCAGTCCGAAAGGGCAACCGCCTATATCGGCACCGACCGTTATGCGGGCGCCAACAGTCTCGACCAGCATACGGTGACAGTCACGGACAATCTTACATGGCGCACGGGAAACCACGCCGTAACGTTCGGTACGCATAACGAATTTTACCGCTCCCACGTGGTGTATGTCGCCAACTCGCTCGGAACGTATACCTATAATTCATTGGAGGATTTCGAGAATGACCGAGCGTCAGTCTACACCTATAATTATACGGACGAAACCGTTACGGGAAGCAAGACGTGGGGCCCGACGTTCAATGCCGTTCAGTTCGGATTGTATGTGCAGGATAATTGGACGCCGTCGATGCGGTTCTCTCTTACCTACGGTCTGCGTGCCGACATTCCGGTGATATTCGGCGCGCCTACGGTCAATGAACGGTTCAATCGGAGCGAAACGGCCGCAAAGCACGGAGTGCGTGTCGGCGATGTCCCGCGCTTGCAGGTGCTCTGGTCGCCGCGTGCGGGTTTCCGCTGGTATGCGGACAGCGGGCGGCGGACGCTCATACGCGGAGGCGCGGGGCTGTTTACGGGACGGGTGCCGTTCGTGTGGATAGTAAATAACTACTCTAATACGGGAGTGGAGCAGAAGGGTATCACCCGTCGTGCGACGACGGACGAACACGGCAACATAGTCGTTCCCGCAGAATCCTTCTCCGTACATCCGCCTACGACCGACGAATCGACGCTCAACCCGTCGATACAGGTTCTCGACAAACATTTCCGCTATCCGCAGGTATTCCGCGCTAATCTCGCCGTCGAGCAGACCGTCGGCAACGGATGGCATTTTATGGTCGAAGGCCTGTTCGGAAAGACGATCAATAATGCGGTGTTCGAAAACCTGACCCTTTCTGACGACGGACAACGGATTTATGCGGTGGACAAGGCGAGTGCCTCCGCTGCGAATACCTCGATATATTACAAGGCCGATAAGTCCTATTCGTCGATTTACTATACGACCAACACCGATCGCGGCTACTCCTATTCGGTCACCGCATCCGTCGTAAAGAGTTTCCGATTCGGACTCGATGTCGCCGCGTCGTACACTTTCGGGCATTCGTATGCCCTTTGCGATGCAACCTCCTCGGCGCAGGCGAGCAACTGGGGGCGGACTTATGCGGTGAACTCCGACTCTCCCGCATTGAGCTATTCGCTTTTCGATTCTCCTCACAAGCTGACGGCGCAGGTGTCCTATTCGCGACGGTATGCCAAATATTTCGGTTCGACATTATCGCTCGTCTATCAGATGTATTCGGGCGCACGCTATTCGTTGTGCTATGGCGAGAATGTCGATCTCAACGGCGACGGTTATTCGGGCAATACGCTGATGTACATTCCCACGAAAGGGGAACTGGAGAAAATGTCTTTCGCCGATGAGACGTCCAAGGAGGCGTGGAACGATTTTATAGAGAAAGATGCCTATCTGCGGTCGCATCGCGGAAGATATTCCGAGCGCAACGTGTTCCAAACGCCTATGGAGCACCGTTTGGACCTGCATTTCGCCCAGGATTTCTATTTCGGCGCTAAAACGGAGCGCAAACTCCAAATAACGCTGGACATTATGAATATGGGCAATATGTTCGATCGCGATTGGGGTGCATATTACTCCGTGTCGAACTCGAAACTCACACCTGTCAGAATTACGGCATTGACCGACGACGGGGACGGCAACAAGACGCCCGTATATCAGTTTACGGGAGCGGATTATACCAGAAACGACATATTGTCGCGCTGGCATATGCAACTCGGGGTGAGGGTCGTTTTCTAACCGAGCAGCAATTTCCTCAGATCATCGCAACTCTTCTCGGGGTTGCGATGGTCGAAGAGGAACGTCGAGATGCCGAGAGACGCTGCCGTATCGGTATTCGCCCGACGGTCGTCGATAAACAGTGTTTCCGACGGCTTGATGCCGAATTTCGACAACAGAATCTTGTATATTTCGGGTTCGGGCTTGACCGCATGCACTTCGCATGATATTACGTCGCCCCTGAAATTCCGATAGACGGGGAATTTGCGCAGGAAACTGATGAATTCCCGCGACATATTCGACAGTACGTACAGATCGTATCCTGCCGCCTTGAGTTCCTCTATCAGCGTTTTGGTAGCCGATATCTCTTCCTGCATCGCTATGGCGGTCGCCACGTATTCGTCGCATACGGCCATGTCGCAACCTTTATAGGCGCATAACTCGGCTTTGACTTCGTCGAGCGTCAGGGTGCCGCGATCGTACTCCTGCCAGAACGACGGCATCTCGGGTGCGAGGATGAACGAGAAAAAAGATATGAAATCTTCGCTGCATTTTTTAGGGTCGCGTGCGAAGACCACACCGCCCAAGTCGAAAACAATATTACGCAATTCCATACTGCAAAGATACGAAAAGTCGAGGGCAGAAACAAGCGTCAGCTTGATTTTGCCGAGACGAAGTATCTTCGACAAAGTCAAAGATACGAATAAGAGAGGACTATGCCAAATTTATTTGAGCATTGCCGAACGGGAGTATCTTCGACAAAGTCACAGATACGAAAAGTCGAGAGCGGAAGCAAGCGTCGGCTCGATTATGCCGAGACGGAGTATCTTCGACAGAGCCGAATATGGCGAATTATGCGATAAGCATAATACGTCGCCCGAATTGGTAAGCATTTTGTATATGACAGCCGAAAATCATCTACTATGAATTACGGTATAAGCATTCTGTTTCGGGCAATACCGCTGTTTATGGCGGCATTCTGCTTTTGTTATGGCCTGTATGTGTGGTTGAGCGGCAATACGCCCGATCGTCTTACGGCAGGACCCGTGATATTCTTCCTCGGCTCCATATGCATCGCATTGTTTACTACGGCGGCGACGATCATCCGCCAGATCATAGGCAAATATACCGTGGCCGACAAATACCTGCTGCCGACCATAGGTTATTTTTTCGCCTTCGGAACCGTGGTCTGCGGCGGCGTGATAATGGCCGAACACGCTTCATGGGCGGTCGTGCCGGGACACGTCGTATGCGGTCTCGGACTTATAACGGCCTGTGTTGCGACTGCGGCGACAGCATCTACGAGATTCTCGCTGATCCCCGAAAATTCGGCCGATGCGACTATGTCGGTCAATCCTCAGGGATTCTCGTATTCTGCGGAGATTACGTTGGTTTCGATCGTGACGGTTATTTCCGCTGTCGCGTGGGTGTGGGCGATAGGGCTCATAGCATGGTCGGACGATATGGCGCATACGGTTGCGGGATGCGTAATGGGAGGAATAGCCTGCGTATGCACGTCGCTCATAGCCCTCGTGGCGAGCATCGCGCGGCAGGTGCGCGGCAGCTATTCTATGACGGAGCGTAAAATATGGTATTGGGTGCCGCTGACAATGGGGGCGGTGGCTTTCGCCGCGGGACTTTATATGATATTCTCCAACTGGGGCGAACCCGTGGATTTCGTGGGGTTCGTCCTTATCGGGCTGGCGCTTATTTGCTGGAGTATCTCCAGCAAGGTCATATTGCTCGCGAAGATATGGCATACCGAATTCGAACTTGCATCGCGAATCCCCATAATCCCCGTCATCACGGCATTGACCTGTATGTTTATGGCTGCATTCCTGTTCGAGGAGGCGCTGTTCAAACCGAAGTTTTTCGTTCCGTCGCGCGTACTGATGGGGTTCGGCGCTATTTGCTTTACGCTGTACTCCATAGTCTCGATACTCGAAAGCGGGGCCAAAAGCAAGTAACCCGTTTCCGCAATCGGGCGATCGCATATTCCTGAACTGTCAGGATCGCAAAAAAAAGGCTGTCGGCTCGCAGCAGACAGCCTTTTTTGCATTTCCGTAATCTGCCTTATCTTACGGGGAACTCCGTTATGCGGAGCGTCGTGCAACCGTACGGGATAAGTTCGATAGTCTCGTCCTCGTCGGTTATTTCGCTGCGATTTTTCGTGAAATAGCTTATCTGGCCTGCGGAGCCGTTGTATATCTGCCAGCGCGGTATGCGGCGCGCTTTGGTCTTTATGCTTATGGGGGCATTTTCGACGTTCCACGGATAGGATGATGCGGATTCGTTGCGATGTACCGTGAAATTGGCGCCTATCTTGTCTTTATGGATGTTCTCGCGCAGGAGACAGTAGTTCCACGCCGAATCCGATGTGACCTCATAGTAGAAATCGCCGTATTCGCGTCTGCTTTTCTCCTCGAAGAGTTTTTTCTCCCATTTCTCGTTCATCTTGAGGGCATATATCAATGCTCCGCGTTCGACGACCGCCGAGTTGTCGTACCAGCGGCTGATCTTTATGTCGGCCGTGAAGTCGATTCGCACTTTGTCGCCGTTCGCCCATTGACGGTCGATTACGGCAATGCCCGACTTCGAGACCGGAATATTCAATGTTTCGCCGTTTACGGTGATGACGGCCTTGCCGCTCCAGCGCGGAATGCGCAGATGAAGGGGGAAAGAGGCTCCTTTAGACCTTTTTTCGGGGAATGATATGTCGAATGCGATGCTCTCCTCGAAAGGATAGTTCGTCGTCTCCGTTATCTTTACCGTTCGGCCGTCGGCGAGCCGAGTCTCGACGGTCGAGGGTGCATACACCAATGCTGCGAGACCGCCGTCGGGCGTGGCATACCACAGGTTCTGTATGAATTTGCTCCATCCCTGATGCAGGTTCGACGTGCAGCAGGGATAGCCCGTCAGCAGTCCGAATATCGTGTCGGTATCGGTATGCGGGGTAGAGAAATTCCGCGACTTGCGCGTCACCTCTACCTGATTGAGCTGCTGGAAATATTGGCGTGCGTCGAATCCGTCGGTTATCTGCGTCGGCAGCGCATTGTATGCCACACGTTCGAGATAGTCGGCCCAATAGATGTCCCCCGTGATTTTGAGTATGTCCTCGAGCGAGAACATCATCTCCACGGCGGTGCACAGCTCCGAACCGAGCGTCGGATCTCCGAAGCGCAGATGTTCGTCGCCTGCCCACAGCCCCGTGGGGTAGCCGATGGTCGAGGATATTGTCTTTACGCCCTTATGCAGGGATTGCAGCAGCGTCGTATCGCCGCTTTGCTGATAATAAATCGCGGGGGCCTTGAACCCTTGCCCGAGATTGACGCAGTGGAGACTGTGCTGACGGTAGAGTTCGTCGCCGTGGTCGAATATGCCCTCCCAGTCGAGCGTCTGTGCGTGTATCAGTTCGCCGAGGTCGAGAAGGAATGCGTCGCCCGTAATGTTGTAGAGCCAGTATACCGTCGAAAGATTGTCCGCACCGCGCTGTTTGCCCCAGCGAGTCCAATAATCGAGCGGCTTTTCGGGCAGCGTTTTCAATTGATAACGGAAATATCGGGTCATAAAATCTATGACGCGCTTGTCGCCCGTTGCCGAGTAGTATTGTTGCATTACCTTGAGCATAACCATTTTGGGCCACCAGTCGCGTGCTTTGCCCCTTTGCAGCCCGCGCTCGTGCGGCCTGTCTTCTACAGGACCGAAATGGCCGTCTTCGGTCTGCGATGCGAGCGTCCATTCTATCCATTCCTGTGCTTTGGACTTGAGATTCTCGTCATCGAGTATGTATGCCAGCGGCAGCAGCCCGTCTATCCAGTAGGGACCGCGTTCCCATACGTCGCCGTCGCCGCCTTTCCAGCCGTTGCGGGGGCCCATTACGAGTTCGTACAGCGAGTCGAGATGGCCCGTCATACCGTCGCGCATTCGGACTGTCTGCTCTTGGAGCCAGCCCGCGGGATGTATGTCTCCTATGGGAAGTTCCGCGTAGGCGCGTTTGTGGAGCGGCGCGCGATTGAACGGCTCGACGGCGGTTCGGGCAGTCGCCGAAACGGTAATGACAGCGGATAAAACGATAAATAATTGTTTCTTCATAAAACGGAATCAGGTTTTGGTTTAGTTTTATTACGGTAGACGTGTATCATCATCGATACCGACATATCCGAGGTTCAAATTTAACGAAAAAAATCCGTATCTGCAAATAGCGAAAAACCACCGGACTGAACGGTGGTTTTTGCTTTCATTTCTGTTCGACCGGCTGTTTGTGTTTTTCCCTGAATGCCGATTCCACTTCGTCTTCTTTGCGCCGGTGGTCTTTCGGCGAGTAATTCTCGACGGTGCCGACCAGCCTGTTCATCTCGTCTATGAACTCCTGCTCGCATTCGTTGCACACCTCGGTGCTTTTTTTGTGTAGTTTCATAATCATTGCTTCTTTTTACGGTTCGTAAACAACCCGTGCAAAAAACGTACAAATACATTGCGGCATTGGCATCGATTTTGGACTGTCGGGCGGGAAAAACGGATATTATATGAATACAGTTGCCTCCGACTCCAACCGTTCCGCAACCTGCACATTTATGAGTTTCGTCACGCTGCTTGCCGGCATCGCGCTTTTGGTTTCCGTGTCGTATGAGATAATCACGGGAAATCACGAAGTGTTTTCCGACTGGTATCTGACGACGCAGTTGTGTGTCTGCATAGTGTTTATGGCCGATTTCTTCATCCGTCTCGGAGTGACGGACAAGGATGACAGACCGCGGTATTTCTGGCGTAATTTGCCGTATTTTCTGTTGTCGGTGCCTTATCTGAACATTATCGACTGGTTTGATTTGCCGCTCGACCGCGAATGGACGATGCTTATCGGAATCATACCGTTGTTGCGTACGCTCGTGGCGGTTTATGTCGTCGTACGCTGGTTCGTCGAGCGCGGGGTGAGGCGTATGTTTACGGCATATGCGTTTACGGTAATCATAATCACATATCTTGCGGCCCTGGTGTTTTACGATTATGAAGTTATGGTCAATGCCCGACTGCACGGTTTCGGCAATGCCGTCTGGTGGGCTTTTATGGGGATGACCACGGTCGGGGCCGAGATTTTCCCCGTTACGGCTGTCGGCAAGGTGCTGGCCGTCATACTGCCCGCACTCGGTATGCTTATGCTGCCGTTGTTTACCGTTTATGTGGCCGACCTGTTCAAGAACGACGGCGACAAGGGATGACTTTTCCTGCGACGACATTAAAGTGTGTATCGATTGCGCTGCACCGGCTGTTTCGATAGAAAACGGCTGCCCGGATAGAAAGGGCAGCCGTTTTGTAAATACCGTCAGGCAATTATATACTATATACGATCGGGTTCGACGTGCGTTCGGATTGTCGAAAATATTATCGGAATCGATTCGTATACAATTGGTTGTCTGCTGTTATTTCTTCTCTTTCAGCAGGTCGCGAATCTCCGTAAGCAGGAGTTCCTCTTTCGACGGTGCGGGTGCAGGCGCAGGAGCGGCCTCCGCAGCCTTCTTCCTTATCAGCTTGTTCATCAATTTGACCATCAGAAAGACGCAGAACGCCAGAATCGTGAAGTCGATGCACTGCTGGATGAATGCGCCGTAGTTCCAGTAAATAGGCTCTATTACGGGAGCGGCCGCGACGGTTTCCGCAATCTCGGCAGAATCCGACGAGATTATGTCGATGCTGGATACGGTGTCGCTTACGGCCTGACTCGCCGAGGATACCGCTTTGCGGATGCCCGAAAGGTCGATTCTCAGATTGGAGAAGTCGGTATTGCCCAATAATGCGCCGATAGGGGGCATAAGTATGTCGTTCACGAGCGACGAGACGATTTTGCCGAATGCCCCGCCGATGATGACGCCGACCGCCATATCCATAACGTTGCCCTTAATGGCGAATTCCTTGAATTCTTTCAAAAATCCCATAGTGTCAATAATTTAAGAGGATTATTAAATGTTGTTATGTAAGTACATTCCGCCGAATAGCCCGACATGTCGGGCTATTCGTAATTGTATTTATTCGAGTTCGATTATCGGTGCGTCGCTTTGTACGGCGTTGCCGTCCTTGACGAAAATCTGTTTCACCTTACCTGCATAATCCGAGGTTATGGAGTTTTCCATCTTCATCGCTTCGAGTATTACTACCTCCTGTCCGACCTTTACCGTGTCTCCGACCTTGACTTTGATCTCGATTACACGTCCGGGGAGCGGTGCGTTGATGGTGTTGCCCGTAATCGGTGCGAAAGTCTCTTCCGCAACCTGCTCTGCGGGCTTGTCATCCTCGGCCTTTTTAGCCTGCTCCGCTTCGTATATCCTGACCTTTTCGTTGGTGAGGAATGTTTTGGCTACCATAGGGAAGAGTTCGAGCAGCAGCACCTCCTTTTCATCGGATGCGAGTTTCATACCTCCCGCTTCGGGAAGTTCGGGATTGGGCTGCATCGTATATTTGGAGGTGTCGTAAGGAGTCTCTTCGCGAACCCCGCATATTTTGAAACGGAATTCGGGATCTATCTTTACGGGTGTATGCCCGTACTCGCCTTTGACCAGACTGACGAATTGCGAACTTTTGGTCGTGTACATAGCCCGACCCGCTTTTTCGTCCATAGCGCAGCTTACGGCCTGTGCCCCGACTATCTGCGATGTCGGAGTTACCAACGGCGGCAGACCTGCCGACAGACGCACGGAGGGAATCAGCTCCATAGCCCGCGGCAAAATCTCTTCGGCCTTGAGCTGCTTGAGCTGCGCCACCATATTCGAATACATACCGCCGGGTATTTCGGCCTCCTGTACGAGTTTGTTGGGTGCGGGAAATCCGAAATAGGCCTCGATTTTCTGCGCTGCATCGAGCAGCGTGGCGAAATCCTCGGACGAAGCCGCTTTTACGGCACGGTCGAGTTCCGCCTCCACTTCCGCCGGAACGGCATCCGTCACGGGGTCGAAGGGTTTGGGTGCGGGCTTGTCTTCTCCGAAGACCGATTTGTTCAACTCCGAGCGTATGGCCTTGAGCTGTTTGTTGATTTCGGATACGGCTTTCATATCCACTCCGATATCGATTCCCAACTTCCGACAGAAGATGTAAACCAGCTCCAATGCGGGAGCGCCCGTACCTCCGCCGAACCACCAGCAGTTGGTATCGACGATGTCCACGCCTGCCGCAATGGCCGCATATACCGATGCCAAACCGTAGCCGGGCGTGCAATGCGTATGGAAATCGATGGGAATATTGACGTTGTTTTTGAGCTTCTTTATCAGAGTGCTGACGCGCTGCGGCGGAATAAGTCCCGACATATCCTTTATGGTTATCATATCGGCACCCAGATCGGCCAGCTGCTTCGCCTTGCCGATGAAATAATCGTCGGTGAATACGGGTTCGGGATTCTTCCTGCCCGTCAATTTGCCCCAGAAACTTATTTCGGGATATTTGGGGTCTACCGTGTAGCAAACGGCGCAATCGGCCGTGCCTCCGTATTTCTTGACGTATTTAATGGTGGATTTGACATTGTCCACGTCGTTCAGGCAGTCGAATATTCGCATTATGCCCAATCCGCTTTCGATGGCGTTGCGGCAGAACCCGTCGATGATTTCGTCCGTGTACGGCGCATATCCGAAAAGGTTGCGGCCTCGCGACAATGCCGTGAGTTTCGACACGCTGCCTATAGCATCGTGGATGGTTTCGAGCCGCGTCCACGGATTTTCGTTCAGATAGCGCATTACCGAGTCGGGTACGGCTCCGCCCCAAACCTCCATAGCATAAAAATTCGCATCTTTGTAATATGGCAGACACCTGTCTATCTGCTCTTGCGTCATACGCGTCGCGAACGACGACTGTTGTCCGTCACGCAATGTCAAGTCTCGAATTTTCAAAGTTTTCGTCATATACTTTGCTGTTTATAAATATGGAAACAAAGATAATAAACAATTTTCAATGTAATGCTTTTTATCCGCTTTTTTCTATCTTTGCGTCGTTAAAATCGATTTATGACATCCGCAGCGGTTATAGTGACAGTCGTCGCATATATTGCGATTCTTTTTGCCGTTTCGTATTTCTCGGGACGCAGGAGCGATAATGAGGGCTTTTTTGTGGGAAACCATCGTACGACGTGGTATATGGCCGCGGCGGCGATGGTCAGCGCAGCGATGTCGGGGGTGACATTCATATCGGTTCCCGGCTCGGTCGCGACCGACTCGTTCTCGTATATGCAGATGGTTATGGGCTTTACGGTCGGACAGTTCATTCTTGCTTTTGTGCTCGTGCCGCTGTTTTACCGACGCAGGGTGGTGTCGTTGTACCAGTATCTCGACGACCGTTTCGGCGTCACCGCGCACAAGACGGGTGCGT
The DNA here is from genome assembly GCA_017937125.1 of Alistipes sp. Lineage (GTDB taxonomy): Bacteria > Bacteroidota > Bacteroidia > Bacteroidales > Rikenellaceae > Alistipes. The sequence goes on along the minus strand of JAGBEH010000001.1, from coordinate 880,950 downwards.
GGTTTTTCCTCGTCTCGAAGGTGTTGGGCGCATCGCTGAAGATATATGTCGTGTGTGCCGTTATGCAGCTTCTCGTTTTCGACAGCTACGGTTTGCCGTTCGTGTCGAACGTTGCAATTACGATGTTCTTCGTGTGGATTTATACCGACCGTGGCGGTGTCCGCTCCTTGATATGGACCGATACGCTGAAGACGGTATGTCTCGTGTCGAGTCTCATTCTCAGCATCGTGTTCATTGCGCGGGGGCTCGGGTTCTCGTTCGGCGAGATGGTGGCGGCCGTGGACGCGAGCAGCTGTTCGAGAGTCTTCTTTTTCGACGACCCCTCGTCGTCGCGCTATTTCTGGAAAATGTTCTGGTCGGGAGTTTTCGTCCTTGTGGCTATGACGGGACTCGATCAGGATATGATGCAGCTGAACCTTAGCTGCCGCTCGCAGCGCGATGCCAAGATCAATATTATGATTACGGCATTTTCGCAGATCGTAATATTGATAATGTTCCTTACGCTCGGGGTCCTTCTGTATATGTATGCCGACAGGACGGGGCTTGCGATACCCGAAAAGAGCGACCAGATGTTCGCCCAGGTGGCCGTAAACGGCGGGCTGCCGATGATAGTGGGCGTGGTGTTCGTATTGGGGCTTATTTCGAGCACCTATTCTTCGGCCGGTTCGGCGGTTACCGCCCTTACCACATCGTTCACCGTGGATATTCTCGACGGGCCGAAACGCTATGACGAGCGGCGTCTTACGCGCGTGCGTCGTACGGTGCATATCGCTATGGCGGTATTGATGGGATGCGCCATAACGGTTTTCGATATGATAAGCAACGAGAGCGTGATAAACCTTATGTACAAGGTGGTGAGTTATACTTACGGCCCCCTGTTGGGTATGTTCGCATTCGGAATGCTTACCGAATACCGTATCGACGACAGGTATATGCCTGCGATTGCCGTTCTGTCGCCTCTGTTGAGCGCTTTGCTGCAATATTCCGCAGCCGAATATTTCGATTATGCCATCGGATTCGAATTATTGATCTACAATGCCGTGTTTACGATGGTCGGGATGTCGTTATGTATAAAACGCGATGCGAAATAGGTTTCTGATATTGTTGTTCGTCGTTTTGTCGTTTGCGGCGAATGTCTCCGCGCAGAATATTCTGACCGCGGCCGAATGCGATTCGTTGTCGTCCGTGCTGTCGCGGATACTGGAGCGCGAAGTGCCGAAGTGCAGCACCAAGGTGCGCTCTGTGCGTTTCGTGCGCGGGCGCCTTGTCATAGGTATGTCCGTGACGATGTCGTATTATCCGTTTCGGGAGGACAATGTGCGCGCCATATACGATTCCGTACGCGCCGTCCTGCCGGTGAAATACCGCCGTTCGAAGATAGAGCTGCGCAGCGACGGCAGGGCTGTCGAGGATTTTATCCCGCTTGCGTATCGGAGCTCGCGAAGGGGGTATAAATGTTTCGTGAACAGGTCGCGCGTCCCGCTCGTAACCCCTCTGTCGCGCGCATATGCTCCCTCGGCAGGCCTTTCGGGGCGCCATATCGCCCTGTGGCAGAGCCACGGCCGTTATTTCGACCAGAATGAAAATATGTGGAGATGGCAGCGTCCCGCGCTCTGGCAGACGCGTGAAGATCTCTTCACCCGCAGCTTCGTGATCCCCTATCTGGTGCCGATGCTCGAAAATGCGGGGGCGAATGTCTTGCTGCCTTGCGAACGGGATTTCGGCAGTGTCGAGATAATTGTCGATAACGACGGCGGCGGGAGATATTGCGAAAGCAACGGCGCCTGCGCATGGCAGGGGGGCGGTACGGGATTCGCCCGTAAGCGCGAGTATTACCTCGACGGAGAGAACCCTTTCATCGAGGGGACATACCGCATTGCGGCGACCGTTGCCGACGGTGCTGAGAGCAGCGCGGTCTGGGGTGCCGATATTCCCCGCCGCGGAGAGTATGCCGTCTATGTTTCGTATGCGGCCGTAGAGAACGGATGCGACGATGCGGTCTATACCGTACGCCATCTCGGCGGCGAAAGCCGATTCCGCGTGAATCAGACGATCGGCGGCGGAACGTGGATATATCTCGGCCGTTTTATGCTCGACGAGGGACGGCGGGACACGATAGTCGTACTGTCGAACCGTTCGTCGAAAGGCGGGCGTATGGTTACGGCGGATGCGGTAAAGATCGGCGGGGGATACGGGAATATCGCCCGTACGGTGTGCGATTCCTTGCGTGCCGACGGCGTGGACTACGAGCCGACGGTCAGCGGCTGCACGCGATTTTGCGAGGGCGCACGTTACTGGTTGCAGTGGGCGGGGTTTTCGCCGGAGGTTTACAACAGACAACGGTCGGGCGATGACTATAAGGACGATTATATGTGCCGTGCACATTGGGTGAATGCATTGGCGGGAGGTTCCGAGCGGCTGCCCGATGAAGCGGGGCTCGGCATTCCTGTCGATATGGCGCTCGCCTTCCATACGGATGGGGGCGTGACGGACGATGACCGTACCGTCGGTACGCTCGGCATATTCTTCACTGGCGATAACGGCGGAAAGTTCGACGGCGGGGCGAGCCGTTACGTTTCCCGCGACCTGACGGACATTGTGATGACGCAAATCGTGTCGGACATACGTGCCGAGTATGAACCGACGTGGCGCCGTCGCGGATTGTGGAACAGATCCTACTACGAGGCGCGTGTTCCGTGCGTGCCGACGATGCTGCTCGAACTGTTGTCGCACTGCAATTTCGCCGATATGCGTTACGGTGCCGATCCGAGGTTCCGTTTCACCGTATCCCGAGCGATCTACAAAGCGATTCTGAAGCATATTTCCGCGCAATACGGCACGCCCTGCAAGGTGGCTCCGCTGCCCGTAGACCGTTTCAGCGCCGAGTTGTGCGGCGGCGACTCGGTATTGCTGCGCTGGCATCCCGTGAAAGATCGGCTCGAACCAGCGGCCGATGCCGACCGTTATGTCGTATATACCCGTACGGGCGACGGCGGGTTCGATAACGGCCGTGTAGTGTCGGATACTTCGTACTATGTGCGTCAGAGCGCAGGCAAAATATACAGCTATAGGATTACGGCATTGAACGACGGCGGCGAGAGTTTCCCGAGCGAGACGCTGGCCGTGTGCAGAGTTCCCGAAGAACGCGGCCGTGTATTGATAATAAACGGTTTCGACCGCATAAGCGCCCCTGTATCCTTCAGACGGGACTCGCTCGAAGGGTTCGACAACGGCAGGGACGGAGGTGCAGCCTATATTCGGGATATGTCGTTTACGGGAGAGCAGCGCGTGTTCGAAACGGCGCAGAGACGCAATCCCGACGAGGCCGAGATGCTCGGGGCCTCTTACGGCGATTATGACGGGAGGGTAGTCGGCGGCAATACGTTCGATTATCCTTTCATTCACGGGTCGTCGCTCGCGGCAGCGGGATATTCTTTCTGTTCGTCGAGCGCGGGAGCGGTCGAAAAGGGGGACGTATCATTGTCTGCATATCCCGCAATTGACCTGATAGCAGGTAAACAACGTGCCGTGACTGTCGGCAGAGGTGTCGCGGGATATGATTTCAGGATATTTCCTTCGGCTCTGCGGCGCGCGTTGCGCGATTTCGCGGCTCGAGGAGGAGCGATGTTCGTCTCGGGCAGTTATGTAGTCTCCGATCCGTGCGACAGGAATGTGTACGATGAGGAAACGGAAAATTTCGTCCGCGATGTATTGCATTGCGAGTCGGGCGGCAAGGCATATGTCCGTCGCGGGGAGGTCGTGGGTATGCAGTCGCGTGCGCGTATCGGCGGACGGTATCTTTTCTCGACGGTGCCGACGGAAGAGTGCTATGGCGTGGAGGCGCCTGATGCGCTTCGTGCCTGCGGCGAGGGGGCTTTCGCCGTTATGCGATATGCGGAGAACAACCGTGTGGCAGGTGTGGCCTTCAGCGGTGACTACAGATGCGTCGTCGCAGGATTCCCGTTCGAGTGTATCGGGTCGGGACGCGAACGCGACGAGTTGATGCTGCGCATAGCCGAATTTCTCTTCAGGCAGGGCGGTACGGATTATATGAGATAATAGGGGAAACCGTTTGCGACTTTATGTCTTATCGGTTCTTTGCACTTGGCGGCATCCTTTTTAATCGTGCTGCTTGCGGCAATGCCGCGTTTATTCTCGCTTCGGGCCGGTGCTTACGGCGCAGCCGACAGGGTAGCAGGGTTTTGGGAAAATGTGATTTATTTATAAATATTCTACTGTTATGTTGGAACAAGAGATTTCGAAGGGTATTATGGAGGCTATGAAGGCCAAGGATACCGTACGTTTGAGCGCATTGCGCAACATCAAAAAGTATATTATCGAGGCCAAGACTGCGGGGACGTCGGTGGACGTATTGCCCGATGCCGATGTGTTGAAGATTATCTCCAAGCTTGCGAAGCAGGGCACCGACTCCGCAGCCGTTTATGCGCAGCAGAATCGCAGCGATTTGGCGGATGAGGAGTTGGCGCAGGTTGCGGTATTTCAGGAGTTTCTGCCCAAACGATTGTCTGATGCGGAGCTTACCGAGGCCGTGCGGGCAATAATAGCCGAAACGGGAGCGTCATCCGTGAAGGAGATGGGCAAGGTTATGGGCGTAGCGTCGAAACGACTCGCAGGCCGAGCCGACGGCAAGGATATTTCGGCGAAAGTCAGGGAGTTGCTGTCGTAAACGATGTCCCATACACATAATCTGCGCACCGTATCTATGCCGGCCGGTATGGTGGTCGGTGCGCTGTTTTGCCGTCAGATAAGTGCGTTGGAGACTTGGACGGGCAATATGATTACTCCGACACTGATATTCCTGATGCTGTTTTTCACCTTCTGTCGTGTGGATATGCGGCAGATGCGTTTGTCGTGGTTGCATTTCTGGCTGCTGGTCATACAGTTTTGCGGCAGTATCGGAGTGTATTTCATCCTGTCGCCGTTCGATGAGACGGTGGCGCAGGGCGCTATGATATGCGTACTCGCCCCGATAGCTATGGCGGCTGTGGTCATCGGCGATATGTTGGGTGCCAATGTCGCCACTATGGTAAGTTACAGCCTTGTCTGCAATATCGTCACGGCCGTAGCCGCTCCTATGGTGTTGCGCATTGCGGGCAGCGGCGACTGCTCGGTAGGGATGATATTCGCCAAGGTGGCGCCGCTTCTGATTATGCCGTTTGCGGCGGGACAATTCTGCCGTTATGCGGTTAAGCCCGTCGGACGGTGGGTCGCCGAACATTCGCAGATATCGTTTTATATGTGGCTCGTGTCGCTGACCGTGATTATCGGCCGTACGACGTCGTTCATTATCGACAGGACGGATGCGGACGGAACGACGGAAATTGCAATGGCCGTGATAGCCCTTGTCATATGCATATGTCAGTTCGTTGCGGGGCGTAGGCTCGGGCGCAGATACGGAGATGTCGTGGCGGGCGGACAATCGCTCGGCCAGAAGAATACGGTACTGGCCGTCTGGATGGCGCAGTCATTCCTCGATCCGCTTTCCTCGGTCGCCCCGACGGCGTATATCGTCTGGCAGAACTTCGTGAACTCGTGGCAGTTATATCGCAAGGAAAGACGCGACTGCGCGGATAAACGATCCGTCTCCTGAAAGATCGTTTTTTTGAATCGTATATAATCGTCGTTTGGTATTACCATTGCTTATTCGTATTTTTGTTTTTGAAAAAGGCAATTGTCTTATATGGTTACCTTGAAAAAATACCGATAGCTATGAAATCATACGGTTCGTTTTTATTTGCCGTTGCCGCAGTCATACTGGCATCGTGCGGAGGAAATGTCGGGGAGCGTCCCGACGGGTGGTATTTATTGTCGGACGGTAAACTGTCGGAACATCCGATAGTCACGACGGATGATTTCGACGCCGTCGAGTTGGAGGTATTCCCGAGCGAGCACGGGGATGTCTGTCAGATTGTGGGACGACTTAAGGCCGACAAGGCGAGTTTGTGGGCGGATGCTACCGAAGCCGCCGCAGGTGAGATGATGGCATTCGTATTCGACGGTGAGGTATTGGCCGCTCCGCGGATCAACTGCCGCATCGAAAGCGGTGCTTTCGCAATATCGCAGAGGTCGGAAAAAGGTTCGCGCGAAAAGCTCGAAAAGGTGTATTCGGAATTGTCGGAGCGCATAGGCAAGACAAAAACCGTCGGTAAAACCGATGACGAACCGCTCGGGACCTATGTGGGAACGATTCCTGCGGCCGATTGCCCGGGCATAGTCGTCACGCTCGTCCTGAGTGCGAACGGTACATATACGATGAATATGGATTATATGGACCGTGACGGCGATTTTGACGAGCAGGGCGCTTATGAATCGCAGGGAGACAGGTTGCTGCTGACGAGCGAGCACGGCGAAACATCCCTGTTCCGCATCGAAGACGGCCGCTTGAGAATGCTCGACGGCGACGGTAATGAGGTTACGGGAGCCCTGGCGGATATGTATCTGCTGTACAGGCGGTAACCTATTTTCTGAAAATAAAGAATACGGCCAATATCAGACATACGAAGCCTGCGATGTGATTCCAGCGCAGGGTTTCGTTTTTCATAAAGGCCGTTACGAGGACCGCAAAAACCGAGAGCGAGACCACTTCCTGTATCACTTTAAGCTCCCAGATGTTGAACGGTCCCCCGAAATCGGTGCTGCCGAGACGGTTGGCGGGAACCTGAAGACAATACTCGAAAAATGCTATTGCCCAGCTTATCAATACGATAGCGAAAAGGCCGAACCGTTCGAGTTTCGATTTGAAGATAATGTGTCCGTACCACGCCATTGTCATAAACGTATTCGAACAGACAAGCAGAATTATTGAAGCTATACCTCGTAACATATTTCCGATCCGATAATGCAGGTGCAAAAATAGTCATATTTATACACCGATAACAATGTTCGGTGTAAAATTGTATATAATCGCCGAATTCAGTACATTTGTGCTATGAATTACGCATTGATAACCGGAGCTTCATCGGGTATCGGATTGGAATATGCCCGCCAGCTGGCTGCACGCGGGCATAATATTATCGTCGTAAGCAATCGTGCCGATGAAAATGTACGCGTCGCGGATATGCTCGTCGAAGAGTTCGGAGTATCCGCAATACCCGTGTATGCCGATTTGTCGGAGACGGGCATAGCTCAAAAAATCTACGATCGGGTGGCTGAGATGGGGGCGACTGTGGATATTTTGATAAATAATGCCGGTATTCTGCTGTTTTCCGCTCTGGAAAATACCGATGCCGCGAAAATCGATCGTATTATCGCCCTGCATTGTACGACACCTACGCAGCTGTGCCGCCTGTTCGCGAAAGATATGAAGGCTCGCGGCAAGGGACGCATTCTCCTTATGTCGTCGATAACGGCATGGACCCCTTATCCCACGGTTTCGCACTATGGGGCTACGAAAGCGTATTTGCGCAGTTTCGGCCAGTCGTTGTGGTACGAGATGCGTAAATACGGAGTAAGCGTGACGACGGTTTTCCCCTCTGCGGTCGATACGCCTCTGTATAATCTCGATGCCAAGGTGCGTAAAAGGTTGTCGAGGGCAGGATTGATGATGAGTGCGGAGACTTTGGCACGTAAGGCTCTGAAAGCGATGTTTCGCGGCAGAAGACGCTGTTTACCGGGGTTGATGACAAAAATAGAGGCGGGCATATGTGCCGTATTGCCCGCCCATGCATTATTACCTATACTTGAATTGCCGCCCGTAAAACGTTTGCTATCGCGAATTTAGCATTGCAATGTTTTTCATTGTCGCGACCGTGATTTCCGTAAAGTCGTTGATTATCGCGTCGGCAGCGGTCTCGGCGGATAGTATCTCGCGTGAAAGCGATGTCGCTACTGCGATTACCGCCATACCTGCCTTTTTCCCCGCTTCGATACCGGCTTTTGCATCTTCGAAGACAATGCACTCCGACGGCCGCAGCCCGAGACGGTCGGCAGCGGTGAGATAGATTTCGGGATCGGGCTTGCAGCGCGTAACGTCGTCGCCGCATACTATGATGTCGAAATATTCGCCGATATCGCATTTATCGAGTACGAATCCGACATTCTCGCGGCAGGCGGACGATCCCACGGCACACCGTATGCCGTCGGCTTTCAGTTCCGCAAGCAGGTTGCGCAGGCCGTTGAGCGGTTTGATGCGCGGGGTATATATCTCTCTGTATACGGCCTCTTTTTCGGCGCCCCATTCCTTGAGCGATTTTTGCGAGCGGATGCTTTCGGGCAGCAATGCCGACATAATATCGTCATTGCCCATCCCGTAGAACCCATCTATTTTCGTCCTCCAGTCGTCGATGCCGTAACGTCGGCAAAATATGTCGAATGCCTCGATATGTATCGGAGTATTGTCCACCAGAACACCGTCCATATCGAATATCACGCCTTTTAACATATTATCGCTGGTTATACATTTCATCGTAATATTTCTCGTATTCGCCCGATGTAATGTTGTCAAGCCATTCCTGGTTGTCAAGATACCATTGTACGGTCTTTTCTATTCCTTCTTCGAATTGCAATGACGGCTCCCAACCGAGTTCGTTTTTCAGTTTCGTCGCATCTATCGCATATCGCAGGTCATGCCCCGAACGGTCGGTTACATAGGTAATCAGATCGAGCGACGTCCCTTCCGGATTTCCGAGCAATTTATCTACCGTTTTGATGATTACTTTGATCAGGTCGATATTTTTCCATTCGTTGAAACCTCCGATGTTGTAAGTTTCGGCAATTTTCCCGTTATGGAAAATGGTATCTATGGCTTTGGCATGGTCTTCTACGAACAGCCAGTCACGGACGTTTTCGCCTTTCCCGTATACAGGTAGCGGCTTGTGATGCCGTATGTTGTTGATGAATAGCGGTATGAGTTTTTCCGGAAATTGATATGGCCCGTAATTGTTCGAACAGTTGGTAACGATCGTCGGCATCCCGTATGTGTCGTGAAATGCGCGAACGAAATGGTCGCTACTCGCTTTCGATGCCGAATAGGGGCTGTGAGGATTGTATTTGGTCTGTTCGGTGAACATAGAACCGTCGAATTCCAACGCTCCGTAGACCTCATCGGTAGATATGTGATAAAACAGTTTCCCCTCCCAGTCGTTATTCCAATATGTTTTTGCGGCTTGCAGCATCGACAGTGTTCCCAACACGTTGGTCTTGGCGAAAGTAAAGGGGTCTTTTATGGAGCGGTCTACGTGGCTTTCGGCAGCTAAGTGGATAACTCCGTCGATGTCGTATTTGCGAAAAATGTTGCAAACGGCATCGAAATCGCATATATCGCATTTCTCGAAACGGTAATTCGGCCGACTTTCTATATCCTTGAGATTGGCCAGATTCCCCGCATAGGTCAGTTTGTCGAGATTGATGATCTCATAATCCGGATATTTGTTTACGAACAGACGTACGACGTGCGATCCGATAAAGCCAGCACCTCCTGTAATCAGTAAATGACGTTTCTTTTGCATAATCCCGTATTTAATAAGGTTAATAATTTATCAATATATGAGTCCCAGGTATAGTTTTTTACTCGCTCGTGGGCATTCGAACAAAATTCCCTGTACGAGTTGTTGTATATTACCCGACGTATGGCGCCGGCCAAACTTTCGGGCGTATATTTTTCGATATATTCTCCGAAGTCTATGTGCCCTTCGCCGAATTCCTGTTTGAAATCCTCGTATTCCGATACGACTACGGGTGTATAGAAATACATAGCTTCGACAATCGATGAATATCCTGCCCAAAGCGGTGTCGGATTTACAATGACTTTTGCTTCTGAAAGCAGTCTGTAGTATGTCGCCCTTTCCGATTTGATACTTTTATTCAGGTATCCGTAACAGTGAATTCTATCGGCACCTCGAACACCCGCCTCCCCGTCGGTCATCCCTACGATATGCAGCTTCAGTTGCGGATTTTCTTCTGACAGTATTTCGAATGCCCGTACGAGCATTCGTGCACCGTCCCGATATTTCCCTCCCCCGATGAATAAGATCGTATCGGATTCTGTTTTGCGTTCTGTTATTACGGCTGCATCGATGTCTCCGTCGTACAGCAAATTGATTACATTGTCGCCCAAATAGTGTATATTGGCATCCGGATATGCGTTTTTCATCGCTTCGGCACAGTGTGGAAATAATGACACTACCGTTTCCGCACTGTTGATGGCATCGCGTTGCCATACCGAATATCTGCGTTCGAACGCGTACGGTTCTCGTCCCGACCGTGCGATCTGTATGTCGTATGTCCAGTCCGAAAATAACAGCGACGGGATATTATTGTATTTATTGACAAAGTCGAAACAGGCAAAGATGCAGTAATCTGCGTTATTATATTTATTGACCGCCCGTTTGATCTTCTTTTCCGTCAGATATTTGAATAGCTTCGTCCGAATGAATGTCTGAAAATTGTTCGGATAGAGCAGTTTGTTTAACCGATATATAGTCCTGTTGTAAATGGCATTCAAGTATCTGTCGGGAGCAATATCGACTCTGCGAACCTTTATGCCTTTGTCCTGAAGCGTTCTCGTGAACATATAGGGAACGTTAGACCATGTGGAAGCATTAGCCGAATCTCCGTAACAAAAGAATATTATCTCCTTGAGCATAATTCGGATATGCATTTTTTCAAAGAGTCTTTCCAATACGGTATCCGTATGTCGAATGTCTCCTTGACCAGAGTTTTGTCCAATACGGAATAGTTGGGGCGTTTGACGGCCGACGGAAATTCATCGCTGTGACAGGGCTGTATATCGCAGGTATTGCCGCTCAGTTCGCATATCTCTTTGGCGAAATCATACCATGAAACAGCACCTTCATTCGAGAAGTGGTATGTTCCCGTTCTGTCGAGCGAATCATTTTCTATTATTTCGCATATTGCTTCGGCCAAATCACCTGCATACGTCGGTGTCCCTACCTGGTCGAACACGACTTTTATCCGCTCTTTAGTTTCGGTGAGCTGACGCATAGTCTTTACGAAATTCTTTCCGAATTCGGAGTATAACCATGCGGTGCGGAAAATAATGTATTTGCACCCCGTTTTTTTCAAGGCCTCTTCGCCTGCGAGTTTGGTTTTCCCGTATACCCCCAGCGGATTTACCGCATCGCTCTCGGTCAGCGGAATATTGGTTTCATGCCCGCCGAAAACATAATCGGTAGAGATGTGGATCAGTGTGGCATCGTTTTCTGCCGCCGCTATTGCCAAATGCTCTACGGCCTTATTGTTGATTAGATCGGCAAGCTTTTCGTCGTCTTCGGCCTTATCCACATTCGTATATGCAGCACAATTTACGATTACGTTTATGTCGTTCTCGGTTACCGCTTTGCGGATGGCACCGATGTCAGTAATATCCAACTCTTCGACATCCGTAAATATATATCTGCAATTGCCGACATTCGCCCGCTTGCGGATTTCATTGCCGAGTTGCCCGTTGCTTCCTGTTACGAGTATTGTTTTCATAGCTATTGATGATTTTTTAGACAATTATAGCTTATATCCAACCTTTAGATTTTCTCCATATGTAATGCCATATTTTGAACAGAGGACTGCATAAGGCCTCTGCCGGGTAACTGCCTGCGAATTGTAAATTGCGTTTGACATTGCGGCAGAAACTTCGAAAAGGAGCTTTTTTATCGATCTTGCCAATGCGCCTGTCGAATTGGCCGAAATTACCTGCGAGCATAATTTCGTTCAGTAATATTTTGCCCTCTTTTTCATTCGGTTGAACGAGCAGATATTCGTTCTCGAGTCCGAATGCGATTTGCATAACGTACATAACCGCTCCCGCGAATTTCATCAGCCGAAGTCTTTTCAGCGTGTGTATCGTTCGTTTTTTTTCTTCTTCCGTGAATCCTTGTTTCAGTATGTGACAGTAATCCAGACATTGGCGCAAACCTATGCCGTGTTGAAAAAAGTGGCGGTATATATGGATCAGAATATATATGCGATTGAATGCGAGCGTGGGGATGCAAACCGACCCTTTTGCGTCGGCGAGAGCTATGCGATGGCTGAATTGTTCATCTGCATTGTCCGAGAAAAATTTTTGCAGTCTGCGATTGCTGAAATATTCGTTCATCCACGATGGAGTAAAATGCGCTTCGATATGTATGCCGTTTATGAGAATGCAATCGGCATGGTGGTACACGGGAGCTTTTTTTTGCGTGAACTGTTTCAGGTAAGCCAAAATACGCTCGCGGCTCCCTTCCATCCATATGTCTATGTCTCCCGCGGTCCTGTATTCGGGACGAGGGTATAAGCGCGCTATCCCCTGCCCTTTGAGTATGACGGAGCGAAATCCGTCTTTCAGCAATTTTTCGGATACAGCGACTGTCGCCAGATCCATTTTGCGATTGCGCTCCTTTATGTACTCTGTAGTAACAGCCCATTCCAGCATCAGATCTTTCGGCGGTTGCTCTTCGCGCGGAAGTTCTTCTATGGCCGAATAGGCGATACCTATCAATGCGTGCATCCTTGCCAATCCGAATACTTCCTGCCATACCTCGGGACCGACATTTTTCGGAAGACGGCGCGTCTCACCGGTTGCATTATGCAGCAGGCAAAAGAATGTGCGTATTGCTTTATCGTGTTGCATCAATATATAGTTTCGTAAAGTTCTGTGATATGTTTCCAAGTATATTCTTTGCGTGCGAGTTCATTAAGATTGTCGTTGCACCCGTTTCCGTATGTCTGTGACAATAATGACGATAATTGGGCGGCATCTTTGAAATATGCAGCCTTATTGTCCGTTGTAGCCCTGTTGTAGATGACGTCGTATGCCAAAACGGGACGTCCGAAGAACATTGCCTCTACCAGCGAAGGGTTCGTCCCTCCGGCGCTGTGTCCGTGGACATATGTTTCGGCGTTGTTACGGAGTGCGTATAATATTTTTGTATCGTATATGGGGCTTTGCAGGATTATGTTGCTGCATACACCGTATTTCTGTTTGAGACTGCGCCCGTATTCGCTACGATCCCAGTTGCCTATGAACAGCAGTTTTTTATCGGTTGCGGAAAATGCTTCGAGAATAATATGGCAATTATTTTCAGGTTCTATGCGGCATACGGTGATTGCATATCCGTGCTTTGTCAGACCGAATCGTCCGAGTATTTCGTGCTGTTCGTTTTCCGACATCCTTTTGATGGCATGGTCGCCTCCGTATCCTATCAATACCGACGGCTTGCCATATTGCTCCGTAACATAGTCTTGAATACCCTTATTGTCTGCAATTATGGCGTCCGCATACTTTACTGCCATAGCTTCGGATTTCCGCAAGAACCATTTTGCGAACCGCCCCCATTTGGCCCGACGATGTTCGAGCCCGTCAATATTGACTACGATGCGATTGCGGTAGAATATTTTCAACAACGGCAGTGCCATACAACCCGATACTCCAAGAATGAGCCATGTGTCGAAATGACGGATGGCTCCGAGCATCGATAATATATCGTACGGTATACTCTGAATGCCGTTTGCAGACAACGGTATGTATCGTAAACGGCAGCCTTTGTACGTATCTGATTTTCGCCCGATGTCTTTGCTGCTGCAAAATACCGTATACTCTATGTTTTCCGAGCGGTGGTCGATCAGATTTTCGACGAGAGTCTCGAACCCTCCGTATCGTGCTGGTATGCCCTGTGTGCCTATTATCGCTATTTTTCTTACTAACGGCATAAGACGTCCTCTATGTTATTTATCATCGTCCGAACATCGTATCGGCGAGCTTCTTTCAACGCATTGTCAGCCAATTCGAGATACAACTTCTCGTTTGTCAAAAGGAGCTCGATCGTTTCAGCTATCTTTTTCAAATCCGTGGAATCGCATTTATATCCGTTTACACCGTCCTTTACTATCTCTGCGATACCTCCGACAGTCGGGACTATCGTCGGTAGTCCTGCCGCCATTGCCTCCAGTGCCGTCAGTCCGAATGTCTCTACGGCAAATCGTCGGTCTGTCATATTGACTACGACGGATGCCGCATTATAAAAAGGTACCGTGTCTTTTTGACGGTCGTATATATGCAGATTATCGGGTACGGACAGCCCGCTGTTTTCGATGAATCTGGCGATGTTGGCGTTCGTGTCGCTTATTATGAGGTTGAATTCGTAATTCGGCAATTCGGCTGCTAAAACGATGAAGTCGCATACGCCTTTGTGTTTCGACAAGGAAGATAACATCAAAACGGTTTGCCTGCCGAATGCCGCCTGCGGGTTCGGGTTCAGTCTGTTTATGAATTTGTCCGATAATGAATTGTGAACTACCGTAATGTGGTGTCCCCGTTTAAGGAACGAAGCCTGATATTGCGACACGCATATTATTTCATCCGCAAGCCACTCCATACATTTGCATTTCAGCCTATAGTATAATCCTTTGACGTGCGCATTCTCGTGATAGTGGAAAATCACGCGCTTCCCCATAAGTTTGCCCGCTACGGCAGGCAGGATAGGCAGGAGCGTATTTATGTAGAACACTACATTCTTACGGAACAAATACCTGAATGACAGAAAGAATGTATATATTTGAACAAGCGATATTTTCAGAAATGCACACAGCTTGTTGTCGGAAAAATCGTAATTGTATACATATCGGTGAAAATTGCCTTGTAAATCATCGAGTGCTCCTTTCCCCGAAGATGTTATCAGATCGATATCGTATCCGCGTTCGAGCAATCCCTGCAAAACGGTGCAGAGGATTGTCGGACTGCCGCTGTAATTATTGAACAGATGGAAGCAGACTATCTTCATTTGTGCCGCTCTTCGAATTTTCTTATCGCCTCGTCGTAGCATTCGAGAAATACCGGTTTACGTTTGTCCCATAAATAATTCTCGGCACATTTCACCGTCTCTTCTGCTTTCGTTTTCAATATGTCGGGATTGTCTATGCATCGTTGCAGCGTATCTGTTATGTCGGCAACTACTTGCTCATAAGATACGATCGGGATTTTGAAGCCGCAGTCGTCGCAGATCGTGTCGTGCATTCCGCAATGATCGAGAGTGAGGGTGGGAACTCCGTGCGCCATCGCTTCGAAAACTACCGTTGCATTGCCCTCCTGTAAACTTGTTATTACGTGCAAATGCGATTTGTCGAGGATTTTGAATACCTTTTCTCGTTTTTGCTGTCCGTGCCAAGTCAGTCGTTCGCTTAATCCGTGCATTCGTGCATATGCTTCCAATTTCGCACGTTCCGTTCCGTCGCCTACTATGTTGAGGTGCAGTTTCCCTATGTCGTCGATTTTCGTAAGGGCAGCCAATAACAGTCCGAGATTTTTGAGCCCGTCTATGCGTCCGATGAATACAAGTTCTATAATCCCCCCCCCGAATTTATCGGCAATCGAGTCTGATGAGTTTGCGGCGACGATCCCGTTCTCGGGCAAATATACGCTCGACCTGTTATGGATGCGCATAAATTTATCTTGTGCTTCGGTCGTCGCTGTCAGCAGGACGTCGCAGGCAGATAGTGCGCGTTTGAGCCGTTTCGAGTGCTTCAGTTGGAAATCGTTTATGATGCTTCTTGTCTGGTATTTGATGAATGATTTCATCGACAGGCATTTACGCAGAACGTACGGATAGTTGCATGTCCCTGCTATGGGCCCCCACATATACGGCTTGTCGAGTTTCCACAGATAACCCGGCTCGCGGTATCCGATAGGCCCGAGATAATGTATCAGGTCGATATTCTGCGTATCGACTATTCGTTTTGCGATACGGTATACTTGTTTATGCCAGGCATTATATGCTAGATAGAACGTATATCGAAGAATATCGTGCGTATTGAGCCAGTTGAGAGTCATTGCCGTTTTGTCGGGCTTGACGAATATGAAATCGACATTGGGCACGGAATTGATGCGCAGGTATTCTTCCAAATCCGTATTGTCTCCGAGGTGGTTGCCGGATGTGCCGTACAATACCGTCAGGTTATTGTATTCGGACATATTTATGATATAGTTCCACGCAACGGAATATTCAGATCCGCGATACGGCGATACCATATATGCCAACACCAGAATGTTCTTTCTTTTTTCCATTATTTACCTGACAATACCGTTCCGTATGCCTTTAGTTTTTCTTGCATGCTCCAATCTGTAGTTATGAAAATACTCAGTCTGTATAAGCAAAGGAATAATCTGTATGCAACGTATCTTATTCCTTGAAAGTGTTTGCGAATATAGTAGTTATAGCTGTGCTGCGATATCAAAAACTTACGATATGTCAGCTTTTTGCCGTCGGAACTGCCGCCTTCGAGATGGATGATTTCGGGTCCCGGAATTATATATCTGCCGTATCCGGATTCCGACAGCCGGTATTGAAGGTCCGTTTCTTCGTAATACATAAATATGTTGGGGTCGAATCCGCCCATATCTTCGAACAGACTGCGTTTTATGAACATATCGGCACCCGACACCCAATCGACAGTACGTATGACGGTCGTATCGTCCGATGCTTTTCTATTCGTGATTTTTCCAAATATATATTTCATTTCTGATGATGGGGTAGGAAAATCGCCGTATGATAAATTTATATGCCCCACCTTGTCATACAACCAGCTTCCCAATATCCCGACTTTATCGGATCCGAGGACATGCATATATTTGATAAAATATTGCAAGGCATTATTTTTCAACAGAGTATCCGAGTTGAGAAATAACAGATATTCACCCTGCGCATATTGCGCACCGAGATTGTTGGCTCTGCCGAAGCCTATATTGTTTCCGCTGTCGATCCAAATCACGTTCGGATATATTCCCCTGACATACTCTTTCGATCCGTCGGCAGAATTATTATCTACGACGATTATTTCGAAATCGATATCGACGGTATGTTCCATAATCGACTCGATGCAATCGGCCAGTAAAAGTCTGGTATTGTAACTGACTATGATTATCGAGACTTGGCGCATCGTTTTTTATATTGATATATATATGACAACGTACAGCCGATTATTATCATCAACGGGTATGACAGAACGTTGAATATGCCGCATATTACGTAATTTGCCGCGAATAGAGTAAGGATACATCCTATGGAAAGCGTTTTCAACTGCTTGTCCCGCAATTTGCACGGATGCCATTTGACGATGTATTGCAATATGTATATTCCGAAAGCCAGTATGACGGCCATCCCTGCGAGTCCGAACTTCAATAGTATATATATGTAGCCGTTATGCGTTATCGGGACAAATCGCCGAACTGGGGCATAATTACCCATATCCACTGCTACACCGGCCCCGTTACCTGCAATTTGATATTCGAGTGCCGATTCTGATACGAACAGCAATGCCATTTTTGCCTCATAACCTCGGTAATTCTCATTCTCGTTCAGATCTTCGGTGTTCTCGATGCTGATTTCGGCAGTAGATTCCTTAAGACTATCGACGAATGCTTCATTGGTGGACATTATTCCCGCAACGGCAAGCATCAGGAGAGGCGTAATGATCATAAATCGGACGAAGTGTCGCCTGAATGATGATATGATGATGCATAATGTGACAATTATGAATGAAATGAAATAAGTTCGAGATCCGGATGCGATGATTGCCAAAATGCAGACGAACAACCATACAATGTCGCGCATATGATATTCATAGCGGAAAAACAGGAATCTGTACAATATAATGCCGGCTGTTACTACGGGGAAAAATCCCGTATCTATTCCCAATCCTCCCTCCTCGGTATCTCTTATGTCACGAGCTTCGTAAATTATTTCGGGGCCGAATTTGATGAATACGACGGATAAGAAAATCAGACAGATAATTTTTCCGGCGGTTTCCAGCGAATTCAAGACGGTTGGCGCCCCGTACTTTTTCGCGAAAACATTGCCGAAGGCTAAACCCGATATCGGGATGAAGAAATAAGTCAGATCTTTGAATACGTCATAAGGTTCGAATCTGAACAAGCCTATTGCAAATGCCAGTATGGATGGTATTACGAAAAACAATACCGATTTTTTTACGATTGGTGATGTGCCGTTTCGTAAAACAAGATATAAGAATATCGGGAACAGTACATAGAACGATTTTACCGACAGTATTTCAACGGCTGCATAAAACAACAGCAGTATTGCAACGGTCAGGGTATGGTTCGTCGTATTATTCATTTGTAAAACGGAAGCATGTGTATCTGTCCATCATATCCAGCTATGCGAACGGGCGAGTGCCGTTATGATATGCCCTCTCAATCGATTCCTGATGAATATATGTCGAGAGAGATTTTTCGGCTTTTCGGTTATTTTGATAACGGGCTTGTATATCTTGCTGAATTTCTCCGCATACAGATATACGTTAAATAATCTTTCTGCCATATATCCGAAAATACGCCGTTGGGTGGGGTTGTAGTTCGATATGTCGGTGCGGTTCTCTATTTCTGCCAGCAGCGGAAAGAGCCATCGGCAATATTTGTCGAAATCGCCCCACGTCATAATAAACATATTGTAATTCGATATGGCATTATTATGATACATCACCACGTCGAATGCACGGATGAATTTCTCGGGTTGAGTTTCCCTTATCACCTCTTGCATAGTGCGCAGATCTTCGGATATATGACAGATACTGTATATGGTCGCCAAATTGTATTTGTAGTAAAATGGTTCAGCTATTATCGCCTGTCCCGAATGCAACGATCCGATTATTTTGTCGGGAACGGATATGTCGATATTCGCAAAATCCGACGTCGGGAATTCGTCGAAAGGAACGCATTTTCGGCACAATCCGTGAAAATCGAAATATCGGCGATAGTGGCACAGTCCGATTATATCCGTATCCTTCAGGTTCTTCCACGCCCAATACATTCCCGTGAGTTCGCAGTAACTGCCGTTTTTACGCTTATATTATCGCCGGTATCGTCTGCCGCTAAATTTCCCCCCCCCTCAATTCAATGTCCGACAGTGCTTTGCCTGCGTGGATCGGGAAATACGGCTTTTCGGTGGCCATTATGTCGTTTTTATGGCAGCATACCAATATTTTTACTTTTGTCATTGCGGGTACGTCGTATGGTTGATATTATTCGATAAAATATCGGATCTTTAGCAAGTGCGAGACATCCGGCGTATATGATTACACCTACCGGAACAATGATTGCCAGTGCGATGTATGGGGATAAATCCGCTCGGATAGCGGGAATGATACCTGCCACCATCAAAGCGCTGCCGAGCAAGTATGTCGAATACTCTTTTCTGAACCACTGTATCGGCAGATAGCGCCTCCCGATTATCATCATACACAATGTAATCATCAGTTCGGTTATGATCGTCGATATTGCGGCGCCGTTGTATGAATAGCGGGGGATAAGCAGCAAATTCAATGTTATATTGACCGCAGCGCCTATAGAGGTGCAAAGAATGACGGTGTTTTCGCGCCCTTGCGGGTAGAGTATTTGTATCCCTATCACGTTCGACAGGCCGACCAGCAATATGACCGGAGCCAAAATGCGCAGAGTCGGTATGGCTGCCATATACGTTTGCCCGCAAAATACGGGAATGATATATTCCGCGCAGATAATCAATCCGACCGACATCGGAATGGCAAACGCGCAAGTGAATGAAAATGCGTTTTGTGCCAACTCATCGAATCTGTCTTTGTTCCCGGAACTCAACAGATTGGACAGATGCGGAAGCATAACGGTGCCGAGTGCGCCTACGAAACTCAATGCTATGGACGCTATCTTCGTGGCTCCGGTAAATAGTCCGACACTCTCGTCATTCTGCATAAATCCGAGCATTATCGTATTAAGATTGATGTAAAGACTTACGATCAGGTTGAGAATAAAAATATGCAATACCGGTACGAAATGTCTGAACGGCCGCATATCTCCAAATCCTATTTGCGGAGACTTGATATAAGTATGCAATCTGACGAAGTTGAATATATTGTTGCCGACCGAGCCAATAACCGAATATCCCGCATACCAATATATGTCATTCGGCGTTTTCACCAATACGAAAAGCAATATCAACGCTATCGTTTTTACGATGAATCCGCGTATAGTGATGTACTTGAAATCTTCTATTCCCTGATAGAACCATTCGCATCCTATGGCATTGAAAAATATCGATATGCTCAACAGCAGAAACAGAGAGATGTCGTCGTGTATTTTCGGGACAGCGACGGCGATTATTCCGACGATGCCGTAACCGATCAATGTGAGCAGGGTGTGCAGTATCAATATCTCTTTAGCAGCCCGATTGCGCTCGCGTTCATTATCGCGTACCTTTGCAATTTCTCTTATGGCATACATCGGGATGCCCAAACAGGACAAAATGGAAATGTAACCTATTATAGAGGAGAGAAAATTTATACGTCCGATAGACTCCGCTCCCATAATGCGCGCCGCATACGGGAATGCCAACAGCGGGAACAATATCGACGATGCGGTATTGAACAGATTGAAAATATAGTTTTTTTTAATCGAGAACTGTTGTGACATAGCTTTTTGCCCGCAGGCTTGTCAAGCATAATAGTCCGTATGGTAATCGAATAATTCTTCCGCCTGTTCGAGCGTGGGGTGGTGTTTGTCTTTTTCCGAAAGTATTATGTCGGTTTCGGGAAGATGCCAGTCTACGGCGACAGTCGGGTCGTTCCATATGATTGCTCCTTCGGTTTCGGGTGCATAGGGATTGTCGCATTTGTATTGGAATACCGCCTCTTCGCTCAATACCGCGAATCCGTGCGCGAAACCGCGCGGAACGAAAAGCTGCCGCTTGTTTTCCGCCGAGAGTTCGACCGAAATGTATTTCCCGAATGTCGGCGAGCCCTTGCGGATGTCGGCCGCGACATCCAAAACACGGCCTTTGACTACTCGTACGAGCTTGGACTGGGCATTCGCACCTTTCTGAAAATGCAGCCCGCGCAATACTCCGTAGCGCGATTCGGACTCGTTGTCCTGCACGAATCTTACGGGGCGTACTTTCGCGTCGAACTCGCGCTGCGAGTAGCTCTCGAAGAAATATCCGCGCCCGTCGCCGAAGACGGTCGGCTCGATAATTACGACGCCTTCTATTTCAGTTGCAATTACCTTCATAATGCGCTCTTCTCTTTTTCGTCTATAAGTTTCAGCAGGTATTTGCCGTATTGGTTTTTAGCCATCGGCATTGCCGCCCGTCTCAATCGGTCGGACGTAATCCACCCCTTGTCGAAAGCTATGCCTTCGAGACAGGCGATTTTCAGCCCTTGGCGTTTTTCGATGACTTCCACGAATATGGACGCTTCGGCCAAAGAATCGTGGGTACCGGTGTCGAGCCACGCGAATCCGCGTTCGAATTTTCGGACCATAAGCCGCTGTTGTGCGAGATATTCCTGATTTACGGATGTTATTTCGAGCTCGCCGCGGGCGGACGGCTTTATCCGTTTGGCTATTTCCACTACGTCATTGGGATAGAAATAGAGACCGACGACCGCATAATTCGATTTGGGATTTTCGGGTTTCTCTTCTATCGAGAGGCAGTTGCCCTCGCCGTCGAATTCCGCGACTCCGTAACGCTGCGGATCGTCCACCCTGTATCCGAACACGGTCGCTTTGCCGTCTTTTTCGACCGATGCGACCGCTTCGCGGAGCAATTTGCCCAATCCCGCACCGTGAAAAATATTGTCGCCGAGAACCAAACAAACCGCATCGTTCCCGATAAAGCGTTCGCCGATGATGAATGCCTGAGCCAAACCGTCGGGCGACGGCTGCTCGGCATACTCGAATTTTACGCCGCAGTCGCTTCCGTCTCCCAACAGACGCTTGAACGATGGCAGGTCATCGGGAGTGGAGATGATCAGTATTTCGCGAATGCCCGCCAACATCAAAGTCGATATGGGGTAGTATATCATCGGCTTGTCGTAAATGGGAAGCAACTGTTTGCTTACGCCTTTTGTTATGGGATACAGTCGTGTGCCGCTGCCTCCCGCGAGGACTATTCCTTTCATATCAGATGGCTTTTAACGAAATGTATTTATTGATAATGCGTTCAATTACTTTTCGAGGCATTAAATATTCATTGAAATATGTTCGTGCATTTTTTTTGAGTTCATCTATTTTTTGCGGATTATTGCGCAAAAATGTAATCGCCGATGCTATCTCCGATTCATCATTTACCGCGATGAAATGTTTCCCATCTGTAAACTCTCCAGGCATTATATTGCCTAACGGTGTGGATATTATGGCCTTTCCCATCGCCAAATATTCTCCTAATTTCCATCCGAGACACCCGCATACCGATGGCGTATTGAACACAAACGACGAACGTCTCGTTTTCGAGAGATATTCGTGCATAGACATCCTGTGTGATACCAGAATGTCGCTGTATAGTTTTAGATATTTAGTATATTCTGGAAATTGGGCGGTAACGACCGGAGAATTCAGGTATAGAAATCCGCCTTCAAATTTTGGAAATTGTTTTTTACACTCTTTTGCGAATATTCCTCTAAACCTATTTGTCGTCATATCGGTTTTAGCATCGTACCATAATGTCGATAGTGTAAAAATATATTCTCTGTCCTCGTCGCAGTCACAGTTGTATGTTTCGAAACTGCGTCTGCGAATAAATGGGTAAATATAATTCCCGATAAATTCGCGAAAAGATACGCGATATTCCGTGTTATTCCTTATTCTCATAAAATTACACAGCCCCCAATATGTTAGTTTTAATTTGGAGCCGTAATTTATGCCGAAACTCGGGCCTATAGGCAATAGCTTTTTCAAATGCCCGTCATCTGCACTTACATTGATTTTTGCATATACATCCGACCAATTGTAAAAATCGAAATCGACTGTGTTCAGATCATTCGTATCGATATAGATTTTAATAGTCTCATAATTAGTTTGCAGAACGACACCTATCCCTTTTCGGTATTTTTCCCGATTATTGATTATGTACCCGAATGGCTTGTTATCGAATATCATCTCGGCATTAGGAAATAAATCCGAAAGGCCTTTAATATAATATAGCCCGTAATTTATCATACTGAAGGGGTGTATATATATTCGGACTCCATTTCCCCCCCCCTTCAACGCGTTCTCTGTAATTGCTGCCATTCTATGATTTCTATGTATCTTAACGGGACATAGGCCGTAACGACCGACAAAACGCCTTGAATGGATATTGCGACCTTGCTGTGACCCTTGTAACGTATGTATTCTCCCTCTATGCCCTGAAACGCTCCGCCCGTAACGCGCACGCGGTCTCCCTGTTTTACTGCGATCGCATCGGGGCTGATGAATTCGACGTGTTCGTTATCGCTTTGCGCCACGGAGATGAAATCGTTCATCTGTTTGTCGGGAATAACGATGGGGCGCTTCGATTCCTTGTCCATTATATATCTTATGGGCAGGTCGGGAATGGCCTTTATCTCTTTCATCCGTTCATCGCCGATATGCACGAATATCAGATTATGGATTATCGGCACCAGACGTTTCCTCCGTTTGCCGAAGAAAACCCGCTCCTCCATACGCATCGGTATGTAGGATTTTATGCCGCAAGCGTCCAAATAACGCTTGACTTTCATCTCTCTCGCATAAGTCACGCGCAGGGCATACCATTTCTTATCCGATGCCGTATCCGATGTAGCGCCGTTTCCGGTATCTTCACCTAACCGCACAATCGGGGGACACCCCTTGTCATTTGATGCGCGGGGTTTTTCGAAGTTCTGCGTTTGTCGGCAGTTGCTGTTAATCATACTTTTAAGACATCTCTACGATAGAGCCTGCCTGCATTATTCTGCAATAATCGTCAAAAATAATCAAAATATCGGTTTCCGCCAACTTTGCCACGGCTTTTTTGACTTCGCCGCCGAGCGTTTGGAATTTATTCCGGAATTGATTATTTTCGTATGAATTTTATAAACCGAATACAAAATATGAAACAGGATTTGTCCGATACGAAAACAGTCGCTCCCGTCAGGGAGTCGGCGTTCAATATTTTCAAACGCTATCTTACCGCAACTGTCGGTCTGTTCGTTGTGGCCTTCGGCGTCGCCGTGTCCACGAGGTCCAATCTCGGAACCTCGCCC
Organism: Alistipes sp.; assembly: GCA_017937125.1. Classification (GTDB taxonomy): domain Bacteria; phylum Bacteroidota; class Bacteroidia; order Bacteroidales; family Rikenellaceae; genus Alistipes. Next base: position 856,974 of record JAGBEH010000001.1, on the reverse strand, counting down.
ATATCCTGTCCTCCTTATGCTTTGAGCCTTTGGGGCGGGTTTACGATGGGCGAGTATACGATTATGATGCACATCCTGCTTATCTGCATCCAGATAGCATTGCTGCGTAAAAAGTTCCGCTTGGTATTGCTGTTGCAACTCGCCGCTTCGTTTATGTTCGGCTATTTCACCGATCTTACTATGAATATCACTGCCTCTTGGCAGTCAGAATCTATCGTATGGCAATTCGGGCTGTTGCTCGTCGGCTGTATCGTTTTGGCGATAGGCATAGCTATGGAGGTAAGCGCCAAAGCGTGGATGCTGCCGGGAGAACAGACCGTGGCCGTTATCGCGGAGGTTACGGGCGGGGATTTCGGCAAGATAAAAATATGGTTCGATTCGACGCTCGTGGCGATAGGGTTGCTGTTGTCGATAATTCTGCTGCACAAGATCGAGTTCAACGGTCCCGAAAGCGTCGTTGGCGTCGGAACTGTCGTCGCGGCGCTTCTGGTAGGGTATGTAATCGACAAAATACAGCCTGCAACGAATCGGCTGCTGGGATTCTTATATAAGCAATGACGACTGTCATTCTTAAATAAAAAGGGCGCCTTTTTGGGCGCCCTTTTTTTCGTATTCGTCTTTTAGCAGTTCATACCGCCGCAGCAGTGAATTACCTGCCCGCTTACGTACGAAGCCAGATCGCTGGCGAGGAACAGGGCTACTTTCGCGACCTCTGCGGGTTCGCCGCCGCGTCTCAACGGAATTTTCGCGTTCCATTCCGCCTTGATGTTATCGGGCAGCTGGTCCGTCATATCGGTCATAATAAAACCGGGGGCGATGCAGTTCGCACGTATGCCGCGCGGACCCATCTCCTTCGCGATGGATTTGGCCAAGCCTATCATACCCGCTTTCGATGCCGAGTAGTTGCACTGCCCCGCATTTCCGCTGACACCGACAACGGACGAAATATTGATTATCGAACCGCTGCGCTGGCGTGCCATAGAGGGAATTACGGCGTGAATGAAGTTGAATGCCGATTTGAGGTTTACCGTAAGCACGGCATCCCATTGAGCTTCGCTCATTCGCATCATCAGGCCGTCTTTCGTGATACCCGCATTGTTCACGAGAATGTCTATTTTGCCGAAGTCGGCAAGTATCTCCTCTATGACCTTGTGGGTCTGCTCGAAATCCGCGGCATTTGATGCATAGCCGCGGCACTTTACGCCGAGGGCCGAGATCTCGGCCTCGGTAGCCTCCATAACTTCGTTCCTGTTAAGGTCGGTGAACGCTATGTCGGCACCGTTCTTCGCGAGTTCCGTGGCGATGGCCTTGCCGATACCTCTTGCGGCACCGGTGATAAGCGCAACCTTGTTTTCAAGTAGTTTCATAATTCGAATTATGTTATTTGTTCAACTTTTCGTTAGGTACGAGCAGGAACGACAGCGTGCCTTCGCAGCAGAGCCTGTCGCCGACTTTCGCCTGCGCGTCGATCATAAACAGCGGGCCTCTGTGGCTGATGACTTTCGCCGTTATATCCACCGTATCGCCAGGCAGAACCGATGATTTGAATCGTGCCTTGTCTATGCCGGTGTACATCGGGGTCTTGCCTTCGAGGTAATCCCTGACGAGTATGCAGCTCGATTGCGCCATTATTTCGCAAAGGATTACGCCGGGAACCACCGGGTAACCCGGAAAGTGCCCCTGAAGGAAGTATTCGTCGCCCCTGACATGGTATTTCGAATGGGCGTACTCGCCCTCCTGCACCATTTCATCCACGAGCAGCATAGGCTCGCGGTGGGGGATTATCTGCTTGATTTCGTCTCTGTTCATCGTCATTCCGCTTTACGAAGTGCTACGCAACTGTTGTGGCCGCCGAAGCCGAGCGTGTTGGATATTGCCACCGTCAGATCGCACTTTACGGCTTTGTTGGGTGTGTAGTCCAAATCGCACTCCTCGTCGGGCTCTGTCAAGCCTATCGTAGGGGGTACGATGCCGTTTTTCAGCGCCAAGGCGGCCGCTATGAGTTCCACGCCGCCCGTAGCGCCCAACATATGTCCCGTCATCGACTTCGTGGAGCTGATTTTCGCTTTGCGGGCGAGTTCCTCGCCGAGTGCGAGTTTTATGGCCTCGGTTTCGGTCTTGTCGTTCAGCGGCGTGCTGGTACCGTGCGCATTGATGTAGAGTATGTCGTCGGCGGTGAATCCTGCCTCGTCGAGAGCCATTTTAAGTGCTTTGGCCGCTACCGTACCGCCCGGACGGGGAGCCGTATAGTGGTATGCGTCGCAGTTGTTGCCATAGCCGCATACTTCGGCATATATTTTCGCACCGCGTGCTTTGGCGTGCTCGTACTCCTCGAATACGAGAATGCCCGCACCCTCGGCGATGACGAATCCCGAACGACGCTTGTCGAACGGAATGCTCGCTTCTTTGGGGTCTTCGGCCTTTGTCAGAGCCTTGCTGTTGCAGAATCCGCCTATAGCGAGCGGGTGTACGGCAGCTTCTGCGCCGCCCGTGATTATGGCATCCGCATAACCGTGCTTTATGGCGCGGAAAGCTTCGCCCGCCGAGTGGGTGCCCGTTGCGCAGGCCGTCACGACAGGCAGACAAGGGCCTTCGGCGTTGTATTTGATGGCGATGTTGCCCGATGCGATGTTGGCTATCATCATCGGCACGAAAAGAGGGGATATGCGATGCGCACCCTCTTCCAGCAATGTGGTCGTCTCCTTGACGAAGGTGTGCATACCGCCGATGCCCGATCCGACGTACACGCCGAGACGCTCGGGAGCTATGTTCTCGCCGCTCACCAATCCGCAGTCGGTCATAGCCTGATGAGCCGCCGCAAGGGCGTATTGGCTGTACAGGTCGTTTTTGCGGACGGATCCGCGGTCTATATCGTATTCTTCGGGATTGAAATTCTTCACCTGGCCTGCGACCTTGATAGGCAGCTGCCCCATATCGAGACCTTGAATGAGGTCTATGCCGCAATGTCCTTCAGTCAGGTTTTTCCAGAATTCGGGAACGTTGTTCCCCACGGGAGTGATGACTCCTATACCTGTAATTACTACTCTGCGTTCCATAATCGATTATTTTTTGGCCGACCATTCGATAAGGCAGGCACCCGTTGTGAAACCTGCACCGAAAGCACTGAATACCAGCTTGTCGCCGTCTTTCAGGTCGCCGCGTTTATTCATTTCGTCAAGAAGCATCGGGATGCTGGCCGACGAGGTGTTTCCGTAAAATTCCACATTGTGCGGGAATTTGGAGAGGTCCTGTCGCAACAGTTTGCAGACACCCTCCACAATGCGGAGGTTGGCCTGATGGAGTATGAACCAATCGATCTCTTCGAGCGCGACTCCCGCCTCGGTCGCGACATCGGTTATGTCCTTTATGGACGAAGATACGGCGCTTTTGAAAACCTCCTGGCCTTTCATCTGAAGGGGGATGTTCTGCTCTTCCTTGCTGATGAACGGAGTGGGTTCGAGACAGCGCTGCTCGTAAAGCACGTCCGTTTTGCTGGTATTGGTTACCTTTATGGCCTTGAGATCATCGCCTTCGGTAACCACTACGGCTCCTGCTCCGTCGCCGAACAGCACGCAGGTCCTGCGATCGTTCCAATCGACCATACGCGTAGGCTCTTCGGCGCATACGATGAGTATGTTTTTCGCCATTCCCGCCTTCTGGTATGCCTCTGCGATTTGCAACGCATACAGAAAACCCGAGCAGGCCGCATTGATGTCTACGCAGGGGCAGGATGCATCTATACCCTTGTGAACGAGGCAGCTCAACGACGGCGTGACATATTCATTGACGACATTCGAACATATGATGAAATCGATGTCGCGGGCATCCGTTCCCGCATCTTCGAGCGCATTTTTAGCTGCACTGATCGCCAGATCCTTCAGGTTTTCGTCGGACATAATCTGGCGCTGTTTGATACCCGTTCTCGAAACGATCCATTCGTCGCTCGTATCGAGGAATTCCGCCAACATATCGTTGGTCAGCGTAAGCGACGGATGGGCGCTTCCGGTTCCTTTTATTTTCATAGTTGTCTATTGACCGTTAGTAATTATCGGGGAGCAGCCGCAGCTACTCCTTGTGACCTTCGATGTATGCTATCGCATCGCCGACAGTTTTGATCTGCTCTGCGTCCTCGTCGGGAATCTGAATGCCGAACTCCTTCTCGAATTCCATAATCAGCTCTACGGTGTCGAGCGAATCAGCTCCTAACTGCTCGGTAAAATTGGCTTCGGGCGTAACTTCGTTCGCCGAAACGCCTAATTTATCGACGATGATAGATACAACTTTGGACTGAATTTCTGACATAACAAAAAACTTTAATTAAACATATTCCGATACGCGTTTGTCCGTATCGGTTGAAAAATTCGTCGGCAAAGGTAACGGGTTCGCTCTTCTTATCTTTACTTTATATTTATAAAAGTGGTGAATTATTCCGGTAATGTGGCAAAATATGCATATGTGTGGCGAATTACGGATAAAAATAGTATATTTGCCCGTAAATTTTGAGTTATGAAAAGCCACGAAGTTCCCAAATTTCTGTTGAAGTTCGACTTTATGATAGGGTCCGTCGCATTTATAGCGATATTCTCCATACTGTTCATGCTTATATACACGCCGTTCTCCGTAGCCGCTTGGTTCGATATTTTCGACGGGCGCAGCCTGTCGATGACGGTTATGTTCTACGTGGCGGCCGTCGCGTTGATGATGATAAGCAAAGTATTGATGGTGTGGGTGCAGAATCGGATAACCGTCACTACTTATATATATCTGTTATGGCTGGTCGGCGAAGTCGTGGCTATATCCCTGCTCTATACCGTCTTCACCCAGCTGCTTGTTTTTCACGGCAGCGCGTCCGATCCCGTAAGGATAACGATACGCGCCGTTTGCTGCGTAACGGCCATACTCGCTATCCCGTACACCATATCTTCGCTTTATGCGGCCTACAAATCCAAAAAGGAGGAGAGCGACATTATGCGGTATAGGGCGAAACTGCTCGAAGGCAATGTCGGCACGGGAAACCTTATCAGCCTGTATGACGGCAACGGAGTGGTGAAGCTTACCATAGACATCGATTCCCTGTATTATATGGAATCGCAGGACAACTATGTAAAGATATGTTATGAAAACGACGGCGCCCTGCATAACTATATGTTGCGCTGCCGCACGAAAACGTTGGAGGACAATCTTGCCGACACGCCGATGGTGCGCTGCCACCGTTCGTACATAATCAACACTACAAAGATAAAACTGTTGCGGCCCGACAAGTCCAATAACGTCGTTGTCTTGAAACATCCAGATGTCAAGCCGATACCCGTTTCCAAGAGTTATTACGACAAACTGATGAAACTCATAGCGAACGGCCAAACAGGCCACGCCGGAGACAAGACTGAGTAGAGACAAGCCGTGAAATAATCATCCCCGCAAGGATCGCACTCCTTGCGGGGATGATTTATATCAGCGTTGGTGACTTATACGTTCGCCTTAAGGTGAGTTGTCCCGCTGATTCGAGACACGACTTTCGGGGCAGTCGGTGTCGGACAATATTTTTGTCCATCCGACATATTCTCATCGGCCGCCTGCGGCGGGTCGGATTTCCTCCTGCCGCAAGCCGTAAAGAATGTCGGCGCGGAACGCGACCGGCACCTACTTTATTATCGATGCCTTGAGACGTGCCATTGCCGCTTCGTCGAACGATTTGATATACGCCAACCGTTCGGCATTCCACGCTTCCGACATCGCCATATAGTGCTCGAACGAGGTTCGGGCGCGCTCGTCGAGGTCTTTGTCCGAATACAGCAACGCGGACATAACGATATGTCCGGCCATCTCTACGAGCCGCCGCGAATGGAACGTATTGAATTCGCTTCCGCCTGCCGCACATATGTTGCAACCCTCCTCGAAATCGGCTATCATCTTTTCGAAGCGCGCAGCGGTTTGCGGACAATCCACGGCCGAGACATATTTTCTCATTCCGGCGAGCAGTTCGCCGTTGCCGACATACTTGAACGCAGCCACCACCTGCATTTGCGACGTGCCTTCGTAGATGCTCGTCACGCGTGCGTCGCGATAGAGCCGTTCGACGGGGAACTCCTCTACGACACCCGAACCGCCGAAAACCTGAATGGCGTCGTATGTAATCTGGTTGCTGTATTCGCTGCTCATCATCTTGAGAACAGGCGTAAGCATATCGGCGTTCTTTTGCGCCGCTTTATACTTCTGACGCTCTTCGGGTTCGAGACTGCGCTCCTTCGATATCTCGGAATATGCTTTGGATATATCCACGAAACGTGCTGTTTCATAGAGCAGTGCGCGTGCCGCATCCAATTTCGAACGCATTACGCCCAGCATCTCGTAAACTGCGGGAAATTCGACGATCGCCTGATTGAACTGCCTGCGTTCGGATGCGTATTTCTCGGCTGCATGCAACGCCGCTTCCGAGATGCCGACCGCCTGCGCGCCTATGCCGAGACGGGCACCGTTCATAAGCGACATCACATACTTGATAAGTCCCATTCTGCGGCTGCCGATCAGTTTGGCGGGGGCATTGTCGAATACGAGTTCGCAGGTAGGGGAGCCGTGTATGCCGAGTTTGTGCTCGATGCGCCTTACGCTGACGCCGCCCCATTGTTTGTCGTAAACGAACAGCGACAGTCCGCGTGCATCGCTCGTCCCCTCTTCGCTGCGGGCCAGAATCAGCTTGATATCCGCATCGCCGTTGGTTATGAAACGCTTTACGCCGTTCAGACGCCACGTCTGCGCCTCTTCGTCCCACGTAGCCTTGAGCATAGCCGACTGAAGGTCGCTGCCCGCATCGGGCTCGGTGAGGTCCATCGAACACGTCGCACCGAGCGAAATTTTCGGCAGCATAGCCGCTTTCAATTCGTCGTCGCCGAACTCGTTTATCGTCTCGGCGCAATCCTGCAAAGACCATATGTTTTCGAATCCCGCATCCGCGCGTGCCACCATTTCCGAGGCCATAATCGACAGTACCGTCGGAAAGTTAAGACCGTCGTATTTGCGCGGCAGTGACATCCCGTAGAACGATGCCTGCGTCAGGACCTTATGGTTTTCCTGCGTCCCGTCGGCATACGTTACGCGGCCGTTTTCGCATTTCGGACCCTGCTTGTCTACGCCCGGCGCATTGACGGCGATGGTCTCGCCGCAAATCTCGCCGAAAACCTCCATCGTCTTGTCGTAGCACTCTACGGCATCGTCGAAATCCGCGGGTGCGAAGTCGTACTCTTCGTGCTCCGTATAATTTTTCTCGCGCAACGCCACTATCTCCTTGAACAGCGGGTGCGAGAACTGGTGTTTCAGCCTGTCGTTATCTTTATAGAAATTCTCCATATCGGTTTATTGTTTAGAGGATAACTGTTCGATTAGTTTGGTCACCGTCTCGCGTGCATCGCCCACGATGACGTAGTTGGCGAATTTGTTCATCGGCGCGTCGGCATCGATATTTATCGATACGACAGTGTCGGCCTTGTCCATTCCGACGGTATGCTGCACCTGCCCCGAAATTCCGACAGCGATATACAGTTTCGGTTTGACGGTAAGTCCCGTCTGACCGATCATAGTCGAATGATCCGCATATCCCGCATCCACGGCGGCACGCGTCGCGCCGACTTCGGCGTGAAGCAATCCCGCGAGTTTGTAAAGAAGTTCGAAATTTTCGCGGCTGCCGACCCCGTAACCGCCTGCGATGACGACCTTGGCATCCTTGAGATTGCAGGGCTTATTCTCGATGCAGCGCTCTATGATGGATACTGCGAAATCTTCGTCTTTCAATATATTGGCCGCGTTTATCTCAACCGTTTTGCCCTGTTTCGGATGCTCGGACGGCTCTTTGCTCATAACGCCTTCGCGTATCGTGGCCATTTGCGGACGATGCTTCGGCGAGGCGATGGTCGTAAGTTGGTTGCCGACGAAATTCGGACGTATCTGGTAGAGTATGTTTTCATAAGTCTTTCCCTCCGCATCCGTATAATCCGCTATCTGCAAATCGGTGCAATCGGCCGTGATGCCGCATTTCAGCTCCGCAGCGATACGGGGTGCGAGGTCGCGGCCGATATTGGTGGCGCCTGCAAGGAATATCTGCGGCTTCTGCTCTTTCAGCAGTGCCGTGATCACACGGACATAGGGGAGTGTCGAATATTCTTTCAGGCGGGCGTCTTCGATGCAGAAGACTGTGTCCGCACCGTATCGGAACAATTCGGAAGAGTATTGTCCGACATGTTCCCCGACTACGATCGCGTCGATGCCGCAGGATAATTGCGCCGCAAGGCGACGGCCTTTCGTCACGAGTTCGAGGCTTATGTCGCAAAGCCCGCATTCGTCGGTTTCGCAGAATACTATAATATTGTCCATCTTATTCTATTGAGTGGTTGGTGATAAGTTGATTTACGAGCCGGGCGATGTCTTCCGTCGAGGATGTCAGCCTTACGGAGCCTTTCGCTTCGTTTACTATCTGTTCGGATTTTATGACCTGCGTAGGCGAGCCCGCAAGGCCGAAACGCATAACATCGCCGCCGAGATCGTCCGCAGACCAGACCGTGATGTCGGCTTTGCGGTATCTCAGGAGCCGTTTCGCATTGCAGGGGCGGCATTTAGCGGACGTGCATGTCACCGTCACGAGCGCGGGCAGCGATGTGCGTACCGTTTCGAACCCGTTGTCGAGACGGCGCTTTACCGTTATCGTATTCTCGTTTTCGACGGCAATATCCTCCGCATATGTTACTTGGGGAATGCCCAATGCCTGTGCCGTTTGGGGGCCTACGTGCGCCGTGTCTCCGTCGATCGTCTGGCGTCCGGCGAGCACTATGTCCGCCCCGACCTTGCGCACAGCAAGCGAAAGTGCATACGATGTGGCGAGCGTGTCGGCTCCGGCCACCCGTCTGTCGGATACGAGAACCGCAGAATCGGCGCCTCTGTACATTGCTTCTTTCAATGCCTCCGCAGCCCGCTGCGGTCCCATCGAGATTGCGATTATTTCGGCATTTCCGAACTTTTCTTTCAGCCTTATAGCCTGCTCGAGCGCATTCAGGTCCTCGGGATTGATTATTGCCGGCAGCGCATTGCGATCGACCGTCCCGTTTGCTCCCAAAGAATACTGTTCCGTATGGCGAGTATCTATTACCTGCTTGACCAGTACTGCAATTTTGTGGTTTTTCATATCGGTTGTTTTTGTTCCCGCAAAAATACGTCAAAATAGGCGGACTTCAAAAAAACGCGGCTCCTTTACGGGAAATTATACCACTTTATGCCGAATTTGACCACAAATATGTATGAAAAAGAGAGCCGAATCATACCTCCCGATGCGTTTATTCCGATATGGCGATATACCTGACGTATGTGTAAATCCGTAATACGGTCGCAAAAAAAAGATGCGCGTGCGCATCTTTTTTATACGGTCGGAATTTGTCGTCAGAACGTACAAATCGCACGTACTGCATAAGCGGCGGTTTTATTTGTGGAAATTTTATTAAAGTTTGGATACGCCGCTCTATAATGCCGATAAATGGGGACACGGGTAAACCCCGACCTGGCATTCACCTATGTAAAAGTAGCGGTAAGATGCTGTGAACTCGAAATACTGTCCGTCTTTCGAGTAGATCACATCACAGATTGTTAAGTTGTTTTCAGTTCGCAAGGATTTCAGCTTTATATGGCCCTTCTTCACGGCATACTCCTGCAATTTTTCCGGCGTCAGCTTCCCGTTGCCTCTGGGGTATTCGGATATGTCGTATATCTTGTCCGCATATTTCTCGATGCCCTTGATACATCGTTTCACATATTTGCGACAATACCTTGATCTTTCCGTCTGGAACAAGAAATATACGCCGTCGTCGTTCTCCCCGGCGGCATAGGGGCCTTCAAACCAGGTGAGATGTGCGGGCCGTTTCAGGAACGGAGCGCCAATCGACTCGAACAGATCAGGGTCCCAATTTTCAATCTTTTGTTGGTTATTGCAAGAAACCAGAACAATCATTGCAACCACTCCAAAAATAAATAATTTATGCTTCATATATAAAAAAACTATTTTGCCTGTCCCCCGGCGGAGTTATACATACAATAAAAAGACGTGGGACAGTAACTTTATCTGCTTATCGAGGTCTTAGACTACCTTTGTCCACAAATACGAGTAAAGCCCACGTTACCGTGAGCGTTTACGCTTTACTCTGTGGACTTGTGAAAGTGTCTAAGTTTCGATAAGTCGAGAAAAGCTAACGCTTTTTATTTATATGTCCTTTGTTGATATGTTACATAGGCTGTTATATTTTCTCGGAGCAAATATATTCATTTTATAAAAAAATCAAAATATAGATCGTAAAATAAGTCGTACGAACGCCGTGCCTGTTCCTGTCGGCGATGATTCCCGAATTACCTTTATACCCGAAGAGGCGCCGTTGCCTCGGTTAAAAACATTGGAATATGATAATAGGTTATTTGCGTGTAAGTACGGGGAAACAGAATCTCGCCAATCAACAAGATGAAATCCGACGCTTCGCCATAAGCAGGGATTGGACGATAGACGGCTGGGTTACTGAAATAGTCAGCGGCCGTGCGCACGAACGTGATCGCAAGCTCGGAGTGTTGTTGCGGAGAATGAAGCGCGGCGATACGTTGGTCGTCACTGAAATATCGCGTTTGAGCCGAACGCTCACCGACGTAATGTCGATTATGGGTAAATGTCTTAAGAAGGAGATCAATCTCTATACGACCAAGGAAGGTTATACCTTCGACAACACGATCAATAGCAAGGTTCTGTGTTTCGCGTTCGGATTGGTTGCCGAGATAGAGCGCAATCTGATCTCGATGCGGACCAAAGAGGCATTGGCGCTGCGCAAGGCGGAAGGTGTGGTGCTGGGACGCCGCAAAGGCAGTTATACGAAACTCAATGTGCTGGTCGAAAACCAGCACTCGATTGTCCGAATGCTGAATCAGGACAAGACGATAACCTATATTTGTCGTCGGTATAATCTTTCGCGCGACACGTTCGACAAATTCCGGCGCAGTCATCCGCTTATTCAGGAGGCGGTGGATGAAAAAGCGAGACGGCGCATACGGCGTCGTAGCGGTAATGGAATGTCGCAATAAATGTAGATGCGGATTAAAACGTTGGTTTATATCTGGACAAGAAAAAAGCAGCGTATAAACCTTGATTTATCTATATTGCAGCAGTCACAAACCACTGTATGCAAAATATTTGAATATTTTTTTGCAAACGTAGTCAAATATCATTACCTTTGTCGTTATAAACCAAGGATTAAGTAGACAGAAATACAGACAGTTGTTTATAGATGGTTCATTTTGACAACAGCATTTCCGAACGTGCGAAGCAGGCTGACGACGGTCTGCAACGCGTTTCTCACTTGCAGCTATTCCTCGGGAATCGGAATCGATCTCGGGTTCGACAGCTAAATCAATATCAGAAATCCCTGATTAAAATCATATCAGAATGAAAAAGGTATTTGCATTGCTTTTCTCACTGACGTTCCTTGCCGGATGCCACAAGGATACGGACTGCCCGCCCGCCGAGATGCCTGTCGGCGGCGTGATTTCGCTGCATTCCGACAGCGGATCGGAGGGCGGAACCGCGCTCAAAGCCGTAACCGGCAGCGATGAGGTCGCAGACGACCGATTGACTTACGTTTTCGAGGCTTGGACACGAGACGCCAACCCCCGTTGCGTATTGCACAAGACGGTTACAGGCACGTACACCGAAGCGGTTATTGAAATAATATTGGTTCCCGGAGCGTATGACTTCCTTTTCTGGGCGGATCACGGCGATGAATATTATGTGACCGATAACCTTCGGCAGGTGAAAATCGCTATGACACCCGGAAGTTCTCCCGCGACTTACGTTCCGAGCGGCCGACGCGATGCCTTTGCCTGCGTCCAGACCGATGTAGTATGGAACGGAGGAAACGGAATGTCGGCCATACTCGTGCGTCCGTTGGCGAAACTGATCATACGAAATAAGACGGAGTTCGTTTCTGCGGGCAAGGAGGTATCGGTCACCTACAAGAACGTCCCGATACAGTATGACGTCCTGGCGGGAGCAGCATCCGTCCCGACGGATTTGACGCTCGCGTTCCCGACGACGGAGGCGGGATCGTTCTCGGTTGCCGAGGATTTCCTCTTCGTTCCGTCCGAAGGGATACACGTCGGCCTGACCATCTCGGTAGATGATGTAAGTAAAGAAGCGGGTGTATTGCCGCTGAAACCGAACTATACTACCACCGTAACAGGATCGTTCGAATGACGAAAATAAAAACCTCAACAGGTTATTGAAAACCCCATTACAAACCGTTGAGTTACACTTCTTTCCATATTTTTTTGGGGGGGGGTAATTCACAAAAAAGCTCAACCAATTATGAAAAAAGTATTTTTAATGGCGGCTGGTCTCGCATTGGCCCTTACCGCGTGCCAGAAGGGTGAGGACCTCGTGTCCGGCGGCGAGACTTCCCGCACCATCACCGTCACCATCCCCCAGGTCGGACAGACCCGTGCTACGGCTGCCGATTTCGGCAGCGGGTCGAAGATCGACCGCTGTATTCTTCAGGTTTACCGCAACAACCAGCCTTACGGCGACCAGCAGGTAGCTGACGTGAAAAGAGGTCAGGCGACGTTCGATCTGCGTCTGGTGGCTGCTCAGACCTATGATTTCGTATTTTGGGCAGACTGCTCGACGGGCGACCACTACAACACGGCAGATCTGAGCAATATTACGGTCAAAGGCGCATATGCAGGCAACAACGACGAATTCGATGCCTTTACGGGTTCATTGCTCGATTACAATATGACCGAAGCATTCAAAGAGGAGATCACTCTTAACCGTCCTTTCGGCCAGCTTAACGTGAAGACTGCGGATATCGCTTACATTCCCGATGCGGCGCTGAAACCCACGCAGGTTAAGGTGGCATTCTCGGCCGTTCCCACCTCGTTCAATGCCCATACGGGCCTTGTCGGCAGTGAGACTGCTCCCGTAGAGTACACGGCCGACGTGTTGAGCGAGAACGGTGACCTGACCGTCGATTACATATGGGCGCCTGCCGAGGAGTCCACACTCGCCGACTTTGCAATCACGTTCCTGAACGGTGCGACCGAAATCGCTACCAACGGCGATCTCAATAACATCCCCATTCGCCGTAACTACCGTACGAATGTGACGGGTAACCTGCTGACGAAGAAGGGACAGTTCATCGTGACGATCGATCCCGGGTTCGACGGAACATACTCTACTTGGGACGGCGAGACGTATGAGGAAGTAATCCCCGTGACGGAAACGATCGACGGAACTGAAACACAGGTGTACAAGGTGGAGAGCTCCGCACAGTTCGCGTGGATGCTGGCGAATTCGGCATATAAAAGCCATTACATTCAGTTGTGTTCCGATGTCGATCTTGCAGATTATGAATGTCCGCAAGTTGCATCTTTTTCGGGTACTCTCGACGGCCAGAACCATATTATCAAAGGATTGAAGATTACGACCGGAGAAAACCGAGGGTTGTTCAACACTCTCTCCAACGGAACCGTCAAAAACCTTATTTTCGAATCCGGAGTGGTTCATACTTCGGCGCAGGCAGGCTTGATTGCAAATCAGCTGTCCGGAAAGACTCTTATCGAGAACTGCATCAACAAGGGTGTCAGCGTCTCGGGCGACTCCAATTCTGCCGGAGGTTTTGTCGCCAAGGCTTACGGTTCGCAAAATACCATCAAAAACTGCAAGAACTACGGTGCTGTTCACAGCAATGTCAAGTGCGGCGGAATCGTGGGAATCGCATCGGCTTCTTCGGGCAGCAATAAGACCATAATAACGGGATGCGAAAATCACGGCGAGGTTTCCGGTGCCGCATCTGCCGGTAACGGAGGTATTCTGGGCTATGCGGGCAAATTCGTAGAGATATCCGACTGCCATAACTATGGCAATGTCGGAGGCGGTTCGAGTGAGCGTCTGAGTGGCGGTATTGTAGGCTATACGCAGGTTAAAGATCCGGATTCGCTCAAAATTACGAACAGCGTAAATGAAGGCAGGATCCAAGGAAACACTGCCGGAGGTATCCTCGGCGGATCGGGCAATAGCAATGACAAGATGTACATTGCGAACTGTGTTAATAAAGGAGAAGTTGTCGGAGGAGAATTGGCCGGAGGAATTGCCGCAGGTGCAGCGATAGGAAAAGTCCTCAATTGCGACAATGAAGCCGTAATCCGCGCATTGAATGATAACGGTCGTGCCGGAGGTGTTGTCGGCCATCTGTATCAGGCAACGGTTTCCGATTGCCACGGCGGTACGGCGGCGATCGAAGCCACATATTCGGGGCGTCAGCTCGGCTCTTTCTCTTGTGGTCCAAACATAATGGCTTATCTTGCATTGCCGACCGACGGGGCCGACAGCTACGATAACGATATGCGTTCGATAGGCGGTGTGTCGCCGTATACCGCACTTGCAAATATTACGATAACCGCCGGAGAATTGAAAGGCCTGCCGAAGTCGGGAGGAAATAACGGTACGATTACCATTAACGAAGGTGCAAGTTGGGACGCTTTCCCGAATGAGACCGGTACTTGGGGTAATAACTCAAACGGAACTTGGATGAAAAAGTAACAGGGTTGTCCTGCGGGATCGGTTCGCGAACATTACCGAAGAATAATATGGTAAAATGATCGACGGCGGACGTCCTGATAATCGGAGGGGTTGTATGACTGGTTTATACAACCCCTTTTTATTTTACGGCATTCCGACGGCGGGGCGGGGCGCAGGAGCGGACAAACAAAAAGCCGACAGATTTCAAATCTGTCGGCTGGTGAACTCGCCGGGGCTCGAACCCGGGACCCCAACATTAAAAGTGTTGTGCTCTACCTGCTGAGCTACGAATTCATCGTTCCAATTCGGCTGTCAGGTAAAGACCTGTTTTCCGTTTTGGTGGTGCAAATGTATAGAATATTTTTGTTTTACCAAAATAAAAAGGTATTTTTGTGGGTCTATGAACAAAAAAAATTAAAACAATATGTGTAGAGCCTTAATAATAGGAGCCGGAGGCGTAGGCACCGTCGTGACGCAGAAAGTTGCGGCCAATCCGATTTTCAGCGATGTGATGCTGGCCAGCCGCACGAAATCGAAGTGCGATGCCGTTGCTGCCGCAATCGGCGGCAACAGGGTTAAAACGGCGCAGGTCGATGCCGACAGCGTACCCGAGCTGTGCGAACTTTTCCGCAGTTTCAAACCCGATATAGTCATAAACGTAGCCCTGCCGTATCAGGACCTGACCATTATGGACGCTTGTCTCGAATGCGGCGTGAATTATCTGGATACGGCCAATTACGAGCCTAAAGACGAAGCGCATTTCGAATATTCGTGGCAGTGGGCTTATCAGGACCGCTTCAGGGAGAAGGGGCTCACGGCTATTCTCGGCTGCGGTTTCGACCCCGGTGTTACGGCGATATTTACGGCTTATGCCGCCAAACACCATTTCGACGAGATACATTACCTCGATATAGTGGACTGCAATGCGGGCAACCACGGTATGGCGTTCGCCACCAATTTCAATCCCGAAATCAATATCCGCGAGGTTACGCAGAAAGGCCGCTACTATGAAAACGGCAAATGGGTTGTAACCGAACCGCACGAGATACACAGAGGGCTGCATTATCCCGAAATCGGCGAGCGGGAGTCGTATGTCATCTATCACGAGGAGCTCGAATCGCTCGTCAAGAACTATCCGACTATCAAGCGTGCTCGTTTCTGGATGACATTCGGGCAGGAATACCTCACGCATCTGCGTGTTATTCAGAATATCGGTATGGCACGTATCGATCCGATAATGTATAACGGAGTAGAAATCGTGCCGATACAGTTTCTGAAGGCCGTATTGCCCGATCCGAAATCGCTCGGCTCGAATTATCACGGTCAAACCTCGATCGGCTGCCGCATTCGCGGTATCAAGGACGGCAAGGAGCATACATACTACATATATAATAACTGCGACCACGAAAAGGCATTTGCCGAGACGGGTACCCAAGCCGTAAGTTTCACGACGGGAGTTCCTGCCGCACTCGGAGCATCGATGTGGGCGAAAGGGCTGTGGCGCGGTGCGGGCGTCTTCAACGTCGAGGAGTTCGACCCCGACCCGTTCCTCGCCGAGCTCGGCGAACAGGGGCTGCCGTGGCACGAGTTGTTCGATGTCGATATAGAGGTCTGAAAAATTAGGTCGAACCGTAGTTTATAAGCGATGTATTTGCTTTCTATGCTACGACGGAGTATCAGCCAAGCCGTTCAGTTGGCAGGAAACTAATTACGACGACTTAAATACGAAACTCGATATTGAGAGGTGAATCGCTTCACCTCTCTTTTGTTAGGTATAAATACCTAATATTAGTCGGAAACGGACGGCAAAAAATATTTTATGTTATCTTTGCGTGGTCAATAAGAACAGAAATGGTCGATTTTACTAAAGTCCCTTCGCCCTGCTTCATTCTCGACGAGGAATTGCTCGAACGAAATCTTGCGAAGATAGATTACGTCCGCCGCGAGAGCGGTGCCGAAATTATCGTAGCGCTGAAAGCGTGCGCTATGTGGAGCATCTTCCCCATATTGGCGCAGCACTCCGACGGGGCGACCGCCAGTTCTTTGGCCGAAGCACGTCTCGTATTCGAGGAATACGGCGCGAGGGCGCATACGTATGCACCCGTCTATGCCGAGCGTGAGTTCGAAGAGATAATGCGTTACAGCGACCATATAACGTTCAACTCCGTATCGCAATTCGAACGTTTCGGACAGCGGGCATTGCTGCGGGGCATTTCGTGCGGGCTGCGCATCAACCCCGAATATTCGCCCGTCGAAACAGACCTCTATAATCCGTGTGTCAAAGGCTCGCGTCTCGGTGTTACGCGGGCGGAATTAGGCGAACTGCCCGACGGAATAGAAGGGTTGCATTTCCACGTATTGTGCGAGTCCCGCCCCGAACATCTCCGCAAGGCATTCGCGGCGGTCGAAGAACATTTCGGCGACCTGCTCGGTAAAATCGAGTGGTTGAATTGCGGCGGCGGACATCTTATGACGCACGCCGATTACGATTGCGACGAACTGATTGCGGTTATCCGCGAATTTCGCTCACGTCATCCGCATTTGCGTATCATTCTCGAACCGGGCAGTGCGTTTACTTGGCGTACGGGCTTCCTTACATCGACGGTCGAAGATATCGTCCGCAACGGCGGGGTAAATACCGCGATGCTCGATGTGTCGTTCGCCTGCCATATGCCCGACTGTTTGGAGATGCCCTACAAGCCTGCAATAATCGGGGCGCACGATCCGCAAGTGGGGGAGAAGCGCTGGCGTATGGGCGGCAACAGTTGCCTTGCGGGCGATTACTGCGGCGATTGGGCTTTCGATCGCGATCCCGAAGCGGGAGACCTTATAGTATTCGAGGATATGATACACTATACGATGGTGAAAACCACTATGTTCAACGGCGTGTCGCACCCCTCGATAGCGATAGCCCGCAAGAACGGTGAAATTGAAATGATTAAAGAATTCGGCTACGAGGATTTCAAGTCCCGTATGTCGTAACCCAAAACTTATACAGATGAAAAAGTTCAAACCAACCGAATACACATTGGAGTGTGTGGCTACGGGTCGGGAGTTCGAGGATGGAGGATGGACGCTCGACGATTGTGAATGCAAATGTCCGTCGCTCGTGCGGGCCAAATATGCCGTAAAGCAGATAGATGTCAAGTCGGATGACTACGGCTTGTACAAGTTTTGCGACTGGATGCCCGTAAAACGTATGTTGAAAGGTTCTTCGGCACCCGTGACATACAAAAGCGTGCATTTGGCGAAACATCTGGGATTGGAAAATCTGTATATAACGCTCAACGGCTATTATCCTGCGGTAGGGGCGAATATGACGACCTGCTCGTTCAAGGAGACCGAAGCGTACAGCGTATGCGGGCGCATTTCGGAAAATACGGATAAAATACTGGTCGTGGCATCCGCAGGCAATACGGCACGAGCTTTCGCAAAGGTTTGTTCGGAAAACAACATCAAGCTCTTGCTCTCCGTTCCCGAAGACAATATCGGCGCGTTGTGGTTCGAGGAGCCCTTGAATCCCTGCGTGAAACTTATAGCAAGCGAAAAAGGCGGCGATTACTTCGATGCCATACATTTGAGCAATCTGGCATTGCGTTCGGACAGGTTCTATGCCGAGGGCGGAGCCAAGAATATCGCGCGCCGCGACGGTATGGCCACGACGGTATTGTCGGCCGCAACGACCATCGGGCGCATTCCCGATTATTATTTTCAGGCCGTCGGCAGCGGTACGGGAGCGATAGCCGCGTGGGAGGCGAATATGCGCCTCGTCGAAGACGGCCGCTTCGGCAGCAATACTATGAAGCTTATGGTATCGCAGAATGCTCCGTTCGTACCTATGTACGATGCATGGCGTGTAGATTCGCGCGAAATGTTGGCCTATGACGACGACAAGGCGCGCCGCGATGCCGAAATCATCGACGCCAAGGTGTTGTCGAACCGCAAACCGCCGTACGGCATACGCGGAGGTTTATATGATGCCCTCAAAGCCACTGGCGGAGAGGTGTTTGTGGCGACCAATGCGCAAACGCGCAAGGCTCGGCAACTGTTCCTCGAGTCCGAGGGGGTCGATATTCATCCCGCCTCGGGTGTCGCCGTAGCTTCGCTGGTTAAGGCTGTCGCCGACGGCAAGGTGGAAAAAGATGCGGTCGTTATGCTCAATATAACGGGAGCAGGCGAGGAACTCTTCAAACAGGGCAAGCAGATGTGGTATCTCAAGCCGAGCCACGTATTCTCGCTTACGCCCGATACGGACGATGTGATAGCCAAGGCGGAAGCCTTATTTGCTTAATATTCTGAAATATGTTATATCCGTTAAAATTCAGGCCGAGACTCAAGGAGCGCATTTGGGGCGGCAATGTATTGTTATCTAAAAAAGGGTCGGCGGCAGGACATACGGACGCGTCGAAGAAATACGGCGAAAGTTGGGACATATCCTGCGTGAAAGGCGATATTTCGCAGGTTGCCTGCGGTAACCTCAAGGGCAATAACCTTCAGGAGCTTATCGAAGTCTATATGGGGGATCTCGTAGGTGAAAAGATCTTCGATAAATTCGGGTTGGAGTTCCCTCTGCTGATAAAAACGCTCGACTGCAATGACGTGCTGTCGGTGCAGGTGCACCCCAACGACGAGCTCGCGGCCGAACGTCATAACTCCTACGGAAAGACGGAGATGTGGTATGTTACCTCGTGCGTTGAAGGAGCTTCGATCTATATAGGGTTTTCCGATCCGAACATCACGCGCGAAGAGTATCTTGCAGCCGTCTCGGGCGGGTATCTGCCCGAATTGCTGAACAAGGTGGCAGTAAAGGCCGGAGATGCGTTCTTCATCCCTGCCGGAATGGTGCACGCTTTGGGTAAGGGCGTTGAAGTAATCGAGATTCAGCAGACGTCGGATATTACCTATCGCATCTACGATTGGGACCGTCTCGGTGCCGACGGCAAACCCCGAGAACTGCATACCGCATTGGCGGTCGATGCGATAGATTTCGACCGTTCGCCCGAAGAGTGCATAAAGAAATGTACCCCCGAAACCAATAAATCGGTCGAGATAGTAAAGTGCAAATATTTCACGACCAATTTATTGCAGGTAGACGGCAATGTAGTCAAAGACTACGCTTCACTGGATTCGTTCGTCATTTATATGTGCATCGACGGGGATATGGAGCTGTCTACCGAAGCCGGAAACGAACATTTGGCAGGCGGAGACGCGGTGCTCATTCCCGCTGAAATAAACGACGTCTCTATTTCGGGCAAAGGTTCGTTGCTCGAAGTATATATCGAAAACGTACGGTGATATCGCCGTACGTTTCTTTTTTCAGTTATTAACCACTTAAATTCAAACAAGATGAAAGAGATTTCAATTGCGAAGCCCGTTACGTGCTTCAAGCGTTGGACTCGCACGCCTTATGCGATTTTTGCGAGCCTCCATCGCTGCGTAACGATCGGTGTGCTTGCAATCGGAATGTCCACACTCTTGCTTGACCCGTGTGCGGCATATGCCGAGGGCAGCGATTCGCTCGCAGTCTATAAGACACTGCTTATAGACGATGTGAGTATCGAGGGCAACAAGTCCACCCCGACACGCAGCACTATGGTTACCACGCCTGTCTACGACAGGGCATCCGAGGCTCGGGCCCCGATTCAGACTCTCGAATCGATCCTGCGTCTCAGCCCGTCCATCGACATCAGGGAGCGTGGAGGCAAGGGAATTCAGACGGATATTTCGATTCGCGGCGGTTCGTTCGACCAGACGATGGTCTTGTTGAACGGAATCAACTTTACGGATGCCCGTACGGGGCATCAAACCCACTCTCTGCCCGTGGATACGGATTGTATTTCGGGCATCGAACTGATAGACGGCGTTTCGGGGGTGGGGGCCTTTGCCGGTGCCATAAACATAAGGACGGCGCCGCTCAAGCCCCGATATCTGCGCCTCGACGCATCGGGCGGAGCCTACGGTTACGCCTATGCCAATCTTTCGGGAGCGATCGCCCATAAAGGGCTGTCCGTTATGGCAATGGCGTCATATCGCCGCAGCGACGGCTATATCCACAATACCGGTTTCGAAAACTACAACGCTTACCTGCGGGCCACATACGACTCGCCCGCAATAGGTTTTTTCGACATTCAGGCGGGATACCAGAATCGTGCATTCGGCTCAAACGGGTTCTATTCCTTGAAGTACAAAGACCAGTATGAATGGACGGAGACGGGATTGGCCTCGATACGTTGGGTTAAAAGCGTGGGAAAGGTGACGTTGAATGCGTCGGCAAGCTACCGCAAGAACTTCGACCGTTTCGAACTGATACGCGGAGGGAGCGCCAACCGTCACAATACCGACAATGCGGGAGCCGAGTTATGGGGCGATTTCCGCTGGAAGGGAGGAACGACGTCTCTCGGCGGGGATTACACTTTCAATCACATTTACAGCAATGTGCTCGGCAGGAAGCTCGAGACGCCCCACGGATATTACACGAAGTCCGAAGAGCGTCACGTAGGGAACATATGGCTGCGTCACTCCAAACAATGGAGACGGTTCAACGTATCGGCATCGGGCGGTGTAAGTTTCACGCCTTACGGTACCGCGGCACTGTGGAGTGCATCTGGCGGCTACAGGTCGCTCAAGGGATTCAGCTCGGAAATAGGCGTCTCGCAGTCGATGCGCCTGCCGACGTTCACCGATCTGTTTTATACGGCCACCGGATATATCGGCAATCCGAACCTGAAACCCGAAAGGGCCATTACATACCGCATACGTGCAGCATACGACATAGAACACTGGAACGTTTCGGCACAGGTCTATTACCGCGATGCCGATAATATCATCGACTGGGTGAAACCGTCCGTCGATGCGGACTGGGAGTCCAAACAGATAACCGAACTCGGCGTAACGGGAGCCGAAATTACGGCAGGGTATCGTTCGGACGGCTGGTTGCGTCGCGTAGCCGTGTCGTACGGGCATATATATGCGACCAAGAGCAGCGGCGACTCCATATCGAAATATGCATTCGACTATATGCGGAACAAATGCGCGCTGAATCTGGAATTCCGTTTCCTGCGTTATTTTTCATTGGCTTTGACGGGCTCTCTGTATGACCGCATCGGCAATTATACCGACGCTGCGGGCGTCATAAAGAATTACAGGCCTTATTTTCTGCTCGACGGGCGTCTGTCGTTCGAATGGAAAATGATGAAAATATATCTCGATGCGATGAATATGACCGATACGTATTACTTCGATTACGGAGGCCTGCGGATGCCGGGGGCATGGCTGTCTGCGGGAATCGTAATTACGATCTGACCGAACGGGAGGCAATGCCTCCCGTTTTTTTCGTCTTCGTGGCGTTATTTTGTGATTACCCGTATTTGCATTATCTTTGCCGCCGCGATGATGAACAACAGCGACATAGCGGCAATGGCAGCCCGTAATTCCCGACGCGCACGAGAGATTGTCGATGAACTGAAGATATTCGAAATCTGGCGGAGCATCGGTGCCGAGGCCCATTCGGTCGGCTCATTGCGTATGGGGCTGATGATGAAACACAGGGATATGGATTTCCATATATATTCCTCGCCGTTGCGCGTAGCGGACAGTTTCGCGGCCGTTTCCCGTATCGCCGAAAATCCGAATATCGAATATGTCGAATATCGGAACCTTATCGACACCGACGAGCGTTGCATCGAATGGCACGCCATATATAGGGATCGCGACGGCGATTCGTGGCAGATAGATATGATTCACATCGAGCGGGGATCGTTTTACGACGGCTATTTCGAGCGGGTTGCCGACAGGATATCCGCAGTGCTCACCGAAGATATGCGGTCGGCGATACTGCGTTTGAAATACGAGACGCCCGATGACGTAAAGATTATGGGCATAGAATATTATCGTGCCGTGATCGAAGGCGGCATTCGCGATTATGACTCATTGCTCGAATGGCGACGGACGCATCCCATAGAAGGCGTAGACGGTTGGATGCCGTAAAAAAGGGTCTGTTCGCCGATATTCGTCTGCCGTTTTCCCGTGCGGGACGAAATCCGTAATCGAGGTAGACATAACCACCAATCAGGTATTATGCGGAAGCGAATTAACCGATACTTTTGTATCGGTTTAATTTTAACTCCGCACCGAAATGAAACGAATTTTGTATTCGACAGGGTTGGCGATCGTTGCATCGGCCCTCACCT
Source organism: Alistipes sp. (assembly GCA_017937125.1). Classification (GTDB taxonomy): domain Bacteria; phylum Bacteroidota; class Bacteroidia; order Bacteroidales; family Rikenellaceae; genus Alistipes. The sequence continues at coordinate 834,201 of JAGBEH010000001.1, read as the reverse complement.
GTTGCACTGCCTATAACGGCAAAACCGACGAAAACAATATAGATATGAATGCAAATCTGAAACTGACACAAGAGTGGGACAAGGTATTCCCCAAAAGCGACGAAGTAAATCATGGTAAAGTAACATTCCGCAACAGATTCGGCATTACGCTCGCTGCCGACCTGTATATCCCGAAAGGCGCGAGCGGAAAATCGCCCGCAATAGCTGTCTGCGGCCCGTTCGGGGCCGTCAAGGAGCAGGCGTCGGGGCTGTACGCCTAGAATATGGCCGAGCGCGGTTTCATCGCCTTGGCTTTCGACCCTTCGTTTACGGGCGAGAGCGGCGGCGAACCGCGCGGGGTGGCTTCTCCCGACATCAACACCGAGGATTTCTGTGCGGCGGTGGATTTTCTGGCGACGCGCGATGACGTAGATCCCGAACGTATAGGCATAATCGGCATCTGCGGCTGGGGCGGCTTTGCGATCAATGCGGCCACGATGGATACGCGTATCAAGGCTACGGTCGCATCGACGATGTACGATATAAGCAGGGTAAGAGCCAACGGGTATTTCGATTCGATGGATGCCGATGCACGATACGAGTTACGCGAGCAACTCAACGCACAGCGTACCGAAGACTACCGCAACGGCTCGTATGCACTTGCCGGCGGCGTCATAGATCCGCTGCCGGACGATGCCCCTTATTTCGTAAAGGATTACCACGATTATTACAAGACCGAGCGCGGGTATCATCCGCGTTCGCTGAATTCGAACGGCGGTTGGAACCAGACTTCGGCACTCTCTTTTATCAATGCGCCGATTCTGGCATACAGCGATGAGATCCGCAATGCCGTGCTCGTTATGCACGGAGAGAAGGCGCATTCGCGTTATTTCAGTGAAACCGCTTTCGCCAAACTGAAAGGCGACAACAAGGAGCTGCTGATTATTCCGGGTGCAAGTCACGTGGATCTGTACGACCGTACGGATATAATCCCGTTCGACAAACTCGCGGCATTCTTTAATGAATATTTGAAGTAATTCACATTACGGCATTATATAACAGACGAATCGGGGGTGCGCAATGTGCGCACCCCCCGATTGTTCAGAAATTGAAATTAACGCCACCCGTAACCGTCGCCCGAGGCATAGGGTAACCCTCGTTGATTTCGTACCGTTGGGCGAGCAGGTTTTCACCGCGCACCCAGATGTCGAGACATTTGGCCGCCCTGAATTGCCCGCGCAGATTCCATAATACGAAATTCTCGGTCTTGTCCGTCCCGTTGCCGTTCGTTGCGACAGCCGTATAAAGTCCGTGGACATACATTACTCCCGTTCCTACCATCCATCGCCCGTGCGTGAATGTGCCGCCGACGTACAATTTGTGTTCGGGTGCGCCGAGTACAGGATTCTTCATATGCAGGAAACTGTAATTGGCTTCCGTTTTCCAGGACTGCGAAATACGAAAACCTATTTGCGCCTCGACACCCGTATTGTCTATCTTGCCCGTATTCATATTCAGCGGCGTAGCGCCTTCCCGCGGAACGGCAACTATCATATTCTTGCCGTCGATATAGAATACGTTTATGCCGTATGCCAGCCGTCCGCCCAACAGTTTGTGCGAAAATGCCAGTTCGTAATTCCACATGCTTTCGGGCTTCAGGTCGGGATTCTGCGGCGGGAACATATACATCTCGCGCAAGGTAGGGTAACGGAACCCTTTAGCGGCCGACAGTTTTACATCCATATCGGCCGTAATATGCAGCGACAGCCCCGCCTGGGGGATCCATTCCGTTCCTACGTGGGAATGGCGGTCGAGGCGGACACCCGCATCCAAGGTCAGCCAATGGCCTATCGTCTGGCGGAAATCGACGTATCCCGCTATCTCGTGCATCGTCTTCTCGACATATTGGTCGATCTCGCCGTTGCGGTCGCCGGCAATATAATAATTTCCTTTGCGCCCGCCGAATCGGTACCAATCGAACCCGACGGTCAGCCTGTTGCCCTTGAACAGCGATGCGCTTTGAAAAAAAGAGATTCCCATCATATCGTCGCGGGAACGGAACCTGTACTCCTTAGGGTCGTTCCTGTCGGTAGGATCGACGGTATATCCGTCATTGATTTTATGACGCCCCCAGTTGTAGAAGAAACTTATCGCTCCCGAGGTCTTGCCGTAATCGTTCTCCACGGCAAGCGATGTCATTCCGCGCGTAATGCGTTGGTCGGCATCTTCCATAGGTTGGGCGACGGTTCCGGGCTGCGAAGCGTTGAAGTGGGTGATATTTACGTCGGCACGGATGTTCCAGGCACGCGACATTTCATAACCCAACTTGGCGTATCCCCCGTATTGCTCGAACCCCATATTGGTACGATGCCCGTCCGTACGGTTGTATGAGCCGCTTATAATGCTCGTAAAACGCTTCACGCGTATGCGGTTGGTCAATTCCGTCTGCAAGGTGTTATAAGAGCCGTAACCTGCCAGAATGTTGGTTTTGATACCCTCTTCGTGCATTTTACGCGTCACTATGTTCACCACGCCGCCCATAGCATTCGAGCCGTAAAGCACCGATGCGGGACCGCGCAGCACCTCGACCTTGTCGGCCATAAGCGATTGATAGGCATCGGCTATGGGATGTCCCATAAGCCCCATATATTGGGGATGTCCGTCGATAAGTACCATAAGGCGCCCCGAGCCTCCGCTCAGCCCGCGCAGGGACATACCGCCGGCAGCTCCGCCCGATACTCCGTAACCCATAACTCCGCGAGCCGTGATGAACAGTCCCGGAATCTGCTCCGTCAGGACGGGCAGCAGGGACGGCTGCAAACTCTGCTCTATCTCTTTGCGGCCGATAATCGAAACCGTCATAGGCAGATGGCGAATGTCTGTTTCATTGCGTGTTCCCGTCACGACGACCTCGTCTATATTCATAACACGCCGTACGGAAAGCGAATCTCCGTCGGCTGCGGCATAGGCGGTCGCCGAACAACTGCCCACAAACATCAACAGTGCGAAAAAACGATTCTTTTTCATTTGCAATAACCATAAAACGGTATGCAAATATAATTACCGCAATTCATATTGCAATATGATATTCGTGATTTGTCGTAAATACGTCCGACAGTCGCATTTCAGAAAACTGTCGGACGTATTTATCGGTCACCCTCTGCTTTGCATACTGTCTACGGACGGATTGGTCGCTATGACATCCTGCTCCAGCTCCTTTTGCGACGGAGTGTCGTTCGTGCCGTCCGAATAGATCTTTTCGCCTCTCAACATCGCGTCTTCAGGCCTGACCTGCGTAACGGAGGGGATATGCATTTCCGATTTGCTGTGTCGGTTTGTTTCCCGCGCCGATTCTTTTTGGATATCATCGGCAACGATGGTTTGATTATCGTGTGACATATGGCTTTTTAGAACAGGCATCAGCAAATTGCATACCGCATCGAAAGAATGTTATTGCATAATGCACCCGCTTATTGCGACGTCGAATCTCGGACGGGCCTTCTTCTTTTTTTGCCATGACGACATATTAGCGGCTTGGCAATCGCGACTTAGGGCTTACGGCCGCAAAGGGGACAATAACAAGAATAATATGATTCCAGAACATCCGATCCTGCGGTGCAATAAGACATAAACAAAAGAAAACGAGACGGTTGCATTAACCATCTCGTTTTTCTGTATCGAGGGCCTCTTCTTTTGACCCCTTCGTCTGCGGTGCGTAGGGGACTCGAACCCCTGACCCCGTGCGTGACAGGCACGTATTCTAACCAGCTGAACTAACGCACCTTATTGCTGATTGCGAATGCAAAGGTAGTACATTTTTCCGAATCTCCAAACATTTTTTTTACTTTTTGAAGAAAGAAAAATTAACGCTTCCGTAAGACCTTGATTGCCAAAAGTGTTCATTCGAAGAAAAATTTTTCTTCGACGAATGTTCGAAGATTAAGACCCCGTCATCGTTCAATAAATCGCGTTCGAAAACCAGTTCTATTATTTGTTCCGAGCCCTCCAAATCATACGGAGCATCCGAAAAAATCAAGTCGAAGCGCTTGACCGCGTTTTTGAGATACAGAAATGCATTGGCCCGAACTGCATAAAAGTTCTCGCAGCCGAGTTTCCTTGCAGTTTCCTTTATGAAAGAGTGGTGCGTGGCATTCACTTCGACCGACGTCACGCTTCTGGCTCCGCGCGACGCAAACTCGTAACTGATAGATCCCGTCCCCGAAAAAAGGTCGAGAACATCCGTCTGCCCGTAATCTATTATGTTGTTCAACACGTTGAACAGATTCTCTTTTGCGAAGTCGGTCGTAGGACGCGCCCTCAAATTGCGGGGCGGTTCGATGACACGACCCCTGTATTTACCGCTGATTATTCGCATTTCGTCTTCTTGAAATACCGTTTTATCAATTTCGCCGTTTCGGATGCCGATTCCCCGCGTATATATGCCGTGTAATCGGCCAATGCGAACACCCCGTCCAGCAGGGCGATGTAATAGAGCACATCATTGCTGTCGGAAGTTCTGACAGCCTCTGCATACTGCAACCGCTCCCCGTCATACAGTTTGATAAACGAAACGCCGCCTGCCGTATAGATGCGCATCTCTTTACCTTGTGCGGCATAATGCCATACGAGGGGAGTGGTAAATACCGCACGGTCGCCCAACAGCGTACATATTTCATCTGCGCATCCGCTGCTTACGGCCATTACGCCCACGATACCGTCTTCCGTAAAATCGCAAACCGCACGCTCGTCCTGTGCGCATCCGAGTCCCTCTATCGCAAGATATTCGGCTGCGGCGCGTTCGTCGAACATTTCGCCGGGCACGAGTAGGCACTTATGCGTCAATACCGAAAATTCGACCTTCGCATCACCCTCGAGCAGCTTCTTGGGCAGCATACCCTTGGAAAAAGAATGCCCACCCAACTTGAGTTGAATGGACACTCTTTTATCGGCTGCGGTACGATTATTCCCAGTTTCCCGCTTCATTGTTACCTGCCTCCATCGAACCGAACTTCACGCCCGGATATTTATCGAGGTTATTGATGCTGTTGTCCACGAGATTGATGACCTCCTGCTTGAACACGACCGTGTCGAGGAAGGAGATATACGGCGCGCGGCACTCTACGACAGGGATCACGACCTTCGACTCGGTCGTAATGCTGCCCGCTTCGAGTATGAATTCGGCCTTATCGTCGGTGTAAGGTATGAAACGCAGGTTTCTTACCTGTTCGGGCGTAAGGTGCTTGAACATAGAGTCTTTCACCGAGTAGATGAATTTCTCGACGTTCTTTTTTCTCGCCTTTTTCAGCATAGCCATACCCACGGAGTCGTCTTCATCGACGATCTTGCGCTCGCCTTCCATAGTCTCGGTCAATACGAAATTGATGAGGGTGTCGAAATCAGCAGTAAAACGCTGGTACTTGCTCTTGAACTGGCGCTCCGCGATTCGAATGTCCTTGATGCGTTCGATCACGGCTTTCTCTCTCGTTTTCTGTTCGTTCTCGAAACGTATCGGAGTCGAGATTTGCTTGTAGATCACGAATACCAGTGCCACGATTACGAGGGCAAGGATAATCTGAAATAATTTTTTCATTTTGAGTATTTGTTATTAAGTTTGTATCAAATTTAATATTCGCAAAATGCTTAATACGACAATCGCGTCCCAAATTTACGCAAAAATCTCATTCGAAGCAACTCCGAGCCAAAAAAAAATCATCGAACAGCTGTCTCGGTATCTTTCGGATGACGATTCCGACAGAATATTCGTTCTGAACGGATATGCGGGCACGGGAAAAACGACCGTCATAGCCGCATTGGTCGGAGCACTGAAGGAGGTCGGGATAAAGCCCGTATTGCTGGCACCCACGGGACGCGCGGCAAAGGTTCTGACGCGATACTCGGGCGAAAAGGCGCTCACCATACACAAAAGAATCTATCGCGAACGCACGAACGCCGCGTACGAATCGAGCTTCTCCCTCGATTTCAATCGCGAAACGCAGGCCGTATTCATTGTCGATGAGGCTTCTATGCTTGCGAACGGCTCGTCGTACGACGACTCGATATTCGGCAGCGGCTCGCTGCTCGATGACCTTATAAGATATGTACGCAACGGCCGCGGCTGCCGCCTGATATTGGTAGGCGACAATGCGCAACTGCCGCCCGTAGGGTCCGATTCCAGCCCCGCACTCGACCCTGCGGAATTATCCGTATACGGTGAGGTGGAATACGCATCTATGGACGACATCGTGCGTCAGGAGGCGGCGTCGGGCATTCTGTTCAATGCGACGATGGTGCGCTGTATGATCGAGAACGGCATCTGCGACATCCCGCATTTCGATATGGACTTTCCAGATATGGAGGCACTGGAGGGCGGCGATTTCACGGAGAAACTGCAAGAGTGCTACGACCGCTACGGTCGGGACGAGACTATCGTAATAACCCGTTCCAACAAACGAGCCAACCTCTACAATGACGGCATACGGCGCAATGTACTGTGTGCCGAGGAGGAGATCGAAAGCGGCGATATGCTTATGGTCGTCAAGAACAACTATCATTTCACCGAGCGTCTGGAGGATTGCCCTATGCACTTTATGGCGAACGGTGATATCGCCCGTTTGAAAAGGCTGCGCCGCTTCGAGGATTTCTACGGATTCCGATTCGCCGATGCGGTCCTTTCGTTCGCGGATTACGACGATACCGAAATCGAATGCAAAATATTGCTCGACACCATACACTCCCAATCGCCGTCGCTGACCCGCGAGGAGAGCACCCGCCTTTTTTATGAGGTGGAAAAAGACTATCTCGACATTAAAAGCAAGATCAAACGTTTCAAGGAAATACGCGAAAACCCGCATTTCAACGCCGTGCAGGTGAAGTTTTCCTACGCCGTGACCTGCCACAAGGCACAGGGCGGGCAATGGAAAGCCGTCTTCATAGACAGATGCCTGTTCGGGGACGAGCCGATGACGGTCGATATGCTGCGGTGGCTGTATACCGCGATGACGCGGGCTACCGAGAAACTGTATCTGGTAAACTTCGACGAACGTTTCCGATAAGCCGACGCGGAGCCCAACCTGTCGGAGCTATGCCGAGGCGGGAAACCGTGCAAAAAAAATCGAATGCTTTCTGTAATCCGAACACCGAACCGAACTTATCGGACTTGTCCGCACTGTGCCGATGCAGAGCAATAAGCGAATCGATCGAACGATTTTTTTTGAATTTTAACTGTCGCGAATTGGACTTTATTTAGTATTTTTGCATACTAATAAATACGAATTGTGGCAGCAGAGAAAAAATATGTAGAGACGCCTTTGATGAAGCAATACTACTCCATCAAGGCCATCCATCCGGATGCTATACTGCTATTCAGAGTAGGCGACTTCTACGAAACTTTCGGGGAGGATGCCATCAAGGCGAGCGGCATACTCGGAATTACATTGACACGGCGCGCCAACGGCGCAGCATCCTATGTCGAACTGGCAGGGTTCCCGTACCACGCCATCGATACGTATATGCCCAAACTGGTGCGGGCGGGCGAACGCGTGGCCATTTGCGAGCAGCTCGAGGACCCCAAGACAGTCAAAGGGCTCGTCAAACGCGGGGTAATCGAACTGGTCACTCCCGGTGTGGTGCTCGGCGACAATTCCATACTGCCGACCAAGGAGAACAGCTATCTGGCATCCGTATATTTCGGCAAGGAGAGTACGGGCATCGCCTTTCTCGACATCTCCACGGGCGAATTCTATACGGCCGAAGGCAACGACCAATACATAGACAAACTGATATCGAATCTCGCTCCGAAAGAGGTCATATTCCAGCGCGGATACGAGGAGCGTTTCTCGGCCGCTTTCGGCAACAAACTCTACACATATCGTCTCGACGAGTGGGTGTTCTCGTATGAAATCAACAAGGACAAGCTGTGCAAGCAGTTCGGAACGGCGAATCTCAAAGGATTCGGCATCGACTCGATGCACAACGGAATAGCGGCCGCAGGCGCCATCCTGTACTATCTCGAATTCACGGAGCACCGCGACATTGCCCACATATCGTCCATATCGCGAATAGACCGCGACGATTACGTATGGATAGACAAATTCACGATACGCAACCTCGAACTTTTTTCATCCAACGGCAATAACGCCAAAGGCAGTTTCGCCGATGTTATCGACCGTACCGTTTCCCCTATGGGAGGCAGGTTGCTGAAACGCTGGATAGCGATGCCCGTAAAGGATGTCGCCCGCATCAACAGGCGTCTGGACGTCGTCGAGCACTTCACGCAAAACCCCGATCTGTCGGATGCCGTCGGCGACACCGTTTCGTGCATAGGCGACATCGAACGTATCGCATCGCGCATAGCATCCCTGCGCGTCACGCCACGCGAATTGGTGCAGTTGAAAAATTCGCTCTGCTCGCTCGAGACGCTGAAATCATTGATGGAATCGACGGATTGCGACACGCTGCACGATTTTGCCGCGAATATCGACTTGCTGTCGGATGTGCGTATGCGTCTGGAGCGCGAGATATATCCCGATCCTGCGAACAACCAGATTCAGAAGGGCGGAGTAATAGCCGACGGCGTAGATGCCGAGCTGGACGACCTGCGGCGTATCGCGACGAACGGCAAAGGGGTGCTCAACCGGATACAGCAGCGCGAAAGCGAAATCACGGGCATACCGTCGCTCAAAATCGGCTACAACAATGTTTTCGGATATTACATCGAAGTGCGCAATACGCATAAGGACAAGGTGCCGGAGGAGTGGATACGCAAACAGACGCTGACGGGTGCCGAACGGTATATAACCGAGGAGCTGAAAGAGTATGAAGAGAAGATTCTCGGTGCCGAGGAGCGTATGCTCGCGATAGAGCTGCGCATATACAACGACATAATCGCGTTCGTTTCGAACTCCCTCAAGATACTGCAAACCGACGCCCACATTGTCGCGAACATCGACTGCCTGCACTCTTTCGCGGTAATAGCCCGCGAACGCCGCTATGTACGGCCGAATCTCAACGATGGCAAACGCATCGAGATCAAACAGGGACGCCATCCCGTAATCGAGACGCTGATGTCGGTAGGCGAGGAGTATATCCCCAACGATGTTATGCTCGACGATGAGGAGCAGCAGATTATGATGATTACGGGTCCCAATATGTCGGGTAAATCGGCTTTGCTGCGCCAGACGGCACTCATCATACTTATGGCGCAGATGGGGTCGTTCGTTCCCGCGAAATCGGCGAACATAGGCGTCGTGGACAAGATATTCACGCGCGTGGGAGCTTCGGACAACATCTCGCAGGGAGAGTCCACGTTTATGGTCGAGATGCTGGAGTCGGCCTCTATTCTCAACAATATTTCCGATCGCAGCATAGTGCTGCTGGACGAAATCGGCCGAGGCACCAGCACGTACGACGGCATCTCCATAGCTTGGGCTATGGTGGAGTATCTGCACAACAATTCGGTGCACGCCAAAACGCTTTTCGCCACCCATTATCACGAGCTTAACGAGATGGAGCAGATGTGTCCGCGCGTAAAGAACTACCACGTGGCGGTGAAGGAGATAGACAATACCATCGTGTTCCTGCGCAAGCTCGAACGCGGCGGAACGGAGCACTCTTTCGGTATCCACGTCGCGCGGATGGCGGGAATGCCGCAGTCGGTCGTCTCGCGGGCGGAGGAGATATTGAAAAATCTGGAACTCGTTTACGGAACGAATGAGATAGTGCCGAGTAAAAGCCCGAGGAACAGGGCGAAACGTCCTGCCGTAAAAGAGGTGGTGGAGTCGAGTTCGGCGCCGTCGATGCAACTGTCGATGTTCAAGTTGGATGACCCCGTACTCGTCCAAATACGGGACCAGATCCGCGATACCGACATCAACTCGCTGACGCCTATCGAAGCCTTGAACAAACTGAACGAAATAAAAAAGATTACTGGATTGTAATCTGCAATACGACAACAGCGAAGTCCTTTCGGACTTCGCTGTTGCTCTCTTTTCGCGACCGATTATTTAGCTTCTATCAGCGATCGGATATTCTGTATCAGCATCGACACTGCAACGGAGTTGAAGCCGCCCTCGGGTATTATGACATCGGCGTATTTCTTGGACGGTTCGACGAACTCTTCGTGCATAGGTTTCACCGTAGAGGTATATTGCGTAATCACCGACTCCATAGAGCGTCCGCGGTCCTTGACGTCGCGCAAAATACGTCGCGCAAGCCGAATGTCCGCATCGGTATCTACATAAACCTTTATGTCCATCAAATCCCGCAACTCCTTGTTTTCGAATATGAGTATGCCGTCGATGATTATGACGCGCGACGGTTTGACCATTACGGTCTCCGCTTTGCGGTCGTGCTCGACGAACGAATAGACGGGATGTTCTATGGGGACGTTGTTTTTAAGCGCTCGGATATGCTCGACCATCATATCGGTATCGAACGCCTGGGGGTGGTCGTAATTGAGCCTCGTGCGCTCTTCATAGGTCAGCTCGGGATGCGCCTTGTAGTAATAATCGTGGCATATAGTCGCCACGTCATCGCCTTTGAAAGCCTCCTGCAATCGTTTGACCAACGTCGATTTGCCTGATCCGGTACCGCCTGCGACACCTATGACCGTCACTTCCATACTATTTGATTTTTATTGGGTTATGCTGGATTATATAAAACGGAGATTGCACCGTCGGCACAATCTCCGTGAATATCTTTAAGCGTCGATATTTGCGTAATGGGCATTTTTTTCGATGAACTCGCGGCGGGGCGGCACATCGTCGCCCATAAGCATCGAGAATATGCGGTCGGCCTCGGCCGCGTTCTCGATATTCACCTGACGCAGAATACGGGTATCGGGATTCATCGTGGTCTCCCAAAGCTGGTGCGCATTCATCTCGCCCAAACCTTTGTAACGCTGGATATGCGTACCCTTCGCGCCGAACTCCTCGGTGATGGCGTCGCGCTCTTTCTCCGTCCAGCAATAACGCTCCTGCTTGCCCTTCTTCACGAGGTACAGAGGCGGGGTAGCGATATAAACGTGGCCGTTCTCGATCAGAGCCTTCATCTTGCGGAAGAAGAACGTCAGCATAAGGGTAGCGATATGGCTGCCATCGACATCGGCATCGGTCATAATTATGATCTTGTCGTAACGGAGCTTTTCGAGATTCAGGGCCTTGCTGTCCTCCTCCGTGCCTATGGTGACACCGAGAGCGGTGAACATATTCTTGATCTCCTCGTTCTCCCACATCTTATGCTCCTGCGCCTTCTCTATATTGAGAATCTTGCCTCGCAAAGGCATAATCGCCTGAAAATTACGGTCGCGACCCTGCTTTGCCGTACCGCCTGCCGAGTCACCCTCGACGAAGAATATCTCGGCGATCGATCGGTCGCGGCTCGAACAGTCCGCCAGTTTGCCGGGAAGCCCCGCACCCGAAAGGACGGTCTTGCGCTGCACCGCCTCACGGGCATTGCGTGCCGCGTGCCGCGCCTGCGCCGCAAGAATTACTTTCTGCACGATGGCACGGGCATCCTTCGGATTCTCCTCCAGATAATGTCCTAAAGCTTGCGAAACGGCCTGATCGACGGCTGCCGACACTTCATCGTTTCCGAGCTTGGTTTTGGTCTGTCCCTCGAACTGCGGTTCGGCGACCTTCACCGATACGACGGCCGTAAGGCCCTCGCGAAAGTCGTCGCCGTTGATGTCGAACTTGAGTTTGGACAACATACCCGAATCATCAGCGTATTTTTTCAACGTACGCGTCAGCGCACGGCGGAAGCCCGTCAGATGCGTACCGCCCTCTATCGTATTGATATTATTAACGTAAGAGTGGACATTCTCCGAGAAAGAGTTGTTGTACTGCATCGCCACCTCTACCGGCACGCCGTTCTTCTCGGTATCGAGATATATTATCGACTCGATTATCGGCTCGCCGCGAGTTTCGTCGAGATACTTCACGAACTCCTTAAGGCCCTCCTGCGAGTAGAATCGTTCGCACACGAACCCGCCGTTCTCGTCTTTCTCGCGCTTGTCGGTCAGAGAGAGGTGGATTCCCTTATTCAGAAATGCCAGTTCGCGCAATCGGTTGGCCAGAATGTCGTACTTGTATTCGGTAGTGTGTGTGAATATCTCTCCGTCGGGCTTGAACGTAATGATCGTCCCTCGGTCTTCGCATTTGCCCACGATCTCCATTTTCGAGGTCGGTGCGCCCTTGCTGTAACTTTGGCGGAATATCTGCCCGCCTCGGTGAATCTCCGCAATCAGCGATGTGGAAAGCGCATTCACGCACGATACGCCCACGCCGTGCAAACCGCCCGACACCTTGTAGCTTCCCTTGTCGAACTTACCGCCCGCGTGCAATACCGTCAGCACGACTTCGAGAGCCGACTTGCCCTCCTTTTCGTGGTAATCCGTCGGGATACCTCGGCCGTTATCCTTGACGGTGATGGAGTTATCCTCGTTTATGCAAACCTCTATATGGGTACAATATCCTGCGAGCGCTTCGTCTATGGAGTTGTCCACGACCTCATACACGAGGTGGTGGAGTCCTTTCTCTCCGATATCGCCGATATACATAGCGGGGCGCTTGCGAACAGCTTCCAACCCTTCGAGAACCTGAATATTCGATGCGGAATATTCTTCCTCTTGTTTCTTGATTTGTTCTTGTTCGGTACTCATTATATAAATTCTATACGCTTGTCAATAAAACGTACAAATATAGTGGAAATATGCAAAAAAAACAAGTCAAATCGATGATTTGCCCCCTATTTTTTCATTCAGATCGATCTCGCGAATCCTGCCGTGGGAGAACAGCACCGTACGCGACGGATAATCCTCTATTAGGGCCGTATTGTGCGTGGACATTATTACCGCGCAGCCGCTTTCGGCGATTCCTCGGAACAACAACATTATGCCGTCGGCCGTAACCGGATCGAGGTTGCCGGTCGGTTCGTCAGCAAGAATCAGCGCAGGCCTGTTGAGCAAGGCTCGGGCGATGACCAGACGCTGCTGTTCGCCGCCGGACAGTTCGAAAGGCATCTTGTAACCCTTGTTTTCCAGCCCCACGAGCGTCAATACCTCATCTATGCGTTTGCGTATCTCGTCTTCCCGCTTCCAGCCCGTAGCCTTCATAACGTAATGGAGGTTCATAAAGACATTGCGGTCGGTCAGCAGCTGGTAATCCTGAAAAACGATGCCTATGTTTCTCCGCAAATAGGGTATGTCCCGACGCTTCATACGCCGCAAATCGAATCCCGCGACCTTACCGTCGCCTTCGACGAGTTGCAGTTCGGCATAAAGCGTCTTCAGCAGGGAGCTCTTGCCGCTGCCGACACGCCCGATAAGGTAGATGAATTCGCCTTCGCCCACTGTAAGGTTCACATCGGACAAGACGAGCTGCCCGTTCCGTCGCAGCTGTTTCTCGCTCGGATCGGCGAACGGGTCGAGGGCGTGATATATCGCCGCATTCTTTAATTCCACGACATTTTTGCGTGCCATTCGTAATCGGTTTAAGTCCGTACAAAGATAGCCAAAACATCGAAACGGACAAAAACACGGGGCGGGAAAATCTCCCGCCCCGTACATTATCGGCAGATAGGAGCTAAATAATTTCGAGTGCGATTTTCATCATAGCCGTAAAACTCTTCTGGCGGGTCTCGCTCGATGTCACTTCACCCGTCACCAGCGAGTCGGATATGGTGCATATCGTAAGCGCCTTGTTGCCGCTGCGGGCTGCGTTCATATACAGGGCCGTAGCCTCCATTTCGACGGCGAGCACCCCCATCTTCTGCCATTGCTTCCAGGTTTCGGGCGAATCGCTGTAAAAAGTATCGCTCGCAAGAAGATTGCCCACCTTGTAACCGACACCGAGCCGTTCGGCCTCTTCGGCCGCCCTGCGTACGAGTCCGAAATCGGCTATGGCCGCGAATGTACCTGGCAGATTATACTGCTCGGCATAGTTGGAGTTCGTGCACGAACCCATACCGATCGCAATATCGCCTATCTTCAACTCGGGGTCGTATGCACCTGCCGAACCCGTTCGTATAATGGTCTTTACCCCGTAGAAGTTGAAAAGTTCGTATGAATATATGCCGATGGACGGGATGCCCATTCCGTGTCCCTGTATCGAAATGCGCTTGCCGTTATAGGTGCCCGTGTAGCCGAGCATTCCGCGCACCTCGTTATACAAGACGGGATTTTCAAGATATGTCTCGGCCATAAATTTCGCGCGCAGCGGGTCTCCGGCCATAATTACCTTATCAGCGATTTCCCCGTATGCGGCACCGATATGAGGTGTAGGAGTGTTGTTTGCCATAGTCGTTACATTTTAGATTTATGCAAATATACGAATAAGCGAGAGCAATGCCAAATTTATTTGAGCATTGCCGAGCGGGAGTATATAAGGCGAAGCCAAATATAGCAAAATATTGCAATTATTCGACCGCTAATGCGCAAACATCCGTTTTTATAGTCGTATTTTACATTTATTTCACTATTTTTGCAGCGATTTTACGGAAAACTCTCTTCGGGATGATGACGAGATCATCCGAAGATGCCGCAATCGGGGGTGACCGGTTTTGACAGCAGGCAGAGTTCGGTCGTAAGCACGTCGAGCATTGTGTGGTGGCTCGTAAATATCAACACTCGAACTACAAATGGCAATAACAGCTATGCACTCGCTGCCTAATTTTCAAGGAAAATGGGCTTAATCGTTCGGCTCGAGGCAGTCGGATGACGAGTATCCCGAAAGGCCGTTCCGCTCTTTAACGGCTTTTCATACGGGGTATCAAACATTTAGAGATAGCGTTGCGGCAGTTCCGTCCGCAATGCGAAATTAAAGGAACTGGGACCCGTGTTAGGCTGTCGCCTGCCGGATGCGGGTAGAAGGACCAAACGGCGACTAAACGTGTAGAAAGCTTTCGGGTTCCTTGTTTGGACGCGGGTTCGACTCCCGCCACCTCCACGGGAAATGCAACGCTCCGAGTATTCGGGGCGTTTTTTTTGGACGGGGTTACCTCCGTCGCGTAATTCCGCACCATTTTGCAAATGACGGCGGCGCTCCGTCGGTGAACTCTTCCGCAAGCGAAATTCGTTTCGACTCCCGCCACCTCCACTGAAAATGCAACGCTCCGAGTATTCGGGGCGTTTTTTTGGACGGGGTTACCTCCGTCGCGTAATTCCGCACCGTTTTGCAAATGACGGCGGCGCTCCGTTTTCCAAATAGCAGCGAAACTCTGCCGCGAATGAATTTTGATGAAATTTTGTGCATAAAAAATATCTTCGTCCGTTGGCGGATTACGATGCGGAGGATAATTTTGCCGCGTACTTCAGAAATCACCACTGTTTATGACTAAAAAAATACTTCTTTTGGGTTCGGGCGAACTCGGTAAAGAGTTCGTCATCGCCGCCAAACGCAAAGGACAATATGTAATTGCGTGCGACTCATACAAAGGTGCTCCCGCAATGCAGGTCGCCGACGAATACGAAGTATTCGATATGCTCGACGGCGACGCACTCGATGCCGTTATCGCCGAACATGCTCCGGATATCATAGTTCCCGAGATCGAGGCCATTCGCACGGAACGTCTTTACGCTTGGGAAGATCGCGGCATTCAGGTCGTACCGAGTGCCAGAGCCGTGAATTTCACGATGAACCGCAAGGCGATACGCGACCTTGCAGCCAAAGAGCTCGGCCTGAAGACCGCCAAATACTTTTATGCACGCACTTTCGAAGAGTTGCAGTCCGCAGCCGAAAAGGTAGGGTTTCCCTGCGTCGTCAAGCCGTTGATGTCGTCGTCGGGAAAAGGGCAGTCGCTCGTCAAATGCAGGGAAGAACTGGCCGATGCGTGGAAATACGGATGCGAGGGTAGCAGAGGCGACATTCGGGAGTTGATAATAGAGGAGTTCATACGTTTCGATTGCGAAATAACATTGCTCACGGTAACTCAGAAGAACGGCCCCACATTGTTCTGTCCTCCCATCGGGCATATCCAGAAAGGCGGGGACTATCGCGAAAGTTTTCAGCCCGCACCCATCTCCGAAGAGCATCTGCGCGAGGCGCAGCGTATGGCCGCAAAAGTTACGGGAGCCCTGACTGGAGCGGGGCTATGGGGTGTCGAATTTTTCCTGAGCCACGAAAACGGCGTTTATTTCTCCGAACTGTCGCCGCGTCCGCACGATACGGGTATGGTTACGCTCGCAGGCACTCAGAACCTCAATGAGTTCGAACTGCATTTGCGTGCCGTTCTCGGGCTGCCTATACCGCGCATAACACTCGAACGAATGGGTGCCAGTGCCGTCATACTGTCGCCTATAGCGAGCAAGGAGACGCCGCATTACCGTGGCGAAGAGGAGGTTTGCAAAGAGGAAAACACATACCTGCGCATCTTCGGCAAACCTTATACGAAACTAAACCGACGGATGGGTGTGGTAGTAAGGTATGCACCTTTGGGCAGCGACCTCGATGATTTGCGCGATAAGACGAAGGCGGCAGCCGCTAAAATAGAAATTTATTGACGACGAGAGCCGCGGAATTGAATTCCGCGGCTCAATAATTAATATACATTTACGCCGACGCTCTTCCGAAGCTCTGCTGCCTTGTAAAGTTGTATATGGCTGCTTAGTCTTTTATTACTACTCCTAACAGCCTTGCCAATCCAA
This sequence comes from Alistipes sp., assembly GCA_017937125.1. Classification (GTDB taxonomy): domain Bacteria; phylum Bacteroidota; class Bacteroidia; order Bacteroidales; family Rikenellaceae; genus Alistipes. The sequence continues at coordinate 817,583 of JAGBEH010000001.1, read as the reverse complement.
GCGCCTGAACCGAATCGACTATGGCGCCGCGCAAATCTTCAGGATTTAGTACAATGCCGTCGATATCGCAACTGCACAAGTCGATGTCCTTAAGCGATGTGCGCGAGAAGTCCGATTCCCGCAGGTCGCATTTTTCGAATGTTGCAGGACCCAGACGCGACATTCCGAACACGCCGCCCTGCAAGTTGCATCCGCGAAATGCGACGGTACGCAGTTTCGCCATAGACATATTTACATATCGGCAGCTGCAATTCTCAAACAGGACGTGCGTCATAACGGTATCCGAGAAATCGGTTCCCACGAGTTTGCAGTCTGCGAACTCCACACGATACAACGAACTGCCGTTGAACGAAATATTCGACAAGTCGCATCGCTCGAACCGCAAATCGGTCATTTGCGACCCTTTGAATTTGCACGCGACGAATCCCATACCCGAAAAGCGGCAGTTGTGCCAGCTGCGATGCTCGGCCGCAAGCCCCGTTACAGTCAGGTTTGCGAATGCAGTATCCGTAATATGATCCGTCTCGGCCGCAACCGCCTCCGGCCCTGCGGTATTGCAGGCCATAGGTTCGAAGACGGGAGGTACGGGAATTTTATTGTCGATTTTTTTCATTATATTGAAAAAGCGGGCGGGATTTCCCGTCCGCTTCATCTGTCCGAGTAAAACTTATTTGCGGAAATTAGCTTTTACCTTGTCTGCCGCTTTTTCCAGCAACTCCGCAGGGCAGCACAACGTAATGCGTACATATCGTTTGCCCTCGCTGCCGAATATAGCCCCGGGGGTTATGAAGACGTCGCATTTATCCATAACCTCGTCCGAGAATGCGAAACTGTCGCCCTCGTAATCATCGGGAATTTCGGCCCAAATGAACAATCCTGCCTGCCCCTTGCGGTAACGGCAGCCGAGCGCATCGAGCAACTCGTATCCCTGCTTCTCGCGGCTGTAATAAATATCGTTCAGCTCCTTGAACCACTCCTCGCCGAGCGACAGTGCCGTATCGGCAGCGGCCTGAATGGGGTAGAACATTCCCGAGTCCATATTGCTCTTGAATGTCAGAACGGAATCTATCCACTCCTTTTTGCCCATAATCACGCCCACGCGCCAGCCTGCCATAGAATGCCCTTTCGACAGAGAATTCATCTCCATAGCCACATCGCGCGCTCCATCGACGGCCATAATGCTTATGGGGTGCGGATTGCGCACGAAACTGTACGGGTTGTCGTGCAGGATAAGTATGTTGTGCTTCGCACCGAATGCGATTATCTTTTCGAACAACTCCATCGTAGGCGTCTGACCCGTAGGCATATTGGGATAGTTCACTATCATCATCTTGACGCCTTCGAGTCCGCCCTTTTCTATCGCATCGAAATCGGGAAGGAATCCCGTCTCCTTATTCAATGCGTATGGGAGCATCTCGCCTCCCGACAATCTCACGGCCGCACTGTAGGTCGGATATCCGGGGTTCGGCACCAGTACCTTGTCGCCGTTATTGAGGAATGTCATACATATATGCATAATTCCCTCTTTGGAGCCTATAAGGGGCAACACTTCGGAGTTATAGTCGAACTCTACGCCGTACCAGCGCTTATACCAGTCGGCAAATGCCTTGCGCAATATGGGTTCGCCCTTATACGACATATATTTGTGCACGTCGGGGCGCTGCGCCTCCTTGGCAAGACGGTCGATAACGCTCTGTGCGGGCGGCAGATCGGGGCTGCCCATTGCGAGTTTGATTATCTGCCGTCCCGTCGCAGCCTCGATTTCGGCTATTTCGCGCAGACGACGTGAAAAATAATACTCCCCGATACCGTCCAGCCGATGCGAACGTTCGATGTTTACTCCTTTGCTCATAATGTATGATATAGATTGTTTGGTTACCTGCATACAAAGATAGTCAAAAAAACAATCACGATAAAGTTTATAAGGCTTAATTTTTCATTATATCCTTATTCTGCCGTATATTTGCGCGATGCTTGGTGTACTATACATATTGCTTTGCTGGTTGGCAGGAAATGCAATCAGCTATCTCACGGGCGGTTACATATCCGGAAATATAATAGGTATGGTTCTGCTCTTCGCCGCGTTGGAGTTCCGGATTATCGATGCGGACAAGGTGCGTCCCGTCGCCAAGATGCTGCTCGGCACTATGGCGCTGTTTTTCGTGCCTTACGGCGTGGGGCTTATGGTGTCGTACGAAACGATTATGAAGAATTTCTGGGCCATAATCATAGCGAGCGTGGTATCTACCGTGCTTATTATGCTCGTCGTGGGATGGGTCTATCAAAAAACGGCGCGAAAACGATGATCGAGTCCATATTGAAATCCGACCTTTGTCTTCTGACCCTCACGATAGGGTTGTATTGCGGATGTTCATCCCTGTACCGTCGGACACATACAGTATTTCTGCACCCTGTCCTGCTTACGTTCCTGGCGATGATTGCATTCCTGAAAATATTGGGCGTGCCTTACGAACGATATCGGGAGGCAACCGAGATACTCAATTTCGCGCTCGGTATGTCGGTAGTCGCATTGGGATACCTGTTGTACGAACAGAAAGAGCAGATGAAGGGACAGACGGCCCCCATACTCGCCTCAATATTGTCGGGCTGTATCGTCGGCATCATAAGCGTGGTGTATATAGCCGAGTATATGGGTGCCGACCGTACGATATTGACATCCATAGCACCCAAATCGGTAACGGTGCCTATCGCCGTCGCCGTTGCGGCACCGTTGGGCGGGGAGGTGACCGTCACATCCGTAGTGGTATTCTGCGTCGGCATTTTCGGCAATATGATAGGGTTCCGGCTGTTAAAACTTTTCGGTATTCGGAATCCGAAAGCCCAAGGACTTGCTATGGGCTCGGCGGCACACGGCGTAGGCACGGCACGTGCAATAGAACAGGGAGCCGTTGAAGGTGCGATGAGCGGACTGGCGATGGCTCTTATGGGCATTGCGACCGCATTGCTGTTGCCGCTGATCGAAAAATATCTCTATTGAACGCCCGGAAATTATACTATATACGATTCCGTCCGCCGCTGCTTTTCCGTGCGACGATGCAAAATCGTACGCATTCGTTCGAAAATTTATTGAAAATTTTTAAGAATCATATTTAGTTATTACTTTTGTGCCGCATTTAGGTTAATTCTTCCCTTTTATGGATTGGTTATATAATCTTTTTTTCGGCAGCGGCATAGCCCATTCCGTACTTATCCTGTCATCGGTAATCACGATAGGCGTACTGCTCGGCAAAATCAAATTCCGCGGCATATCGCTGGGAGCCACGTGGATACTGTTCGTCGGCATTGCCGCGAGCCATTTCGGGATGACGCTCGACCCCAAGACATTGCATTTCATCAAGGAGTTCGGACTGATACTGTTCGTATTTTCGATAGGATTGCAGGTAGGACCGAGTTTCTTCTCGTCGCTCAAGCAGGGCGGCATAACACTCGTAACTCTCGCATCGGCGGTAGTATTGATCGGCGTACTGATCACTTACGGGATTCATCTCGCTACCGATACGCCTCTATCGACAATGGTCGGCATATTGTCGGGAGCCGTCACCAATACACCCGGTCTCGGTGCCGCACAGCAGGCATATTCCGATGCCACAGGCGTCGAGGACACCAGCATAGCTATGGCATATGCCGTGACCTATCCGCTCGGGGTGCTCGGTCTCATAATAGCCATTATCGTTATGCGCTATGCGCTGCGCGTGAATTTCACCAAAGAGGACGAGGGGTTGCATCAGCTGAATAACGAGAACAAATTCGCCACCAAATTCTCGATGGAGGTGACCAATTCTATGATCGAGGGGCAGAGCGTAGGGCATATCCGCGAACTCATAAACCGCCAGTTCGTCATTTCGCGCATCGCCCGCAAGGACGATTCGATCATCATTGCCGATGCAGACAGCATTATGCATATCGGCGACCGTCTGCTGATAGTATGTTCGGCCGAAGACCGCGAGGCTATCGTAACGTTCATAGGCCGCGAAATAGATATGGCCGAAAAAGAATGGCGCGCCTTCGACAGCCAGCTGGTATCGCGCCGCATAGTGATCACCCGCTCCAAAATCAACGGCAAGCGTTTCTCCGACTTGCGTCTGCGCACGAAATACGGAATCAACATAACGCGCGTGAATCGTGCCGGCGTGGACCTCATACCTTATCAGGGTATGGAACTCCAGCTCGGCGACAAAGTGATGGTCGTCGGCACCGAAAAAGCGGTAGAGCAGGTCGCCTCATTGTTGGGCAACTCACTCAAGAAGCTGCACGAGCCGCATATCCTCACCATATTCCTCGGCATCGCACTGGGCGTGCTGCTCGGCTCCGTTCCGCTGCTCAACGTACCGCAGCCCGTAAAACTCGGACTTGCGGGAGGACCGCTCATCGTCGCCATACTTATCGGCCGTTTCGGAACGCATATGCACCTGATAACCTACACCACGATGAGTGCCAACCTTATGTTGCGCGAGGTGGGAATATCGCTGTTCCTCGCTGCCGTAGGACTCGGCGCGGGAGACGGATTCATCGACACCGTTATGAACGGCGGATACGTATGGATAGGGTATGGCGCACTGATAACGGTCGTGCCTGTCATCATCGTCGGCGTTTTCGCGCGGTTGGTTACGAAGATGAATTTCTATACGCTTATGGGTATGCTGTCGGGCAGTATGACGGACCCTATCGCACTGTCGTTCTCGAACTCCACCGCAGGCAACGATATGCCGTCGGTAAGTTATGCGACCGTCTATCCCGTAGTGATGTTCCTCAGGGTGCTAACGGCTCAGATGCTCGTCCTTTTCGCACTCTGATCCGCGAAGTTCTTTCAGTTTGCAATCAGTTTGCGGACAATTTGCGCAAGGGTTATACGCCTTGCGCTTTTTTATCGCATTTACTATCCGTACGACGGCAAGGACCGTTATGAAAATACCGATGGCCGCTACCGCATATTCCTGCCAATTCATAACAGCCAGCCTATAAGGTTATATGCCGCATAGGCGACAATCCACGCGACTGTCGTACTGTACACTACCGACCCCGCCGCCCATTTCCATCCTATTTCGTTGGCCGTAGCTATGACAGTGGCTATGCAGGGGAAATATATTAGTATGAAGAGCAGGAATGCGGCGGCCGACGCCGTATCGAAATCGCCGCTGGCCTTTAACTGCGCAGACAATGCGGATTCATCCGCCTCTTCCGCATCCTGACTTTCACCGTCGGTGTACAGCACCCCCATAGTGCTGACGATTATCTCCTTCGCCGGAAGTCCCGACAACAGTGCCACGCTTGCTTTCCAGCCGAAGCCGAGAGGTGCGAAAACGGGCTCGCAAGCCTTGCCGATACGGCCGAGGTAGGAATTCTCGTAATGGTCGGACTTGCTTACCGTATCGTCTGTCTGCGGATAGTAGCTCAGGAACCAAACGACAACCGACGCCACCAATATCAGTCCGCCCATCTTTCGAAGATATTGGGCGCACTTGCTCCACATATGCAACAATATGGCCTTCATCGTAGGAATACGATAGGGCGGCAGCTCCATAACGAACGGGGTCTCGTCTTCCTTGAACAGGAACCTCCGCATCATACGGGCCGTGACTATCGCCAGAAGAACCCCGAACACATACAACATAGTCATCACCAGCCCCGCATATGCCGAGAAGAATGTCCCGACAAGCAGTATATATATGGGCAAGCGTGCGCTGCACGACATAAACGGAGTTATCAGCACGGTAATTATCCTGCTGCTGCGGCTTTCGATGGTACGCGAGGCTATTATCGCGGGGACATTGCAGCCGAAGCCCATAACGAGCGGGATGAACGATTTGCCGTGCAGCCCGATGCGATGCATAACCTTGTCCATTATGAACGCGGCGCGTGCCAAATATCCCGAATCCTCCATAAACGAGATGAACAGATACAAGATCATAATATTCGGCAGGAATACGATTACACTGCCGACACCCCCGATCATTCCGTCTACTATAAGGTCTCGCAGTACACCCTCGGGCATTATGAGTTCCACCGCGTATCTCAGCCATCCGACGAGTATCTCCATCCACTCCTGAGGATAGGCACCGAGCGTAAAAGTACAGAAGAACATCAGCCCCATAATAAGGAAGAATATCGGGAATCCCCAGATACGATGGGTCACAAGCGCATCTATCGCATCGGTCATCCGCGCCTCTTCGTGCTTGCCCGGCGTATATGTCTCTTTCAATGCACCCGAGATAAATCCGTATTTCCGATTCGCGAATGCCGTTTCGACATCCTCCTCGAGGAGTTCGGTTATTTTCTCGGATTCCCTGTTGCGGATGGCGATCCATCGGTCGTAATCCTTGCAGTTGCGCAACATCTTCTCGACATCCCTGTCGCCCTCCAGCAGTTTCATAGCGAAATACCGCGGCGGAAACATCTTCGGAAGCTGGTCGCGATTGCGGCCCATATCCTCATTCAGGATACCGAGCGACTCTTCTATCACGCTACCTTGGTTGATATGGATGTGGCGCACCCGTTCGTCCTCGTTCTCATAAACGGCGATAACGGTATCGAGCAACTGTTCGAGCCCCTTGCCGCTCTTTGCCACTACGGGAACCATCGGGACGCCCATCATTCGCCCGAGGCTGTCATAGTCGAGCTTCGCCCCGCTCGCTTCGAGTTCGTCGTACATATTCAGAGCCACGACGATTCGCGGATTTATATCTATCAGTTCGGTCGTGAGATACAGATTGCGTTCGAGATTCGATGCCACGACGGCATTTACGACCACATCGGGCATATCCGTTTCAAGATGCCGTCTGACATAAAGCTCCTCGGGCGTGTATGCGGACAATGCATACGTGCCCGGCAGATCGGTGATTACGAATTTATATCCGCGATAGGTGCGATACCCGCGTTTGGCATCGACCGTAACGCCGCTGTAATTGCCGACATGCTCATGGCTTCCCGATATGGCATTGAACAACGATGTCTTTCCGCTGTTCGGATTGCCGACGAGAGCCACGTTTATCTGTTTCGACTCGCGCGACACCGCCTCTTCGAGACAATCGGCCTGTCGGCTGTCGATATGCTCGTCTTTCAATATGGCCTGCGCCTCCTGCTCGGTGATAATCACTATCATCTCCGCCTCGCTGCGGCGCAGCGAGATGTCGTAGCCCATAATTTTATATTCGATAGGATCCTGCAACGGAGCGTTCAGCATCACCTCCACGGATTTGCCGCGCACAAACCCCATTTCCATAATTCGGCGGCGGAAGCCTCCGTGTCCCAGGACTTTCAGAATAACTCCCGATTCTCCGGTTTTCAGATCAGACAGACGCATAAAACTTCATATTTTTGCGAATGCAAATATAGAATATTTGCTCGACATTCGCAATCATACGCAACCCCGATTTATGCCCGCATTATCGGGCGGGTATTGCGATTTCGGAACGAACAAAAGGCGTCGGAATACGGTAAAATTATATTTATCAGCCGATACCGATGATTTTTTAACGCAAAAGTTTGTAATATTCCAATATTTTTATACCTTTGCTTGAAGTAACAACCACAAACATTAGAAATGTTATGAAAAACTTAGTAGACCAAATCAATGCTCAGGTAGCGGCTTTTCAGGAGAATGCAGCCGCTCAGGTAGAGAAAAACAACAAGGCGGCAGGTACTCGTGCCCGTAAGGCAGCTCTCGAGCTTTGCAAACTTCTGAAGGAGTTCCGCAAGGTATCCGTCGAGGAAGCTAAAAAATAATTCCTATTATTTTTTTCTGCTAAAAACTGTTTTCGGATGAAAACAGTTTTTTTTATTTCCTTCTCCGCTTACTCCAGCCGAATGCCGTGTATGGCGAACAATCGCCTGTCCTGCTTCGTAATGCCTATCTTTTTATCGAAGGGCACCGCCTCGTTATGATCGTTAAGGTAGTACCTCGGTGCATTCTCGACGAAATCATCGCTTACGAACGATACCGAACGGTCGATGAACGCACTCTCCAAAGAGGCCATATCGGCCATAGTGTGGAACATCGAGTGGGTCGTAGCCGCAGACCAGCGGTGTTTTTTCGCCGCTGCCGTTTTCTCGGGATACAGCTGCGCATACTTGTCCGAAAACCACGCGAGACAGGGAACGTGCAGCTGGTAATATGTCACGGTAGGAGAGGCGTGCAGGAACCTGCCGCGTTCGTCGTCGAAAATATCCTCCCCGTGATCCGAACAATATATCAGCGTCGAACATACTCCGAGGGCATCGAGATAATCTATCGTACTGTTGAGGAAATAGTCGGTATAGGATATGGAATTATCATAGGCATTCCTTATCATATCGGCATTCTGAGGCTGTATGGCCACGTCGTTATCGGGTTGATAGACCGCAAATTCGCGGGGATAACGCTGATGGTAGCTGAAATGCGAACCGTAGCAATGCAAGATAAACAGCAGGTCGTTGTTGTCATCGGTCTCGATTATACGCCGCATCATCCGCAGGAGCTGCATATCGTGGCGCGGAGCGCCTATATAGACGACCTCGTTCGCCTCTTTGGCAAGATGGTCTACCATAGCCCCCTGCGGCGATTGGTTCGACAGGAAATAGGTGCGGAATCCGGCCTCGTTGAACAATGCCGCCAATCCTTTGCGGTAAAACAAATCCCGATGCTGATCGGTGGCGACCGACGAAAGGAATAACGGGACGCTTTTATGGGTCGTGTTGCTCTGAGTGATGACATTTTTGAACAGATAGATGTCATCCCGCCGCTTCAGGTACTGATTGGTTTCGCGCTCATACCCGTAGAGATTCCAGTTGGCGGCACGCGACGCCTCTCCGATAATATATACATATATCTCCCGCTCGTCGGATTTCCCGCCGCGGGATACGTTATACCTGAATAACTTCGACGTGGATGCATAATGCATAGCGTCGTTATTGGCAGCCAATGCGACATTGAAGTTGCATATGACATTGATCGGGAAAATTTCGTTTCCGACGATATTGCCGCTTCCCTTTTTATAGGCGGGGATAAGTGCCGCCAGCCCGATGCCCAGACAAACCGCACCAGCCCATTTTATACGCTCCTGCATTTTGATTGTCAGACGCATTTTCCTTCTTATCTGCAAGAAAGCTTCAACAAGTATCGGAGCATATATTATGCAGACGACGAATACGGCAGGATAGAGATTATTGAGCAGTTCGGAGGCTTCATCCGGATTGGTCGTCAGCAGGTTGATGAACATATCCGCAGCGATGATGGAGTTGCCGTAGAGATACAGCAGCACCAGCTGGAATGTGCACAGAATGATTATCGGCACCATACACATAACCGTTATGCCGACACGGCGGGTTATAACATTGGCGACCAGATAAGCCCCCAAGGGAATAAATATCCCCGCAATAACAGACCATCCCGTATATGACTCCGTGATTGCCAGAGCCGCATTCGGAATCATCAGCGCAACGAGCAGATATATCAGCAGCACCAAAGCCCGACGGCTCGGCGCCAATCTCCATTTATCGAGTTTCTTACCCATTCTCTCAAAAAGCTTCATTTATGGACATTACGAACCCGTTGATAAGACCGCCCTCGGCCTTTCGTCCGAATCCGTAATCGAGGCGTACGTTCATATGTTTTTTCAACTCCCAACGCAGGCCGACACCGTAATTGGGCAATGTATGTTCCCATTCGAAACTGCCGAAAGAACGAAATACATTTCCTGCGCCGCCCCAGACTACGGCGCCTATGCGCTTCCATATACGCTGTCTCAGTTCCACCTGCAACGTTATCATATTCAGATCGTTGAACCTGCCCTCATAATATCCTCTCATACGTGTGCTGCCGCCGAATGTGGCATACATAGTCCACGGCGTATGGGCCGAATTGAATTCGCCGTAGAGGTCGAAACAGAGTATGCCTCCCTTCCAGACGCGCTGGTAAAAATCCAAGGTCGTTTTGGCCCTAAACAGCGTATGGCCTGCATTACCGACCCCCTTGGGTTGAACCGATCCGTGAACACTCACGTACCAACCTCTTGTCGGGAAGGTAATTACATCGCGCGAATCGTATTCGATAAACGTCCCGACGGCAACGCCCGCATACTGACGGCGCTGCCCTTGGATATATTGAGGACGCGACAGTTTTACGGCTTCGGTATAGTTGAATTTCAAGGTCAGTCCCAAATACGTATTTTTGAAAACCGCGTGCATATATTTGGCGTCGAGCATATATTTCTTGCCAGTATAGCTGCCCGCCGCATTGTTCAGACCGTTGTAATAACCGAGCCCCCAGAAATCGGTAGGTTCGGATTGAACCGCGAGTTCGTAGTCGAGCCGATGACGGCCCTGCCGAAAAAAGGTATTTCCCGACACCCCGACCGAATAGAACCCGTTTATCGAGACGGTGCCGAATAACGAGATATTGGACGGCGGGGTAATCGAGTCCCTGCGATCGATGCGATACAACCCCGCAGCCAGTACACCGAGGCACAAACTCTTTTCACTCGAATACGACGGTCCGCCTATTATGGTAAAGTCCATTTTCTTCTCGAAAGTCTTGTCCACGGCCGACTGCCCGAAATAGTCTATTACGCGTTTGAAAAAGTTCCGTTTCGGAGGCAGGGTATCTTTAACGGCAACCGCCGCTGCCGAATCGGATTTGATGGAATCCGTATCGGTCAGCGGCGTATAATGATAGCGTATCGTATCCGCGTTGTTCACGTATATGCTGTCCCGCGTTTCGGCACCGAATGCGTGCCCGCAGAGACATAACAACGAAACGATGAGGAGACGACGCAAAGCGCAGTATTATTTGTACTTCTCGATGAACTTATAGAAATCATCTATGTCGGCGCGCGACAATTCGCCCTTCTTGCAGTACACCAGTTCGCCCTCCTTGGTAACCACGAGCAAGACGAACATATTGTTGCAGTCGCCCAGCCCCCAGGCTTTGGCAACCTCCAGATTCTGATCTGCAAGCACCGTCGCCCCGTTCTTTTCGGTGCGTTTTTTCGCCATCGAACGGGCTACGCTGTTCGGCACCATCGGGGCATCCTTGAGGTTCATAATACCGAACCCGTAAAGGTTTTCGCCTTCGGCCTTGTGGTTGGCCTCCATTTCGTCGGTAAAATTCTGATTCTGCTTATGTTTGTCGGGATCGATATAGAAGATCATCAGGTTCTTTTCACCCCAATAAGGCAACGAAGCAGGGTCTCCGTTAAGATCGAGTATGGTTACGTTTTCGACTTTCTTCGGTAATTTCGGATTCTGGGCATTGACCGATCCAGCACATAATGCTGCGAGGCATATCGCCAATAGAGTTTTTGTTTTCATAGTATATTTATTTAATAATACGAAAAGTGTTGCAAATATAATGATTTTATCATTGAAATAAACACTTTCACCTTTCTGCTCAATAATTTGCCCTAATAGGACACTTTGTTCGCCCCGGACATATAATAGTCGAACGAATATTTGCCGCCGCCTGCCAGAACGAAGAAAATATATATACCCATATATACGAATTGCAGGGTTGCGGAGGCACCCGTACCGTCCGAACCATCGGCAAACAGAGACAGGAACATTCCGAGAGCCATTACGAAGGCGGCGAAACGCACTTGGAATCCGCACATTATCATCACGGCGAACATAGTCTCGCAAACGGAGAAGACGGTAAAGGTGACGGCAGAACTGCCGAACAGCATAGCAGGGTAGCTGTCTATTATTTCATTGTACGTCTGTAATTTACCCACATTATGCATCAGCACGATGCCCCCGATGAACAGCCGCAGGAACAGGATGCCCGTATCGGGCCGACGATACGAATCGCTGAGTATGTTTTTTTCGGTAATCATAATGCATTGCCCGCAGCAAATACCGTTCCCGTTCCGCCGCGGAGCCTGCGGCGACTCGTTTGGAGATCGGGCATCTTCATATTATCTTTGCATTATGAAACACAAAGTCCTGTTCGTATGTCTCGGCAACATATGCCGCTCTCCGGCCGCAGAGGAAATAATGCGGCAACTCGTTATCGCCAACGATGCCGCCGACTCGATATATGTAGATTCGGCAGGCACATACGGAGGGCATGCAGGCGAACTGCCCGACGCACGGATGCGCATAGCGGCGGCACGCCGCGGATATAATCTCGTACACCGTTCGCGCCGCATCACGGAAAACGATTTTTTCGAATTCGACACCATAGTCGTTATGGACGATATGAACTACGAAGCGGTGCATCGTCTGGCGCCGTCGCGGGAATATGCGAACCGCATATACAGAATGCGCGATTTCTTCACCGTATTCCCCGACCGCACATATGTTCCCGACCCGTATTACGAAGGTGCCGATGGATTCGAGACGGTTCTGGATATGCTCGAAGACGGGTGCGCCAATCTGCTGAATACGCTGCTGCAAAAACGGAGTGCCGATTAAAAGCACTCCGTTATTCCAATCTCCCGTACACGTCTCCCGAGCCGCCCTGTCATACGGCACGGAGAGACATATTTCATCGCATCATCTCCTCGTGAGCATATTGCACAGCCCTGTTGATATGGTCGAGATAGGGTTTTATCGAACGGAAATCATCGAGCACCTGCGTCAGGAAGCCGTCGGATAAAATATCGTCTTTCGACAGCCTTTTTTCCGTACAGGCGTCTTTCAACCGCAGCAGGTGGTCGAACTCGGTACCCGACGGGAAACCCTGCGGCGTACGTTTGAGTTGTCCGTAAACGCTGACGGTAAATCCGTTGGAATTGTCTACCGCATCCACTATCTCGCGTCCGTTGTCGAGAATCTCTTCACGGATGCTGCGCAGGACGATCGGTTCGGGCATCACGAGCCCTGCCGCCAGCATACTGTAGCCGATCAGACCGTCTTCCGTCGGTTCGATATGCACATAATACCCGCCGTATCCCGATTTCTTCCCGTGGGGCGCGACGAATGCGCTGAAATGCGTTTTATACGGGGTCTTATCATTGCTGAAACGCGTATCGCGATAGATGCGATAGACGCAATCCTTCGCCTGCAATCCGCGCACCGATGCGTCGAACTCGCCCAGTCCGTCGATAAGTTTCGCTACGAATTCGACGAATACGGCTTCGGCGCGTTTGTAGAACGGCTTGTTGGCATTGAACCATTCACGATTATTGTTATCGTGCAATGCCTCCAGAAAATCGACTGCCTCCCGCATAACCTACCAAGCGAATAGGGGATATTCCGACATCATCGCGTTTACCTCCTTGCGTACGGCGGCTATGTTCTCCTCATTTTCGGGGTCGCACAAAACGCGGTCGATAAGGCCAACGATAACGTCCATCTTGTCCTCTTTCAAACCGCGGGTCGTGATTGCGGGCGTCCCGAAACGCAAACCCGACGTCTGGAACGGAGAACGCGAATCGAACGGCACCATATTCTTGTTGGTCGTAATATCTGCCGCCACGAGACATTTCTCAGCGAGCTTACCTGTCAGTTCGGGAAATTTCGTGCGGAGGTCTATCAATATAAGATGATTGTCCGTACCGCCCGAAACGATCTTGTACCCGCGCGCTATGAACGCCTCGGCCATAGCCTGCGCATTCTTGCGCACCTGCTTCTGGTACTCCTTGTAGCTCGGGTCGAGAGCCTCGCCGAATGCGACGGCTTTCGCCGCAATAACGTGTTCGAGAGGACCGCCCTGAATACCTGGGAACACTGCCGAATCGAGAATCTGAGACATCATCTTAACAACCCCCTTGGGCGTCGTAAGTCCCCACGGGTTCTCGAAGTCCTCACCCATAAGGATTATACCGCCGCGCGGCCCGCGCAAGGTCTTATGGGTGGTGGATGTCACTATGTGCGCGTATTTCACGGGATTGTCCAACAGCCCCGCCGCAATAAGTCCCGCCGTATGGGCCATATCGACCATCAGCAACGCTCCCACCTTATCCGCAATTTCACGCATACGGGCATAATCCCATTCGCGCGAATATGCCGAAGCACCGCCGATGATGAGTTTGGGTTTGCACTCCTCGGCCAAACGCTCCATAGCGTCGTAGTCTACCATACCCGTTTCGGGATTCAGCCCGTAGCCTACGGCTTTGAAGAATTTACCCGACATATTCACGGGCGAGCCGTGGGACAAATGGCCGCCGTGCGACAAATCCAATCCCATAAACGTATCGCCGGGGTTCATCACCGCAAAAAACACGGCCATATTGGCCTGCGCACCCGAGTGGGGCTGCACATTGGCATATTTCGCACCGTACAGTTCGCAAAGGCGTTCGCGCGCCAGCGTCTCCACCTTATCGACGACCTCGCATCCGCCGTAATAACGGGCGGCAGGGTAGCCCTCGGCATACTTGTTGGTCAATACGGATCCCATTGCCTGCAACACCTGGTCGCTCACGAAATTTTCGGAGGCAATCAACTCAATACCACCCGTTTGTCGGGTGCGTTCTTCTTCGATAAGTTCGAAAATGCGGTTGTCCCTTTTCATAAATTGAAATATTTCTCGATAATGAATTTTTCGCAAAAATAATTTACGTTGAAATATATTTTGCTATATTTGACAACTTTTTATGCACATTTTGAAAACAAAATACGATTTTTTAGAGGAATATTATGAAAATTAACAAATTATTCCTGTTCGCCGTATTATCGATACTTGCGGGATGTACGAAAGATTTCGAGGAGTCGGTAAGTACGGTCGAATCGGAAACGGAAAAATCATTCAAACGCAAAGGCGTCATTACCAACACGGTCTGCATAAAACTTGATCGTGAAACGGCCGATGCATTGAGCATAACCCGCACCCGCAGCGGAGAGTTGGAAACGGGGAATCTCACTTTCGACGAGATATGCGAACGCTACGAAGTGGTCGATATGGAGCGCATATTTCCCGCAGACCACTGCGAGGAGCGTATGAGAAAAGCGGGTCTCGACCTATGGTACTGCATCACGCTCGGCGCCGACAAGACGAACATCGAGCTGGCCAAAGAGTTGAGCACGACGGAAGGGGTGCAGATAGTCACTCCCGAACGCAAAATCAAGCGCGTAGACACGCCGCAGGTGCGTTACGCGACGCAGGCGGATATCGACAGGCTCGGGCATTCGGACGGAACTACCCGTGCATCGTCCCAGCTGCCTTTCAACGACCCTCTGTTGTCGGAACAGTGGATGCTTATCAACGACGGAAGCGTATATGCGCAGGCTAAAGCAGGCGCCGACATAAACGTGAAAGATGCGTGGGGTATGTGCGCCGGCAGCAACGAGGTCATAGTCGCCGTGGTAGACGGCGGCATACAATACGACCATCCCGACCTGAAGGACAATATGTGGAGCGGCATAGGCCGCAACTTCACTACGATCTCGTCGGGAAGCACGAAAGTAACGGCCGACGAGCACGGCACCCATGTAGCAGGTACGATCGGGGCCGTAAACAACAACGGCACAGGAATCTCGGGCATAGCAGGCGGTTCGGGCAACGGCAACGGCGTCAAGATTATGAGTTGCCAGATATTCGAAGGCGATGCTTATGCTACCGACCGAGGCACTGCCAACGCCATCACATTCGCGGCCAATAACGGCGCGGTAATCTGCCAGAACAGCTGGGGTGAAGATTACACGTATACGAGCACGGAAACGAGTTGGTCTTCAGGCTCGCCTTTGACTAAAGCCGCCATCGACTATTTCATTACGAATGCGGGTATGTCGTCGGACGGCACCGTCCAAACGGGGCCTATGGCAGGCGGAGTAGTGATTTTCGCGGCCGGAAACGACGGCAAGGACCAAACGGAATACCCTGCGGCATATTCCAAATGCATCAGTGTCGCCGCGCTCTCCTGCAATTTCCAGCGGGCGTGGTATTCCACTTACAGCACGACGGTGGATCTGTGCGCCCCCGGCGGCGACGGCTGGAACAGCACCACACGCGACGAGGATTACAAAATATGGAATCTCAGCACATTGCCCACGACGATTAAAAACGGAGACCGCGACAGCGAAGGCTATGTAATCGACTATGTACGCACATCCGGCTACGGATGGATGCGCGGCACCTCTATGGCCTGTCCGCACGTATCCGGCGTAGCAGCACTTATCGTCTCCTATTGCGGCGGCACAGGGTTCACGGCCGAGAAACTCAAGGAGATTATGTTCAATTCGGCACGCGATATAAACTCGTACCAGAGTTCGACATACAGGAACAAAATCGGGAAGTTAGTGGACGCTACAGCCGCATTGCAACTCGGCGGGCAGGGGACGATCACGCCTCCCGAACCCGATGCTCCCGTCATAAGTCCTCTGGCAGGGCAGTCCGGCAACTTCTCCATTCTCGACTACGAGAAGAAAACGCTCAAGTACACCCTCAGCAACTATACGTCATACAGCATCAGCGACCCGAAAATAGCCGTAACCAAATCGGGCGACGAAATTACGCTCGTAGTAGACGGTTCGAAATATTCGGGCGGCAGCTTCACGGCGGATCTGACGGCCGTAAACGATTCGAAATCCACGACCGCAAAGATAACCTTTACCGTAACGCCCAACGAAGCGCCCAAGCCCGTCGAGGATGCCATAGACACCACCGTATATCTTAACGAGACGGACAAGACATTCACATACGACCTGACAGGCTGGTTTACCGACGCCAACGGCGACATAACGGCTTACGGGTGCACTTCAGGCAATCCGAAAGTCATCGCCGCCTCGGTAACAGGCTCTCAATTATCGGTCAAGGCCTCGAAAGAGGGCGAAGCACTGATTACCGTCACGGCTCGCGACGGCGGCGGCAAAACCGCTGAGATAAATTTCATCGTCCGCGTAAATACGACATCCCTGATCGCCGATTTTTATCCCAATCCGTGCACCGACAAACTCAATATCCGCCTCGGAGAGATAAGCGGCGTTCCGATGCACGGCAACGGTTCGGTCACTATGCGCAACGCAATCGGGGTGACTGTATTCGACCAGGCCGTAGAATTCGTCCAGAACAAGCCACTCACGCTGAATGTCGGCGGTCTGAATGCGGGAAGATATTCGGTAGTGGTGAAATGCGCCGTAAACGGCAAGATAATGATGACGACACAAACCGTAATAAAGAAATAAACAGGCCCATACTCATATGAAAAAGATAATATCCATATTCATCATTTCTTTCCTTGCCGCCAATACGTACGGACAAGAATACCTCACCATCAACCCCAATGCCCGCACATCGGCTATGGGCGACGCTTCGGTTGCCGTGACGGGCGATGCGTGGTCCGTATTCGGAAATGCGGCGGCACCGCTGTTCGAATACAAGAATATTCAGGCGCAATTCTCGTACACGCCGTGGCAAAGCGATGTCGCAGGAGGATATTACCTGCTGTCTTTAGGCGGATATGTCAAAATCAGCGATCGCCACGCATTGTCTGTCGGCGGCAGGATGTATCAGGAGCCCAAATTAACGGAAGTCTCGGCAGGATGGGACAACTATCCGTTCGTTCCCAAAGACGAGAATAACAACCCCATACACCTGAAAACCACCCGTCCGAACGGAAAGGCCCTGGACGTCGCATACGGTTATAAAGTATGCGACAAGGTCGGCCTGTCGCTGACAGCCCGTTACGGCCATTATGCAACGGGCATAGGCAGCAACTCCAACACCATCGGATTCGACCTCGCAGTCTACTCGTCCCTCCCGCTGAATATCCTCGACGGCGCCAAAATCAATATCGGTGCGAAAGCTGCGAATCTCGGATTCTCATTCGGCGACATTAAATCCGACCTGCCTATTTCGGGCAAAGTCGGCGCATCCTTGTACGCACCGTTTTCGGATGCACACGCTCTCGAAGGGACTGTCGATTTGGGATATATGTATCAGTCCGAATCGATGAAGACATTTATGGCGAATGTCGGTGTGGAATATACGCTTATGCAGCTGTTGGCAGTGCGCGCAGGTTACGGATACAACTACTACGGTTATGCGACCGTCGGCCTCGGACTGCGGTTTATGCACATACAGATCGATGCTTCCTACTGGGTCGCAGCCAAAAGCTGCCCTTGGCGCAACACCTTCAGAGTAGGTGTCGGAATCGATTTCTGATGCAAGGTTATGCAGCCGTTCTTTCCGTCGGTATCGATTCGCGAGGAACTGTGTAATGGCGCAAATCTATCGGCTGACCGTGCAAGACGGCAGGTTATAATAATGCAGCACGGGTGACAATCGTACAATGTCACCCGTGCTGCATTTACTTACAGAGACCGAAATCACTCCGCAAAATACTTATAGAACAAGGGGATGGTCCCTATGCCCTTGAAGAACTGGTCGAGACCGAAACTCTCGTTCGGAGAATGTATGGCATCCTTGGCAAGCCCGAACCCTATGAGCAGCGATTTGATTCCGAGAATACGCTCGAATCCGCTGATTATCGGAATGGAGCCGCCTGAATAAAACGGCAGCGGCTTTTTGCCGAACGTATCCGTAATAGCCCGTTCCGCAGCCTTATATGCAGGCATATCCGTCGGAGCGACATATGGCGCACCGCCGTGCAGGAATTTAACATTCACCTTCACGCTCGCGGGCGCTATGGCACGGAAATGCGCTTCGAACAGTTCGCCTATCCTGTTGAAATCCTGATCGGGAACCAATCTCATAGAGATCTTCGCCGACGCCTTGGATGGAATTACGGTCTTCGTTCCCTCACCGATATAACCGCCCCATATGCCGTTGATATCGAGCGAAGGTCGGACACCCGTGCGTTCCATTGTAGTATAGCCCTTTTCACCCTCTACATCGTCTATGTCGAGCGACTTCTTATAATCTTCCAGATCGAACGGCACTTTATTGAACGCTTCGCGTTCGGCGTCCGTCAGTTCTCGAACGTCATCGTAAAAATGAGGGATGGTTATATGCCCGTTCTCATCCGTCAGCGAAGCGACGAGCCGAGCCAAAACATTCGCGGGATTGGCGACCGCTCCGCCGAACAATCCCGAATGCAAATCTTTGTCGGGCCCGATGACCTCCACCTCCATATAGGTCAGTCCGCGCAGTCCGCAGGTAATCGACGGCGTATCCATCGAGACCATAGAGGTGTCCGACACGAGAATAATGTCCGCTTTCAGCATATCCCTGTTATCGCGGCAGAAACCGTAAAGATGTTCGGAACCTATCTCCTCTTCGCCCTCGAGCATAAATTTCACGTTGCAGGGCAGTGTATCCGTCGCACACATAGCTTCAAAGGCTTTGCAATGCATAAACAGCTGTCCCTTATCGTCGTCCGCGCCGCGCCCCCAAATGCGTCCGTCCCTGATGACAGGCTCGAACGGTTCGGTATGCCACTCTTCGCGCGGATCTACCGGCATAACGTCATAATGCCCGTACACCAACACCGTTTTGGCCGACGGGTCGATGATTTTCTCGGCAAAAACCACGGGATTACCGTCCGTAGGCATCACCTCCGCGTGATCCGCCCCCGACTTGACCAGTTCGGCAGCCAGCCACTCAGCACAGCGCACCATATCGGGTTTGTGCTCCGATTGCGCACTGACGGACGGTATACGCAGCAACTCGAACAACTCGTCGGTAAAGCGGTTCCTGTTCTGCTCGATATATTTATTCATATCATCCATAACGACAATTGTTTACAGGTTGCAAATATTCTTGATCTCGCCGATGAATTTCTTAGCAAGCGCATCGGCTTCATCCATCGATTTCGCCTCGGTATAAACGCGGATTATAGGCTCGGTATTCGACTTGCGGAGATGCACCCAGTTTTCAGCGAAGTCTATCTTCACGCCGTCTATATCATTCACGTTCTCACCGGCATATTTACGTTTTATCTCAAGCAAAACTTTATCCACGTCTATTGCAGGAGTAAGCTCTATCTTGTTCTTCGAGGCATAGTACGACGGGTATGTCCCGCGCAACTCCGTCATCGTCATATTCTTCTTTGCGAGATAGGTGAGGAACAGCGCCGCACCGACCAATGCATCGCGGCCGTAATGCAACTCCGGATATATCACTCCGCCGTTGCCTTCGCCGCCGATAACGGCCCCGACCTCTTTCATCTTCGCAACGACATTCACTTCTCCCACGGCCGAAGCGAAATATTCGCCGCCCAGACGTTCGGTTACATCACGCAGCGCACGCGACGAGCTCAGATTCGACACCGTATTGCCGACCTTATTCGAAAGGATATAATCGGCAACCGCCACGAGCGTATACTCCTCGACAAACATCGAGCCGTCCTCGCTCACGAATGCCAATCTGTCTACATCGGGATCCACCACTATGCCGAGATCGGCCTTTTCACGCACTATGACATCCGATATTTCGGTAAGATTTTCGGGCAGCGGCTCGGGATTGTGGGCGAAATTTCCGGTAGGTTCGCAGTTCAGCTCCACGACCTCGCAGCCGAGTTCGCGCAACAGCTTAGGCATCACTATGCCGCCGACGGAATTAACCGCATCGACCACCACCTTGAAATGTCGGTTGCGAACGGCATCCGCATCGACCAAAGGTAAAGATAACACCCGTTTTATATGCTCATCATTAAATGATTGGCGCGACAGCACTTTTCCTATCCCGTCTATATGCGGGAATTCGAAATCCTCACGTTCGGCCAATTCGAGCACTCTCTTGCCCTCCTCCGCATTGAGGAACTCGCCGTGTTCGTTAAGCAATTTCAGCGCATTCCACTGCTTCGGATTGTGCGAGGCGGTGATAATGATACCGCCGTCGGCGTTATAGGCCGTTACAGCCATCTCCGTACCGGGGGTAGTGCACAGACCTACATTGACGACATCTACGCCGCAGCCGAGCAGCGTACCTTCGATTATGTCATTGACCATCTCTCCGGAAAGGCGTGCATCGCGCCCGACAACCACCGTCAGACGCTTCCCTTCCTTGCGGCTGCCGATAAAACGCGCATATGCGGATGTGAATTTAACTATGTCTATAGGCGTCAGATTATCGCCCTGATTACCTCCGACAGTCCCCCTGATGCCCGAAATGGATTTTATTAATGTCATAGCCTGATTTTTGTTAAGATACCTATATAAAAAAATTTAGAATCGTTTTCTTTGAAAATCGATGTAAATATATTACTTTTATGCCAATTATAAAACCAAAACACGCAAAAATATGAGAATCATACCGCCTTCGGAACTGATAATCAATGATGACGGTTCCATTTTCCATTTGCACCTCAAACCCGAGCAGCTTGCCGACATCGTAATTCTTGTCGGCGACCCCGGCAGGGTAGCGCTCGTTTCGTCATTCTTCGACACGAAAGAGTGCGAAGTGTCGAACAGGGAATTCAACACCGTAACCGGTACATACAAGGGAAAACGTATGACGGTATTATCAACTGGTATCGGTATCGGCAACATAGACATATCGGTCACGGAACTCGACGCACTCGCGAATATCGATTTCGCGACCCGTCAGGTAAAACCCGAATTGCGCCGCCTTACGCTCGTCAGGCTGGGCACGTCGGGCGCGATACAGCCCGACATAGAAGTCGGGAATTTCGTTTTCTCGCGCACGTCGATAGGATTCGACGGATTGCTGAACTACTACAAGGGGCGCAACGACGTCTGCGATTTGGAAATCGAGCAGGCCTTTATGAAACATACGGGCTGGAACGAACTGCTTCCCAAACCGTATTTCATAAATGCCGACGCCGAATTATGGGATCTGTTCAAGGATTCGACGGTCGAAGGTATGACGATCGCGGCCCCCGGGTTCTACGCACCTCAAGGCCGTTGGGTACGTCTGGAGCCTGCCGACGTACATCTGAACGAGAAGATAGAGTCGTTCGATTTCAACGGACGCAGGATAACCAACTTCGAAATGGAGGGTTCCGCACTCGCGGGGCTGGCAACGCTTATGGGACACCGTGCGACCACGATATGCACCATAATAGCGCAGCGTATCGCCAAAGACGCCTGCACCGATTACAAGCCGTTCGTAAAGCAGATGATAGCGATGGCACTCGACAAATTAGCAACAATATAAAAGAAAGATAAAAGACATTACCATGAAATTCACTGTATCAAGTTCCGCATTATTGTCGTTGCTCGCAACGACGGGAAAAGTCATAAGCAACAAAAACACATTGCCCATTCTCGATTATTTCCTTATGGAACTGAAGGACGGCAACCTGAAAGTCACGACCTCCGACCTCGAAACGACGCTCGCGGGAGCGATTACGGTCGAGAACTTCGAGAGCGAAGGCACCATTGCCGCACCTGCGAAGCTGATGCTCGATTCGCTGAAAGAGTTTCCCGAAATGCCGCTGTCAATAGAGGTGAACGACAAGACGTGGGAAATAAAGATAAACTGGAAAAGCGGTTCGCTCTCCATTCCCGGCGCAAGCCCCGTAAGTTATCCGGCAATTCCGTCTTTGGGCGAGGACAAGAACGAAATATCCCTCGATGTGGACACGCTCGTCAATGGAATCAACAAGACCATTTTCGCCACGGCGGATGACGAGCTGCGCCCCGTAATGAACGGCGTTTACATCAATCTCGATCCCGAAGGCATCACTTTCGTTGCGACCGACGCACATAAGCTCGTGAAATACACGACCGAAACGGCGACGAACATCAAGGCGTCGTTCATTCTTCCCAAAAAGCCCGCGAACCTGCTCAAGACGGTTCTGCTCAAGGAGGATGACGCCATAAGCGTAAGTTTCGACACGAAAAACGTCGTATTCAAACTCAAAAGCCATACGCTCGTCTGCCGACTTATCGAGGGCAATTACCCCAATTATAACGCCGTGATCCCGACCAACAACTCGAACAAGGTGCTTATCGACCGCATCGAGCTTGTAAACGGCATACGCCGCGTGGCGGTCTGCTCGAACCCGACGACGAACCTTATCCGTATGGACATATCCGACAACAAGGTAAACCTCACGGCACAGGACATAGATTTCTCCGTATCGGCCAACGAAACGCTTAATTGCAGCTATGAGGGATCGCCCATTTCGATCGGCTTCAAGTCCACGTTCTTAGTGGAGATACTTTCGAATATCGAAACGCCGACGGTGGTGATCGAATTGGCGGACGCGACCCGTGCGGGAGTCTTCAAGCCGGTTTACGACGACAAGCAGAGCAGTTCGACGCTTATGCTGCTTATGCCGATGATGATCAACGCATAATAGCGAACGATGAAGCTGAACTTAAAACGTCCGATAATATTTTTCGACCTCGAGACCACGGGTGTGGATACGGCCAAGGACAGGATAGTCGAAATATCGCTCGTCAAGGTTATGCCCGACGGAGAGGAGATAGTGAAGACTCGGAGAATAAATCCGCAAATGCACATCCCCGCCGAGGCGACGGCCATTCACGGCATTACGGACGATGATGTGAAAGAGTGCCCGATATTCGCGCAGATAGCCAAATCGCTCGATCGGTTTATGCAGGGGTGCGACTTCGGCGGATTCAACTCCAACAGGTTCGACCTGCCGATGCTGGTGGAAGAGTTTATGCGCGCGGGAATCGACGTCGATTTCAAAAGACGCAAGTTCATAGACGTGCAGAACATATTCCACAAAATGGAACAGCGTACGCTCGTTGCGGCATACAAATTTTACTGCGACAAGGACCTCACCGACGCACACTCGGCCGAAGCCGACACCAAGGCGACTTACGAGGTCCTCAAGGCGCAGCTGGACCGCTATCCGATACTCGAAAACGATGTCGATGCCCTCGCCGAATTTTCGGCGAGAGGCGAGACCGTCGATTATGCGGGACGCATAGTATATGACGAGAAGGGCAATGAGGTGTTCGGATTCGGGAAATACAAGGGGAGATCCGTCAGCGAGATATTCTCGATCGAGCCGAGTTACTACACGTGGATGATGAACGGAGATTTCCCGCTGTATACGAAAAAGGTAATTACGGAGATACGCTTTCGGGAAAAGAACGGAAAACTGTAATGCGAAGAAGAGCATATTTATATATATATTTATCGTTGCTGGCGCCGGTGCTTATCGGCACCGCCGACGCTTATCCGACGTCGGTGCCGTTCGAGCGCTCCAGAACGATCGTATATATCAACGGCGCCAAATTTTACATCCATACGGTACAGACCGGCGAGACGTTGTACTCGATTGCCAAGGCTTACGGCATAGACGAAGGGCAGATTATAGCCCATAACCGTTCCGCAGCCGACGGACTGAAGCAGGACCAGACCATAAAAATTCCGGTCGTCGCGGGCGCGAACCCGACCGACAACGAACCGAAAAAGCGCAGGAAGGACTACGAGTTCCATACGGTCACAGCCGGAGAGACGCTCTATTCGGTCTCCCGCCTATATGCCGTATCGATAGATACCATCATCGGCGACAATCCGGACATAGACCCGACACAGCTGAGTATCGGCACGCGACTGTATATCCGCAAGTCGGAAATCGGGCAGACGCGCGAGACACAAGTGCGCAACGAATGGGAGGAGTATAAGAACACACTCAATTCGGTCGCGCCCGACGGATACACATATTACATAGTACAAGCGGGCGATACGATATATTCGCTCTGCAAACGGTTCTCCACGACGGAAGACGTCATCGCATCGCTGAACGATATGTCCGAAGGGCTGAAGAGCGGAACCATAATCAAACTGCCGCGCGCGGCAGCACCGCCCGAAACGGGATTCTCATCCGCCGATACCGACGGACGCACAGAGAATTTCAAGGCCGTAAACGCGCAGTCGCCGCTGCGGGCCGTATTGATGCTGCCGATGACGAAACACGGCGAGACGAACAACAATTATCTCGATTTCTATCGCGGATTCCTGTCGGGGCTGGAGAGGGTGAAGAAAGAAGGGTACTCCGTCGAACTGACCCTCTTCGATACGGAGCATAATCCCGAAAAAGTGTCGGAAATAGTCGGCTCCGACTTCGGCGGGTCGCGTCCCGACATCATAATCGGACCAGTTTACGAAGCCGAAATCGCGAAAGTTACCGAATATGCGGAGAGCAACGACATTCCCGTCGTTTCCCCGCTGGCATCGCTGTCGTCCATCGACAGCCGCGTATTGTTCCAGATGTCGCCTGCCCCGAGCCGTAAATACGACAAGGTCGGCGACCTGTTCGACGGCAGTAGGGAGGTGACGCTCATATACGGCGAGAGCAATGATGCCGCATTCGAGCAGGAAATACTGGCATTGCTGAACGGACAGCGCTTTGCCACCCACAAATACGCATACGAACATCCGTCCGTGATCGAACAGCGCGAAAAGGAGCGTGCACGTCTCGGCATCAAGACCGACGAACCGTTGAGTCCGAGCGATATGACACCGTTACTGCGCGGGAGCAAAAACAACGTCTTCGTCATTCTGTCCGACAACGAAACGGAGGTAGACCGCATACTTGCCGCAATCGCTTCGGCCAACATCTCGCTTACGGCCCGCGAACGCACGGTGTCGCACTTTACGGTCTTCGGGAATTCGAAATGGAACCGCTATGCGAATATCGACCGTTCGATATTCTTCCAGAACAGGGTAACCCTTATGTCCTCGTACCATTCGCACGGAAGCGACGAACGTGTCAAGGCATTCGACAGACGCTATATCGCGGAGTTCGGCGCGATTCCGTCACTGTACACATACCGCGGATACGATGCGGCAGTCATATTCTGTCTCGGAATGTTCTCGGACATAAGCAACGGTCTGGCGGATAAACGCTACACCCCGCTGCAAACGCCGTACGCTTTCGCCCGTCCCGAAGGCAGGGAGCTGAACGTCAATAACGAGTGGGTGCGAATAAACTACAACAACGACTTTACGGTTTCGATCGAATAAGCAGCATTATGGCCAATCTCAGAAATACCATACCCGAAAAGACGATAGAACGACTGAGCGAATATCGGCGGACGCTGCTGTCGTGCCACAAGCAGGGCATAACCCATATTTTCTCGCACGTTCTCGCAGGCATCCACGGCATTACGGCCGTGCAGGTACGTAGGGACCTTATGTTGATAGGTTTTTCGAGCGACACGAAAAAAGGCTACGACGTGAAGGTCCTCATCGAGTTCATCAACAACATCCTCGACAGCGAAGCCGCGATGAACATAGGAGTAATCGGTATGGGACATCTGGGGCAGGCCATTACGAAATATTTCAACAGCAAAGGGTTGAAACTGCGCATTACGGCGGCATTCGACATCGATCCCGCAAAGGTCGGCAGCACGATAGACGACATTCCCTGTTATCATATGGACAATTTCGAGGATGTGGTTTCGAACAAGGACATCAGCATAGTCATATTGTCCTCGCCGACAAAAGTGGTTTCGCAATTAGTCATACCTATCATCAACGCAGGTATCAAAGGGGTGTTGAACTTCACATCCGCCCCCTTCAACGTCCCGCAGGGCATCGTCGTCGAGAATTACGACATAACGACCATCCTCGAAAAAGTCGCGTATTTCGTGAAAGAGAACGAGGAAAACAACAATAACTGATCGCCGATGAACGTATTTCGCAGATTTGAAGATCTGCCGCATTTCAAACGCGGTGTCGCCACCATAGGGTCTTTCGACGGAGTACACTGCGGCCACAGGGTATTATTGGGGCGGGTTTCCGAACTTGCGGCGGAGACCGGCGGCGAGAGCGTCGTATTCACGTTCGAACCGCATCCGAGAATTACATTGGGTTGCGACGACAATCTGAAACTGCTGAACACGACCGAGGAAAAGCTCCATTTGCTGGAACATATCGGCATCGACAATGTCGTGATTATTCCTTTCACTCTCGAATTCAGCCGATTGACACCTCGGGATTTCATAGTCGGCTGCATAGCTCCGTTCGGCATAGAATACCTCGTCGTCGGATACAACCACCATTTCGGACACAATAAATCGGGAGATTTCAACTTGCTGTCCTCCTTGGAGGGCGATACGGGCCTCAAGGTCGCAGAAGTCGAACAGCAACGTATCGCAACCGACAAAGTGAGTTCTACGGTGATACGGAAACTTATCGGCAGCGGGGATATGGCACGCGCCGAAAAGATGCTGAGCGCTCCGTATCTGATTCTCGGACATATCAACAAGGCAGGGGAGATACTTTACGGCGACAGCAGGTACAAACTGCTGCCCCCGTCGGGCGAGTACGACGTATGTATCGACACGCAGCCCGCAAAAATACGAATAACCGATGACGGCAGGATTTTTCTCTGCGGCAATATCGGCCGAACTGCCGGATTCATAAAAATAGAATTTACGAAATGCTATCCTGCGATGTAAAAATCAGGGTCTGGTATAAACATACCGACCAAATGGGCGTGGTGCATCACTCCAACTACATATGTTATTACGAAGAGGCTCGTTCGGAGTTTATGCGCAAACTGGGCGTATCGTATGCGGATATGGAGGCCCGCGGAGTGGTTATGCCCATTCTGCACGTCGAATCCGACTATCGCCGTTCCGCATATTACGACGACGAATTAACCGTACGTATGACTGTGAGGGATGTCCCCCGAGCGCGATTCACAGGCTACTACGAGGTGTTCGATTCATCGGGCGAGTTGCTGAATACGGGCTCCACCACACTCGGATTCCTCAAGAAAGATACGATGCGGCCATGCCGCGCACCGCAGTGGTTCGTCGATCTGCTCATCGAAAACGGACTCGAATCGGACAATTGAACGTCCGATTTTTTTGTCGTGGCATATGCGGACTGACATAATGGCAGGAAAAACCGTGTTGAAATGTAATGGCATACAGTTTGAGTTTCTTATGCGTAAAGCAAACAACATAAAAACTCAATAATATGAAAAACGGCAAAATCGGTGTGACGACCGAAAACATTTTCCCAGTAATCAAGAAATTCCTCTATTCGGACCACGAAATTTTCCTGCGTGAGCTGGTTTCCAACGCGGTCGATGCCACTCAAAAGCTCAAGACGCTGTCTTCGACGGGCGTATTCAAAGGCGAAACGGGAGACCTCGCCATCCGTATCGCTGCCGACAAGGATGCCAAAACACTTACCGTAACCGACCGCGGCATAGGTATGACTGCCGAGGAGGTGGACAAATATATCAACCAGATAGCTTTCTCCAGCGCCGAGGAGTTCCTCGAAAAATACAAGAACCAGGCGATCATAGGCCACTTCGGTCTCGGCTTCTATTCATCGTTTATGGTCGCCGACAAGGTCGAAATCTACACTCGCTCCTACAAGGACGGATCGAAGGCCGTACATTGGAGCTGCAACGGCTCGCCCGAATTCGAAATGGAGGAGCTCGATGACGACCGCGACCGCGGTACGACAATCATACTCCATATGGCCGAAGATTGTCTGGAATATGCGGAGACGACGAAAGTGGACGAACTGCTGAAGAAATACTGCCGTTTCCTGCCCGTTCCCATCGCTTTCGGCAAGGTCAAGGAGTGGAAAGACGGCAAATATGTCGATACCGACAAAGACAATATCATCAATGACACCGAACCGTTGTGGACGCGCAAGCCGACCGACATCACCGAAGAGCAGTACAAAGAATTCTATCGGGAATTGTATCCGCTGAGCGACGACCCGTTGTTCTACATACATCTCAACATCGACTATCCGTTCAATCTGACAGGTATTCTCTATTTCCCGAAAATACATAACAATTTCGAGATACAGAAGAACAAGATACAACTCTATTCGAACCAAGTGTATGTGACCGATCAGGTAGAAGGCATCGTTCCCGAGTATCTGACGCTGCTGCACGGGGTCATAGATTCGCCCGACATTCCGTTGAACGTGTCGAGAAGTTACCTGCAAAGCGATTCGAACGTCAAGAAGATATCGAGTTACATCACCCGCAAGGTCGCCGACAGGCTGCACGAGCTTTTCACGACAATGCGCAGCGAATACGAGTCCAAATGGGACGACTTGAAAATCTTCATACAATACGGAATTCTCACCGACGAGAAGTTCGCCGAGAAAGCGCAAGAATTTATGCTGTGGAAGAATGTGGACGGCAAATATTTCACGGCCAAGGAATATACAGAAGCCGTAAAAACGAACCAAACGGACAAGGACGACAACATTATTTTCCTCTATGTCGATGATCCCGTATCCAAGTATTCGTTCCTCGAATCGGCCAAGGCGAAAGGGTATGACGTTCTGATACTCGACGGGCAGCTCGACAACCATTACATAAATTGGTACGAGTCCAAGAACCGCAATACGCGTTTCGTCCGTGTGGACAGCGATGTCATAGACAAACTGATACGCAAGGACGATGCGATGAAGATGTCGCTGAGCGAGGCGCAGCAGGAGATTATGCGTCCCGTATTCGAAAGCCAAATGCCTAAGGACGACAAGATACATTACAACATATCGTTCGAAGCTATGTCGGCCGACGGGGCACCCGTAGTCATCACACAGAACGAGTTTATGCGCCGAATGAAAGAGATGTCGGCGATGAACGGCGGAGGAATGAGCCAGTTCTACGGACAAATGCCCGACAACTTCACCATAGCCGTAAACGGAAATCACCCGATCGTAATAGATATTCTCGGAGATGTGGAAAAAGCCTACGGCGACAAATTGAAGAGTATCACCAAAAAGATAGACGCCGCAGTGGCAGAAGAGAAACGTTTCGAGGAGGTGGTAAAGGACAAAAAAGAGGAGGACCTCACGACGGAAGAGAAAAATATGCGTGAAGAGTTGTCGAAAAAGGTCGTAACGCTGCGCGACGAACGCAATGAACGTCTCAGGGAGATCGGAGGACAGAATGCGTTGGTACGCCAGATAATCGATCTCGCGCTGCTGTCCAACGGGCTGCTCAAAGGCAAAAATCTGACGGACTTTATCCAGCGTTCTATTTCTCTGATCGAGGGAGAAGAAAAAATCAAGAAGTAGGGCAGCGCTATTCCATACGGAAACAACTATTGTAATAAATCAAAATCGGCTGTGCGAGATGTTCTCGCCGTCGCCAAATTTTAGTGACATCAAAAAAATCGGAGGCCTTTGCAGGTCTCCGATTTTTATCGAGTATAACAACCCGACGTCGCAACTACAGCAGCGCATCTATTTTTGCCTTCAGCGCATCCTTACCGATAGCGCCGACGTGCTTATCCACGATTGTTCCGTTTTTCAGGAATACGATGGTCGGAATGTTGCGGATTCTGTACTCGGCGGCAATATCGTCATTGGAATCGACGTCGCATTTTGCAATAACGACCTTTCCCGTATATTCCTCGGCCAACTCTTCTACGATAGGAGCGACCATTCTGCAAGGCCCGCACCATTCTGCCCAAAAATCGATAACGACCGGCTGGTCGGAAGCGATAATGCTTTGATAGTTCTCTTTAGTGACTTTCAATGCCATAATAACTCGTTTTATAAATTTATGATATAGTATATTTCCATCCCCTTTCATCCAGAAAATCGGTGAATTCAGGCGTCACATCTATGTGATATTTACGTGAATACATATTCAATGCCACCTGTTCGTCCTTGTCGTAAAGATTTATGTACAATACCGCCTTGCCGCCCGACCGCCCGACCATTGCGCTCAAATCGGCAATCGCCGATTCCGACACCTCTTCGACGGGGACGGTGATATGCATCTCCTTGATCGTATCGCGCATATCGGCCAGCTGCGTTATCGAAGTTATCTTGTACTCCAGCATCGGCGGATTGCTGTAAGGACGCGGTTGTACCTTGCCGCGTATGAACAGGAAATAATCCTGATATATGTATTGCCTGAATGTCTCGAAATCCTTGCTGTAAAGCATAAATTCGTGGGCGCCGTTATAATCCTCGAGCTTGAACTTTCCGAACGGACGGCCGTCCTTGGTCGTCATATTCTGCACGCTTACCACAATGCCCGCAACCGCGATCTCCTTACCGTTGAGAGGTTCGAGATTATCGAGATCGGAGACCTGATATTTGCACAGATTGTCGATCACTACGCGGTAATCATCCAGCGGATGAGACGACAAATACAGACCGATCATCTCACGCTCCTTGCCAAGCACCTGCAACTGGTTCCACGGTTCGCATACCGGTATTGTCGGCGGCTGGATGTCGGCACTGCCCGTATCGCCTCCGAACAGACTTTGCTGTGCATTCTGACGTTCCGACTGCACATACTGCCCGTACCGCATCAGCTGTTCGATAAATGCGGTTCCGCTGCCGTCGCGACTGTCCGCTGCGAAGAAATTGCTTCGGTGGAAATCTATAATCGAATCGAATCCTCCCGCATAGGCGATATTTTCAAGGCACTTGCGATTCACGACAGTGAAGTTGATACGCTCCATCAAATCGTAAATGTTCCTGAACTTGCCGTTCTTGGTCCGCTCCTCGATAATCGACAGTACGGCAGCCTCGCCGACGCCCTTTATCGCGGCAAGGCCGAAGCGCACGTCACCCTGTTGATTCGACGAGAAATTCTTCACCGACTCGTTGATATCCGGACCGAGCACCCTGATGCCCATATGCTTGCATTCATTCATATAGGCGGTTATCTGCTTTATATCCGTAAGGTTGCGGCTGAGCACGGCAGCCATATACTCCGACGGATAGTTGGCTTTCAGATATGCCGTCTGATAAGCGACCCACGAATAGCACGTCGCATGCGATTTGTTGAACGCATACGATGCGAACTTCTCCCAGTCGGCCCATATCTTCTCCAGCACTTTGGGGTCGTGACCGTTGCGCTGACCGCCCGAGATGAACATCGGTTTCAACTCATCCAGTTTCGACTTGATCTTCTTACCCATCGCCTTGCGCAGGGTGTCGGACTGTCCGCGCGTAAAACCGCCGAGCAGACGAGACAAGAGCATCACCTGCTCCTGATACACCGTAATACCGTAAGTATCTTTCAGATACTTCTCCATAACGGGTATGTCGTAAACTATGGGGCTGCGGCCGTGTTTGCGATCGATAAAGTCGGGGATGTAATCCATAGGTCCCGGACGATACAACGCATTCATCGCTATGAGATCCTCGAAAACCGTAGGTTTCAACTCCCTCAGATACTTCTGCATACCTCCTGACTCGAACTGGAACGTACCCACCGTGCGACCCTCGCTGTACAACCTGTATGTAGCGGGATCGTCTATCGGAATGTTGTCGATATCGATATTTATGCCTTTGGTATTGCGTATGTTCTCGACCGCATCCTTGATGATCGACAATGTTTTCAGACCGAGGAAGTCCATCTTTATCAGTCCCGTATCCTCGATCACCGAACCTTCGTACTGCGTTACGAGCATCTTCTCGCCCGTCTCCTTGTCATCCGCGGTGCTGACGGGCACCCAATCCGTAATATCGTCGCGGCATATGATGGTTCCGCAGGCATGAACGCCCGTATTACGGACATTGCCCTCCAACATTTTGGCGTACTTGATCGTATTGTGCAATATCGGGTCCGACGACTCCTCGGCCGCTTTCAGTTCGGGCACATACGCGATCGCATTCGGCAGGTTGAGTTTCTTGTCAGGAATCTTGTCTGGCACGAGTTTGCACAGACGGTCGGATTCGGCGAGCGGCAGCTTCTGCACACGCGCCACATCCTTTATGGCGAGTTTCGTCGCCATAGTACCGTAGGTGATTATATGCGCGACCTTCTCTTTTCCGTATTTCTCGGTCACCCAGTTCAACACGCGGCCGCGGCCGTCATCATCGAAGTCGATATCGATATCGGGCAATGAAATACGGTCGGGATTCAAGAAACGCTCGAACAGCAGGTCATAGGCTATCGGGTCTATCTGGGTAATGCCGAGACAGTAGGCGACAGCCGAACCCGCGGCCGAACCACGCCCCGGACCCACGGATACATCCAGCTCCTCACGCGCCGCACGTATGAAATCCTGCACGATAAGGAAATAGCCGGGGAAACCCATAGTCTTCATCACGTGCAGCTCGAATTTCAGCCGATCCCTTATTTCGTCCTGCAAATTCTCCCCGTAGCGTTTCACGGCACCGTCCATTGTCAGCTTCGTCAGATAATCGGCTTCGAGCTTTATACGGTAAAGCTTATCGTATCCTCCGAGTTTGGCGATTTTCTTGTTCCCTTCGGCCTCGTCCATCACGACGTTGCCGTTTTCATCGCGCGTAAACTCGTTGAACAGGTCCTCCTCGGTATATTTTTCCCGATATTCGGCCTCCGTACCGAAATCCTCGGGGATGGCGAAGGTCGGCATAATGGGAGCGTGGTCGATAGAGTAGAACTCCACCCGGTCGCAAATCTCCGCCGTATTGGTCATAGCTTCGGGAATGTCGCCGAAAATCTCCTCCATCTCCGCACGGGTCTTGAGCCACTCCTGCTTCGAATACAGCATACGGCGCGGATCGTCCAGATCCTTGCCCGTAGACAGACATATCAGACGGTCGTGCGCCTCGGCATTGTCCTCATTGACGAAGTGGACGTCATTCGTACAGACGAGTTTTATATTGTGCTTTACGGCGAACTCCTTAAGATATTGATTTACATTCTGCTGCATCGGATAAGCGTCGTGGTTGGCACGTTCCACCGTCGCCTTGTGCAGCTGCAATTCGAGATAATAGTCGTCCCCGAATATATTCTTATGCCACAATACGGATTTCTCGGCAGCTTCAATATCCCCCTTGGTTATCAGTTTGGGCACCTCGCCGCCCAGACACGCCGAACAGCATATCAAACCTTCGTGATATTTCTCCAACTCTTTATGGTCCGTACGCGGGCGCATATAGAAGCCCTCGGTCCACGCTTTGGAGACTATCTTTATCAGATTGTGATACCCCTTGAGGTTCTTCGCCAGCAGTATCAGGTGATAACCGCTCTGGTCCTCCTTGCCCTCTTTGAACTTCAGGCCGCGATGCGCCACATACACCTCGCAGCCGATTATAGGCTTGAAGTCGGGAATGCTTTCCAGCTGCGCTATCTTCCGACGCGCCTGTTCGGGGTCGAACGCGAATTCGGACGACATCGCATCGACTTCATCTGCACGGGCTTTGGTTTTGGAGTATTCGCGGGCGGCCTCGACCGAATCGTTTTTATGTTTTTCAAGCTCTTTCAGCGTCGATTTCAAAGACGCCGAATACGCCTCCATATCGCTCTGCTCGGCCAGCGCCTGCTCCAAAGATGCCGACAGGGCCTTCAGCTCCTTGATTTTTCCATGCTTCTTGTCGTTCTTCTTCGTGACGTAATTGTAGAATTCTTTAATGCCGAACATATTGCCGTGGTCGGTCAAGGCGATGCCGCGCTGTCCGTCGGCAATGGCCTTGTCCACCAGATTGGGTATGCTCGCCTGTCCGTCGAGAATGGAATATTGCGAGTGGACGTGAAGATGTACGAAATCAAGCATCTGTTTCAGGTTTTTCACGACAAATATACCAATTATTATACGATTTCCACGGCAAGACTATTGCAAATTATCAACAATAATAGTAATTTTATGATAAGCTTGCGTACGGGTCGTCCGCAGGCACAAAACCGACCTGCACGGGAGGTAACGGAAAATCGACACGACACGGGATTGTTTTGCGGTCCCCAATGATAATAACCTGAAACGAACAACTATGAAAGCGAACAATTTAGTCGTATTGTCGGAGTACAATACCGCAATGGAAGCCGAATTGGCGAAAACGGTACTCGGCAGCGCAGGAATTTATGCCGAAATCGAAAACGAAATTATGTCGTCGCTATATCCGACGGGGATAATCCCGAGCAAACTGTTAGTGCGCGAAGAGGATACCGAGACGGCAAAACGGTTGCTTACGCAACGTTAGTCCGCGTTCCAGATGCGCCACGAGGCTTCGGCCTGACCGACGAACATCCGTTCGCCGTTGGCGATATGTGCCCCCGCAGACAGTCCGTACCGCAAAAAACGGGTAACAGGAGGGTTATATATCAGATCGAAAAGATAATGCCCCTCCGTAAGGGCTTCATACGGCAGCTGCGGAGCCTCTTCGATATGCGGATACATCCCCGACGGGGTCGCATTGACGATAAGCCTGTACTCCGCGATCGTCTCGGGCGAAAGTCCTTCATAAGACAACTCCCCGCCCGAAGGGTTGCGCGACACTGTCGCGAATTCGATATTCCGCTCGCCGAGCACATAGCGCACGGCTCGAGACGCACCTCCCGTGCCGAGCAACAGCGCTTTTACGGGGGACGCGGCGTCTGCCAGAAGTGTATCGAGAGTAGACCTCACACCTATGACGTCGGTATTGTAGCCGATGCGTCGCCCGTTGCGGCACACCACGCAATTCACGGCTCCGACAGCCCGTGCCTCCTCCGAAATTTCATTGAGCAACGGCATAATCTCCCGCTTGTAGGGGATCGTGACATTGAAGCCGCAAATATCGTCGGGCAACGAATTCAAATCGTCGATGCTCGGCAACTCGAACAGATCGTAACATCCCGCAATGTGTTCCCTCGCGAACTTGTCCGAAAAATATTCGGCCGAGTACGAATGTCCCAACGGTCTGCCTATCAATCCGAAACGTTTCATCGCACGAGTTTGCTCACAAGTATGAACGACCCGATCAGCAGCACCGTGAAGGCGATAGCCAACAGATTGAAATATTTGTCGATGAACTTCTTGATAGGTTCTCCGAATTTCCAGATAAGGAATGCTATCAGGAAGAAGCGCATACTGCGCGAAACGACGGACGCGATGATAAACATCGGCAAATCGATATGGAACAGTCCGCCGGTAATCGTAAACAATTTATAGGGCAGCGGGGTAAAACCTGCCGTAAAGATTATCCAGAAATTATATTTGTCATACAGGGCCGCCACACGCTCGAATCCCTCGACCGAAAATACGTGGGTAAAAAAGAAATCGGCCAATGCGGTATATTCTCCCGACGGTGTCTGCCAAAGGAAATAGCCTATCGCATATCCCAGAACGGCACCCGAAACCGAACCTCCCAAGCATACGGCGGCGTATCGGAACGATTTGGCCGTAACACCGAGGCACAACGCTATAAGCAACACATCGGGCGGAATAGGGAAAAACGTGGACTCCGCGAAAGCAAAAAGGAACAAGGCTGCGCCGCCCCATTTCGAATTGCCCCAAGAGAGCATCCAGTCGTATATTTTTTTTACCGCATTCATTTTCGTCGAATTATTTGCGGACAAAGATAACTAATTAAATCGACAAAAATCGCAACGCAGATAAAATTGCTTTCTCTTACGAAAAGCCCGCAACCGCCGCCGAAAGTCGCTGCCGACGGCGGCATTTACAGCGTATCGAAATCGAGATCGTCCGCACTCTCCGCATCCGATCGGTGCAATGCGAAATATTCGGGTTTGCTCGCCTTGACGAACTCTATCGCAGCTTCGAGACCGATGCAAAACTTGTCGAAATCCTCTTTATACAGATGCAATTTCTGTTTGGCATAATATGTCGAACCGTCCTCATCGGACTTTTTGCGGCTCTCGGTAATCGTAATGTAATAATCATCCGAATTACGCATAGAGTAGACATCGAAAAAGTAGGTGCGCTTGCCCGCCTTCACCGTTTTGGTCATAATACGTCCGGCTGACTCGGCATTAGCGCTGTCGGATGGAAACTGCGAAATCATAGCTTCTTCGTTATTAGGTTATAACGAAGTTAAAAATAAATATTGTAAAATGCAAGTAATTAAGACTTATTTTACTCCGTCGAGAACAGGCCCGCCCTCGTTTTTCCAATTACGCAAAATATCCGCAGCCTTTTCGTAAACGGGGTCTCCTTCCGTATTCAGAACCTGATAATAGGCGGAATCGGAGAAGAGATTGCGCGCTATGTACGCCTTCATAAGGGTTTTCAGATACCGTTCCGAACGGGCGAGTTCTTCCGCATCCTTATCGACACCGCGCGCGGCTCCGAATGCAGTCAGATCGTCTATCATCTTATCCGACACCGCAAAACCGTTATCGAAATCGGCAAAAGTCCCGAATTCCGCTTTAAGCCCCTTGCGTCCGACTTCCATATAATCATATAAATATTCGGCTACCACGCCCTTGGAGACGAGTTTGGCAAGGTAGGGGGTCACTTCGGTCGTATCCGCCTGCAAGATCACATCGGGCGTAATTCCTCCGCCGCCGTAAACGGTACGCCCGCTGCGCAGCGTCTTATACGACGGCCTGCCGTCCGTTCCCGCAGAATCCGCCTCACTGCGGCCGCCGAAACGCTCGCTATGCGCCTTGTAATATTCCGCCCGTTTGCCGTTCTCATACGGCCGTTGTATCACACGCCCCGTAGGAGTGTGGTATCTGGCGACAGTTATGCGCACCGAAGAGCTGTCGTCCAGCATAACCTGCCGCTGCACGAGCCCCTTGCCGAAACTGGGACGTCCGACGATGACGGCACGGTCCCAATCCTGCAAAGCACCTGCGACGATTTCACTGGCCGAAGCCGAAAATTCATCGACCAACACTACGACATTCCCGTCGGTAAAACGCCCGTCGCGACGGGCATAATAGGATTTAGGCTGCACGGTGCGCCCCTCTGTCGAGACGATGCTCCGACCCGCAGGGAGGAAGAATTCCGACAATTCGATAGCCTGCTCGAAAATTCCGCCGCCATTGCCGCGCAGGTCGAGGATAAGCGAATTTATGCCGCCCAGACCGTCGAACGCCTCCTCGAATTCGCTCATCGTGGTACGGCCGAAACGGTTGATTCTTATATAGCCGGTCGTATCGTTCAGCCGATAGGCGGCGTCCACCGTATGCAACGGTATTCTGTCCCTTGTAATTACGAAGTCGATAATTCCGTCGGAGTCGTAGCGCCGTACGCCGACAGCGACCTTCGAGCCCGTTTTCCCGCGCAACTTTCCCGGGACATCGGCGCGTTTCATCCCGACGGCATTCATGCCGTCGATGGTCACGATGCGATCATTGGGACGAATGCCGACACGTTCGGCAGGCGCTCCCGCTATAACATTCACGACCCTGATCGTATCGCGGTACACGTTGAATTCTATACCTATGCCGCTGAACTCCCCGTCGAACTGTTCCCGTACGCCTTTCATCTCCTCAGGCGGGATGTACGACGAATGGGGGTCGAGTTCTTCGAGCATTCCCTCTATGGCACGCTCAACCAAAGGGGCCATAGCGACCGAGTCCACATACAAACCGTTGAGATAACGGTAAAAGCGCATCAGTTTCTGGAATTGCTTCACGGCGTCACCGTCGGCACGCTGTCCGTGCACGGGCACGGCGCAAACCGCCGACAATAAAATAACTATTATACCGCGAAACACCCTTTTCATAACCGCTATTTCAGAACATCAACAATCTCGCCGAACCGAACGCCGTACTGCTCGCCCGACTTCATATTTTTCACGGTCGCACACTGCGTTTCGAGCTCCCGACTACCGATGATGACGACATACGGAATCGCACGGCGATCGGCGTACTCCATCTGTTTCTTCATCTTGCCGCTTTCGGGATATATTTCGGCCGCAATACCTGCCCTGCGCACCTCCGACAGCAGTTTCAGCGATACGGCCTCCTCCTCATAACCCAAATTCGCGAAAAGTACGCGAGTGGAGCAATCCACATCTTCGGGAAAAAGGTTCAATCCCGTCATAACATCGTATATGCGATCCGCGCCGAACGAAATACCTACTCCCGACATATCGGGCAAGCCGAATATGCCCGTAAGATTGTCGTAACGTCCGCCGCCGCATATCGAACCTATCGCATAGTCGCAAGCCTTGACCTCGAAAATGGCTCCCGTATAATAATTCAACCCGCGCGCAAGCGACAAATCGAGTTCCACGGGAAGGGTAATGCCCGACCGTTCGATATAACCGAATACGGTGCGCATCTCTTCTATGCCTTTCGCGCCGACTTCCGAACCTCCGATAATCGCGGACAAAGTATCGAGTTTTTCGACATTCGAGCCCTTCAACTCAAGTATGGGTTGAAGCTCGGATATCGCATCGGCTCCGAGTCCTCGTTCGGACAACTCCGCCTTTACATTCTCGATTCCTATCTTCTCCAGCTTATCTATCGCCACGGTTATATCCGTCATCTTATCCGCATGGCCGATAGTCTCGGCGATACCGTACAATATCTTACGGTTATTCATCTTCAGCACCACACGGATGCCGAGTTTCGAGAATACGCCATCGACGATCTGCACGAGTTCGAACTCGTTGAGCAGCGAACGCGAACCGATGACATCGACATCGCACTGATAGAATTCGCGATAACGGCCTTTCTGCGGACGATCGGCACGCCATACGGGCTGTATCTGGAAACGTTTGAACGGGAACGAGATTTCGTTCTGGTGCTGCACGACATACCTTGCGAACGGCACCGTAAGATCGTAACGCAGCCCCTTTTCGCAAATTTTGGATGCGCTGCGCATCTCGTCCGCAGTCAAGCCGTTCGAATAGTCTCCGGAATTGAGTATCTTGAACAACAGTTTGTCCCCCTCGTCGCCGTATTTGCCGAGCAGGGTAGAGAGGTTTTCCATTGCGGGCGTTTCGAGCGGCGAAAACCCGTATGTGCGGAATACGCTTTTTACCGTATCGAAAATATATTGTCGGCGACTCATCTCAACGGGAGAGAAATCGCGCGTACCCTTCGGAATAGATGGTTTCTGCATATCTGTTACTCCATTAGTTTTCTGTATTTCACTCTGTGGGGCGTAGTATCCATACCCTGCGCCTTTTTCCACTCTTCGTATTCGCTGTACGAACCCTCATAGAACACGACCTTCGAGTCGCCTTCGAACGACAGTATATGCGTGGCTATACGGTCGAGGAACCAACGGTCGTGCGATATTACCACGGCACAACCCGCGAAATTCTCGAGACCCTCCTCGAGCGCCCGCAGGGTATTGACGTCTATATCGTTGGTCGGCTCGTCGAGCAAAAGCACGTTGCCCTCCTCCTTAAGTGCGAGCGCAAGATGAAGGCGGTTGCGCTCCCCGCCCGAAAGCATTCCGCATTTCTTCTCCTGATCGGCACCGCTGAAATTGAATCTCGCGACATAGGCACGAGACGGTATCTGCCTGTTGCCCAATGTAATCAAATCGCTGTTCTGAGAAATCACTTCATAAACCGTCTTTTCGGGATCGATGGATTTATGCTGCTGATCGACGTATGCCAGTTTAACCGTCTGCCCGACAGTAAACGTACCCGACGTCGGCTCCTCCAACCCCATAATCATACGGAAAAGGGTAGTCTTTCCCGTTCCGTTGGGACCTATGACGCCTACAATGCCCGCAGGCGGCAGCTTGAAGTCGAGCCCCTCGTACAACACGCGGTCGCCGAAAGCTTTCGAGACATTATTCGCCTCGATAACAACATCGCCCAAACGAGGTCCGTTCGGGATAAATATCTCGAGTTTCTCCTCGCGCTCCTTCGTATCCTCGTTAAGCATTTTATCATACGCCGAAAGACGCGCCTTGCTCTTCGCGCGGCGTCCCGACGGCGACATACGCACCCACTCCAACTCGCGCTCCAGCGTCTTTCGGCGTTTGCTCTCCTGCTTCTCCTCCTGCGCAAGGCGTTTGGTCTTCTGGTCGAGCCAGCCCGAATAGTTGCCTTTCCACGGAATCCCCTCGCCTCTGTCGAGCTCGAGAATCCAACCCGCGACATTGTCGAGGAAATAACGGTCGTGCGTAACGGCTATGACCGTACCTTTGTACTGCTGAAGATGCTGCTCGAGCCAATCGATGCTCTCCGCATCGAGGTGGTTGGTAGGCTCGTCGAGCAACAGTACGTCGGGCTGCTGCAACAGCAGGCGACACAACGCTACGCGACGGCGTTCGCCTCCCGACAATACGGCAACCGACCTGTCGGGATCGGGACATCTCAACGCATCCATCGCCCGTTCGAGCACGCTGTCTATTTCCCATCCGTTCACATGGTCTATCTGCTCGTACAGTTCGCCCTGACGTTCGATCAACTTCGCCATCGCATCGTCGTCCATCGGCTCGCACAACTTCATATTGATCTCTTCATACTCTTTCAAAAGAGCGACGGTGGCCGCACATCCCTCTTCCACGACCTCCCTTACGGTCTTGGCATTGTCCAACTGCGGCTCCTGCTCAAGGTACCCGACCGTATATCCGGGTGAGAAGACGACTTCGCCCTGAAAATTCTTGTCGATACCGGCTATTATCTTCATCAGCGTAGATTTGCCCGATCCGTTCAAGCCTATAATGCCGA
Source organism: Alistipes sp. (assembly GCA_017937125.1). GTDB lineage: Bacteria > Bacteroidota > Bacteroidia > Bacteroidales > Rikenellaceae > Alistipes. The sequence goes on along the minus strand of JAGBEH010000001.1, from coordinate 776,548 downwards.
TTTTCGCACCGTAAAAGAACGAAAGATAGATGTTGTTCAATACTTTCTTCTGATTGGTAAATGTCTTCGAAACACCCACCATCGAGAATATGATTTTTTCGTCTGCCATAAAAATTATTTAGTCGTAATATTATTCCGACGGCACATAAGCCGCCTCACTTCGGAAGGCAAAGATACTAAAAGACACAAAAATAAACAAGGCGGACAATCATATGGTCCGCCCCTGTTTCAAAAAATCGGATATTCACGCTAATAATTCTCCTTCTTGGGCTCGAAATATGCCTGCGGATGGCTGCAAGCCGGGCACTTCGCAGGGGCTTCGGTTCCCTTATATACGAAGCCGCAATTACGGCACTGCCACCATATTTCGTGGTCGCGAATGAAGAAATTGCCGTCCGTGATGCGGCCGAGCAACGCCAGATAACGCTTCTCGTGCTCCGCCTCCACTTTCGACACGTTTCTGAACGCACGCGCCACTTCGGGGAAGCCCTCCTCCTCGGCTACGGCCGCAAATTCGGGATAGAGCACGTCCCACTCTTCGTTTTCGCCCTTGGCCGCCGCCATAAGGTTCTCGCGAGTGTCGGAAATCTTACCTGCGGGATACGATGCCGTAATAGTAACGTCGCCGCCTTCGAGGAACTTGAAGAACACTTTGGCGTGCTCTTTCTCCTGCTCGGCAGTTTCGAGGAATACGCCCGCTATCTGTTCATATCCCTCCTTCTTTGCTGCACTTGCAAAAAACGTATAACGGCTGCGTGCCTGACTCTCACCGGCGAATGCCTTAAGCAGATTCTGCTCGGTGCGTGTACCTTTGATGCTTTTCATAATCGGTTTTATTTTGTACTTGTTCAATGCAAATATACGAATAAACGAACGCAATGCCAAATTTATTCGAACATTATATGCAAGGCCGTCACTGCGTATCCGCACCTGACGACAACAATTTTTCCGTATCCCGCATAAACAGTTCGTAATCCGCCGTTTCCGCCCCAGGCAGTTCATTATCGGCATCGGGCGTAATTATACGATAGTTCGGCAAGGACACCCATACAGGTATCAACGTCAGCCGACAGCGCACATCGTTCGCATTCCTCTTCTCGACATCCACCTCAGCCATCAATCCGCCGTCGCAGAACCGCTTACGCTGGTTGGAGACGAAATTGCCGAGCGACCAAACGGTTATCCTGCCGCAGGCGGCATCGGCAGGCTGTATGACGTGGGGATGGCTGCCTATGACGATATCCGCGCCGTTGCGATGCAGGAAATCGGCCAGACGTCGTTGCTGACGGTTCGCCTTGCGCACATATTCATCGCCCCAATGCATACAGACCACAATGCAATCCGCATCGGCCGCACGGCGCAAATCCTGCCGCATAACGGCCGTATCCGTCAGATTGACGTAGCAACCGTTCGGAACATCGAGTCCGTTGGTTCCATAGGTATAATTAAGCAGGGCGAATGCGATGCCGCCGCAGTCGAAACGCAGCGGATTGCGGGACAGCCGGTCGGCATCATCGCGGAAGACTCCGGTACGAGAGATGCCGAGAGTATCGAGGCAATGCGTCGTCGCCATAATTCCGCGCCTGCCGCGATCGCAGCAATGATTGTTGGCCATAACGGCAATATCGACGCCCGCCCATTTCAAGGCTGCCGCAAACTCGGCGGGAGAGGCGAATGACGGATAGCCCGAATAACGCCCGTTCGGCGACACTACAGTCTCCAGATTGACAATGGCGGCATCCGCACGTTCGAAATAAGGTTTCACGAATTCGAATACGGGTCGGAAATCGTACCCGCCGTCCGTACGTGCCGCATACACTTGGGGCATATGGCACATAACGTCACCCGCGAAAAGCAGCTTCGCCCGTGCGATTTTCTCGGCCGCATCATCCTGTATGCAATCCGCAACCGTCTCGCTTCCGCATTCGGGATACGAGCAGGATGCAAGCAATGCGACATACAATATGCAGAGGCAGCGCTTCACCGTCAATCTTTCTTACGTTTTGGGAACCAGCCTTTACGCACCCGTTCACGCTGCTGGAACAACTCGCCGATACTCCACAGCGACGAGGCGCCCACGACCGCGAGAAGAGTAGACCATAATACGGATTCGATAAAGAGCGACGCGGACACGGTAATTATCCCTGCCGCCAGAAAAGCCCACCAACATTTAACTCCGAAATAATATTCGCCCTTGATAACCAGCGGATGGAAAAGGCCGATTATGAGAAACGTGGCGACGCCTATTATCAATCCCGTGAAATGCAATTCCATAGTATTTTCCGAATTTTATACCGCAAATATACGAAATTATTCCGTTTTGACGCGGCCGCGTCAAAACGGAAAGGCCGTATCCGTAAGGGATACAGGCCTTTCCGATAGATTTCCGATCGCGGATACGGAAACTGCGGGCGAAACCGCCGTTTCGATACGCTTCCGATATCCGCCGATGCGGGCATCAGAAATTATACTGCGCCATAATATTTACGCGATTGGCGTGATTCTTCATATCGTTCATATTCTCGCGGCGTCCGTAAAGATACTCGGCAGCGATCTTGAAGCGGGGAGTGATATTATAGAAGATATTTCCGAAAATATACTGTCCCATACGGTATTCGTCATTGGCATAGAACGTATTCTTCTTGCATACGGTCACGGCCGAATATCCGCCCGAGATGCTCAGGTTCTTCAGCAGATTTATCTGGGCAGCTACCTGCCAGCCGTACATCGGCATCGTCTGGATGCTGGTCGGGCGCAGCGGGTTGGGAGTAAAATCGAGTCCCGATCCCGTCAAATCCTGAATATAAGGGGTTATGCCTTCGCCGTATACGCCGTTGAAGAAGATGTTGAGCACTCGGCCTATCATAATATTACCGCTGGCCTGCACGCCCCATCCGAACAAAGTCGTGTTATTGTCACGCAAAGTGCTGCGGATGTACATATCGCGGAACACCGCGGATGCACGGAAGTGGCTCTGACGATGCCGTCCCCAATTCACCTGCAAATATACGGGGAAATCGGGCACACGCTGCGGAAGAGACGCGAACGATGCACCGTAAGTGCCGCTCACATTAGGCATTTCGGCAGCCGCTCCGAAAGTAAGATAATCGCGTGCGAACGATATTTCATAACGGATCATCGTCGCGAAATTGAGGTTGTACGCATTGGGACCGCGGAAATCGACCGTCTGCGGAGCGGCGTTCAAATCGCAGAACGTCGTTATGTCGCGGCCGAGGGTCAGACCCTTGAACGATACGTAGGCTGAACGCAAGCGCGGGGTATAGCTGTCGCGGCCGCCGCCTCTGAAGTCACCGTCCACGAACACTACTACGCGGCCGAGGGCACGGGTATTGGCGATGGCTTTCAGATAGAGGCGCGAAGTCGATGCGTCCATACCGAACTGCTGGCGAGTGGCGTAATTCCCGGGGATCGGAATATCGTAAGGTACGAAATCGATATTGTTCGGAATACCCTCGAAGCCGTAGCTCGCACGCAGATTGACATATCCGCCCAATGCGAACGAGAATTTATTATTCTTCGTGCTGAAGATGAATTGCGGCTTCTCTACCTGCTGGAAACCCGTACGGTGCGTTTCGTTATAATCCGCAATGGCCTGCTGCATTGCCGCATTGTTGGCTGCATTGCGATACTGTTGTGCCTGACACGCATTGCAGCGATAAACGGTATCCGTCTCGCTGACCGATATGAGATATACCGTCGGTTCATAGCGGTCGGCATGACGATGCCGCGGACGTTGTGCGGATGCCGTCGATACCACGGATGCGATTAAAGATGCCGCAAATAAGAGTCGAATTGTTTTCATAATCAATACTGTTTTGGTTTATAATAACTTATAAATACGTAAGTACGTTTTTTGCGCTATGTCCCTTTAAGCAAGATGTATGCCAAATAACAGGCTCCGCAACAGTATCGAATCGGCATAATGCGCAATGACGAAAAAATCGTATATTTGTGCTTATGAAATATTTATTCATCCTGTTTTATATGGCGACAGTCGCAGCCGACTATGCCGTATATATGCGATACGTATCGAAACTGTCCGTCAAAACCCTACGGATAGCGTTCATCGTATTCGCATCGGTCACAGACCTAATCCCGTTGTCGATTCCGTCGATAATGCTTTTCGTCACAGACAACACGCCGACGGTTATGAATACGGTGATGTGGCTCTTTACCATATATATTATATCGGTACTGCCGCGCATAGCGTTTTATGTGTTTCTGCCGGCTGGCGGGAGGCGGCGCATAACCCTCATATTAGGGACAGCCGTCGCCGTATCGGTCGCTTCATATCTCATTTACGGCTTAATTATTGGACGCAAGAACATTGTGATAAAGGAAACGGAAATATATTCGGAAAATCTGCCGAAGCCGTTCGACGGCTTTCGCATAGTGCAATTCTCCGATCTGCACATCGGCACGTTGCTGAATCCCGAAAAAGAGACGCGGGCGCTGGTGGAGGCGATAAACGCATCGCATCCGGACATCGTGGTCTTCAGCGGCGATTTAGTCACTATACGGCACTCGGAACTCGACGAACGGAGGATGGAATTGCTGTCGGCAATCGACGGTCCCGTTTTCGCGACTGTCGGCAACCACGATACGGGCATATACATCCTTGACTCCGTATCCTTGCCCAAATATGAAAACAGCCGCGTCCTGCTCGAAAAAGAGCGGGCTCTCGGCTGGACGGTATTGGACGATACCACCGCCTACATCCGCCGCGGATGCGATTCCATATCGGTTACGGGGCTGTCGTTCTCCGACGAACTGCACGAATTCCGCCATCTGACCGATATTCCCGATTTCGACATTTCGCACGGTTATGACGGCGTACCCGAGGATATGTTCAATATTACCGTTTCTCATATACCGCAGTTGTGGAGCAGCATAATCGCCTGCGGGCGCGGTGATTTGACGCTTGCGGGACACGTCCACGGTATGCAGGCCAAATTACGCATCGGCAGCTACGAATGGTCGCCCGCGAAATTGTTTTACAAGGAGTGGAGCGGCCTGTACGAACGCGACGGGCACAAACTTTATATAAACGACGGAATAGGGTATGTCGGAATGTTCATACGTGCAGGTGTTCGCCCCGAAGTCACCGTCATAACGCTCAAGTGTTCCGAAAAAGGACAAAATAGTTTGAAGGGTATCAAAAAACGTTCGAAAATTCCATTTTAGTAAAATACCGTATATCCGCTATTGAAATATATAGTACATTTGTACGATACAAGATATGTTATATTAGGACTATGAAAAGATTACCTGTTTTAGTTTGTATGATCGCCTTATCGGCATCCGTTTCTGCTCAGGAATCGCAACGGACATTGACATTCGACGAAGCGCTGAATATGACGATGGCCAACAATCCGTCTATGCAGGCTACGAAATTCGAAGAAAAAGCCGCCAAACGCGAAAGGCAGGCAGCCATAGGTCTTCGAATGCCCACAATCAGCGTAAACGGTGCATATTCATATATGGGCAAGGATATAGCTTTGGATCTCAACGATTTGAAGCCTGCGGTCAAGAACGGCGTATCGGCCATATTGCCCGCACTCGATCCTGCTCTGCAACAGGCCGTAGGAGGGCTTCTCACTCCGCTTATGGGGCAAAGCTGGGAATACACGCTTCAGGACCGCAGCGTCGGATTCGTCGGAGGAAGCGTCTCTTTGCCGATTTTTATGGGCGGTAAAATCAACGTTGCCAACAAGGCGGCAAAAATAAACGAGGAGGCGGTGCACGAGCAGAGCGCCCAGACGCGCAATGCGCTCGTATCCGAACTCGTAGAGCGTTATTTCGGCTATGCATTGGCTTCGCACGTCGTGGAGGTGCGGCGACAAGTCGTTGCAGGTGTCAAGAAACATCTGAATGATGCTATCGCACTCGAGCGCAACGGAATGATAGCTTCGAGCGAACGTTTATATGTAGAGTTCAAAATGGCTGAGGCCGAGCGCGATCTGCTGAATGCATCGATGCAGCTCGCGACTATCAGAGCGGCACTCGGCAATACATTGGGAACCGCCGCCGAGGGAGACCCCGCAACGGCGATGTTCGTACTCGACCAGATAGAGGGCGTAGAATACTATCGCCAGCTGGCGACGGATTACAACCCGCTGCTCAATCAGGTGGCGCTGAAAAAGCAACTCGCCAAACAGAACGTACGCCTGCAACGCTCCGAGTTCTATCCGCAAATAGTGGCCGTAGGAGGAGGAACGTTCTACAACTATCAGGTTTCGAAACTTTTGCCCCGCTGGGCGGTAGGCGTAGGAGTCAATTTCAAGATATTCAACGGACTCAACCGCGAATACAAGTATTCGGCGGCCAAACAAACCGCTCTCCGTGTAAATGCGCTGGAAGACAAGGCGAACAAGGATATTTCGGTGCTGATAGAGAGCCTGTACACCCAGATGATGAACTATCGCAACCAGATGACCTCGATCGACGCATCGCTGGCATTCGCGAAAGAGTATCTGAAGATGAAAAACGCAGCGTTCATTGCGGGTATGAGTTCGTCCACCGACCTGGTAGATGCCGAACTGAACCTCGCCAAAGTCCGCATCGAACGTATGCAGGCAGCTTTCAACTACGACGTGGCATTGGCCAAACTGCTTGAAGCGGCAGGCGTAAGCGACGAATTCATCAATTATATGCGACGCAGCAATGCGCGCCAAATAAGTTTCGAAGAATAATAATAACGGAAAGACATATGAAACGCATCAACATCATCGGAATTTTCATAACCGTAGCGGTTATAGTCGTAGCGGTTATTTTACTCGGCTGGTATCTCGTCAAGAGCGCCCCCGTACTTATTCAGGGAACGGTAGAATGCACTACCTACAAGGCATCGTCGAAAATCGCCGGCCGCATCGACGATATGAAGGTCATACAGGGCCAATCGGTAAGGAAAGGGGAGTTGCTCTATGTTCTCTCCACGCCCGAACTCAATGCAAAACTGCAACAGGTCGAGGCCATAAAGAGCGCCGCAACGGCGTTGGACAAAAAGGCGTTGGACGGAGCGAGGGTGCAACAGATCGAGGCCGCGCTGAATATGTGGCAAAAGGCGCAGGCAGGTAAGGAGCTGGCCAAAAAGACGTTCGAGCGAGTGCAGAACCTCTACAAGGATGGTGTGGTACCCGCACAGAAGTTGGATGAGGCCGAAGCCAATTATAGGGCTATGGTAGCGACCGAATCCGCCGCAAAAGCGCAATACGACCTCGTTCTCGACGGTGCGAGCAAGGAAGACAAGGCCGCTGCTGCGGCACAGGTCCGCCAAGCGCAGGGAGCCGTCAATGAAGTAGAGTCGTACATAAACGACGCAATGGTATATTCGCCCGTAGACGGCGAAATATCATCGATCATCGCCGAGCAGGGCGAACTGGTAGGCAGCGGATACCCTGTCGTAACGCTTCTCGACCTTTCCGACGTATGGATAACGTTCAACATCAAGGAGACGATGCTGCCCAAAATCCATATCGGCACACGGATGAACGCACAGATTCCCGCCCTCGACCGCGAAGTCGAGCTCGAAGTGACCTACATTGCCGTACAGGCCGATTTCGCCACTTGGAATGCGACCCGCACGCAGGGCGGATTCGACATCCGCACATTCGCCGTAAAGGCCAAGCCCGTAACGGACGTAGCCAATATCCGTCCAGGTATGAGCGTGATAGTCAATTGGAGCGATATAAAGGAATAACCGTACATATACGTAATGCGAACGTTCATACATAATACATACGCCGTATTCCGCCGTGAGTTGTCGCGCATCATCGACAAAAAGATATATCTGGTGATGATGTTCGGACTGCCGTTGGTTTCGTTCGTGTTTTTCTCCTTCATATTCAAAAACAGCATCGACAGCCTGCCGATCGCCGTGCTCGACCAAGACAATACGCCTTTATCGCGCCAGCTGACATCGATGATCGATGAAACCGCGTCTGCGCTGGTCGCATACGAAATACAGGATATGGAAGAGGGTATGCAGCTGATGCGCGAAGGCAAGATATACGCCATCCTGCAAATCCCCGCCTTTTTCGAAAAGGATGTAAACGGCAATACCCAGACCCACATAGAGTTCTACAACTCGGGTTGCAACATCACGGTCAATGGACTGCTCGAGAAAGACGTGCAGACGGTCGTGAAGACCTTTTCCACGGGCATACAGCTGAAACTATTAGGAGCCAAAGGGCTGACGGCGCGTCAGGCGATGGCGCAGGCGATGCCGATAAGTTTCGAGCGGCACATACTTTTCAACCCGTACATCAATTATTCGTACTACCTTGCGCCGAGTTTCCTCGCTATGATGCTTCTCATCTTCTCGGTGCTCACCACCGTCTATGCGATAGGTACGGAGCTGAAATTCTCCACCGCCAAGGAGTGGCTCGACACGGGAGGCGGCTCGATTCTGGCAGCACTTACGGGCAAGATGTTGCCCATCACCATATCAATGTTCGCGATGACATTGGTAATGCATTGGATAGTATTCGACATTCTCGGAGCTCCGATGAACGGAAGTTCCGCTATGCTCATAATATCGGGGCTCGTCTTTATCCTCAGCTATCAGGCGATAGGCATCTTCGCGATAACCGTATTCGACAATCTGCGACTCGCATTGTCGTTCGGCGGCGGCTACTCGGTTCTGGCATTTACATTCTCGGGACTGACCTTCCCGACGATGGCTATGTATATGGGAATCCAGATATTCAGCTACGTGTTCCCGTTCACGTTCTATATGCGGATATACGTAGACATAGCTATGCGCGGTGCTCCGATAGCCTATGCGTTGCCCGATTTGGGGTATATGATGTTATTCCAGGTTTTGGCGATAGCGGTAATCCCGAGACTGAGAAGGCTGTGTCTGGACAAAAAATATTGGGGTAAATTATAGGAGACGATGAAACTGAAACAATACATATCTCTATATGCCAAGGAAGCTGCATCCGTAATGCGGAATGAATATCGTGCGATTTTCACCGACGGCGGCGTAATGCTGATCCTGATATTCGCCATATTCATATATTCGACGTTATACGGACTCGCATACGGCAATCAGGTACTGCGCAATGTACCGATAGGCGTCATCGACAACAGCAAGACATCGTCGAGCCGAGCGCTTATCGACAGTTTCAATGCCGGCCCCAACGCCTATGTCGCATACGAAGCGGCCGATATGGAAGAGGCAAAAAAACTGTTCTACGATCGGGACATATACGGAATCGTCTATATACCGAGCGACTACGAAAAGCAGTTGGTCGGAGGCTTGCAGGCTCATGTATCGTTATATTGCGACGCCAGCTATTTTCTGATGTACCGACAGGTTTTTCAGGAGATTGTCGGCACATTGACGCAAACGGGCGCTATGGTCGAGTTTCAACGACTCGTAGCACAGGGGATAAACATTCCGCAGGCGCAAGCAGTCACGCAGCCTGTAATATACCAATCGCACAACCTCTTCAACCCGTATCTGGGATATGGCACATTCGTTATGCCGGCCATCATTATGGCGATAATACAGCAAACGCTGCTGATAGGAATAGGTATGATCGGAGGTACATGGCACGAATTCGACCTCTACCGCAAACTGACACCCGTAGGGGAGGAGCGAATGTCCACCATACCTGTCGTATTGGGAAAGACGCTGACTTATATGTCCATATGCGCCGTCACGACAGCATACATACTCACGATACATTATCATCTGTACAAATACCCGATGAACGGCCATCCGATGACGATAATAGGATTGATGCTGCCGTATCTTCTGGCCTGCATATTTCTCGGCATTACCGTTTCGACGCTCTTCACGCGCCGCGAGAACTCCATCCTATGGTTATTGTGGTCGTCCATCCCGCTGCTTTTGCTCAGCGGGGTTTCGTACCCGGGAGATGCTATGCCGCAATGGCTGTTCGGCATCGGCAACATATTCCCAAGCAGCCACGCCATAAACGCATTTATCCGCGTACAGGATATGGGTGCGGGATTCGAAGATATTTTACCCGAAATCACCGCATTATGGCGGCTCGCCGTCATTTACGGAGGAACGGCATTGATAGCTATGCACCTGACACTTAACAAGGAGTTGCGTCTGAGGATCAAAAACAAGGTCGTAAAAACCGTGGCCATACGCAAACAGACCAAAAGAGCGACCAGATAATACGATTCACGGTATATCGCAACACGGCTCCGACCAATGATTCCACCCCTGTCAGAACTATTTCCGACAGGGGTGTCTCTATTTTAACGGTTTGCAGGAGCGGGATATCTGGTTCGGGGCGGGAACTTACGATCAAGCCCCGCAAATATTGCGGGGCTTGAAAACGGGACAATGCAATTTATATAATTCGGTCTCTATCTGTGCATTCCGGGAGGCGGCCCCATACGGCGCGCACCGGCATTGTTATTAACACCTACGCCGCCCGTAGATTCGCGGTAGTCGTAATCTTTCGCATCGGTCGAACCCTTTTTGCCGAAGTGGCGCAGATTGTATACGAACTGTATGCTGAAATAACGCCCGATAACGCTGTTCGTCACATTCTGCGTATATCCAGAACCCGTATTGCGCGAAAACGCCGTATTCTGGTTCGCAACGTCATTAACGCCTATCTGCACCTCGCCGAGTTTATTTCGGAACAGTTTCTTGCCGAGATAGAGGTTGCAGAGCACGTAGCTCTCGTCGTATTCGGTCGTAAAACCGAGATATTGCACGTACGAACAGCTTGCCGTAAAGGTAAATCCTTTCCAGAACACCCACTTGAGCGTCCCCGACGCGGTATGGTTGAAATAATTGTTCTTCTGATTCTTGCCGCCGACTTTTGCCGCCGTATTCCACGACTGGTTGAATGCGCCGTTCCACGAAAGCGTAAAATCTATATTTTCAGATATGTTGCTTCCCAACGTAACCTGCGCATCATAACCTATATTATTCGCGTAATTGGTCGTATAGATATGGTTTTGCATGTTTGCAAGCGAAGAATACACTGCCGAAGGCGTTACGCTGTAATTGACCCCCGCCATAATATTGAGGTTGCACTTCATAAACGACAACGGCAGGCCCAGACTGACATGGGTGCGGAGATACCAATAACCGTCCATATTCTCGTAAGACGTCACCCGCTGCGGATGGTATACCTTGCGTGCATCCCCTTCGCCGACTTCTACTGCCTCGCCGCCTGTGTACCACGTGGACGAAGAGATGTAATTCTGCTGGTTCTGCATCATAAACATCCACATAAACGTCCGCCCTTTTTCGACATTCGAGTTTATGTAGTGTAAATTGATGCGGTGCATAAACGCGGGATTCAGACTCTTGTTGCCGATACTCAGATATTGCGGGGTGGAAACGTCGTATATGTCCTGCAACTGCGTCACCGACGGACAATCGGTATAAGAGCGGAAGAACAGGCGTATCGAATTTTCGCGGTTGATCATATAATTCAACATCGCGAAATATAGGACGTTATTATAGTTCTTGTTTATGTCGTCAGACTGCCCGCCGATTACGCGGCCGTCCAGCGACGAACGTTGATAATATACGTTGGCGACGAACGTGTTTTTCTTCTTGGAAAAACGGATGCCCGGGCCTATGCGATGCGTCCAATAACCGCTTTCGTACGAATTGGTCATCTGTTCATTGACACTCTCCGTATTGAAATTCCCGTCCGTATAGAATGCCTTCTGCTTTTTATTGGAATTTTCGTAATCGAACCTATACGAGAAATTGAATTGCCAGCTCTTGGCGATAGGTTCGCTGTAATTCACGCTGCCTCGGACGTTATACGTACGCGACGGCGTATGTATATATTGATAAACGGGATCGTACAGGTCGGGATTCCCTGCCACATCGGGTATCATTCCGTTATTGTCGGCCAGCTGTTGCAGATAGTCCGCATACGCGTCATCGCCATACGGTATTGCAGGCGCTTCGTTCGACGAAAGACGTTTCTTGCCCGTATTGTCCCTGTAATTGAAACGGCCGTCTACGGTCAGCGTGCGCCCTGGTTTTCCGAGTCTCAAACGATACTGCAAAAATTCATTGAGATTCCAGCCTGTAGTATGGTTGCGGGAATAATCATCGAGATACAGCAAACCGCTTTGACCGTATTGGTAACCGACCGAACGGCTTTGAGGCGTATTGCCCTGATAGCTGAACGACGTACGCGACATCAACGACTGGTTCTGCGAGATTTTCCAATCGATACGCGCATTGAAACGATGGTTGTTGTTCAACGTACGGGAGCGTCCCGTCTTATGCAACGTATCGACGGGAGACGGATCTTCATACCATGTATAATTATCCGACAGATTTTTGGTCGTAGTGTTATTGAAGAAATAGCTGCCCTGGAATTTCACCTGGTCCTTCTTGCCCCATTGGTCCGAGAAATTCAGACCGATAGAGTTCACCGACGCCACACCGTCCTGCGGTCGTACCATATACTGCCCGATGCCGCGGCCTCGCCCCGAAGTATTGCCGCTGACACCGACGATATCCTCGAACGAGAAATTCTGCTGATTGATATTGTTGAACAGGCCTATGACCGACAATCGGCTGCTTCCATGAAAGATATTGACATTGCCGCCGACCGTGTATTTGTGATGCGAGGTTATGTCGTCGGTTTCGGGCTGATAACCGTAACCCGCATACATTTTACCGAACTGTCCCTGCCGCATATTCTTATGCGTCACAATATTGATGGCCTTGTAGCCCTCGCCGTCGTCCATTCCCGAAAATTCGGCCTGGTCGCTCAGCTTATTGAAGACCTCGATACGGTCTACCGCCTGGGCGGGCAACGATTTGATAGCCGTGTTCACATCTTCGCCGAAAAACTCCTTGCCATCGACGAAAACCTTCTGCACCTTTTCTCCCTGGGCTTCCACTTCGCCGTTATTGATGGTTATGCCCGGCATCTTTTTCAGAAGTCCCTCGACATCGGCATCGTTGGTTACCTTGAATGCGCCTGCATTATAGCTCAGCGTATCGCCGTCCTGCGACGTGCGCAAAGATTTGACCTCCTTGACAACGGTTTCTATCTTCGTCGCGCTCTCCTCGAGCGACCACGTACCGACATTCCTGACAGCGGACGAGACCTTGAACGACTGTTCCGAGTCGGCATATCCCAAAAACGTCACGACAGCCTTGTATTCGCCGTAATTCAACGACGGGAATTCCACCTTACCGCCGAACCCCGTAGTATAGTAGCGTTTATTGTCGGGAGCCGAAACGGGGTAGACCTCCACCACGGCGCCCATAACGCCCTCTTTCGTAACTGCATCGACGACCGTCGCCGTAATCTTTCCTTTCTGTTGGGCCGCCGCACTGAGAAAACAAACGAGCGACAAAGAAATCAAAACAATCTTTTTCATCGATAATCCGATTGTGAATAACTGATTTACGAAGATAATCTTATTTCAATAAAATTTTCTGTTCTTACCGATAAATCGGTGCCGCAATCAAACGGCACCGATTGCATCCCCTGTCCTGCAAACCCATCAAATATCCTCTAATCCTGCAGGGGATATGCATCCGTCCGATAACTGCCGAATATAATAGTATCGGCAAATGCACATCGCAAATGTACCTCAATTTCATCATCGGACATCGGACTATCGGGTCAAACGACAATAAACCGAGGTCAAACGCCCGTTTTCAGGGGTGAACGGCCGTAAGCCATCGCTTGAAATCGGGCACTTTGGCTTTGGAGACGACTATCCGTTCGGGCGTTTCGTCCGAGAGGTTCACGACCAGACGGCTGCCGAACCACACCGAAATATCCTTTATGGCTCGGCGCGCAATGATAAACTGACGGTTGGCTCGATAAAAATCATATTCCGACAGCCGAGACTGCAACGTCTCCAACGTTTTATCGACAGGGTAGTCGCAACCGTCTGCGGTATGTGCCGTCACCCGCTCGTCACAGGTATAGAACCACAAAATATCGTCGGTCTTAACGGGAATTATCTTATCGCGGACATGCACGAGAAAGAGATCGCTGCGACCGTTCTGCGTAGCCGCCAAAGCTTCCACGCGCGATTTGTAATCCCGACGTTCGGCATTGGTCAGCCGACGCCATTTGTCCAACGCCCGTTGCAGGTCCGCCTCTTTCAGAGGTTTCAACAGATAATCTATGCTGTTCACCTTGAAGGCTTCGAGCGCATAACGGTCATAAGCCGTGGTAAAGACGATGGGGGCACCTACATCGGTCGATTCGAATATTCTGAACGACTCACCGTCGGCTATATGTATATCCATAAAAATCAGGTCCGGCGCCTGATTGTCGGCAAGCCACTCCACGGTATCGACGACACTCTCCGTCACCCCCGCAATCTCGACGGAAGGTTCGAGCTGCAACAGCATAGACTGCAAATTTCGCGCTGCGGCCGTCTCATCTTCAACTATCAATATCCTCATATCACTCTTTGGCAGTTTGCAGAGGCAGTCTCACGACAAATCTGTCGGCCGTATCCAGCACCTCTATGTCCCGACCGATAATCAACATATATCGGCTGCTCAAATTCTTCAGCCCCGTGCCCGTACCTTCGGCGGCCTTCAGCAACGGATATTTCGGGTTCGATACGACGAGATACCCGTTTTCGGCAGTGATAGATATATGCATCGGATTGCGCGCCGTAATCGCATTGTGCTTGACGGCATTATCTATCAGCGGTTGCAGCGACAACGAGGGCAGGACGCTGTCCGCAAGCCGCCCATCGACATCTATATCGAAAAAAATCTTGTCTTCATATCGGATTCGGAACATATAGCCGTAAGCCTCCGCGAAACTCAACTCTTCGCGCAACGCAACCGTCATATTTTTGCCGTTTTGCAGAATATACCTGAACGTATACGACATACGGTCTATATACACCAAAGCCTTTTCCCTGTCATTCTCCCTCACGAGCGTGGCCAAAGAGTTCAGCGAGTTGAAGAAGAAGTGAGGATTGACCTGATTGACAAGCATATTGTACCGCGTAGTCATATTTTCGCTCTTCAGCCTCTCGTTCTCGACCACAATACTCTGCTGCTTGTATATAAGGGTATAAATATAAGCATACAGTGCGGAAACCACGAGCGAAAACGAACATTTGAGTATGACGACGGCATCGAATTTCATCCACACCGTCCGCGCAAGGAACGTAGGCAGCAAACGCCCCGTATGGCGGTCTGCCACGGGTGCCAGCAAATAGATTCCGACCGTCAGCACCACGCACAGCAGCACTCTTTTCGAGAACAGTCTCAGCGAGACAGCCTTACGGTCCGTTCCGGCCGTCATAACGAGGATCATCAACAACGAGAATACGAGATAATATATTATCTGCACCGTTAAATCCACTCCGTAGCGCGAACGGTTCAGTATGGTCCCGTAATCCACCTCCTCGCCGTTCACGGCCACTATTTTTGCAAGGCGGTAATGCCCCGTCTCGCTCGACGGCGACACTGCGACAGCATCCACCGTATCGCCGTCCTCAATATCGATATGGCGCAGTTTCCAAGACTGGACATACACGCTGTCGATATCCGCATTATCGCAATCCAGCAGGTAGCCGTACCCGTCGGGATGTATCCGCAATACCCCTCGCACATCCGTCACTTCATTCAGCTCGGATTTGCGCAACTCGGGCGAACCGTAGTCCCGTTCATCGACTATGAGCAACAGCAGATATGAAAAATTGATTATCAGGCTGATGCCCAACGCCATCATAAAATGCGTCGTGAACGAGGAATATTTTCCGAACAATCTCATCTGATGTTATATACGCTAAAAAGGTCACTCAAAGCCATACGGCATTACGAATACGTTTCGGGGTGCCTGCGCGGAAACCGCCTGCCCGCCCCGAAGCATTACTTTTCATCATACCACGACGCATACATCCTGTAATCGTTGGCTATGCGTCGTATTATCTCCTCACGCTGCTCGGGCGTCACGTCCTTGACCTTTTTGGCCGGTACTCCCGCATATACGGAGTCGGGTTCGAGCCGCGAACCCGACAGCACCAGAGCATTGGCCGCAATTATGCATCCCGAAGCCACGACGGCATTGTCGAGCACGGTAGCACCCATACCTATCAGGCAGTTGTCTTCGATGACGGCCCCGTGTATCGTGGCATTGTGCCCGATCGAGACATCATTCCCGATATGTGTCTGCGACGGATGTTTCGAGCCGTCGTACAATGTATGGATTACGGTCCCGTCCTGTATGTTCGTGCGATCGCCTACGGTTATCGTATTGACATCCCCGCGCAAAACGACATTGTACCAGATCGAACAATCGCGTCCTATCGTAACGTCGCCGATCAATACGGCGGTCTCGGCCAGAAACGTATTCTCGCCGACCTGCGGTTCATAACCGCGCACACTCTTTATCAATGCCATAATCTTACCTGTTTTCCGTTTTTTGCCGTTCCCACAGCTCGTTCATCTCATCCGCAGACAGCTCGCCCAGCGTACGGCCTTCGGCCGCCGCAGCCTCTTCCATACCGTCGAAACGCTTGATGAACTTCTTGTTGGTTCGCTCCAGCGCCAGCTCGGGATCGACACCGTAAAGCCGACACGCATTGATCAACGCAAAGAACAGGTCGCCGAACTCATCCGCCATACGCTCCCTGTCTGCGGAAGCGATCTCGGCTTCGACCTCGCCGATCTCCTCTTTGACCTTGCTCCACACGTCTTCCCGACACTCCCAGTCGAATCCTACGCCGGCAGCCTTTTCGCCGATGCGATATGCCTTGACCATCGCAGGCAGACTGCGCGGTACACCGCCCAACGTACCTTTCTTGCGGTTCTTCTTGCGCAGCTTGAGCAGCTCCCAATTATGTTTCACCTCCGCAGGCGTATCCGCGTGTATGTCGCCGTAAACGTGCGGATGCCTGTAAATCAATTTGTCGCAGATACCGTTGGCCACATCCGCATAGTCGAACACCCCCTGTTCCGCTCCGAGCTTAGAATAGAACACCACGTGCAGGAGCAGATCCCCGAGTTCCTCTTTGATGCCGTCCATATTTCCGTCGGCTATGGCATCCGCCAGTTCGTAAGTCTCCTCGATAGTATTGTTTCTCAACGATTCGAACGTCTGCTCCCTGTCCCACGGACACTGCACGCGCAGCGTATCCATCACCTCCAGCAGGCGCAAAGTCGATTCAGCATATCTGTTACTCATAACATTTGTAATTAAATCTTTGCAAAGTTAGTTTTTTCGGCCGAAAATATTAATTTTGTAATAAACTATTTTGAACCTCCGATATGAAATCGAGATTTACGCTCCTGTTATTCATTGCGACGGTATTGACAACAGCCGCATATGCCATCGTCCCGCAACCGTCGTCCGTAACGGAAAAAAGCGGGGCATTCATCATAATGCCATCGACTACCGTCGTATACTCCGACGATGAATTGCGTCCGCTCGTGGTGTATATGCTCGATTACCTCGGAGTAAAGCATGTCTCCCGCACGGCACGCCCCAAAAATTGCATATTGCTGCAAATCGACCCCGAGTTAGAAGGCGAAGCATACATACTCGCAATAGACGGCACGCGCATATCCGTCAAGGGAGGAAGCTACGGCGGCGTATTCAACGGCATACAGTCGCTGTTTCAACTGATGCCGAGCGACGTCTACACCAGACGATGCAGACTGCCTGCCACCGTAAACTGTTGCACGATAAAGGATGCCCCCCGATTCGAATACCGCGGCTTTATGCTCGACGTTGCCCGCACGTGGATAGACATAGATAAAGTAAAACATTATATAGACATACTGTCTTATCACAAAATAAACAAATTGCACCTGCATCTGACCGACGACGAAGGGTGGCGCATAGAGATAAAGTCGCATCCTGAACTTACGGAAGCGGGGGCGTGGAGAGGAGGCTCGTCGCCTATAAAATCCGTCTACGGCAAATGGGGCGAGACCTACGGAGGATATTTCACCCAGCGCCAGATGAAAGAGATCATCGAATATGCGGCGATACGCAACATAGAGATCATCCCCGAGATAGATTTGCCCGGGCACAGCAGGACGATGGCGAACATACATCCCGAAATCCTGTGCGACTACGAACCGAACCGAAATACGACGAACGGCTACGAATATCGCTCCGCATGGTGCGCATCCGAAGAGTCCAATTATAAACTTTTGGAGGACATACTCGGCGAAATATGCCAGCTGTTCCCGTCGAAATTCATCCATATAGGAGGGGACGAGGTCGAGATGTCGCAATGGCGGCAATGCCCGCGATGTTCCGCCTTCGCCGCGAGAAACGGCTATGACGACATACGCAGGCTGGAAGACCGTTTTATGTCCGAAGCAGGGAAAATCATAGGCAGATACGGTAAAACTCCGGCAGTATGGAACGAAGCCGTAAACGGAGGGACATTGCCGAGAACTGTACGCGTGCACGGCTGGGAAAACACGGAACGATGTCTTGCGGCAACGGGCAAAGGATACAAAACGGTCGTTATGCCGGGGCAATATTTCTATCTCGATATGCGGCAGTCTCCACGCGAGGACGGGCATAATTGGGCGGCCATTTTCGACACCGAACAGTGCTATTCGTTCGACTTCGCGGAACAGGGGTTCACCGAGGAACACCTCCGCAACGTAATAGGCGTCGAAGCGACATTCTTCAGCGAGTTATACGTATCGCATACGCCCGAAACCCTCGACTACCTGCACTACCAGACGTTCCCCCGTCTGTGCGCAGTCGCTGAAATAGGCTGGGGCAAATACGGCAGCAGCCTGCAAGATTTCACCGACCGCCTGCGGAGCAAGCACTACGACCGTTTGGCATCTATGGGTATCCGATTCAGGCTCGCCCCGCCGTCGGTAAGCTACTCGAACGGACGCTTAAGCGCCTCTACGGATGAAAATGCGACCATATTCTACTGCAAGGAGAATGAAAACTCGAAGACGCGATACATACATCCGTTCAAGACGGACAAACCCGCAGAATACCTCTTCTGGAGCGAATACCGCAGCGGCACGAGCGCCAAGACGGGCATTTCGGAGCATTACGCCGTTATCAAGCCCGCTTTCAGGCTCACATCGTCTATGGAGGCTGCGGAACGGGCGCCGTTCTCGCGCGTCGAATCGTACACAAGCGGAGCCCGAACGGTCCGCACCTGCAAGCAAGGCGACTGGTTTCTGTTCGAATTCGACACGCCCGTCGAATGCCGCGAGATAGAATTCACGACTGGATACGACCACCTGCCCAAATGTATTTTCGACTCGGGATTTCTCGAAACGAGCATCGACGGCATATCGTTCGAGCGGGCGGCGGTTCTTCACGGCGGCAAAGCGCGGCTGATAAACCCGCAACGCATTAAAGCCGCGCGCATAGTATCGACCTGCGACGGCAACGGCACCCCGACCGTAATCATTCAGCCGCCGAAAATCAAGCCGATATTATAATACGCAGAAACGTCCTGTAAGCATTAGAAACGCCCCTGTCGGAATGTATCCGACAGGGGCGTTTTCGTTGAATAGAATTTGTCTGCTTCAGATCCTTCTTTTATGATATTCCCGAATACTCCGCATCGACAAACCGAACACGTGCATCAACGTATCTGCGCACCGGCACGCAGTTCGAACTGCTTCTGAAGGTTGGACATAACCCGTTCGATGATATTGTCATTAAGCGTCTGGGTCTTATCCTCAAGGATAAAGCTCAAGGCGTAAGACTTTTTACCTTCAGGCAGCTTGTCGCCCTCATAGACATCGAACAGCGCGACATTCTTAAGCAGTTTCTTCTCGGTCGCGACCGCTATGTCGCGCAATTGCGAGAACGTAACAGACTTATCCACAAGCAGCGCAAGGTCG
This sequence comes from Alistipes sp., assembly GCA_017937125.1. Classification (GTDB taxonomy): domain Bacteria; phylum Bacteroidota; class Bacteroidia; order Bacteroidales; family Rikenellaceae; genus Alistipes. The sequence continues at coordinate 756,717 of JAGBEH010000001.1, read as the reverse complement.
CGGCGCACCTCAGGGAACTTGGACAGTTCTTCTGCCGCAATCTTATGTTTCTTGGTGCTCTTGGCCAGCTTGTCGAAATCCAGTTCGGCGAAAAATACCTCCTGTTTCAATCCGAACGCCTTGACAATCTTCGTATTCACAACGCCCAGTCTCGCCAATTCGGAACCGTTGAGATACAGGGCGACGGCCTCGCCGAACATATCGCACGTCAGGGTCTCCGTTTTCAATTTGTAAATATCGAGCCCGAAACGTTTGAGAATCAACTCTACGGCAGCTTTCAACGTAAAGAACGACGCTCTCTGCGCCTTTTCGTTCCAATTCTGCGCGACGGATTCTCCGGTTACGGTCAGGGCCAAACGGAAATTCTCGGAATACGGGGCAAGCGCATTTCCCGCATCGGCATTCTCCGCATTATAGAAATAGCAGTTGCCGAATTCATAAAGCTTGAGATTGCCGTTGCGGCGGTTCGCGTTCAACTCCACAGCCTCCATAGCATTGAACAGCAAAGTCTGCCGCATAACGTTCAGATCGGCGCTCAGCGGGTTGAGTATGCGAACGCAATTCTCGGCTTTATACGAGTCGAGCCCCTCGTAATAGGACCCCTTGGTCAGGGAGTTCGACATTATCTCGGTGAATCCGCGGGATGTCAGGAAGTCGGACACCGAATTCACCAGATGAGGTTTGTCGGGCTTCTGTACATACGACAATGTGGAATTGACGTGTTCGGGAATCTCGACATTGTTATAGCCGTATATGCGGAGAATATCCTCGATAAGGTCGGCTTCGCGGCGCACATCCACGCGGTAGGGCGGTACGGCCACACTCAACACTCCGTCTTTTTCCGCCTCGACCTTCACCTCGAGGGCTGCAAGTATCTCGCGAACGGTATGTTCGGGAATCTCCTTGCCGATAAGCGAATTTACGCGTGCCAGCGATATATCGAAACGGAAATCTTCGGCAGGCACGGGACAAATATCGATAATGTCGCTCGAAATCGAACCTCCTGCCAGCTCCTTCATCAGAAGTGCGGCCCGTTTCAAGGCATACACCTGCATATTGGGGTCTATGCCGCGCTCGAAACGGAACGAAGAGTCGGTATTGAGACCGAAGCGTTTCGCCGTCTTGCGGACCCAGACGGGATTGAAATACGCAGACTCGATGAATACGTCCGACGTGGTATCGCCGATGCCCGAATCCGCCCCGCCGAAGACACCCGCAATACACATAGGATGTTCCGCCGAGCAAATCATCAGGTCCTGAGACGACAGCTTGCGCTCCACGCCGTCGAGTGTGACGAAAGGCGTCCCCTCGGCACAGGTCTTGACGATGATGCGCCTGCCGTCGATTTTGGCTGCATCGAAAGCGTGCAAAGGCTGCCCCAGCTCGAACAATACGAAATTCGTTATGTCCACAAGATTGTTTTTGGGATTGATACCCACGGCGCGCAGGTAATTCTGCATCCATTCGGGCGAAGGAGCTATCTTGCACCCAGTCACCGTAACACCTGCATAACGCGGACAGGCCTCGAAGTTCTCCACGGCGACATCCATTACGAGATCGCGGTTATCAGTCCTGAAATCGTCCACGTTCGGCAGTTTGACCGAAACGTTCTTGCCGCGGCTGCGCAGATAAGCCGCCAGATCGCGCGCCACACCCATATGCGATGCGGCATCCACACGGTTAGGCGTCAGGCCGATACCTATAAGATAATCATCCTGAATGCCGAAATATTCGCGTGCAGGCATTCCGACCTTAGCATCCGACGGCAGCTCCATAATCCCCGCATGGTCCGTACCTATGCCGAGTTCATCTTCGGCGCAAAGCATACCGAGCGACTCCACGCCGCGAATCTTGCTGCGTTTGATCTTGAACTCCTCGTCTCCGCCGTTAGGGTACAGCACGGCACCAACCGTAGCGCATACGACCTTAAGCCCAGCACGGCAATTCGCCGCTCCGCATACGATCTGCAGCGGTTCTCCGCCGCCTACATCCACAGTAGTGACGTGGAGATGATCGCTGTCGGGATGATCGACGCAGGTAAGGACTTCGCCGACGACCACGCCGGCCAATCCGCCGCGTATCGTCTCTATCTTCTCGAAACTTTCCACCTCCAGACCTATATCGGTAAGTATAACCGCAATTTCCTCGGCCGACAGATCGGTATCGATATAATTCTTAAGCCACTTGTAAGAGATATTCATATGCAGTAAATTTTATTTTTCGGAAAAACACACAAAGATACATATTTTAATAAAACATCGAAATAAAAATCCTCCCGAATTTGCATTTTACAAACCGATGTCATATATTTGCAAAAGAAACGAGACAGCAATTATGATCTTCAATGCACAATATTGGTGGTGGCGCTCCTTGACTTACGTAGGCAATGAGCGAGATCGTCGTGTGCATATATAGCATCATCGCAGGAACAGAAATCATCGATCCCATTGTTTACGTCGTGAACAATGGGATTTTTTTATATCTATATCCACAATATCAAAATTATGAAAACCAAGAAATTCGAACTCCCTGAAGAGCTGATGCCCCGCCAATGGTACAACATCGTGGCCGACATGCCGACAAAACCGCTGCCGCCGCTGGACCCCGCCACGAAAAAGCCCGTAACATTCGAACAGATGCGAACCATCTTCGCCGACGAACTCATACGTCAGGAGATGTCCGCAGAGCGGTTCATAGATATTCCCGACCCCGTTCGCGAGATATACAAGATATGGCGTCCGACACCGCTCGTCAGGGCATACGGTCTCGAAAAAGCGCTCGACACGCCCGCAAAAATATACTTCAAGAACGAAAGCGTTTCCCCCGCAGGCTCGCACAAGCCGAATACGGCCGTCCCGCAGGCTTTTTACAACTACGAGCAGGGAATCAAGCACCTGACTACCGAAACGGGAGCGGGGCAATGGGGTTCGGCCATAGCTTTCGCAGGACAGCACTTCGGCATAGATGTCAAAGTCTTTATGGTAAAGGTAAGCTACGAGCAAAAGCCCTATCGCCGACTGATGATGAATACCTGGGGGGCGGAATGTTACTCATCGCCGACCGATATGACCCGCTCGGGACGCGCAGCGCTCGAACGCGACCCCGAATGCCCCGGCAGTCTCGGGCTCGCCATATCCGAAGCGGTGGAAATGGCTTTGCAGCACCCCGAGAACACACGTTACTGTCTCGGCAGCGTACTCAACCATGTACTGCTCCACCAAACGATTATCGGGCAGGAAGCCATAGCGCAGATGGAGATGGCCGATGCCGACCCCGACATAGTCATCGGCTGCTTCGGCGGCGGCAGCAACTTCGCGGGCATAGGGTTCCCGTTCCTGCGTAAGAACCTCACCGAGGGCAAAACCACACGCGTCATAGCCGTAGAGCCTGCAAGCTGCCCGAAACTCACGCGCGGGGAATTCCAATACGACTTCGGCGACGTATCGGGATATACCCCGTTGATACCGATGTACACGCTCGGCCACGATTTCCAGCCGTCGAACATACATGCCGGAGGTTTGCGCTATCACGGGGCGGGCTCCATAGTCAGCCAGCTGCTCAAGGACGGCCTTATCGAGGCCCAGTCCGTCGCCCAAAACGAGACTCTCGCCGCAGGAATCCTCTTCGCGAAAAGCGAAGGCATAATTCCCGCACCCGAATCGACGCATGCCATCGCCGTAGCCGTCCGCGAAGCCCTCAAGGCCAAAGAGGCGGGAGAAGACAAGACCATCCTGTTCAACCTGTCGGGGCACGGGGTAATAGACCTTTACGCCTACGAGCAATACCTCGCAGGGGCATTGAAGGATTATTCGCCGAGCGATGCGGAGATAAGGAAAACCGTCGAACGTCTCGAAAAGTTGATCTAACGCGAGCCGAGATAGAGGAATATCATACCTATGAGTATGAAGACGAGGTCGAGGGCTTTGCTGCGCAAGTTACGCTCGCGGAACAGCAAGGCCCCGCAAGCGAACGACACGAGCACCGACCCGCGGCGTATCATCGACACGACCGAAATCATCGCATCGCCGTCGCTCAGCGCCGTAAGATAGGCGAAATCGGCGCACGACAGAAAGAGAGAGATGCAGGGTATGGCCCACGACCATCGGAAAGGCGAACTTTTCCGATGGTTGGGAAGCCATATGACCGCAACGGCTATTCCCATCATAACGAACTGGTAGAAAGAATACCAGCTCTGCACGAACATCGGGTTCATATCCCGCATAATGTACTTGTCGTACAGACCGCAGGCAGCCCCTATTACGGCAGCCAGAGCCAAAAACAGGATCCATATGTTATGCGTGAAATCGACCCCCTCGTTCTTGCCCGAACGGCTGAGAAGAAACAGCGACACCAGCGCCAGCGCCACACCGACCCACTGGTACGCATTCAGCTGCTCGCCGAAAACGAGCATCGCCCCGATAAGAGTAAGTACGGGACGCGTAGCATTTATCGGCCCGACGATAGTTATGGGCAAATGTTTCATTCCGTAATATCCGAACACCCACGAAGCAAGCACCATAGCAGACTTTATCGCAACTGCCGCATGAGCCGACGCATCGCCCTCGGGCACGTAAAGGACGGTACCGTCGAACCACCCCGAACCGCATCGCGCCGACAGGATGAACGGCGTAAAAAGCAATGCGGAAAACAACGTATTGAGCAGCAATACGGGAGGTACGGCATTGGAACTCAGTGCCATTTTCTTCGCCGCATCATACAATCCGAGAAACGCGGCCGAAACGAAAGCGAGCGCCAACCACATATCGGACTACAATTTATCGCTGTAAACCGCAGAGGGAATATCGTGAAGATTATATCGCGAAGCCATCGACATCCCGTAGGCTCCAGCCGATTTGATAGTCAGCAAATCGCCTCGTTTTGTACGACGCAAGCCGACATTTTCATCGAATACGTCGGTCGATTCGCACGCCGTGCCGACAACCGTATATTTTTCGGTCGCGCTATCCTGCGAACTGATATTTTCGATATTGTGATACGAACCGTACAGAGCAGGGCGGATCAACTCCGTCATACTCGCATCCACGATCACGAGTTTACGACCCGTAGCGGTCGTCTTGTTGAAAAGCACTCTCGTAATTAGTTCGCCGCATTGTCCGACAATCGAGCGACCGAACTCGAAATGCACATCCCGAGACCCGACATTCAAGTGCTGCCTTACTATAGCGAACAACGAAGCGAAATTGGGAATGGGCTCATTCTCGGGAAGATCGTAATTTATACCGAGACCGCCTCCCACATCGACGAAATCGATAGCAAATCCGAGCGATGTCAGATTTTCGACGATGACGTTCACCTTGTCGCACATATTCTCGAAAACGTGCAACTCGCGAATTTGCGAACCGATATGCAAATGCAAACCTATGATATCGATATTTTCGAGCGAACGGATATCATCGACATGCTGAAGCACCTCTTCGTATGAAATGCCGAACTTGCTGTCCGCCTGACCGGTATCTATGCAATGGTTCGTTTTCGGATCGATGTCTGGATTGATACGCAAGGCGACATCCGTCTTACGACCGCATTTTTTCGATATCGCATCTATCAGATGAAGTTCCTCGATCGACTCGCAGTTAATGGCAAGAATATTCTGTTTTACGGCATATTCAATCTCATTATCGCGTTTACCGACACCCGCATAGACAATACTTTTCGGATCGAAACCCAACTCTACGGCTTTTCGCACCTCATTGCCGCTCGCGCAATCTATTCCGAGTCCGTATTCGCGAATTATACCGAGAATATGATCGTCGTAATTGGCCTTGATGGCATAATGGACTTTATATCCGTACTTTTCGGATTCGTAAACGACACTCTCCAGCGTCCGACGCAATAAATCTGTATCATACAGATAAAACGGGGTCTCCAGTCGGGTAAGTTCCGACACGATTTGTCTGCTCAACATAAAATAAACCTGATTATAACCTGCGCAAAAGTAGGCATTATCAGTCAGACAAGCAAATCGGCACCGGCACACGGCAAAAATAAGACACGCCGATAAGTTCAATGTTCCGAATGCTATACCTAAATATAACGGCATTTTTGCATATGACACAAAATTCGTATATTTGGCTTCGCCCTATATACTCCCGCTCGGCATAATCAAATAAATTTGCTTCTGCCCTCGCTTATTCGTATATTTGCATTCGCTATGACAAACATCAGGAATTTTTGCATTATCGCCCACATAGACCACGGCAAATCGACACTTGCCGACCGTCTTCTGGAAATGACGCACACGCTCAACCAGCGTGAAATGCAGTCGCAGGTGCTCGACGATATGGATTTGGAGCGCGAAAAGGGTATTACCATAAAAAGCCACGCCATCCAGATGGAATACGTCGCCAAGAACGGCGAAAAATATACGCTCAACCTTATCGACACCCCGGGACACGTCGATTTCTCGTACGAAGTATCGCGAGCCATAGCCTCCTGCGAGGGGGCGCTGCTCGTAGTGGACGCCACGCAGGGCATTCAGGCGCAAACCATTTCGAATCTGTATCTGGCATTAGGCAACGACCTCGAAATCATCCCCGTACTGAACAAGATAGATATGGATTCGGCAATGGTCGATGAGGTGAAAGACCAGGTCGTAGACCTGCTGGGCTGCAACCCCGACGACATCTTATGCGCATCGGGCAAAACAGGGCAGGGAGTGGACGAGGTGCTCGAAGCCATAGTCGCCCGCATACCTGCACCGAAAGGAGATGAAAACGCCCCGTTGCAGGCTCTGATTTTCGATTCCGTATACAACCCGTTCAGGGGAATCATCGCATACTACCGCATATTCAACGGCTCGATACGCAAGGGCGAGCATGTCAAATTCTTCAACACGGGGAACGAATACGATGCCGATGAAATAGGAGTCCTCAAACTCAAGATGCAGCCCAAAGAGATATTGAAAGCAGGCGACGTGGGATATATCTGCTCGGGAATCAAGACGTCGGCGGACGTCAAGGTCGGCGACACCATAACCTCTGTCGCCGCTCCGTGCAACGAAGCCATAGAGGGTTTCGAGGATGTCAAGCCGATGGTATTCGCGGGTGTTTACCCCGTCGAGGCCGACCAATACGAGGACCTGCGCGCATCGCTCGAAAAACTGAAGCTCAACGACGCCTCGCTGACATTCGAACCCGAGAGTTCTCTCGCACTCGGATTCGGCTTCCGCTGCGGTTTTTTGGGGTTGCTGCATATGGAAATCATTCAGGAACGGCTGTATCGGGAATTCGATATGGACGTAATCACGACCGTGCCCAACGTATCGTACCGCATCACCACCACACAGGGCGAAACGCTCGAAGTGCACAATCCGTCGGGGCTGCCCGAAATAACGAAAATAGCAAAAATCGAGGAGCCGTATATACTCGCACAGATAATCACGCAAACCGAATTTCTAGGCAACGTCATAAAGTTGTGCATCGACAAACGCGGCGTTATGAAGAACCAGACGTTCATCACTCAGGATCGCGTGGAGATCAATTTCGAGATGCCGTTATCGGAAATAGTCTTCGATTTCTACGACAAGCTCAAAAGCATATCGAAAGGGTATGCCTCATTCGACTATCACCGCACGGGATACGAAGCCAGCAAACTCGCCAAGCTCGACATACTGCTCAACGGCGAGCCCGTAGATGCACTGTCGTCGCTGATATATGCCGACCATGCATACGATTTCGGACGCAAGATGTGCGAAAAGCTCAAAGAGTTGATTCCCCGACAGCAGTTCGACATCGCCATACAGGCAGCCATAGGAGCCAAGATCATCGCACGCGAGACTGTCAAGGCCGTGCGCAAGGATGTAACGGCCAAATGTTACGGCGGCGACATTTCGCGCAAGCGCAAACTGCTCGAAAAACAAAAGGCAGGCAAGAAACGAATGCGCCAGATAGGGCAGGTGCAAGTCCCGCAATCGGCATTCCTCGCCGTACTTAAAATGGATTGATACCGCAGTCCGTACGGCGCCGAGCCGAAAGCCTTCGAAAAACGGCCGAAATATAGACCAGTCGAGAAAATTTCCGTCATAATTCGAAAAAAAGCGGTCGGAAGGCTGGGAAAAATAAAAAAACGATGTATCTTTGTACACCGTAATGCGGGAGTAGCTCAGTGGTAGAGCATCAGCTTCCCAAGCTGAGGGTCGCGGGTTCGACCCCCGTTTCCCGCTCATAGTACCGAAGCACATTTCGGCGAATCAGAGCAAAAAGCCTTATGTATCAGCGATATGTAAGGCTTTTTGCTTTTTGTGTTCGGCAACCAGACCTGCACTAAAGTCGTTTTACGGTATCATTTCGACGCAATAAAAATACGACGGCCTGCGAATATTCGCCGGCCGTCGTATCGCAAACACCGATTTTCCCGCATATCGGCTTATTTCGTCTGTGCAAGATGTGTAATTTGCAGCTGTTTCGCGAACTCGTCCGCCGAAAGCGGCGTTGAGACATGCACCGTACGCGTCGTAGCGGGCAGCATATCGAAATAATTGTCTTCGAAGAAATTATCGATACCGTCCACCGACATAAACACCGCACGGGCGAATTTATCGGCGGTAAGCGTAACATCGACACCTCCGTCGGCCGTACGGACTGTCGCCGTCACATCGGCGGCAGGGTAGGCGACATACTTTTGTTTTACGAAATAACCGTTATTGGTATAAACCTTATCGCCGACCGTCAGTTTCATAGCGACGAAAACATTCTCGGGCGCCGTCTCTCCGAGAATGTCGGATAACGGCTCCGTCATTACATCGGAACTTTTACGCGGAGCTACGACGATTTTTTGCTCCCGCCGCGCCACTATATTGCCGTCGAAATCCATAACCTCCACGGCAAGAGTTCCTTTTGCGGCGTTCGGACGATCCGAAACGACGAATATTTTCATCCTGCCGTCATCGTTGTACATATGTACGAGGATGTCGGCGAAAGCTTTTCTGGCAAAATAGTGCTGGGCTTTCCACCGCCCGTAATAATCGCGGCTCGCCCACGAAGCCACCGGCCAGCAATCGTTATGCTGCCAGAACAGCGACCCCATACAATAGGGCATATCGCGACGATGCGCCTCAATCGCCGTCTTTATGGCATCCCCCTGCAAAACCTGATTCATATATATGAATGAACGGAAATCCTTTGCAGGCCAATACTCATCCTCCAAATAGTCGTTTATGCGCCGATTCGCGAACGTCCCGCCGCGCTGGTGCGACATCATAACCTCCGAGTATATGGACCAGTCGCACTCTTCGGGAGCATATCTCTTTATCGACGCGAACTCGGGGAACGACTGGAACCCGTATTCGCTGAAGAAGCGGCTGCGGACGGTATTGTAGTTATCCAACGGGTGGCGGCTGTGCCAAACGCCCCAATAGTGGCAATCCCCGCAATTACGCTCCGCACGTACATCCTCGCGCGACCACGGAGAACAGGGATGATATGCGCGCATAGGGTCGTATTCGGCCATAACGGACGGCAGCACCTCATAATACTGGGTATCGAACTGTCGGCGCATTATCTCGAACACATCGGACTCGCCGCGTTTGGCGTATCTCTTTTTCCACGACTGCAAAACATCGTTGCACTCGTTATTTCCGCACCACAAGGCTATGCAGGCATAGTTGCGCAGGCGCCTGATGTTATCCGCCGCTTCCAGCTTCACGCTTTCGAGCCACGCCCCCTCGGCAGGATACAGCGAGCAGGCGAACATAAAGTCCTGCCAGACCATAATGCCGTTACGGTCGCACAGTTCATAAAAATAATCGTCCTCATAAACGCCGCCGCCCCATACGCGCAACATATTCATATTGGCGGCAACGGCATCCTGCACGGTTTTCTCATACACGGCACGGGTGACACGCGGCAGGAAATTGTCGCAGGGTATGTAATTGGCGCCTTTGGCAAATACGGGCGCACCGTTAAGTTCGAAATAGAATGTCCGCCCCGCGTCATCGTTCTCGCGTACGAGCTTCAACGAACGCAGCCCCACATTCAATATTTTGCTGTCGCAGACTTTGCCGTCGAACGATATTTCCGCACGGAAAGCGTATCGATGCGGGTCGCCCAGACCCGACGACCACCATAACTGCGGATTCTTCACGCAAAACGGCAGAACCGCCTTGTTGGTTCCCGCCGACAGGCTCACTGACGCGGAAGCCAGCACTTTGCCGGTGTCATTATCCACGATTCTGACATCGGCACGGCCGTCGCGCACGGCAGCGATCTCTATTTCGGCATCCACATCGGCCCTTTTGGCCGTAACACTCTTCTGATTGTAAAAGACATCGCTTATACGCACATCATCCCACGCTTCGAGATAGACGGGACGCCATATGCCCGAGGTAACCAGACGCGGACCCCAGTCCCATCCGTAGTGATAGCCGGCCTTGCGTGCGAAAATGCTCAACTTCCGATCGAACAGGCCGCCGTTTACCGACTGGTCATTGGCACACGGATACCGATACGGCAGCGACTCCCATTTCGGCATATCGACCTTTATCGGAGAATGGAAATATATTTTCAGTTCGTTGTCGCCGTTCTTCAGCAACGGCTTGGCATCCGTTCTCCAGCGGCGGAACATATTATCGGCCTTCAGCACGAGAGAGTCGTTGAGATAGACGTCGGCATAAGTATCCAAACCCTCGAAAACGAGCTCTATACGCTCCTTGCCGAAGATGTCGGGATTGCAGACGAACGAGGTTTTATAAATCCAATCCTCCTTGTCGATCCATTGCACGCCCCGCTCGTTCAGTCTGAAAAACGGGTCTTCGATAATCCCGTTGGCCATAAGATCGGTATGCACCGTCCCGGGGACCGTAGCATCATACCAGTTTTCAAGTCGCTGCTGTCTGAATTTCCAGCCGGCATCGAGCGGCTGCCGCACCGTCGCGGCCTGCACCGCGCAAGACGACAGCAACAGCATCAGGGCGGTTTTCAACAGTTTCATTTTACAGTAGGTTAAGGTCATTTTACAGTAGGTTAAGGTCGGGTTATATGGGTCTATTTGTCGGAATAAATATCGTTCAGCAGGCGTGCCAGACGATAGCCGCCGCGCAGGAACTGCTGCTCGATAACCGGTGTGTACTTGGCTATATAATCGAACGACAAATCGCTTTTCGCAGGGGTGGACTCGTATATCTCGGTACATATCTCCTGCGTTTGGTTGAACCAGTCCGTCGGGGTCCCTTCGCTTGCGGATACCTTCTCCCCGTCGGTCAGACGGTCGAGCTGGAACTGCCACTCGGTATATCCCCACTTATGCGCCGATTCCACGAGCGCCGTATCCCAGACGCTGTGGAGTTTACGCTTGCTGCCGAAGTATTTCACGAATACCTTATTGCCCCCGAGATCCGACAAATGCCCCGCGTGCATAGGGCAGTGCATATCTCCGACGAGATGTATCAACATCTTCAAATACAGCTCTTCCGTTTCCGCATTCAAGCCGCCCGCCTTTAGTTTCGCCGACAGGTCCGTAACTGCCGTGACGACATCGCCGCGCTTGGTCTTGGGCATCGTGGCGTATGTCAGGCCCTTATCTACATTGGCATAATGCCACGTCTTGGTATAGGCATATTCGGGTGTATGGCTCGCATTATCGAGCCAGTTGGAATAATAGACGAGCGAATGCCCGCCCAAAGCCTTCACGACCTTGGCATACGCTTCGGGTGCGAGGTTGCATTCGGCGATATACGCGATAACATCGTGCCCTTTCTGCCCCCAGCCGAACGACTGCAAGGCCGCAGACAGCATCAACGACAAAACCAACAGACGTCTCTTCATTTCCGCAAGGTTTTACTGGTTCATAGTGGCGAGGAACTCCTCGTTGGTCTCGGTCAGTCCCATTTGCTTCTGGAGGAACTCCATAGCCTCCACCGTAGTCATATCCGAGAGATATTTGCGCAAAATCCACGTACGGCTCATAACCTCGCGCGACAACAACAGGTCTTCGCGGCGAGTGCCCGATGCGATAACATCGACGGCAGGGTAGATACGTTTGTTCGCCAACTTTCTGTCGAGCTGCAACTCCATATTGCCCGTCCCCTTGAACTCCTCGAAAATAACCTCGTCCATCTTGGAACCCGTATCGATAAGGGCGGTAGCGATAATCGTCAAAGACCCTTTCTCCTCGGTATTACGGGCAGCACCGAAGAACCTTTTAGGCTTATGCAGCGCATTGGCGTCCACACCGCCCGACAGCACCTTGCCGGATGCAGGCTGCACCGAGTTGTAAGCACGCGCCAAACGGGTTATCGAATCGAGGAAAATCACCACATCGTGGCCGCATTCCACCATTCGCTTCGCCTTCTCCAGCACCATTTCGGCCACCTTCACGTGACGCGAAGCCTGCTCGTCGAACGTCGAAGCCACGACTTCGGCCTTGACATTGCGCGCCATCTCCGTAACCTCCTCGGGGCGTTCGTCGATCAGCAGGACTATCATATAAACCTCGGGATGATTATCGGCAATGGCATTGGCAATAGACTGCAAAAGCATCGTCTTACCCGTTTTCGGCTGTGCGACTATCAGTCCGCGCTGCCCCTTACCGATAGGCGAGAACAGATCGACGACACGGTTCGACAGATTATTATGGCCGTTGCCCGTGAGGTTGAACTTCTCGCTCGGGAACAGCGGCGTCATATATTCGAACTGCACGCGGTCGCGGATATATTCGGGGTCGAGGCCGTTTATCTGCGTAACCTTTATCAGCGGGAAATACTTCTCGCCCTCTTTCGGCGGACGGATTATGCCGCTTACGGTATCGCCCGCCTTCAGACCGAACAGTTTTATCTGCGACGGCGAGACATAAATATCATCGGGTGAATTGAGATAGTTGTAATCGGCCGAACGCAAGAACCCGTATCCGTCGGGAATTATCTCCAATACGCCTTCGCCCGCTATCTCGGCCGCGAAATCATCCTTGGTCACGACTTCGTTTTTCGGCAGGCCTTCGGGCTCCTGAACCTGCGCGGCGGCAGGCTGCGCCTCGATATTGTGCTCAACAGCACCCGCCCGATTGTCATCCGATGCAGATTCGGCGACAAACATATCCTCCTGCACGGGAACCGCATTTTTAGGTTTGCGGCCGCGGCGTTTCACGACCGGAACCGGAGCATCCGCAACCGTATTCGTTCGCGGTGCAGGCTCCTCTGCGACAACGGCATCGGCATGTGCGTCCGCAGGTTCGGATTCCGTCTCGGGAACGGTCTCACGTACCGCTTGCACTCCGACACCGACCTTGACTCCTCCGACACGGGGACGGCGGCCGCGCTTGACGGGCTCCGTACGTACCGGCTCGGCGACACTCTCCTCCGCGCCTGCCGCCGATATGATTTTTTCAATAAGTTCCTTTTTTTTCAATGCGGCATCCGCCACACCGAGTACCTTGGCTATTTCTCGCAATTCAGCGATAGTTTTACCTTCAAGGGCTTTCAAATCTTGCATATTATTTCAATAATAATTCTTCTTTAGTGATTTCTGCACGGACGAACGACCGTGTTTCCGATAGCGGGTACAAAGATAGTGCATTTTTCGAAATGCACAAGAATTTTTCTTCCGAAATAACGGATAAACGGATATTTCGTCAAAGTTCATCGTCAAAATATCGATTCATACGAAACTAATTCCTATCTTTGCTATGTCGATTATTCGACATACATATTTTTGAAAGTGTTTTCGCACTGTCCCGAACGGAAATGTGGAAGTTTCTAAGACAAAAGGACGTACGGACGACACTCATATCTTGTATGGATTATGCGAACGGCACGCACTGTGCCCGTATACGTCATATTCTATTACAGGTGTGGGGTATTGCGTATCGTTTATTTTGTCAAGGTCTTTCCACAACCTCCGTTCGATAAACGAATTTCGGCTCCACACTTTCTGTTTTTATTACGAACGCCACACAGGGGCCGATGCGGCAAAAAACTCTAAAACAATTATGAAAAGATTTTTATTTTTCCTCATCACCGTGTCGGTTATGACAGGGTGTGCAGAACAACGTCTCATCTATCGCGAATCGTCAGGGCGCAACATCGAGCCGGCGCAAAGTGCGGTAATCACGCCTCTCGTCGCCAATCTGGAACTTATTTCCGAGAACAAGATCGCACCCTATGTCGAAATACTCCCGTACGCCATAACTCCGGAACTTATCGGCAATGTAAATAATTTCAAAAAAATCGCACTGCTCAACGCCGCAAAAAAATACAATGCCGACACTCTGGTCGCAGCACTCATAAATGTCGAAACCACCGACGAAGGGTATTTGAAAATCACCGTAACGGGGTATCCTGCGAAATACACAGAGTTTCGCACTATGACCGAAAAAGACATATGGTTGATTTCCGCTTACGGCACGCTGTCCGCCTCGAACGCCGAAGATGCAGGTAATACCGAACAGGCCCAAACACCACGTCGATTCAACATATTCAAACAATGAAACGGTTCCTTATTCTGTTATTTTGTGCGGCGGGCACACAACTGCTCTCCGCACAGGTTATCACCTCGTCGAGCCTTATCGTCGAGAAGAATGCATCCCGCTACATATTGCCGCACGGCTATCGTGGGTTTGCTGATGCAGGAGTATCGGTAGATCTGATTCAGCCCGAATATACGGGTTTCGACATTACAACTACCCACGGATACCAATTCAATAATATTCTTTTTGTCGGAGGCGGTACGGGTCTGCTCGGAAATCCGCTGTTAGCCAAAACTTCACAACGCATAGCGTACTCCATTCCCATATTCGCAACTGTTAAAACCTATATTACCAAAACTCGAATTAAACCGTATGTCGAGTTCAGAGCGGGATATAATATCGGATTGGGATATAAATTGAGTTATAAATATGATTGGGAATATGATAATGCCGAAAACGAGCACGTTGCTATAAGAAATAGAGAATTCACCAAATTCCGAGGGTTGTACTTTCTTTTGGGTTTGGGCGTAGAATACGGTAGATTTTCGGTACATATAGATTGGAGCCCGCGGCGATATATCACTAAATTCCGATCTATTGATTTCAATAATAATGTCGTAGTTTCGGATGCCACAAGACTAAACGGATACTTTTATACCGACTTTCTATCTTTCTGTCTCGGGTTCAACTTTTAGCAATAGAGCGATGCTTGCGGCATCGCTCTATTTCCGTATATACTCCGTTATCGCATCGAGTTCGGTCGGCTCGAACCATTTTATCTCATCATCCCGCCGAAACCACGTCATCTGGCGTTTCGCATAGCGGCGGGAATTTCTTTTAATCAGTTCCACGGCCTCGTCGCGCGATATTTTACCGTCGAACCAGTCGAACATCTCGCGATAGCCGACGGTTTGCAGCGCATTGAGATGCTTATACGGATATACGGCACGCGCCTCCTCCTCCAACCCCGCCTCCATCATCATATCGACACGACGGTCTATACGTTCATACAGTCGCTCGCGCGGCATCGTGACGCCTATTTTGACGATATCGAAATCGCGGGTGCGTTTAGTTCCCGTCCGAAACGAAGAGTAGGGTTTGCCACTCTGCATGCACACCTCTACGGCACGCAGCACGCGCGACGGATTATCCCTGTCTACCTGTTCGTAATATTCGGGGTCGAGCCGCCGCAAATCGTCGAGCAACGAGCCGATACCTTCATTCGACAACCGTTCGTTAAGTCGGCTGCGCAGCGCTTCGTCCGCACGCGGCAAGTCGTCCATACCCTCGCACAACGCCTTGACGTACAAGCCCGATCCGCCGACGGCAATAACGGTATCGCAGTCTGCGAACAGCCTTTCGAGCAGAGCCAGCGCCTGCACCTCGTACTCTCCGCAGCTGAAATGTTCGGTAATGTCGTACGACGCGATGAAATAATGACGTACAGCCGCAAGCTGCTCCGCCGTCGGCTGCGCCGTTCCGACGGGCAGTCCGCGATAAATCTGCCGTGAATCCGTCGAAATTATCGGTGCGCCGAAACGCAATGCCAGCCCGATACTCAGGTCGGTTTTTCCCGAACCCGTCGGGCCGACTATGACTACCAGCCGTTTAGTACTCATCATCGTAGTTGTCGTCGCCCTCGAAGTCGTTGAAACCGTCCATCATCTCGTCGAAGATAGAACCCTCGTTCGAATCTACGGCATCGGGGTCGAACTGGTCGGGAGCTGGAGCATTCTCGAATGCCACGCGAGGGTAGTCGAAACCCGCCTCGGCCTCTTTGGCACCGGTAAGTTCGAGATAATAGGCCCTATCCGTAAGCATATCGAACTGATAAATCAGACGGTCGCGATGATTGTGAATTATCTGTCCGAGCGTAACGGCATCCATCGGTGTCGGGGC
The DNA here is from genome assembly GCA_017937125.1 of Alistipes sp. GTDB lineage: Bacteria > Bacteroidota > Bacteroidia > Bacteroidales > Rikenellaceae > Alistipes. The sequence goes on along the minus strand of JAGBEH010000001.1, from coordinate 740,403 downwards.
ATCCTCGCCGCCGCCCATATCGACAGCCGTAAATTCGTGCAGACGTTCCCAGCGGTCATCGGCCGTGAAAAACGATGCCATACAATCCTCGTAATCGAGCGATGCAAGGATGAATTTATGAAAATTCGCCAGCGTCATATCGTACATAACCTCGTAATCGCGCACGAAATTGTCGTTCTCGTCGCTGAGCATTCGGAATTGGAGTATCATCGACATATCTTTCAAATGTTTAATTCAATACAAATATAAACATAAATAACGGTCGTCAAAGTGCCGCACGAATAAATTTCACGCGAAAAACTCCTCCATACCTTCTTTTTCGCTACATTTGCGGCAATGAAAACAGCAGCAGAGATATTTTCCGCACTCGGCGAGCGCTTCGAATCGTTCGGCCGCGATGACGCATCACGCAATATCATTGCCGAAGCGACGGCACGGAACGGGTGGTTTACGGCCGAAGACATACTGTATGCGGTCGATGCCTTGCGGGCGGAGATGTTGCAGGAGGAAAAACTATCCGCGTGGCTTTCGGCCTATGATTTCAGCGGCAAGACGCAAAAAAGGGTAGCGATAATTATGGCCGGCAACATACCCCTCGTCGGGTTCTTCGACCTGCTGTGCGTACTGGCAAGCGGACACGCGGCACTTGTCAAGCCGTCGAACAAAGACAGCGTATTGATGCGATACGTAATCGACGCTTTACGGGACATCGAGCCGCGAATCCCGATAGACAGCTACAGCGACGGCTGCGAAATAGACGCGATAATAGCTACGGGAAGCAACAATACCAAACGCTATTTTTCATCGGAATTCGCGGACAAGCCGTCGCTTCTGAGAGGGAACAGGCACTCCGCAGCCGTATTGTCGGGAGACGAAAGCGCCGCGGAGCTCGACGGCCTTCAGTCCGACATCTTCAGATACTCGGGACTCGGATGCCGCAACGTATCCCTGTTATTGGTACCTCGCGGGTACGTTCCGAATATCGGAGAGGTTCCCGTGAACAGGAAATATGCCGACAATTACCGCCAAACCAAGGCGTTGCTTACGATGACACGGCAAAAGTTCACGGACAACGGCATATGCCTGCTTACGGAAAACGACCAATTTCCCGCATCGTTAAGCACAATCTCCTATTTCGAATACGGCAGTCTGTCGGAAGCGGAAGAGTGGCTCGCCGCACACGACGACGAATTGCAATGCGTGGTCTCGAACTGCATAAACCATCCGCGCAGGGTGGCATTCGGCGAAGCGCAACGCCCCCGTCTGACAGATTATCCCGATGACAACGACGTTATGAGATTTTTGCAATCGATATAACAACGGCGATATGCCGCGGATACCGAAAAGGTCTGTCAGACAGGTGTGTTTCGACATTTCACCCCCGTCGGAATAAGTTCCGACGGGGGTGATTTCCAATTTCCGCAGCCTTGTCAGGCGGCCGCTTCATTCCTCGCTACTCCTTGACACACCTCACCTGCATAGCGTTCGCACGATACTGCTCGGAATGCGGGTCGAATGCATTCACCACCGCACGGCTCGTATTCAAGTCGAAAAACATCGCAATGCCTTTGGACGGCAGCATACTGCCGACACCGTCGGTCCAATAATATCCAACCCAAGGAACGGGAGTATAAGGATACTCGTCCTTATAGTTCAGATTCGACAGTAGCCCGTTGAAATAGCTCTTGTAGCCGCCGCCGAGATAGAAATATTTAGCGGAAGAACCCTTATCCGTGAGATTCCACCCGAAAATCTTCTTGGCCTTATCCAGATCCATATTGTCTTCGGTCTCCGCAATATCCAAAACCGCAAAGGCATCCTTCGACGGAACGCGCCAGCCCTTCGGACACGGGTCATACTCGGTTTTTGCGCCATCGGCACCCCAAAGCGAATTATCGCCCGCCCCGTAGAGCCAGTCGCCGCCGTCCTCGGCATTAGCCGTAAGAAAAACGTCAGGATGCGCAATCGTGTACGATACGGTACCCTTTTCCGCATCCGAAGCCTCCGATGAAATATATACGGCATTCTTGTCGGCATCATACACCGTTTCGGACATACTGCGCGCGCAATCGTAATACCGAGGCCGCAAAAACGGATCCTTGCGTCCCCATTGATAATACAGCCCGTATGCCTTCCAAATATCCTCCGTTTTCTCGGATTCATCCGAATTGGCGTATGCGCCCAAATTGCGCCCCATAAAAGTCAATCCGTTCGAATATGTCGCCACATTCTCGGTCCGCGGATCCTTCGCCGCCGTCCATATATGCCAGCTCCATATGATATTGCCCGCACTGTCGTATGCGGCGATCACGGCATTGCCGTCGGGAGCTTCGGACGTCGCTTCGCCGTCCTCATCCTCTCCGAAGCCTATATAGAAATTGGCGAACCCGTCATCATCCAGATTAAGATACTGAATCAAGGCGCTCGACGACTGCCACAATATTCCGACATCGGCCGTCGCCAGCGCTTCGTCGGTTTCAGCCTTAACCGTCGTATCGAACTTGTATTTCACATTGGGGACGGCCGCTATATAGCAGTTGGAGTGACCGCCGTCACCGCTGAGGTTTATCGTATTATCGACCAAATATGCGACCAGCACGGCACCTGCCGAAGCACCCTTCGGCGATGCGGCCGTCAATGTGATATTGGTCTTCTTGTCCGCCCCTTCGGCATCGGCGGACTCGGGAGCGGTTACGACGATAGTTCTGGACGCGAGATCGACCTCCGCTTTCCAGCCGCCCGTTACGGATGTCACTCCTATATGTTTGACATTTACGGCATTGAACCGAACCGTAGTGCTTTCGCCCCAGTCGGACACGAATGCACCGGCTACGGGAAACGACACTTTGCACGAATCGTCATTCTTGCAAGCCGCGAATGCCGATACGACAAACATAGCAATCAGCCCCTTTTCGAAAAACTTTCTCATATTCCAATGATTTGCTTCGTCCAAAAATATTTGCAAATATATTAAAAAGCGCCGAATAAACCGAAACCTTCCGCAAATATTTGCATCGAAACCGTTTATCGACATACAGCTAACGGTCATTACGATCGGTTAGTATACGGGGAACGCCGAAAATCGTCTTACGATTCGATATACGTCGGGTGCAGCGGCCACCGATTTACTTATTATATGGCCATTACCGATATTATTCGGAATCATCCGTATATCATATTAAAATCCACCCCTGTCGGTATAAGCTCCGACAGGGGTGGAATCATTGAAGGCCGTTTTGGCACACCGACCAACATCGCAAGACGGCCGTATGTCTCTATTTTTTCTCCGTCTTGGCGATCGACTCGCGCATAGTCGTATCGGCCATCACGTTCTTCATCTTGTAATAGTCCATAATCCCGAGATTGCCGTTACGGAAAGCTTCCGCCATAGCCAAGGGGACCTCGGCCTCCGCAAGGATGACTTTCGCACGCGCCTCCTGGGCTTTGGCTCTGTTTTCCTGTTCGAGCGCCACCGCCATAGCACGACGCTCCTCGGCCTTGGCCTGTGCTATATTCTTATCGGCATCGGCCTGATCCATCTGTAATTGCGCACCGATATTCTTTCCGACATCTATGTCGGCAATATCGATAGAGAGGATTTCGAACGCCGTACCTGCATCGAGACCCTTTTCGAGCACGACACGCGAAATGAAATCGGGATTTTCAAGCACCGTCTTATGCGAATCCGCCGAGCCTATGGACGAAACTATGCCCTCGCCGACACGTGCCAGCACCGTCTCTTCGCCCGCACCGCCGACGAGCTGCTTGATATTCGCGCGTACTGTAACCCGTGCCTTTGCGATCAGCTGGATACCGTCTTTGGCCACAGCTGCGACGGGAGGAGTATTTATGACCTTCGGATTCACCGACATCTGTACGGCCTCGAATACGTCGCGGCCCGCAAGGTCGATGGCCGTAGCCATCTTGAAATCGAGCATAATGCTCGCTTTCTGCGCCGACACGAGGGCGTGCACCACATTAGTCACGTTTCCGCCCGCAAGATAGTGCGCCTCGAGCTCGTTGGGATTGAGGTTCAGACCCGCTTTGGTCCCCTCGATCATAGACGAAACGATAACCGAAGGCGGAACCTTGCGCCAACGCATAAGCACCAGCTGGAGAAGGTTGATTCTCACTCCCGACACCAGCGCCGAGAACCACAATCCGACCGGAATAAAATAGAAGACCAACCACAACGCAATCAGCGACAGGAACACGACTATCGCGATCGTACCGATTTGAAAATACATAGCTGTTTATTTTTTAGATGTTTTTTTAACTATCACATTGAAATTCTCGAAGCCGACCACCTCGATGCCGCATTTCGGCTCCACATAAGCATCGAGCGATTTCGCCTCGTAAATCTCCCCGCCTATCTCGACCTTTCCCATAGGCGACAGACGCGAAAGGGTAATGCCGCTGTCCCCGACATTCAGTTTACGGTCGGGACGCTCCATACTCGACGAGTCGATCTCCTGCTTCAGCATAAGACGCTGCCAGGTCTTCGCACGCAACGACACCACCGTGGCGATGAGCGACAATACCAGAATCACCGCAACGACTACGGTTCCGGTGACGACACCGAAACTACGATAGGACATATATATGGCACTGCCGTAACATACGAGCGACAATATGCCGCCTATGGCGGAACCGGTCAGCAACAGAAGCTCCGCGAGCAGGAACAATACGCCCAAAGCGATAAGTACAATAATCAGAACCATAATAATACCGTATTGATCGGTTAAAGATACGCATTAGAAGCGAGATTTACAAGAAAACCCGCTTATTTTCGCACCCCGAATCATCGAATTGCGCCGAAACGCACATCGGAATAACAGATATTAAAGATTTTTACTTTATATTTGCAATGTAACTTTTTAATACAATAGATCATTATGAAGAAATTCTTGTTTGCGATCGCAGTATGCGCCCTCGGATTCGCATCCTGCGAAAGCGGAAATTCCGACAACGGCGGAAATCAGGGGGGGGGTGAAATCACACCTCCGGTATTGACGGAAGGAGTCGTAGCCGAAGCTTATTACGGAGGTGCCGACGACAATGAGGAGTACGGCAGTTATTGGATCAACTTCTATCCCGAGGATCAGGAAGTAGACGACTTCGGAGATCTCAGCGACGAAAACGGCTACATTCTCTGCATCTCGTTCCAAGCACCGCTGTCCGCGAATCCCGACTACGCGGCACTCGTATCAGGCGAGTACGCGGGTTCGGAAAACGGCGGCAATATGACATTCGCTATCAACAACGAAGATGCCACTTATTTGACTCGTATGATAAACGGCGAGACCGTGCAGGCACCGATAACCGGCGGGTCGATAAATCTCAAATACAGTCAGGGCGTCTATGAAATCAACTGCGACTTGAAACTCGCGAACGACGAATCCTACGAATACGCCTATGTAGGGAAAATCATTTTCCACAACAGGACCGAAGAGGGTATGTACACCACGCTGACGGAGGACAGAGCCGTAACGGGCTTAAGCCAGGGCTATGTCGAGTTGATGGGCGAGAGCCTGTTCGAAGGCGCAAAGTCGGATATAGCAGTCATCGTATTGGGCGACGACAATTTCGACATAGTGTCGCTTCTCGGCAAAGGCAACGGCGTGACATTATACCTCAATATTCCCGTAGGTGCCACCGAAATTCCGGACGGCAAATACGAGATGGCACTGAGCGGTAATGAAATCCCCGCATATACGCTCGTTCCCGGAATGTTGAGCGGCATATACCTTTTCGGATGCTGGTATTTCCAAGGGCAGGACGAAGCCGCCCTGTGCAACGGTACGGTAGACATTACGCACGCAGATAACATCTACAACATCTCGTTCGAACTCAAGGACGGATACAACCACACGGTAAAAGGGTCATACAGCGGCGAACTGTACGAATAGCAGTCGCGAACATCATACAAAAAAGAATCGGCAGAACTGCCGATTCTTTTTTTGCCCGCCGCTTGCATACGCTATCTGCCTTGCTCCCTGATCGTCGCCGACAACGAGCCGTCAGCCGCGATTATATTGCGAACGGCCAGATCGGCCTCTTCCCGCGACCTGAAACTCCCGACGACAAACGTGTTTTTTCCCGCACGCGAAATGTTCGCTTCGGGAGTATTGCGCAATACGGCATTCCGAACATCATCCGACAGCGCCTCCGTTCCCGAAATCTCCACAAGGAACGTTTTCGATTTCAGCTCCGCCAGTTCCGCAGCATTATCCGCATACGCTCCATCTATCCAAGCGGCAATATCGGCATTACGGAACCCGAGGCGCCGTACGGTCTGCAACGGCTTTACCGCCTCATCCGCCGACGCATATCCGCCGGCATAATACCGCCACGCCCCGTTCGGGGCCTTCAAATAAGATACGGGCTCCAAACCGCGGAATTTCGACACGGGCTGTTTGGCGGCGAATTCGCCCAACTTTATACGATACATTTCGCCGTGTTCGTATACCACGCATTCCGGTACGGGATTCTTAGCGTTATATACATACTGCGTCGAAAATTGCAGAGGCTCGTAGTCAAGGAAATAGCGTCGCGCAATATACACCTTATCGTACTTGTATTGCAACCCGTCGAGGGACTTTCGTACGGCACGCAACGAATCCGCCGCCTTGTTCAACCCCGCGATTACGGCGGCATCTATTTCGTAATCCACGACACAACGCTTCTGGAAATAATACTCCGTAACCGCATCCGATGCATATGTCCCCCGCAACCGATCGATATTTCGACGCATTGCGAACCTGCTCTGCTCGGCTTTGGACAGTACATCATCGCGGCCGTCCTTATCGAACAGCAGATCATATATATACATCTTGTTATCGAATGTATTGCTCCACACCGACGACAAAGAATCGGAGATAACGGTGCAGTCCGATTGTTTTTCCAGAAACAGCGTCATCAACGAGTCCGCCGCAGATTCAGTTCCCGCCGCTTCATACTCCGTTTTCAACAATACCGCTTCATTATAGGCGGCCGCAAACTCGGAGAGCAGCCGCACAGCTGTCCGCTCATTGCGCTGCGCCTTCAGCAACGCGGCATAATCGGCCTTCGGAAGCGAGGCCGCAAAACGGGCATTGCGCACGAGATCGGCATATTCAGGCATATTATCCGCCGATGAAGAACCATCCACATCGGACGTCTCCCGCACATTGTCTCTAACGGATGCCGACGACATATGGGACAATATCCAATTCTGCTCGATAGTATTTATGCGTCCCGACAAACGGCTGCGGTTGTTCCGCACGGCGAACAGTTCGCCTTCGAGTTTCAGTATCGCAGCAGAGCGCTCCTTGCGCTTGCCGTCATCCTCGTCCAGCTTTTCGCGCAGGCCGGCTGCCAAATCGGCAAGAGAGTCGATACTGCGCGCCAAAGCTTCGTCCTCGCGTATCAGGGAGACATACTCGGCATTGCTTTCGAGCCCTGCAATACGGGCATGCGGCTGTTGAGCCGCAACCGACAGGAATGCACACGACAGAAACACCGTAAACCGTATCTTAAGTCTCATCGCCACCATTTCATAAAAAACAGTTGAATAAATCCGAATATCTCAAGACGCCCCATCAACATCAACAACGTGCTGTTCAGCTTGATTATTACGGGCAGCGAGGAATAATTGTCCAACGACCCTACGGCCCCGAACCCCGGCCCGACATTTCCGATGCAGGCGATAGGCTCGGTAATGCTCGTCTGCAAATCGAGACCGAAAACGGTATTTACCGTCGCCCCGACTACGATCAATGCGATATACGTCACTATGAAAATCATAACGGAGCCCAAAGCCTCGTCGTCCTGAATAATGCCGTCCACCTTGATTCTGATAACGGCATTGGGATGTTGCTGACGGCGCAGACGCGCCTTTACCAATTTCCCGAACAGCAGCATTCGGTCGATCTTGACACCGCCAGACGTCGAGCCTGCGCAGGCACAGACCACCGACGCGAATATCAGCACCATAACAGCCAGCGACGGCCACAAATTGGTATTCGCCGTGGCGAATCCAGTCGTGGTGAGCAACGATACGAATTGGAAATATCCGTATCTCAACGATGACAATATATCAGGATACACGCCCGAAACATACAGACTCGCCGAAACGAGCAGGCCGCCGACTGCTATGACGGCGAAATAGGCGCGAGTAACTTCGGAGCGGAATATGTTTTTGGATTTGCCGACGACTGTCGCATATATCAATCCGAAATGAATACCCGCAATCGTCATCGTAACCGCCAGAATCGTTTCTATGACGGCACTGTCGTAAAATGCGATGCTGCTGTTTTTGGTGCCGAGTCCGCACGTGGCGCACGCCGACATAGCGTGGTTGAGTGCATCGAACCATCCCATACCGGCAAATTTGAGCAGCAGGGTGGAGATGCACGTCAAACCGAAATACACGACAAGCAGGATCTGCACGATCTGCTGCGTACGATAACGATAATTGTCCTTGGCCAGCGACGATAGTTCGACATTCGACAACGTCATCTTGGTCTTGCCCAAAGACGGCAAAATCACCAACGCGAACATCACGACGCCGATACCTCCCATCCACGCCGTCGAGGAGCGCCAGAACAGCAATCCCTTGGGCAGCGCTTCAATATCGTTCAGGACGGTGGCGCCCGTCGTCGTGAATCCCGAAACGCTCTCGAACCATGCATTTATCACCGAGAACTCGCCGCCCCAAATCAGGTAAGGGAACGTACCCACGATGCAGGCCATAACCCACGCGCCGACGACGATACAGAAGCCCTCCTTGTTGCTTATCTGCTCGATTTTAGGGACGAACAGCAACGGGAATCCGCCGAGCAGGGCCGTAAGCAATGCAGAGAGTATCAGCGGGTAAAACGCCGAATCCATTCCGTCGATGAATGAAATCGCCGCCGACACCAGCATAAATGCCGCCACATACAGCATCACCATTCCCGCATATCGCAATATGACATTGAACCGCATAGCGTCAGGCCTTGTTTTGTTTGGAGATGTTTATGAGAGTTTCGATGTTTTCCTTCAATTCCTGCAACTCGTCGCGGCACTCCTGTTTGACGGCGAAAGGCAGCTTGAACGAGAGATAATCGGCCAGCCCCCTGTTGATTCCCAAAACGGGATTGACGCAATATATCATAACGAAATAGAAAAGCATCAACACGATCGCTATCATCACCAAAAGCGAGATAAGAACCGGCGTCACGGCACGGTAGGCATTTCGGCTCAACTGCTCGGCACGCGGAGCCAGACCCTTGTAAGTGAATGCGATATATCCGCTTATCTGTTCCGAAATCTTGGCCATAGACGTTTCATAGCGAGTAGAGAACCAGTTGCGTGCCGCAGCAGCCGTCAGCGCATTTTCATCCTCGGTCCCTGCGTTTTCATCCCGTACGTTCGCGAGGAATGTTTCGGTCAGCATACGCAGCTCGGCGACGGACAGGGTCAGCGAATCGAGATAACCGTTGCTTTTCGAGTTGTCGTACGCGGCCGTCAATGATGTCTCCAGCCTTACAAGCCCGTTAAGACAAAGAGTGTCGTAACCGTCGCGCTCGCCCAGCACTGCTATATGCGCCATAGCGTTGCTTTGCAGATACATAGCCTCGAACATATCTTTCGCCAACTCCATATTCCGACGGTTTTTGGACATCAGCATCTCGGCATCATTGCTCAGTTGTCCGAGTTCGAAGAGCGAAATCATCCCCGAGACGAACAGCAGGGTAACGATGCTCAAAAAACCTATGGTAACCCGTTTGCGAATACCGGTCATAATCTTACGTTTTATAGTTTATGCAAATATATTAAATTTGGCAATTATATACAATTTTACACCAACTTTCTTCCAAAGCCTTGTATCCTTGCGAGTTCCACCGAAAGTCCCTGCCTAAGGCGGGGATTTAGGGGTGGGTCAAATCTGCAAACGCGGCTCTGCCGCGAGCAACACGACTGTCAGGAATAGATAGCCGATTATTAAAATCGATTTGGTGTAAAGTTGTATATAGTTACTTTAGATTCCAGCGAAATCGGCAAACGCGGAAACTCACTCCGCCAAACGGCCGACAACCTCCGCCGACGGCTCCGCCTCGAGCAATTCCGTCCTGCAAATCGTATTTATTTTCGATTTGTCGTACGGCACCTTCACACGGACATAGTTTCCCGTAAATCCGAACATATACCCGCCGCGCATCGTGCTCTCGAACAGCACTTCGGCAGTCGTTCCCGACATCTTGCGGCAAAAGTCGTAGTGCAGCCGCGCGCACAGTGCCTCAAGCCGCCGCACCCGCTCCGTAGCCACCGAAGGCCTGACCTTATTCGGCATATCCGCAGCAGGCGTACCGGGACGTTCCGAGAACGGGAAGATATGAATATATGAAGGAGCTATTTTTTCTAAAAATTCATATGTGACGTGAAAATCCTCCTCCGTCTCCCCCGGAAAACCGACTATTACATCGATACCGATAAAGGCATCGGGCATAAGCCGCCGCACGTATCCTATTCTGCCCTCGAATTTGGCAGCGGTATAACGGCGGCGCATCGCGCCCAATATCTTGTCGGAACCGCTCTGCAACGGAATATGGAAATGGTGCTGGAACTTAGGGGATGCGGCACAGAATTCTATTATCTCGTCCGTAAGCAAATTGGGTTCGATGGAGGAGATGCGATAACGCTCTATGCCCGCGACACCGTCGAGCGCACGCAGCAGGTCTATGAACTTTTCGCCCGTCGTGCGGCCGAAATCGCCCGTATTCACACCCGTGATGACAATCTCCTTCAATCCTGCGGCCGCAATCTTCTCGGCCTGAGCAACGATTTCGGCAATCGGTATATTGCGGCTCGCCCCCCGCGCATAATGAATGGTGCAATACGCGCATTTATAATCGCAGCCGTCCTGCACCTTGAGAAACGCACGTGTACGGTCATTGCTCGAGAATGCCGAGAAAAACGATGTCAGCTCGTCCGTTTCGCAACTGTAGACCTGCACCTTTCCACGCTCGCCAAGCTCCGCAACACGTTTGTATAAATCACCCTTGTCGTTATTGCTCAGCACTATATCCACACCTTCTATCGCCGCAATATCATTCGGGCGGAGCTGCGCATAACATCCCGTAACGGCTATGACGGCCGCAGGGTTGCGACGGTGGAGCTTGCGTATCAGGTTCCTGCACTTCTTGTCCGCGTGTTCCGTCACGGAACAGCTGTTGATCACGCAAATATCGGCCTCGGCATCCGGAGCGACCCTTACGAAGCCGCCCTGCTCGAACTCTCTGGCCAATGTCGAACTCTCGGAAAAATTCAATTTGCAGCCCAATGTATGGAAACTAACTCTGCGCGGCATAATCCGTCTCTTTTCTCATATTTAATTATGCGAAGGTATAAAAAGTGTGCGAAAGTAGGAAAAGTTTGAGAATAATAGGATAAAAAAGAGTATTTTTACGCGCCGAAAACATTCGGGCGAACCGACGATGGAGTTCATACGAGACATATTTCAATACGGGTATCTGAGCAATGCCGTCATAGCGTGCATATTATGCGGCATTCTGTGCGGCATAGCAGGCACCTATGTAGTTTGCCGACGTATGGTGTTCCTGAGTGGAGGCATCACACACGCGTCTTTCGGCGGGTTGGGAATAGCATTCTACCTCGGCGCCGACCCCATAATGGGCGCCCTGCTGTTCGCCGTCGGCTCGTCGCTCGGCATCGAATGGGCGAGCGCCAAGGGTAAAATCCGCGAGGATTCGGCAATAGGCATAATCTGGGGATTCGGTATGGCTGTCGGTGCGCTCTTTATGAGCCTGAGGGCAGGCTACACGTCGGGGGACCTGTCGAGCTATATGTTCGGCAGCATAATCACGGTAACCGCCGCCGACACCGTCGCGCTTGCCGTACTGACACTGGCCGTGCTCGCAGGTGCTGCATTATGGCTGCGCCCGATAATGTATGTCGCTTTCGATCGGGAATATGCCGCGACGCAGGGCATCCCCGCCAAGGCCGTTTCATATGCGATGTCGGCACTGCTGGCCGTAATCATCGTACTCTCGATTCGCATAATGGGTATCGTACTGCTGATTTCGCTGCTTACGATGCCGGTCGTAATAGTGAACTCCTTCACCAAATCATACCGCACGATTACGATATGGTCGGCCGCAACGGCCGCCGCCGCGAGCTTAGCGGGTGTAATCGCGAGCTATTATTTGGAGGTGCCGTCGGGAGCATCCATAATATTTATACTCACCGTTACGCTTATAACAATAAAATGCTACCTTTGCGTAAAAGACCGAATCGATGAAAACCATACATAAACTCGTCCTCAAAGCCTATCTGGGTCCTATGTTTATGACCTTCTTCATCGTGACGTTCGTCCTGATGATGAATTTCGTATGGCGATACATCGACGAGCTGGTGGGGAAGGGACTCGACCCCCTCGTCATAATCGAGCTGTTATGCTATGCGACGGTGAATATGATTACTATGGGCCTGCCGCTCGCGATGCTGCTTGCGGCAATTATGACTATGGGCAACCTCGGAGAGAACTACGAGCTGCTGGCGATGAAATCGGCGGGTATGTCGCTGATGAAGATTCTCAAGCCGCTGATAATAATAGTGGGTCTCATATCGATAGGCGGATTTTTCATCATCAACAATCTCGTACCGTATGCCAACCGCAAGCTGTTCAGCATCATCTACGACATACGACAGCAAAAACAGACCATAGAATTTCAGGACGGATTGTTTTTCAACGGCATCGACAATATGAGCATCCGCGTCGAAAAACAAGACCCCAAAACCAAATTATTGCAGAAGGTACTCATATACGACAACCGCAATATAAACGGCAATATGACGACGACGATTGCCGACTCGGGATACATACGGCTTTCGGACGACAAGAAATTCCTGCTCGTGACGCTGTTCAACGGCGAAACCTACGAGCAGACGCGCAACAACCAGTGGTACACCAAAAGCGCCCTGCGCCGCCACCGGTTCGACCGTCAGGACGGAACCATCCCGATGTCGGGATTCGATTTCGAACGCACGGACGAAAGCGCTTTCGGCAACAGGAGCCAGACGAGCAATATCGCGCAGTTGCAACACGCCATAGACTCGCTCGACGTTCTGGTCAGCACCTCCACGACGAGTTCGTACGACCCGCTGCTCAAACAGCAGATTTTCGCCCGCGACAACACCATACTCGCCCTGCGCGGCGACTCGCTGTATGTGGACAGAAGCGACTATAAACCTATGTCGGCGACCGACTCCATACCGAAGCTCGGCACGCGCGACAAGAACGACATATGGAAATCGGCGCGTAATGCCGCAAAAAGTTCGCGCAATATGTTCGCGTTCGACGAATCCACGGCCAAAGAGGCGCTGAACCAGCTTTACAGGAACAAAAACGAATGGCACCGCAAACTCGCGTTCCCCGTATCCATAATGATATTCTTCCTTATCGGGGCACCTCTCGGAGCGATAATACGCAAAGGAGGATTGGGTATGCCGATCGTCATTTCGGTAATATTCTTCGTAATATATTATATCATAAGCACCTCAGGCGAAAAGAGCGCACGCGAAGGCGACTGGAGCTCGTTGCTCGGTATGTGGATCTCCTCGCTGATACTGGCGCCGATAGCCGTTTACCTTACATACAAGGCGACCAACGACTCGGCGCTGCTCGATGTGGATTGGTATGTCGGACGCTACAAGCACTATCGCGACATATTCATCGCACACCTGCCCGAACGGTTGCGGGAGAAGATAAACAAGGTGAAAACACGATGAACGCAAAAGATTTACGCATAATATTTATGGGCACCCCCGAATTCGCGGTGCCGTCGCTCCGCGCACTCGTCGCGGAGGGATATAATGTCGTGGCCGTAGTAACTGCGCCCGACAAACCCGCAGGGCGCGGGCAAAAGCTCCGCGAAAGCGAGGTCAAGACGGCCGCGCGGGAACTCGGCCTGCCCGTTATGCAGCCAGAGAAATTGAAAGACCCGCAGTTCGTAGCGGCAATGGAGGCCTTGAAACCCGATCTGGGTATCGTCATCGCATTCAGGATGCTGCCCGAAATCATCTGGGCTATGCCGCGTTTCGGGACCTTCAACCTGCACGCTTCGCTGCTGCCGCAATATCGCGGTGCGGCGCCCATCAATTGGGCTGTCATAAACGGCGAAACGGAGACGGGAGTAACGACGTTCCTGCTCAATCACGAAATAGACAAAGGCGGCATAATAGGGCAGATACGAGTTCCGATAGACAGCACCGACAACGTCGGTTCGATGTACGAAAAGCTGATGAACATAGGCACCTCGCTCGTAATCGACACCGTAGAACGTATAAGTTCGGGCAACATACATCCCGTCGAGCAAGAGAACATCGACGAGGCCACGCTCAGGCCCGCCCCGAAAATATTCAAAGAGGACTGCATCATCGACTGGAGCCGCAACGGCAAAGAGATAATCGACTTCATACGCGGACTTTCGCCTTATCCGTCCGCTTGGACACAGTTGGACGGCGACGATCTTCCGCCGCTGACGGCAAAAATATTCTCGGCAAGATTCATTCCCGAGGTTCACGATGCGGATACAGGCAGCCTCGGCACCGACGGACGCACATACATACGCATTGCCTGCAACGACGGTTGGATAGACATAGACGAATTGCAGATAGCGGGCAAGAAACGGATGAAAACCAAAGAGTTATTGCTCGGGTTCAGAAATATCGCAGCTTACCGTTGCTATCCGACACATTAAACGGACATAACATACATATCGACGACAGTGCCTGCAAAGGCACTGTTTTTCATTGTTTTAACGGGCTGTTCATATCATTTAAGGTCGCTTGCAATATGTCGTTTTGGTATATAATTTGCCGTAAACGGTCCGGAACCAAAACAAATTTGCTATGAATACCGAGAAAAACACAAAAAGCACAAGCGACAAAAACGACAGCCGTCGTATGAGCGACGACAACAAGAACCGAATCAGCGGTTCGGGCAAAAACAGCCGTATGTCCGCAAGCAGCGGCAACGACGTCAAGGGCATCAGCAACAGCGGCAAATCGGGTTATACCAAAGACGGCAGCAACGGCCGCAGCACAAACAAACCCGAGATGAAATCGACGCAATGCGAATATCACAAATTCTTCGTCGATGCCCTCAAAGACATATATTGGGCCGAGCAGAACCTCATAAAGGGCTTGCGTAAGATGAGCAAAGCCGCCACCAGCCCGAAACTGGCTGCGGCATTCGACAAGCACATCGCCGAAAGCGACAAGCAGACGGCCGTCATCGAGCAGGTATTCGAGCTGCTCGGCGAGAAACCCGCAACCAAACGCTGCGCGGCAATGGCAGGTCTGCTCGAAGAAGCCGACAGCGCGATTGCCGACACTGAAAAGAACAGTTTCGTCCGCGACGCCGCACTGATTATGGCCTCGCAAAAGGCGGAACACTACGAGATAGCCACTTACGGGACATTGGCCGCACTGGCGGAATACCTCCCCGAAAAGAGAGTCGCAAAACTTTTAGGCAGGATCCTCGTCGGCGAGAAGAAGACCGACGGCAGTCTGACGAAACTTGCCGAAGAGTTCATCAACGAATACGCCGCGGTAGAGTAGCGCATTCTTCCTTACAATCGGCGGAGCGACGGGAAAAAATTCCGTCGCTCCGCCGATTATCGTTCTGCCCGCACGCAGGATCAATTCTTCTTCTCTATAATGGCGGCGCCGTGTAAAATAGCCTGCTCGTTGGCGGGCAGCATTTTCCACGCACGTTCGGGCAACGATTTTTTCAATCCCGACATTATATTCTCCATACTCACGACCGGACAGACCTTCAAATATCCGCCCAAAATCATAGTGTTGAACAATCGGGCATTACCCATTTTCGCACACTCTTCGGTCGCATTTATCGAATATACGTTTATATCTTTCCGTTCGGGATGGCGCGTGATGCCGTTCACATCGTATATCAACGTTCCGCCCGCCTTCACCAACGGCTCGAACTTGTCCATCGACTGCTGGTTCAGAATGATTGCCGTATCGAATTCATACGCTATAGGCGACGATATGCGTCTGTCCGACAGAATGACCGTAACATTGGCCGTACCGCCGCGCATCTCAGGACCGTAAGACGGCATCCACGTAACCTCGAAATCCTGCATAACACCCGCATAGGCGAGTATCTTGCCCATCGAAAGGACGCCCTGTCCTCCGAAACCCGCTATAATCAAAGTCTCTTTCATAATTATGTCTCCTTCGATTAAATATCCTTGACATCGCCGAGCGGATAGAACGGCAACATATTCTGTTCGAGCCATTCATTGGCCTGCACGGGCGAAAGTTTCCAACCGCTGTTGCAGGTCGAGACGACCTCCACCATAGAAAATCCCTTTCCGGCCATAGCATTCTCGAACGCCTTGCGTATGGCTTTTTTGCACTTGCGGACATTCGCCGGAGTATGCACGCTCTGACGGGTGATATAGCATACGCCGTCGAGATGCGCCAGCATATCGGCGATTTTATACGGATATCCGTTCAGTCGCGGGTCGCGGCCGTATGGCGTCGTCGCCGTCTTCATCCCGAGCAGGGTAGTAGGCGCCATTTGTCCGCCCGTCATACCGTAAATCGCATTGTTGATATAAACTACGGCTATATTCTCGCCGCGCGCCGCCGCGTGAATTGTCTCGCAGGTACCGATAGCCGACAAATCGCCGTCGCCCTGATAAGTGAACACCATCTTATTGGGATGCAGACGCTTTATACCCGTCGCTACGGCACAGGCACGCCCGTGAGCAGCCTCCGCCCAATCGACATCGATATAATTATATGCGAATACGGCGCAACCTACGGGACTTACGCCTATCGTCTTCGACTGCAATCCCATCTCCTCGACAATCTCGGCAATGAGTTTGTGAACCGTTCCGTGACTGCAACCGGGACAGTAATGCATAACGTTGTCCAGCATCAGCGAGGACTTCGCATATACGATATTTTCCTTTTTCAATTCGACTTCACACATAACTATCCCCTGTTTATTATTTTATCTTTCAACGCCCGATATACCTCATCGGGCGTAAACAACGATCCGCCCTGACGTCCGTAATGTTCGACGGGTACGAGACCGTTCACAGCCAGACGCACGTCCTCGACCATCTGCCCCGCATTGAGCTCCGCGCTCAGGAAGCCCTTCACACCGCGTTTCGCCAACTCGGCAATCGGCTTTTTCGGGAACGGATAGAGGGTTACGGGACGCAACAAACCGACTTTCAAGCCTTCGGCACGCGCCAACTCAACGGTTGCGGAACATATTCGCGCCGACGAACCGAATGCCACGATTACATAATCCGCATCGTCGCACTCCACAGCCTCGTAACGCACCTCGTTTTCCTCCATAGCCCTGTATTTGGCCTGCAACCGAAGATTTATCTTTTCCATCTCCTCCGAACGCAATTCGAGCGAGGTTACTACATTTCGCGCCCTGTCCGCAGGTTTTCCATAGATAGCCCAGCTCTTGCACTCGGCCTCGATTTCGGCATCCGTCTTACGCGGGCGCTGCGGAGCGAGCGTAACCTTCTCCATCATCTGCCCGATAGCGCCGTCGGCCAATATCATCGCGGGATTCCTATACTTGAAAGCCAGATCGAAAGCCAGCGCCACGAAATCGTGCATCTCCTGCACGGAGTTCGGTGCAAGCACTATCAGATGGAAATCACCGTGCGCACCGCCTTTGCACGCCTGAAAATAATCGCCCTGCGAAGGCTGTATCGTCCCGAGACCCGGACCGCCGCGCTGACAGTTCACGATAAGGCAGGGCAGTTCCGCCCCCGCCAAATAACTCATTCCTTCGCTCATAAGGCTGACACCGGGGCTCGACGACGACGTCATCACCCGTTTTCCCGTAGCGGCACCGCCGTACAACATATTCACCGACGCTATCTCGGACTCGGCCTGCAAAACCACCATACCCGTAGTCTCCCAAGGCTTCAGTTCCATAAGCGTCTCCATAACCTCCGACTGCGGCGTGATAGGGTAGCCGAAATAACCGTCGCACCCGTAACGAATGGCAGCATAAGCTATCACTTCGTTGCCTTTCATCAATTTGACCTCTTTGTCTGCCATATCTATTCGAACTTTTGACGATAAACCGTAATACAGCTGTCGGGACATATTATTCCGCACGAAGCACAACCCGTGCAGGCATCGGGAGCGGCCATTTCGGCAAAAGGATACCCCTTGCCGTTTACATAGACGGACAAAGCGAGTACATTGCAGGGGCACGACGCCACACAAACGCCGCAACCTTTGCAACGCTCCTTGTCCACGACTATTCTTCCTTTGATTTTAGCCATTGTAGCGATTTTTAAGCGTAGTGCTACAAATATAAGAAAAAATACGAGATAATGAACATCCGAAACGGTATAAAATCGGTCAAACGACAAATAACGAAGGCGAAGAACCCGTCTTCGCCTTTACCGTCTATTCTTCGAACGAATGAATCACCACTCCCGACCGCAGTTTCGGTTCGAACCACGTAGTCTTCGGCGGCATAATGTTGCCCGTATCGGCAATATCTATCAACTGTTTCATCGAAACGGGATACAAGGCGAATGCCACCTTCATTTCGCCGCTGTCCACACGTCTCTTCAATTCGCCGAGCCCGCGAATACCGCCGACGAAATCTATTCTCTTCGACGTCCGCAAGTCTTTTATATCGAGCAATTTATCGAGCACCAAGTTCGACAGTACGGTAACGTCGAGCACCCCTATAGGGTCGTCATCGTCATACGTTCCCCGCTTTGCCGACAGACTGTACCATTCGCCGTCGAGATACATAGCGAAATTGTGCAGTCGGGACGGCGTATATATCTCCGTTCCCTTTTTCTCCACGTCGAAGTCAGCTTTCAGAGCCTCTACGAACTCCGCAGGCGTCTTTCCGTTCAAATCCTTGACTACGCGGTTGTAATCTATGATTTTCAACTGCGAAGCGGGGAAAGTAACGGCCAGAAAATAGCAATACTCCTCTTCGCCCGTATGTTTCGGATTTTTCTCCGCCATAGCTTGGCCGACACGGGCTGCCGCAGCCGTACGGTGGTGTCCGTCCGCGACATACAAGGCGGGAATATCGGCAAAGATTGCGGTGATGCGCTTATTCACCTCCGCATCGCGTATAACCCAAAGACTGTGTCCGAAGCCGTCGTCCGCCGTAAAGTCGTAATCGGGTGCATTGTTCTTCACCGCATCCGCCACGATAGCATCTATCTCCGCATTGTCGGGATAAGCGAAAAATACGGGTTCTATATTGGCTTTCTGGTTGAACACGTGTATCATACGGTCCTCCTCCTTGTCGGGACGCGTAAGCTCGTGCTTCTTGATTGCACCCGAGAGATAATCCTCGTAATGGCAGCACATCGCCAAACCGTACTGCGTACGGCCGTCCATCGTTTGGGAATATATATAATAGTGTTCTTCGCCGTCCTGCACTAACCAGCCGTTATCGCGCCACAGTTTGAAATTCTCTACGGCCTTTTCATATACGGGCTGCGAATGCTCATCGGCAATCGGATCGAAATCGATCTCGGGTTTAATGATATGCAACAGCGAACGCTCCGTAGCTTCGGCTTTCGCCTCGACGGAATTCAATACGTCGTAAGGGCGCGAAGCCACCTCGGCCGCGTGCTCTTTGGGAGGACGTATACCCTTGAACGGTTTGATCTTGACCATAATGCTATTTATTTACCTGAAACTTGACGTTCCCGTTAATGATATAATCCACGATCTGACGCGCCGCCGCCAAACCCGCATTCATATTCGCTTCGGCGGTCTCCGCACCCATCTTTTTCGGCGTGGCGAAAAATCTCTTACCGAATTTCTCGGACAGTTCGGCCGCCGTATCGGGCGCGATGTCGGTTACGTACTTCAAATCTTCACGCTCGGTCAAAGCCCTTGCCAAACCCTCTTCGTCCATCACCTCTTTTCGCGCGGTATTCACCAGAGTCGCACCTTTGGGCATCGACATAAGCAGGTCGTATCCTATCGATTTCTTCGTCTGCTCGGTAGCGGGAATATGCAACGACAGATAATCGGCTGCGGCATACAACTCTTCGACCGTATCGATTTTTTTCACGCCGTCGTTCTCGAATATACGGGCATCGGTAACGAACGGATCGTAGGCAACTACGTTCATACCGAGAGCCTTGCCTTTACGCGCGACCAGCCTGCCGACATTGCCGTAAGCGTGTATGGCCAGCGTCTTGCCCTGAATTTCAGAACCTGTACCTGCATTGAACAGATTGCGCGCGGCATATATCATCATACCTATCGCCAACTCGGCAACGGCATTCGAATTCTGGCCGGGCGTGTTCATAACGACTATCCCTTTGGCCGAAGCAGCCGCGAGATCGACGTTATCGTAACCCGCACCCGCACGCACTACGATTTTGAGCTTTCGGGCCGCATCCAAAACCTCCGCCGTAACCTTGTCGCTGCGGACTATCATCGCATCGACATCGGCAACGGCTTCGAGCAGCTGCTCCTTTTCGGTGTATTTTTCGAGCAGCACCAGTTCGCCGCCCGCTTTTTCTATTATATCGCGAATACCGTCCACAGCCTTTTTCGCGAACGGTTTCTGTGTTGCTACAAGAACTTTCATATTTTTGAACAATGTCGTCGTTTCCACTATTTCCGTATTTTTCCACGCAGTGACCTCTCCCGTAAACGGGTTGTAATCGGTCGGTATGTTATACGAATATCCCATAACTGCGCTATTTTGCCGTTTTCAGCTTCTCGAACTCGCGCATACAAGCCACCAACGCCTCTACGCTCTCCTTCGGGCAGGCATTGTAGCACGACGCACGGAACCCGCCGACCAGACGGTGCCCCTTGATGCCGACCATTCCGCGCTCTTTGGCGAATTCGAGGAATTCGGGTGCGAGCTCTTCGTTGCCTTCGGTCATTACGAAACAGATATTCATCAACGAGCGGTCCTCCTTTTCCACCGTACCTCTGAACAGCGGATTTCGGTCGATTTCATCGTAAAGCAGCTGCGCCTTCTCGACATTGCGACGATATATCTCCTCCACGCCGCCTATGCTCTTCAGCCATTTCAAAGTCTCGTTCAACACATAGATAGGGAACACGGGAGGGGTATTGAACATCGAATTGTTCGCCACGTGCGTATTCACATTCACCATAGACGGCAGGTCGCGCACGACCTTGTCGAGCATATCGTCGCGAACGATTACGAACGTAACGCCCGCAGGAGCGAGGTTTTTCTGCGCACCTCCGTAAATCAGCGCATATTTCGACACGTCTACGGGACGGCTCATAATGTCGGAGCTCATATCCGCTATCAGGGGTACGGGCGAATCCAAATCCGTCTTGTACTCCGTACCGTAAATCGTGTTGTTGGCACATATATAAAGATAGTCCAGATCCGACGGGATGTCGAACCCTTTGGGGATATAGCTGAAATTACGATCCTCGGATGAAGCGATGACCTCCACTTCCCCGTAATATTTCGCCTCTTTTATCGCCTTTTTCGACCATACGCCAGTATTCACATAGCCCGCCTTGGTCTTGAGGAAATTGGCGGGTATATGGAAAAACTGCGTACTTGCGCCGCCGCTGACGAAGAAAATCTTATAATTATCGGGAATATGCAACAATTCGCGGAACAAGGACTGCGCTTCGTTCAACACATCCTCGAAATCTTTCGTACGATGTGAAATAGACAACAACGAAAGACCCGAACCGTTAAAATCGATGATCGCCTTTGCGGCATTATTCAGGACGACGTCAGGCAAAACCGACGGTCCGGCGTTGAAATTGTGCTTTTTCATAATGAGTAAAAATATGTTTCTAAATATGTGTGTTCTCTCGCTAACAGTAACAATATACAAAGATAATAAAAATCGCGAACTTTATACGCCGACTGCAAATAAATTCTCTTTTTCACGGCGCGATAATGAGAATTTGCCGATAGTTTTGTAACTTTGCCGACAATATAAACTCAAACGCAATGATCAAATCGATGACCGGTTTCGGCAAGGCCGAAGCCGCAGCCGGAAATAAAAAATTCACGGTCGAAATACGGTCGCTGAATTCCAAACAGCTCGATCTATCGATAAGGATACCCGCCGCATACCGCGAAGCCGAATACGAAATCCGCAATGCGGTAAGCAGGGACCTGCAACGGGGCAAGGTCGAAGTATACGTCTCGGCAGAATCGGCGACGCCCGACACAGCCGTCAGGATCGACCGCGATATGTTCCGCGCCTATCTGCTTCAGATAAACGACGCCCTCGCATTTTCGGGAATCGACGCGAGTTACGACTCGATAGTCCCCGCCGTTATGAAACTGCCCAATGTAGTCTCGACGGCCGAAAGCACTATTGCCGAGGACGAACACGACGCTCTGATGCAGGCTGTCGGCGAGGCGACCGCGAGACTCGATGCATTCCGCCGGCAGGAGGGGGCCACTCTTATCGCCGACCTGCTCAAACGCATCGACAGGATCGAAGCGTACAAAAACGAAGTCGTCCCGTTCGAAAAGGCGCGTACGGAGACTATAAAGAACCGCATTCGCGACAGTATCGCCAGCCTCGGAATAGAAGCTGACAATAACCGATTGGAGCAGGAGATGATATTCTACATCGAAAAACTCGACATCACCGAAGAGAAGGTACGCCTTCAGAACCATTGCAAATATTTCCGCGAAGTGGCCGCAGCGGAAGAGTGCGCAGGCCGCAAGCTCGGGTTCATCGCACAGGAGCTCGGGCGCGAAATCAACACGATGGGGTCGAAAGCCAACGATACCGACATCCAGATACTGGTTGTCAAGATGAAAGACGAGCTCGAAAAAATCAAGGAGCAGGTGCTCAACATTCTTTAATGCTATTATGGGCAAACTCATCATTTTCTCGGCTCCCAGCGGCAGCGGCAAAACGACGATAGTAAAACGGCTGCTCGAAAAATTCCCCCGATTCGAATTTTCCATTTCGGCGACATCCCGCGCCCCGCGCGGCAACGAGCGCAACGGCATCGACTATTATTTCCTTTCGCAGGACGAGTTCCGCAAGGCGGTAGAGGAGGACAGGTTCATAGAATGGGAAGAGGTTTACAGCGGCTCGTGTTACGGCACCTTGAAAAGCGAAACGGAGCGCATCTGGAACAAGGGCAATATCATAATCTTCGACGTGGACGTCATCGGCGGCATCAACCTGAAACGGATATTCGGCGACGATGCCTGCTCGATATTCATAATGCCCCCGTCGATAGAAGAGCTCGGCAACAGGCTGCGCGGGCGCGGCACCGACAGTGCGGAGGTCATAGAACGGCGCATCGCCAAGGCCGAATTCGAACTGAGCAAATCGAGCGCATTCGACCACGTGGTTATCAACGACGATCTCGACACGGCCGTACGGGAAACCACGGACATCATCAACATATTCCTTTCCGAATAAAGGCATAGCGATGAAGCGCGTATTTCTATATTTCGGGTCTTTCAACCCGATACACAAAGGGCATATCTCTCTGGCGGAATACGTCGTAGAGCAGAAATTGTGCGACAGCGTCGTACTGATAGTCTCGCCGCAGAATCCGCATAAGGACAGTTCGGGACTGTTGCCAGAACTCACGCGTTTCGAAATGGCCGAAATCGCCTGCAATGCCTCCGAATACCCGAATGCCATACAGGCTTCGGCGATCGAGTTTCTGCTGGAAAGGCCGTCGTACACGATCAACACCCTGCGATACCTGAAGGAGAACAACGGACACGAAATGAGTTTTGCGGTGTTGATGGGAGCCGACATACTCCGAGATTTCCATCTGTGGCGCGAGTATGAAGAGATACTTGCCGACTATCCGATATACGTCTACCCGCGCAAAGGGTATGCGGCAGACAAATACACGGACAAAATCAACTATTTAGCCGATGCGCCCGTATTCGATTACTCTTCGACCGACATACGCAGCGCCTTCGCCGAAGGCAGGGATACCTCGGGGATGCTGCAAAAAGAGGTGGCGGAGTATATCGCCTCGCACAAACTCTTCGGAACAGGCCACAAGGTCGCAGGGCGAGATGATACGGTACGCGACGCTGCTGCACACGGCGGAGCGAACATCGAAGAGGAGATTGCGCGAGGCCGTGCGTTTTTCGGCCGCAACGAATGGGGCGAAGCCCTCAACGCTTTCCGCCGCGCGCTGAAACTCGACCCCCGCAACAAAGAGGCGGCGGAATACGTTAAGATGATAGAAAACATACTCGCATTCAGGTACAAGGATATATACAACCCATAGGATATGAACAAACTGAAAATAGCGTTGCTCGCAGGCGGCAATTCTTCGGAACGTGAAATCGCCCTGCAAAGCGCACGGCAGATAAACGACGCGCTCGACAAAGACAAATACGACGTAAAAGTGATAGACGTCCATAACCGCGACTGGTACTACACCTCCGAGGACGGGCGCTGCTTCCGCTTGGACAAGAACGATTTTTCCGTTACCATAGACGGAGAGCGCACGGAATTCGAATATGCACTTATCATAATTCACGGCACCCCCGGTGAAGACGGGAAACTGCAAGGCTATCTCGATCTTATGGGCATTCCGTACTCCTCCTGCTCGGCAACGTCGTCGGTCATTACATTCGACAAGATAACGACCAAACGCACGGTAGCGGCACGCGGTATCCGCGTAGCCGAAGACATTTTCCTCTGCAAAGGCGACAGGGTAGACGCAGATGCCGTAACGAAGAAACTCGGCCTGCCGATTTTCGTAAAGCCCAATGCCAGCGGCAGCAGTTTCGGCGTAACCAAGGTAACCGAAAAAGCGCAGATAGCTAAGGCCGTAGCCGATGCTTTCGAGGAGAGCGACGAGGTTATCATCGAGGAGTTCATCGGCGGCCGCGAAATGGGGTGCGGCGTAATGATAACCGAAGACCGTGAATACATATTTCCCATAACGGAGATCGTCTCGAAAAAAGAGTTCTTCGATTACGAGGCCAAATACACCGCAGGAATGTCGGATGAAATAACCCCTGCCGACATCGACGAAGAAACCAAAGCGGAACTCAACAGATTGACGCGCGAGGCATACAAGGCCTGCCGTTGCCGCGGCATAGTGCGCATCGACTTCATCGTAACGCCCGAAGGACAGCCGTATCTCATCGAAATAAACTCCATCCCCGGAATGAGCGCCGGCAGCATAGTGCCCAAGCAAGCCAAGGCTATGGGAATGTCGTTAGGCGAACTTTTCGACATAATAATCGCCGACACTTGCGGCAAATCGATGTCGAAATGATAGAGATAGATGGTAAAATAGTAAGCACCGACCTGCTGACCGAACATTTCGCCTGCGACATAGCGAAATGCAAGGGTATGTGCTGTGTCGAAGGCAATGCAGGCGCACCGCTCGAAACGGACGAAGTGGACATTCTCGAAGAGGAGTTCGGGAATTACCGTCCCTATATGACGGCCGAAGGCATAGATGCCATAGAGAAGCAGGGATTTATGGTCGTCGATGAGGACGGAGACTACACTACGCCGTTGGTAAACGACGCCGAATGCGCCTATTCCTATACGGAAAACGGCATAACGATGTGTGCCGTCGAAAAGGCGTTCCTGAAAGGCGAATGCTCGTTCCGCAAACCCGTTTCGTGCCATCTGTACCCCATACGCATCGTCAAATTCTCGAACGGCACCGTAGGACTGAACTATCACCGCTGGGATGTATGCCGTACGGCCTGCGAGAACGGGCGGCGGCTCGGCATCCCCGTTTACAAAGCATTGAAAGAACCCATTACACGGCATTTCGGCGAAGAGTTTTACCGAGCCCTCGAAGCTGCCGAACGATTCATAAAAAATAACGGAAAATGAAATATCTGCGACTCGTACTGCCGTTGGCTGCGGCAATATCGCTATCATCGGTCTACGCACAGACACCCGCCGCATCCGACAATACCGATCTCGTAGCCGACAACACGACCACTGCAACACCCGACAATTCTGCAACGGCAACTCCGACCGCCAAACCGTCGCCTGTAGCACCCGTAAGGGAGCTGGAAGACATTCTCGTGGTGGATACGCTGCCGACTATAAACAGCGCCGTCAAAATCGTACTGTTCAACGACAACACGTGGCGTTATGTCCGCGACCGCGAAATAGTGCAGGACAGCACCGTATATGCCAAATACTGGAACACGGAAGCAATCTCGCCGTATCGGGAAGTCCCGTTAAGCGATCTGCCCAAATCGGTCGCGATAGCATTGGTCGATTCATTGAAAAACTATCACTACCCGTACAAGGGGAAGATGAGTTCCCGCTACGGCCCGCGGCGCAGACGCAACCATAACGGCGTAGACCTCCCACTGAAAGAGGGCGATCCCATATACGCCACGTTCGACGGGCGCGTGCGCTTCTCGCAGGATACCAAAACGGGGTACGGCAACCTCGTCATAATACGCCACGACAACGGGCTCGAAACCTATATGGGTCATCTCTCCGAGCGCAAAGTCGAGGCGGGGCAATGGGTTACCGCAGGTCAGGTCATAGGTCTCGGCGGCAATACGGGACGAAGCACGGGACCGCACCTCCATTTCGAGGTTCGTTATTACGGACAGTCGTTCGATCCCGAGCGGCTCATAGATTTCAGTTCGGGACTGCTGCGTCGCGAGACCTTCCTGCTCAAACGCAGCTACTTCGACATATATTCTAAATACGACCAGAATTTCGACGACGAAATAGCCAACGAGGAGGACGACAAGCGCGAAGCCGCAGAGGCCGCCGCACGCCGTTATTACGTGGTGCGCAAAGGCGATACGTTGAGCGGCATAGCCGTCAAATATCATACGACCGTAACCCGCATATGCCAGCTCAACGGCATCAGCCGCAACAAGACATTGAGTATCGGCAAGAGGTTGAGAGTATTATAAGCGCGACAATCGCAAAAAAGGACGATATTAGCTATCGTCCTTTTTTGTGCCTTTTCTCGGCGACCCACACCTTGCGGACGCCTATCCGACGATATTATAATCGCGTGCTCCGAATATTTTCGACCCGATACGCACCATATCGGCACCGCATTCTACGGCAAGAGGGTAGTCGTCCGACATACCCATAGACAAGATATCGAAATCGTCGCCGAAGAAAGCCGACAACTCGCGTTTGCACTCCACCAGCCTTTCGAAATCGCGGCGCACGACACTCTCGTCGTCCGTATTGGTCGCAATCCCCATAACGCCGCGAATGCGCACCGCAGACAAAGCCGACAAAGCACCGCTGCGCAGATACTCTTTCAATTCATCATACGCCCAACCCGATTTGGTCTCCTCGGCGGCGACGTGGATCTCCAACAGACAATCGATCACACGCCCGCATTTCCGTGCCTCGCGGTCGATCGTTTCGAGCAGACGGGCACTGTCTGCCGAATGTACGAGGGCGACGAACGGCGCAATGTATTTGACCTTGTTGGTTTGCAGATGGCCTATCATATGCCACTCTATATCTTTCGGCAGCTCTTCGTACTTGGCCTTTAGCTCCTGCGGGCGGCTCTCGCCGAATATCCGCTGCCCGGCATCGTAGGCCTCGCGCACGGCAGCCGACGGGTGCGTCTTGGAAACGGCGACGAGCGTGACGCCTTCGGGCAATGAAGACCTGATATACGATAATTGAGATGCGATCGACATATTGTTCGTTTTTGGTTCGACAAAAATAATAAATCGGAGGGAATATCCGCCAACCGTCAAGGCAAATCTTGCCGTCATCGGCATATTTTTCGAGCATTACGGTATTTTCTTCCCGAAAAATTTGCATTTTTCGAGGGGGGGGGTAATTTTGCATTTTAGAAAAATCATTTCGAGATGAATGCCAAATCTTACCTGATTACTATCGCTTTGCTGCTGGCTGCACACACGGCTTACGCATCGTCGGTCATCGGGACCGTATATCTGAAAAACGGCACTACCGCAGAGTGCAAGGATACGGACAGGATAAAACTGCCCAAAAACCGCTCCTCGCTGAAAATCCTGCGCAACGCCTACGGGAAAAACAGGAAAACGGAGACATACAAATTCGACGAAACGGATTCTATAGTATGCTGCCACCCGCGGCAGCCCGAACGGAAGCACAAAATAGTACCGACAAAGTCGGGATGGTGCCGCGTATATTTCGAGACCCCGTACATTACCGTATACATATTTTCACAAAAAGGCTATTTCATTTCGGCGAACGGCGGGATAGAGGACATTCAGACCAGAGGTTCGCTCAGCCAGTCGGAGGTATGCTGCTTTCTGATGAAACGGGGCACCGACGAACCGTACTACGCCGGCGGAATGAATCGCAACCCCAAAGACAGTTTCCGCGAACGCATCTGCCGCTATATCAAGGATGATCCCTCGACCGAGGAGATGATACGACAGTCGAGTGCGATACGCAGCAAAACGCTGCTTATGCTGCAACATTACAAACCTCAAAAATAGACGAATAATGAAACGTATTCTGTTTTTATCCGCAGTCGCATTGTTATGCGGCCTGTCGGACTCGCAAGCGAAGAAGCCCGAAGATCAGGAATTCAATCGGGTAGTGGTGACCCTCACGTCGGGCGAGAAAGTGGAAGGGTATGTCAAGAGAGGCTGGCACGCCGAATCCTCCCATTTCAAAAGGCCCAACTACTCGTTCAAACTCACCCCTGCCCCCGACGGTAAGGATGCCGTAAAGTATACGGCCGACTCGGTTGCGAGCGTGGAATATACCGAACCGCGGGAGAATCATCCCGACGGCCTGCGCTGGGAGGTTTGGAATCTGGCACTGCCGTCGATAGCCGACAGATACCACACCGAACGCCGTTTCGTATGCGTGGATTCGAAGTGCGAAAACTCGACGATATACTGGTGGAAATACTGGGACCAGACATACAACGGCCAGCGGACGATAGTAAAGCTCGTGACCGCCTACGGCATACGTTTCAACGGCGAAGACATCGTCTACAACTTCAATCTCCTGCTCCCCGCGATGTTCAAGACCACGCACCCCGGGTTGGGCGAAATGTACAAAAGCTACTTCAAGGGCAAAGAGGGCAAGGCCCGCAAAAAGGAGTTGAAGGACGACGTTACGGTTATGGCACGTCCCTACGACGAATGGCTGAAGACGAAAAAATAGTCCGCATTCAGCGAAATATACTGCCGAAGCTCTCCGTTTACTGCGGAGAGCTTTCGTTTTTCCGCGCTTTCGCGAAAAATGTATATCTTTGTACGAAACACAAACAAATCCGTAATATGAAACGACTGATTTCAACTCTTGCTTTCGTGGCGAGCATTTTCCCGACACTCGCCTGCACGAATTTCATCGTCACCAAAGGCGCCTCTTCCGACGGTTCGATAATGGTGAGCTATGCCGCCGATTCGCACCAGCTGTACGGGTGTCTGTACAAATACAATCCTCCGAAACGGCTTGCAGCCGTTATGCCCGTCTACGAATGGGATACGGGCAAATATCTCGGCGAAATAGCACAGGCCGAAAAGACCTATGCAACGGTCGGCAATATGAACGAACATTCGCTCATCATCGCCGAAACCACGTTCGGAGGCCGCGCCGAGCTCGACCGTCCGAACGGGATTATGGACTACGGTTCGTTGATATACATCGCGCTGCAACGCGCGAAAACCGCCCGCGAAGCGATAGCCGTCATCGCGTCCCTCGCCGAGGAGTACGGTTACGCGTCGAGCGGAGAGTCGTTCTCGATTGCCGACCGCAACGAGGCGTGGATTATGGAACTGATAAGCAAGGGCGAATACGGCAAAGGCATCGTATGGGTCGCACGCCGCATTCCCGACGGATACGTCTCGGCGCACGCCAACCAGTCGCGCATTACGACGTTCCCGCAAAACGACAGCGAGAACTGCCTTTTCTCGCCCGACGTAATATCGTTCGCCCGCGAACGCGGATATTTCAATGGCAAAGACGCAGATTTCAGCTTCTGCGACGCCTATGCTCCGCTCGATTTCGGAGCTATGCGCGGTTGCGAAGCGCGCGTATGGGCGTTTTTCCGCACCGTGGCCGACGATATGGACAAATATGTCGATTATGCAATGGGGCACAACCCCTCCAACCGAATGCCGCTGTGGGTGAAACCCCGCGCGAAAGTCTCGCCTAAAACCGTATTCGACTGTATGCGCGACCACTACGAGGGTACGCCTATGGATATGACGACCGACATCGGCGCGGGCGGCAGCCGTTGTCCCTACCGCTGGCGTCCTATGTATTTCGAGGTGGACGGCGTGGAATACTGCAACGAACGCGCTACGGCCACGCAGCAAACGGGATTCTGGTTCGTGGCGCAGGCGCGTCCCCATCTGCCCGCAGATATGGGTATCCTCTGGTTCGGAGTGGACGACGCCGCTACATCGTGCCTGACGCCGATATACTGTTCGACGAGCGCCGTACCCGAATGTTTCAGCGAGAACAACGGCTCGATGCTGAAATACTCGCCGACATCGGCCTTCTGGCTATTCAACCGCGTAACCAATTTCGCATATCTCTATTATGACAGGGTAGCTCCCGACATTCGCAAGACGATAGACGAATGGGAAAACGGCAAACTCGAAGAGGTCAAGCAGATAGATGCCGTATATGTCTCCTCGCCGAAGATACGTTCGAAAAAACTTACGGAGTATTCGGTCGCTACGGCACAGGCTTTGTTCGACAAGTGGCAGGATTTGGACAAATACCTGCTGGTAAAATACATCGACGGCAATGTCAAATCCGAGAACGAAAACGGATTTATCGACAACGGGAACGGAAAAGACATTCCCGATAAAATCCAGTGGCCCGGTTACGACGAAAAGTGGAAACGCGCCGTAGCCGCCGACAACGGCGAGGTGTTGAAAGTGGTGAAATAACATCGGAATATATCCTGAAAACCTATGAAATACGATCTTATAGTCATCGGCAGCGGTCCGGGCGGATATGTCGC
This sequence comes from Alistipes sp., assembly GCA_017937125.1. GTDB lineage: Bacteria > Bacteroidota > Bacteroidia > Bacteroidales > Rikenellaceae > Alistipes. The sequence continues at coordinate 709,449 of JAGBEH010000001.1, read as the reverse complement.
TGCGATACGGGCGGCGCAGCTCGGCAAGAAAGTCGCGCTTGTCGAGAAGTCCGAAGCAGGCGGAGTATGCCTCAACTGGGGCTGTATCCCGACAAAGGCATTGCTTAAAAGCGCCCAAGTTTTCGGCTACTGCAAGTCGGCGGCAAATTACGGCATCGAGCTGTCGGGCGAAGCGAAACCCGATATGGCAAAAATCGTAGAGCGTTCGCGCAACGTTGCCGCAACGATGAGCAAGGGCGTGGATTTCCTGCTGAAGAAGAACAATATCGACCTCATAAACGGATTCGGCAGGCTCAAAGGCGACGGCAAAATAGATATCGACGGCACGGAATACGCGGCCGAGGCCATAATACTCGCTACGGGAGCCCGCTCGCGGGAAATGCCGTTTATGCCCATCGACGGCAAGCGCATAATTTCGTCGAAAGAGGCTCTGACTCTCACCGAGCTGCCCGAAGATATGATAATAGTGGGCTCGGGGGCAATCGGCAGCGAATTCGCCTATCTCTATGCAACGCTCGGCGTAAAGGTAACGGTCGTGGAGTACCTGCCGCGCCTGATGCCGCTCGAAGACGAAGAGGTATCGAAAACTATGGAACGATGCTTCCGAAAAATGCGCATAAACGTTCTGACGGGTACGACGGTAAAGAACGTTTCGCAGGACAGCGGGCGTTGCAATGTCGAAATCGAGGGCAAAAAGGGCAGCGAAACCATCTCGGCCGCAATCGTGCTCTCTGCCGTCGGAATAAAGTCCAATATAGAGAATATGGGGTTGGAGGAGATCGGCGTAAAGACGGAACGCGATAAAATCGTCGTGGACGAGTTTTACCGCACCTCCGTACCGAACGTCTATGCCATAGGCGACATCATAGCGACACCCGCATTGGCACACGTGGCATCGGCCGAAGCCGTATGCTGCGTCGAGGCTATGTACGGGCTCGCTCCCGAGCCGATAGATTATACCTCCATACCGTCGTGCATATTCACCTCTCCCGAAGTGGCGTCGGTAGGCTTCACCGAACAGGCTATGCGCGAAAGCGGCGCAGAGTACACGGTCGGCCGCTATCCGTTCACCGCATCGGGCAAGGCCGCCGCCGCAGGAGACCGCGACGGGTTCGTAAAGCTGATTTTCGACAAGGATAAGAAGCTCGTCGGTGCGCATCTCGTCGGCGCGAACGTTGCGGAGATGATAGGGGAGCCGACATTGGCGAAAATGCTCGGAGCGACGGCGCACCGAATAGCCAAAACCGTTCACTCGCATCCCACGATGAACGAAGGCATAGTGGAGGCGTCGGAAGCCGCCGAAGGTGCGGCCATACACCTTTGACACGAATATTCACAAATCATAAGCCGCGAGTGTCGTACTCGCGGCTTATGATTTTCATCGTAAATCCGTACCGAAAGATTTACTCCTCCGAATTTCGCTCCGAAATATCTTCACCGTAGATAATCTTGCTTTCGGAGGAGAAGAAATCGTTGCGTATGGCCCAGATGAGCGCTCCCAAAACGACGAAACAGATAAACGCGATTACCAGAATAACGGTTTCCAGAATTTTCGCCGCCCTGCGTATCGGGTCGTCGGCACGATGTACGGTATAATCGAGTATGTTGCATACTGTAGGCGTCGTACCCGTCTGCTCGAAAAGGGCGACTTCAGCCTCCACGTTCTCGCACAGACTATGGATTCTGTCGCCGACGATGCTTTCGTATATCATACGCACCACAAAACCCGTCTCGTCGTCCATATCGGAAAACGAAGAGAAATCCTTCGCGGCCGAGACCAGGGTTTTGATATCCTCGATACCGAGTTCTTCGGTCGTAGCACCGGGAGAAACCTCCTCGAGGTGCAATACGACATCCCGCACGGCATCATTCAGCAAACCGTTTACCTTGCGAGGCAGCGCCGCCGCGGACAGGAAAAGCACCTCGAACAACACGACCGCTATAACCGCCCCCGCAATTATCAATACCTTATGACGCCGCGAAACCAGATATACGAGAGCGAGCCGGACGACCGCCGCACCTGCCCCCGCCATCATCAATGCGCAAAGAATAATGAGTATCGTACTCATAGCCGTTCTTCGGGGTAGTAAATAACCGTTTTTTTCGATTTGCAGCCGCTTTTAAGGTTGTGCCGAAACGATTGACGCAGATATTGCAGTTCGGAATACCGATCCGACATATCCAAATCTTCGAGCACAACCTTTACGAGCAACCGCCCGCAGGGAGCCTGCATAAACTCGGTAAAGGTGTCGGGACGCAGCCCCGCAGCATTTCGCTGCATCAACAGCGAATACTTGCGCTGTTTGTCGCCCCACGACCTGAAAATCGTGAACGCACCTTTCCAACATATGGCAAGCAGAATGACCTGCGGAATGACGAACCATTTGCAGACCGAAAACAACGGCACGGCAACGGCACACGCCCCCATAAACAGCAGGAGAAACGCATAACCGTTGAGATAGATGAATCTCGGCAGTGTCGCGACGGTCTGTTTTCGGTTCATCGCATCGCAATCCATTATTTACTGCGCCGAGCTGATAGCCTTATAGAAACTATCGACTACTTTCTGGGCTTCGGACTCGTCCGTAACATCGGCCAGCAGGATGGAAGTACGCTGCGTGAACGCTTCGTAATAGAGGTTATACGACTGGCAGAAGCAGCCGAAGCAGGTTCCTTCCTTCGTATAGCCGATCTCTTTTACGCTGGCGGGGAGCAGATAGCGGACATTTTTGCCTGCATTGAGCACCCACAGAGCCTTGTACTGGATGATTTCGACAACACGTTTGTCGGTGATTACCAGATACCCTTCAGCCTTATTACCTAACAGGAACGCGATAAATTTGCGAATGCTGCCAAAAAATTTAGCGATAGGATTGGCACTGGCCGACCATAATTCGGCTTCGAGTTCCATTACGAGATTCTCACCGGGATTCAGAATGATCCCTGATTTCAAGTTTGCCATAAATTTAATTGGGTTATTAGCTTGCGTCTACCTCCTTTTCGGCGAATCGACTTTCTCCGCATCGTTTCACAAGGAAACAAAGTTTTGCAAATATAATTATAAAATCAATATACACAACATGTTCGGCGTTTTTTCTTCGATACAGGCGCCGTTTTCCACTCCCACGATACGGCAATCGGACGGCCGCGGCGGAAAAACCCCGATGAACAAAACGGCATACGGCTCTAAGGGAACAGATATCGGAAGACGCCCGCCGCAGAAGCGCCGTTCACCGCGCCTTGCGTTCGAAAATATCTTCGGGATATACTACATCGCTCAGAAACAGCCCCTGCGCGGGAGCACCGCCGCTCGACCGCGACAAATCGCGGCTGGCGACAATATCGTCGAACTCCCCGACGGAATAACGTCCGCGCCCGACATCGACCAATGTGCCGACTATCGCCCGCACCATATTGCGCAGAAACCTGTCGGCGCAGATCGTAAAACACAATCTGTCGCCGTCGCGCTCCCACTCGGCGCGATATATATGACAGATGTTGGTCTTATTGTTCGAGTTAAGCTTGGCGAACGACGTGAAATCGTCATAGTGCAGCAGACGTTCAGCCGCACGGTTCATCGCATCGACATCGAGCGGTACGTAATACTGCCAGCTGCCGCCGCGCGTAAACGGGTTCTTGCACTGCTCGACATAATAGCGATACTCGCGTCTGACGGCATCGAAACGCGCATGCGCATCATCCGCCACGGGCGAAACCGCCATAACGCCTATGTCGGGCGGCAATATGAGATTGAGTTTGTAGACGAGCCTTGCACAATCCTCTATCGGCCGCTCCGCATCGAAATGCGCAACGTAATACGAGGCATTGACCCCCGTGTCGGTACGCCCCGCACCGACAGTCTCCGTCTCGGAGCGCAACAGGGTGGACAGCGCCCGCTCTATCGTCCGCTGCACCGACGGGACATCGTTCTGGCGCTGCCAGCCGCAATACGCACCGCCGTCGTATCTCAACTCCAAAAAATATCTCATAACGAGCGTAAAGATATGAATTTTCACCCGACTATTCAAAATCGGCGGGAAAAAGCGCCGTCGGCACGCCCGCAATCGACAAGAAGGTTATGAAAATTTTGTTCTTCGCGCGGGTTATGCTATCTTTGCATTTCGACAAACCGTGAATAAACGACTATGACAACTGCGATAATAGGATACGGGAAAATGGGCAGGGAGATCGAAAAGATTCTCCTCGAAAGAGACCATTCGATCGGATTGATCATCGATGCCGACAATGCGGCCGATCTGAATGCCGACAACCTTGCCGGCATAGATGTGGCGATAGAATTCACTACGCCCGCAACGGCATACGACAACATAAAACTTTGTCTCGACAACGGTACGGCAATAGTCAGCGGCACCACGGGCTGGACGGACAGGCTCGGCGAGTTGCAGGAATATTGCGCGCAAGTCGGAGGTGCGATGTTTTACGCATCGAACTACTCGCTGGGGGTAAACCTGATGTTCCGCCTCAACCGCCGTCTGGCGGAGATAATGAATACGCTGCCGCAATACGACGTCCGCATCGAAGAGGTGCACCACATACAGAAGAAGGACGCCCCGAGCGGAACGGCCATAACCCTCGCCGACGACATCATAGCCCGTCTCGACCGAAAGAGCGGTTGGATTAACCGGCAAACCGCACCGAGCGACGAAATAGCGATAACCTCCGTTCGGGAAGGTATGGTTCCGGGGATACACACCGTGACATATGAATCCGAAGACGATATTCTCGAATTGAAACATACTATAAAAAACCGTCGTACGTTAGCATTCGGAGCCGTTGCCGCCGCAGAATTCCTCTATGGCAAAAAAGGTGCATACTCTATGGACGACCTCTTAAAATAAAACTGGACAATGAACAAGCTGAAAGCCTTTTTCGGAAACAAATGGGTGGGGTTCATCTCGATGAGCCTGCTGTATATACTTCTGGCCGTAGTCTGGACAGGCAATTTATGGATGTTGTTCGGATTGCCGATAATATTCGACGCATACATAACCAAATTCTTCTACCGCTACGTATGGCACCACAACGACGACCTTCGCAAACGCAGCAAAACCTACAATTCGATATACGAATGGGTAAACGCAATCGTATTCGCAACGGTAGTGGCTACGCTAATACACCTGTTCGTATTTCAGCTCTACGTCATCCCGACGTCGTCCATGGAGAAGACTCTGCTTATCGGCGACTATCTGTATGTCAGCAAAGTGACATACGGCCCGCGCGTGCCGAACACACCGGTGTCGTTCCCGTTCGTCCACCATACGATGCCGTTATCGCAAACCAAGAAATCATTCTCGGAGTGTATAAAATGGCCGTATCACCGATTGAAAGGGTTCCGCGACATCGAACGCAATGACGTGGTCGTATTCAACTTTCCCGCAGGAGACACGGTTCTGCTCGAGAATCAGGCCGTTACCTATTATGACGTACTGCGCGACTATCAGGAGCGATTCGGCGAAGATGCGGGGCGCAAACGGCTGAACCGCGACTATACGGTAATCGCCAGACCCGCAGACAAACGCGAACATTATATCAAGCGTTGCGTCGCCGTACCAGGCGACACGTTGCGTATCGTCGGCACCGAGGTCTTCATCAACGGCGAAAGACAGATCGAGCTGCCGCAAAAGCAATACATATATTTCGTGCAATCGGCATCTCCCGTCACCAAATACGCTATGGACAACCTCGGCATTACGGAATGGAGCGGCAGCGGTTCGTATTATTATATGACGCTCACCGATGCGGCAGCCGAGAAGGTTCGCGCAATGCCGAACGTGATAAGCGTAACGAAATACGATGCGCAAACGCCGAATACGGACGTATTCCCCCACAGCAAGGATTACGAATGGACGCAGGACAACTTCGGGCCGATATGGATTCCCGCCAAAGGGGCGACGGTAAAGCTGTCCATAGAGAATCTGCCGTTGTACGAACGCATCATAACCGCATACGAGGGGCACGAACTGCGCACCGAGGGCGACACCGTATATATAGACGGCGAGCCTGCCGACACCTATACGTTCGCGATGAACTATTACTGGATGATGGGCGACAACCGCCACAATTCGGCAGATTCGCGCTTCTGGGGATTCGTACCCGAGGACCACATCGTAGGCAAGGCATCGTTCATATGGTTTTCGCGCGACAAGGAGAACGGCGAAGGCATACGCTGGAGCCGACTGTTCAAAAAAGTGAGATAGCAGGGTGGAAGACGATCGTTATCTGACCATCGAAGCCGAATGCGGGGCCGTATATAAGGAGAAAAGCAGTAAATTTCTCGCTTATGCATATCCCGTGCGCTCCGAAGAAGAGATACGCGACATCCTCAACAGCCTAAAAAAACAGTATTACGATGCCACGCATCACTGCTATGCTTGGCGGCTCGGTGCACACGGCGAAAATTTCAGATCCAACGACGACGGCGAGCCTTCGGGTACGGCGGGAAAACCGATACTCGGACAACTGCTGTCGCACGGGGTGACATACTGCCTGATAGCGGTGGTCAGGTATTTCGGCGGCACCAAATTGGGAGTATCGGGACTGATAACGGCTTACAAGGAGGCCGCACGAGCGGCACTCGAAGCAGGCAATATAGTAGAACGCACGACCGACATCTCCATAGCCATACGCTTTCCATATGTCGTTATGAACGACGTTATGCGCATAGTCAAAGAGATGGAGCCGAATATTTGCGAACAACGGTTCGACAACGTATGTTCAATGACGCTCTCCATACGCGCGGGAAAAGCCGAAAGCCTGCGCGGCAAACTGCAAAAGGTCAGCGGCATTACGATCGAAGAGAATGAATAAGGACAAATACATACGCATACACGGAGCGAGAGTTCACAATCTCAAAAACATAGACCTCGACATACCGCACAATGCCCTCGTCGTCATAACGGGACTGTCGGGTTCGGGCAAATCCACGCTGGCGTTCGACACCATTTTCGCCGAAGGGCAGCGCCGCTATGTGGAGAGCCTGTCGGCATACGCCCGCCAGTTCCTCGGCCGCATAAACAAACCCGACGTGGATCTCATCTCGGGAATAGCCCCCGCGATAGCCATCGAGCAGAAAGTAAATACCCGCAACCCGCGTTCTACGGTCGGCACGACGACTGAAATATACGACTATCTGAAATTGCTGTACGCCCGCATAGGCAAGACATTCTCGCCGATATCGGGACGCGAAGTGAAATGCTGCGACGTAGACGACATAGCCGATTACGTACTGGCGCTGCCGAACGGCACGCGCGTGATGATTGCCGCCCCGCTCATTCTCGACGGCGGCCAAGGCATAATAGAGCAACTGCTGTCGCTCGCGGGAGACGGCATCCAGCGCCTTTACGCAGACGGGAAAGCGGTTCTGATAGAGGATTTCCTGCCGACCGTGACACTCGAAACGACCGCCGAGGACATATACGTCATCCTCAACCGCATAAAGGTCTCCGATGACGACGATACGGCCTCGCGCCTGCGCGATGCCATAGCCCGCGCTTTCAGCTACGGCAACGGGGTGTGCAACGTGATAACGGAGAGCGGAAACGAGGAGTTTTCATCGCGTTTCGAAGCCGACGGCATAGAATTCGAACGGCCGAACGAATATCTGTTCAGTTTCAACAATCCTTTAGGCGCCTGTCCCAAATGCGAAGGCTACGGGAAAATAGTAGGCATAGACGAAGACCTCGTGGTTCCCGACAAAAGCCGCAGCATCTACGACAATGCCATAGCCTGCTGGCGCGGCGACACTATGAAATGGTGGAGAGACCAGCTGGTCGCCAATGCGTACAAGTTCGATTTCCCGATACACGCGCCGTTCCACGAACTTACGGCGGAACAAAGGCGCCTGTTGTGGTGCGGGAACGAGTTTTTCCACGGATTGAACGAATTTTTCGAATACATAGACAAGGAACGCCATAAAATCCAGTTCCGCGTAATGAAAGCCCGCTATACGGGCAAGACGATATGTCCCGAGTGCGGCGGAAGCCGCCTGCGCAAAGAAGCGCTGTACGTCAAAGTGGGCGGCAAAAACATCGCAGACCTCGTACGTATGTCGGCGGATGCACTGCTCGATTTCTTCAACGGGCTGGAATTGGACGACCACGACACCCAAACGGCAGGCCGCATCCTCGTCGAAATACGTAACAGGCTGCAATATTTGAGCGACGTGGGGTTGGGTTACCTTACGCTCGACCGTCTCTCCTCGACCCTTTCGGGCGGCGAAAGCCAGCGCATCAACCTCTCCACCTCTCTCGGCAGCAACCTGACGGGTTCGCTCTATATTCTCGACGAGCCGAGCATCGGCCTGCATCCCCGCGATACCGAACGATTGATAAAGGTGCTCAAGCAGTTGCGCGATTTGGGCAACACGATAATAGTGGTCGAACACGAAGAGGAGATCATCCGAGCGGCAGATTACATCGTGGACATAGGCCCCGAAGCGGGTTGCAACGGCGGCAAGGTAGTCTTCAGCGGCACGTTCCCGCAACTGCTCGAATCCCCGAACAGCCTCACGGCCGATTATCTGACGGGAAGACGGGCGATAGCCGTTCCGAAATCGCCCCGCGGTAGCAACGGCAGCATCACGGTACGGGGGGCACGCGAGAACAATCTGAAAAACATAGACGTCAGGATACCTCTGGGGGTGATGACCTGCGTAACGGGTGTAAGCGGCAGCGGCAAATCATCGCTCGTCAAGGGCATATTATATCCCGCGCTGCGACGGCTCCTGCTCGACGCGGGCGACAAACCAGGGGATTTCGACCGCATAGACGGCGACATAAGCCTGTTGAAAGCGGTGGAGATGGTAGACCAGAACCCTATCGGCAAATCGACGCGCTCCAACCCCGTAACATATATCAAGGCATACGACGAGATACGCAAACTGTTCGCCGAACAACCGTACGCCGTACACACGGGACTGCAACCCGCAAGTTTCTCGTTCAATATGGCGGGAGGTCGTTGCGAGGAGTGTCAGGGAGAGGGTGTCATAAAGGTAAGTATGCAATTTATGGCCGACGTCGAACTGGTATGCGATGCTTGCGGCGGCAAAAGGTTCAAGGACGAAATACTCGAGGTCAGGTATCGAGATAAGAATATCTACGACGTACTCGAAATGAGCGTCGATGAAGCGATAGAGTTCTTCGGCGAAGATGTCAAAAACGCCACTTGCCGACGGATAGTCGAACGGCTGCAACCGCTGCGCAGCGTAGGATTGGGATACGTCAAACTCGGGCAATCGTCGTCCACGCTGTCTGGAGGGGAGAGCCAGCGCGTGAAACTCGCTTCGTACCTGTCCAAGGACGGCAATTCGGGTAGCATGATGTTCATCTTCGACGAACCGACGACAGGCCTGCACTTCCACGACATAAACAAGTTGCTCGCGGCATTCAACGCCCTGATAGACAACGGCCACACCATAGTGGTCGTAGAGCACAACACGGATGTTATCAAATGCGCGGACTACGTTATCGATCTGGGAGCGGAAGCGGGCGACGAAGGCGGGCATCTCGTTTTCGAAGGCACCCCCGCACGGCTGACCGACTGCAAAGAGAGCTACACGGGACGTTTTCTCAAATCCAAAATGAAGAACTGAAAATGGAATTTTACACCTATACTCTCCCGAACGGCATTCGCGGCATTCATCGTCAGGTGAAAAGCGGCGTCGCGCATTGCGCTTTAGTCATCAATGCGGGCAGTCGCGACGAATTGCCGTCGGAATACGGATTGGCACACTTCACCGAGCACGGTTTCTTCAAGGGGACACAGCGCCGCAAAGCCTATCAGGTGAATTGCAGACTGGAAAATCTCGGCGGAGAGCTCAACGCATACACGACCAAAGAGGATACCACCATACACGCCACGGTACTGAAAAGCGATTTCGCAAAAGCTGCGGAACTCATATCGGACGTGGCGTTCGAATCGACCTTTCCCGAAAGGGAGCTCGCGAAAGAACGTGAGGTTATCTGCGACGAGATAAACACCTACAAGGACTCGCCGACGGAGATGATATACGACACGTTCGAAGATATGCTCTTCGCCGGTTCGGAGTTGGGGCACAACATATTGGGCAGCAAATCGTCGCTCGGCCGATTCGACGCCCGACGCATCGCGGAGTTCCGCCGCCGCACACACACTACCGACCGAATGGTTTTCGCATCGATAGGCAATATCTCCCCTAAAACCGCCGAAGCCGCAGCAGGATGTTATTTCGCATCGCGCCCCGCTTCCACACGCGAAATCGGGCGTGTCGCGCCGACCGCGCATACCCCTTTCGAAAAGACGGTGATAAAGCACACACACCAGACGCATTGCATCGTAGGCAACCGCGCATACGGCATTATGGACGAACGCCGACTGCCGCTCGCATTGCTGATAAACATTCTCGGGGGCCCGTGCGCGAACTCGCTGCTGAACGTCGTCGTCCGCGAGAAGCACGGCCTGTCATACAACATAGAAGCCAACTACACGGCATACTGCGACAGCGGCATCGTGGCCGTCTATTTCAGCTCCGACAACGGGAATTCCGATCTGTGTCTGGAACTTATAGACGAGCAGATCAAAAAGCTGCAAAGCACACCTTTGACCTCGCGGCAGCTGTCTATGGCAAAGAAACAGTTCACGGCACAAATGGCCATATCGATGGACGGCAACGAAGGGTATATGCTCGGGTTGGGCAAAAGCCTGCTCGTGCACGACGAGGTGGATACGCTCGCCGACATCTACCGCAAAATCGACGCCCTGCGCGCCGAACAGCTTACGGAAGCGGCGAACGAGATTCTAACAGGCAACTCTATACTTATTTACAAGTAAAATGGAACCGCTCGAACAATATATCCGCGATTTGTCATCGCCCGAAGATAAACTGCTGTATGAACTCGACCGCGAAACCAATCTGCGCGTCGTCCAGCCGCGAATGATTTCGGGGCATATTCAGGGCAAGCTGCTCGAACTGCTCGTCCGTATGTTGCGGCCGAAACGCATTCTCGAAATCGGGACATTTACTGGCTATTCGGCTCTATGTATGGCAGCAGGGCTCGAAGACGACGGCATATTGCACACTTGCGAGGTCGAGGACGAGCTCGAACCGCTCGCGCAATCGTTCTTCGACCGCAGCTCCCACGGCCGCAAAATCCGACTGCACATAGGTTCGGCACTCGACATCGCACCGTTGCTCGGGGAGATATTCGACCTCGTGTTCATCGACGGCGACAAACGCGAATATCCCGACTACTACCGTATGCTTATGGGCGACAACGGCGGAAAACCGTTGCTTCGCAGCGGTTCGGTGATGATAGCCGACAATATTCTGTGGTACGGCAAGGTCGTGCAGCCCGTGGCGCACAACGACCGTCATACGCAGGCTCTTTTGGAGTTCAACCGTACGGTGCGCGAGGACGCAAGGGTCGAAAATGTCATCCTGCCCATCCGCGACGGCCTGAATATCATAAGGGTGAAATAAATATCGGAGCAAGTCGGCACGACTCCCTTTTCAACGGCCTTCTGCAAATTATCATTCCGCCCGATATCGACAAAACAAACCCACCAGACCGTTGCGGTCTGGTGGGTTCATCATATCTACATAGCTCTATTATTCGAGCTTCAGCTCCTTTTTGATATTCTCTATCTTGGCATCGAGTTCGGCCTGCACCTTTTCGAATTCGGCGACGGAGGGCAGGGTAGCCTTCACGCCGAAATAGAACTTGATTTTAGGCTCCGTTCCCGAAGGACGAACCGACACCTTCGTGCCGTCGGCCGTAACCCACTGAAGTACATTGCTATGGTCGGTAACCCCCTCGATAGCGGATTTCGCACCGCTTTCGACATCGAGAACCTCCAAAGTCTTATAATCGTAAATCTTCACTACGGGCGACCCGAGAATGCTCTTGGGAGGATTCGCACGATACTCGACCATCATATTCTGGATAAGTTCCGCGCCGTCCTTGCCCTTGCGGACTACATTTACGAGACCTTCGCGGTAGAAGCCGAACTTAACATACAGATCCTGCAACCATTCGTAAAGCGTCATACCCTTCGTATCGCGGCACCACGCAGCAGCCTCCGCAGCCAACGAGCAGGCCGAAACGCCGTCCTTGTCGCGAACATAGTCGCCTGCGAGATAACCGAACGACTCCTCGCCGCCGCCGATATATTTCGCACCGCTCTGCTCGTGTTCGCGGATGATCTTGGCGATATACTTGAAACCTGTAAGGCAGTTATAGCACTTGACGCCGTAATGCTCGGCAACGGCATCGGGCATCATCGACGTAACTATCGTCTTCACGACATAATCGCCGTCCTTGATAAGTCCGAGCTCCGCCCAGCGCGTCAGCTGGTAGCACATAAGCAGCACGAGCGTCTGGTTGCCGTTGAGCAATACGTACTCGCCCTTGCCGTTACGCAGCGCCAGACCGATACGGTCGGAGTCGGGGTCGGTAGCCATAGCGAGATCGGCGCCCTCCTTGCGGGCGAGCTCTATAGCCATCGACATCGTCTTGCGCTCTTCGGGGTTCGGGGACTCCACAGTGGGGAAATTCCCGTCGAGCACGCACTGCTCCTTCACGAGAATGATGTTCGTAAAACCGAAATTGCGCAGCGAAGCAGGCGTGAGACGCACACCCGCACCGTGCAGCGGCGTATAAACGATCTTCATATCGTGGCAGTTCTTCACGCTCTCGGGCGACAACGACAATTTCTTGATAGCCGCGAGATAGATTTCGTCGAACTCCTCGCCGAGAACGGTGATGTTCTCGCCGTTCTTGCCCGTCAGCACCTGCGACACCTCGGTGATCTTCTCGACCTCCTTTATGATATTGGTATCGTGCGGGGCGGTCACCTGCGAACCGTCGCTCCAATAAGCCTTGTAGCCGTTGTACTCCTTCGGATTGTGCGAAGCGGTCACCATAACGCCCGACTGGCATTTCAGTTCGCGAATGGCGAAACTCAACTCGGGCGTCGGACGCAGAGCGTCGAACAGGAATACCTTGAAGCCGTTCGAAGCGAAGATGTCGGCAACGCGCTCGGCGAACATACGCGAATTATTGCGCGAGTCGTGCGAAATGGCGACACGTATCTCTTCGTTCGGGAAATTCTTCTTCAGGTAATTGGCCAAACCCTGCGTAGCGAAACCGACCGTATAGATATTCATACGGTTCGTACCGGCTCCCATAATGCCACGCAAGCCGCCCGTGCCGAATTCGAGGTCTTTGTAAAAACTTTCGATAAGCTCGTTCTTATCGCTCTCAATCAGGTGTTTAACCTGTTGTTTCGTAGCTTCGTCGTACTCCGCGCCAAGCCATTTTTCGGCCTTGGCCAGCACTTGTCGTTCCAATTCGTTAGTCATAAATACATAAGTTTTATTTATAGTCTATACTATCTGTTTATAAAAAATTTATATGCAAAAATAGTCATAATTTTTCAATTATTCAATATCAGACAGTTAAAAATAAGCACTTCCGAACACCCTTTTTTCCATACATAAAAAAAGTAAATAAACAACTAAAACGGATACTTTTTTTTATTATTTTATTTACAACTTTGTGGTGTCAATAAGAAGCAACCATCAGGCCATCTCCGTTCAAGCGGAACCTAACCGTACCGGTAGCGGATTCGACACCAGATTTAATTTTAACAGGAAAGATGTTAGCATCAAACACGGCACACAACGATGTGTGGCAGAATTGTCTCGCCCGCATCAAAGAACAAACGTCGCAAGAGGAGTTTACCAAATGGTTCCTCCCGATAGTTCCGCTCGAATTCGACGGTACTACATTGCGATTGTGCGTGCCCAATGAAAGCTACGTCCGCCAGATCGAAAAGAACTACATCCCGTTTCTCAAGCCGATAATCACACAGATATACGGCCAGCAGACACGACTGAGATACGCCGTTCCGAGATCGAACACCCAGATTCCGCTCTCATCGGAGGCGGATTCGACGGCCATACCGCGCTTCAATCCGCAAACGGACACCGCAAATATACCGAATCCGTTCGTAATTCCCGGCATAAAAAAGATGATTATCGACCCGCAGTTGAATCCGAACTACACTTTCGGCACATTCATCGAGGGCGAATGTAATCGTCTGGCACGTTCGGCGGGAATGTCGGTGGCGGTCAGCCCCGGCAACAGCACTCCGTTCAACCCGTTATACATCTACGGCGATTCGGGGTTGGGAAAGACGCACGTGGTGCAGGCCATAGGCCATGAAATCAAGCAGCGTCATCCCGATTTGCAGGTTCTGTACGTGTCGATGAACAAATTCCAGGCACAGTACCAGACGGCCATAAAGAACGGGACCATAACCGATTTCATCCACTTCTACCAAATGATAGACGTGCTGATAATCGACGACATACAGGAATTGTCGGGAAAGCCCGGCACGCAGAACGCGTTCTTCAACATCTTCAGCCACCTGCAAATGTCGGGCAAGCAGCTCGTCCTGACCTCGGACAAGCCGCCCGTGGAACTCAAAGACATAGAACAGCGCCTGCTGACGAGATTCAAGTGGGGACTGTCGGCGCAGATCAATACGCCCGACTACGAGACCAAGATAAAGATCATACGCGCCAAAGCGCAGCGCATCGGCGCTCAGATATCGGACGATGTGATAAACTATTTGGCAGACAACATCTCGGCGAATGTCCGCGAGATAGAAGGTGCTCTTTCGTCGCTCGTGGCGAACACTTCGTTCCTCGGGCGCAAGATAACCACTTCGCTGGCCAAAGACATCCTTAAGGTCTATGTGCAGCTGACCCAAAAGGAGATAACCATCGACCACATCATCGACGTCGTATGCAGCCATCTGAATCTCGACCGCGAACGGTTCAACTCTCCCGAGCGCAAACGCGACATAGCCCAGGCGCGGCAGATTGCGATGTATCTGGCCAAGCAGCATACGAAAGCGCCGCTGACGACTATCGGCGCCGCAATCGGAGGCCGCAACCACGCGACGGTATTGCACTCCTGCAAAGCGGTTTCGAACCTTATCGAAACCGACAAGGCATTCAGGCAGCAAGTAGAAGAGATAGAGAAATCGGTCTTGGCATAAGTCGGGACCGTTTTGCTTTACCGCAAGGCGGACGACAGCGGCAAGACATACGAATCGGCAAGGGAATCGGGAAAGTTCCGATACGCAGAGACACCACCTTTACAGACTTATGGACCAGCCCAAAATAGAACGGCTTTTGCGTCTGATGAAGATGCTGACCGCAAACGTGTCATACACGGTAGACGACATTGCGGAACGGCTGTCTATGTCGCGACGAACCGTGTACAGATACATAGACACCTTTCGCGAGGCAGGCTTCCTCATTAAAAAAAGCGGCGACTGCATTCGGCTGGACAAGGAGTCGCCGCATTTCAAAGACATATCGCAGCTCGTCCATTTCACCGAAGAGGAGGCATCGATACTCAAAAGCGCGATAGAGAGCATCGACGACACGAATCTGCTGAAACAGAACCTGAAACGCAAATTATACTCGGTTTACGACAACAAACTGCTGGCCGACACGGTCGTCAGGGGAAAGAACTCCGCGAACGTCCGTTCGCTGTTGGAAGCTATCGAAGACAAACGCCGTACGGTGCTGTGCAAATACCAGTCGGGGCACGGAGGGGCGGTCAGGGACCGCTGGGTCGAGCCGTTCGCCTTTACGACGAATTACGTTCAGGTGTGGTGTTACGACATCGAAGACGGGACCTGCAAGCTGTTCAAGACATCGCGCATCGGGGCGGTAGAGATACTGCCCGAACAATGGGGCTGCGAACACCTTCACAAAAAAGGTTTTATCGACATATTCAGGATGAACGGCCGCGAGCCTAAACGCATAAAATTGGAGCTCGGACTTATGTCCTGCAACCTCCTGCTCGAAGAATACCCGCTTGCGGAACGGGACATACGCCCGATCGGCCGCAACCGCTGGATCCTCGACACGGAAGTCGCAAGCTTCGAAGGCGTCGGACGCTTTACCGTCGGCCTGCTCGACGATATTCGCATCATAGAGTCCGACGAATTGAGAACATACATATCCGACTACATAGCCGAGTACGGCGAAACCTTAAAAGCCCGATAAACACGGAGCCGAAATCATCGTATAATGCCGAAAGCCGCCGATATCGACCTTCGGCATTTACCGTTCTCCCGCGGCATATTTTTACAATATTCGCAAAAAAATCTCAGTTTTTGCAATTAGTGTCATAAATTGACACTCGGGAGCCGTTCCTTTGCAGTATGAAAAATCAAAAACTATGGGAACAGCTTACAAAATCAGATGTCGGTATTGCGGAACGCAATTCGACCATTACAACGGAAACGATTACGGCACGACGATAATGTGCATAGGATGCGGCCACGTCGAAACCGAAGCACCGATAAGATGTCCGGCGTGTATGGGGCGCATCAACACCTCGCAAGAGGAGTTCGATAAACAAATCGAGACGGTGATGATGTGGGATTAAAGTACGCAAGATAAAAAACGGCCGTACATTTATATTTTTCAGGAAAAATTCAGTAACTTTGAGTGTTTAATCTACCTATTCGAAACTATATGGCAAAACTTACGGCAGGGGATCGGGTACCCGAATTCAAATCAACGACCCAAGACGGAGCGATGTTCTCGTCGGACGACCTTATCGGCAAACGCACGATACTCTATTTTTACCCGAAAGACAATACGTCGGGCTGTACGCTCGAGGCCAAAAGCCTGCGCGACGGGAAAGCCAAGTTGGTAGAAATGGGATTCCAAATCGTCGGCGTAAGTCCCGACAGCGAGAAGTCGCACCAAAATTTCTGCTCCAGGCACGATTTGAATTTCACGCTGTTGGCCGACACAGACCACAGTGTCTGCGAGGCATTCGGCGTATGGGCCGAAAAATCGATGTACGGACGCAAGTATATGGGAGTAGTGCGGACGACGTTCATAATAGATGCCGATTGCAGAATCGAGAAAGTTTTCGAGAAAGTCGATACGGCGAACCACTACGAACAGATAATAGAAGCATATAAATAATAACCAAGATACCGATATGGCAGAAAAAGTTCAGGTAAATGCGGATAAGCTGAAAGTGCTTAACGCAGTAATGGAAAAAATAGAAAAAGATTTCGGCAAGGGTTCGATTATGCGTATGAGCAGCGAGACCGTATCCGATGTTCCGGTCATCCCAACAGGCTCCATAACGCTCGACGCCGCACTCGGCGTGGGAGGATACCCCAAAGGCCGCGTAATCGAAATATACGGTCCCGAATCGTCGGGCAAAACCACGCTGGCGATACACGCAATAGCCGAGGCGCAGAAAGCGGGCGGTATCGCGGCTTTCATCGATGCCGAGCACGCTTTCGACAGTTCGTATGCGCAGAAATTAGGCGTAGACGTGGACAACCTGCTGATTTCGCAGCCCGACAACGGCGAGCAGGCTCTCGAAATCGCAGACTCGCTCATACGTTCCAGCGCGATAGACATCATCGTCATCGACTCCGTAGCCGCACTGACACCGAAAGCGGAAATCGAAGGCGAGATGGGCGACTCGAAAATGGGATTGCAGGCACGCCTGATGTCCCAAGCGTTGCGCAAGCTCACCTCAAGTATCGCTAAAACCAAAACCGTATGTATATTCATCAACCAGCTGCGTGACAAGATAGGCGTGGTGTACGGCAACCCCGAGACCACGACGGGCGGAAACGCATTGAAATTCTACGCCAGCGTACGTATGGATATCCGTCGCGTATCGGTAATCAAGGACGGCGAAGAGCAGTTGGGCACACGCACGAGGGTAAAGATCGTCAAGAACAAGGTCGCGCCCCCGTTCAAAAAGGCCGAATTCGACATTATGTTCGGAGAGGGCATATCCAAGTTGGGCGAAATCATCGACCTTGGCGTAGATTATGGAGTAATCAAAAAGGCAGGCTCGTGGTTCTCGTACGGCGAGCGCAAGATAGGTCAGGGACGCGACTCGGTGAAGGAGCTGCTTCAGAACGACGAACAGCTTCGCGATGAAATAGAGGCCAAGGTACGCGAAGCGATGAAGACGCAAAAGTTATAATCGGTACGATTATGGGTTACAGCGAAGAGGATGAGAGAATAATCAACGAGAAATGGGAGATACTTCTTCGATCCTGCGATAAGATCTGCAAAAACGAAGAGGACCGAAATCTCATAAAACGCGCCTTTTTCCTCGCGAAAGAGGCGCACCAGGGGGTACGGCGCCGTTCAGGCGAGCCGTACCTGCTGCATCCCATAGCTGTAGCGCAGATAGTCGTCGATGAAATAGGGCTGGGCGTCAAATCCGTAGTCTCGTCGCTGCTCCACGACGTGGTGGAGGACACGGAATACACGGTCGAAGATATGGAGAGGATTTTCGGCCCGAAAATAGCCTCGATGGTGGACGGGCTGACGAAGATGTCGGGCGTATTCAACGCCGACACTTCGGAGCAGGCCGAGTATTTCAGAAAGGTGCTGCTGACGCTCTCGGATGATGTCCGCGTCATATTGATAAAGATAGCCGACAGGCTGCACAATATGCGCACACTCGGCTATATGCCGCTCGACAAACAGATTAAAATCACGGGCGAGACATTCCACCTTTTCGCGCCGTTGGCACACAGACTGGGGCTGTTCGCCATAAAGAACGAGTTGGAAGACCTGTGTCTGAAATATCGGTTCCCGAAAGACTACGAAGAGATTTCCAGAAAAGTGGAAGAGACCGAATCGGAGCGCCAGAAATATATCGAGCGGTTCAATACGCCGATAATCAATGCCCTGAACCGCAACAATATTAAATACGAGATTTCGGGCAGGGTAAAGAGCATATACTCCATATGGTCGAAGATGCAGCGCAAGCAGATCCCGTTCGAGGAGGTATATGACCTGTTTGCGATCCGCATCGTATTCCACGCCGAAGAATTTCCGTCCGAAAAGACGCAGTGCTGGCAGATATACTCGTCGATAACCGACATTTACGCCCCCAAACCCGGGCGCCTTCGCGACTGGATAAGTATGCCCAAGGCCAACGGATACGAAGCCCTGCACCTCACGGTAATGGGACCCGACGGCATTTGGGTGGAGGTTCAGATACGCTCGGAGCGTATGGACGAAATAGCGGAAAAGGGATTTGCCGCGCACTGGAAATACAAAAAAGCCACCATTTCCCAGGACGAAGACGAATTCGACAAGTGGCTGAAAAAAGTACGCGACGCCCTGAACGGGCCGAACGAAAACGCCGTCGAGTTCCTCGATAACTTCAAGTTATCGTTATATACATCTGAAATAACGGTATTTACACCCAAGGGAGAGCAACGAACGATGCCATACGGGGCAACGGCTCTGGATTTCGCATACGACATACACTCGAAGATAGGCAACAAGGCTATCGGCGCGAAGATAAACCATAAAATCGAGCCCATAACCAAGCAGATAAACAACGGCGACCAAATAGAGATCATCACGGCCGACAATGCAAAGCCGAAACCCGAATGGATCAATATCGTCACGACGACCAAGGCCAAACAGTCGATAACGAGCTTCCTAAAGCGCGAACAGCAGAACAATATCGAGCGCGGCATAAAAATATTCGAGGAGCAGATCAACAAATTCAATATCAAATCGAGCGGGCGCGTATTGCGCAAGGTAATACCAGCATACGACTGTTCGAACAAGGATGAATTTTACAGCAAGCTCGGGGCGGGCATAATCAACCTCGACGACCTGGAAAAGGTATTGAAATCGAGTTCCAAAAGCAAGATTCTCAAATTCTGGACGCTGTTCATCAACAACAACGACAATGACGACGACGAAGCGGCGGCGGAAAAAGAGCCATCCGAAAAGCCCGCAAAGGCTGCCGAACAATTCGTAAGGGCGGAGTGTTGCAACCCGATCCCCGGAGACCCCGTAATAGGGTTCAGAGACCAGACGACGGGCAAAATCATCGTCCATAAGGCTAATTGCGAAGAGCTGAACAGGCTGGCCTCGCAATTCGGCAACAACATCATCAAAGAGGAGATACAATGGTCGCAGCACAAATCAATGTCCTATCTCTCGACCGTAGAATTGCGTGGCATAGACCGAATGGGCATCCTGCTCGACCTTACGAAAGTGATTTCGGGAGATTACAGCATCAACATACGAGCCGTATCGATACAGAGCCACGACGGGATATTCGAAGGGACACTGAGCATATACGTAAAAGATGCCGAAAGTCTGAATACCATACTCGACAAAATAAGAAAGGTAAAAGGTATAGAAACGGTTAAACGAATATTGAGTTAAGATGGATGACTACAGCAGCTACATTTGGGCGATAATACTGATAATAACCGTACTATCAAGTTTAACTAAAGCAAAGCAGAAGAAACGTACGGATAAAACCACGACACGATCGCCTCAACGCGACGGGCAGAGCGGCCCGAACGGTTCGGAACTGCCGACCGTCGAGGAGCTGTTGCGCCGCGCACAGGAGTCATTAACGAAAATGCAGGAAACAGCATCGCCTTCCCGCCCCGTTACGGGCCGATCAGCGAGAAATACTCCGCAAGTCGCGCCCGTCTATACACAAAGCAGAAAAAAGGCGCATAAGTACGCCGCAGAATATGCAAATACGGGTAAAATACAGGTCGAAGACGCACGGCAGTCCGTTTCAACGGGAAATAAGGTCCGAAACAACGCATCCGAGACTATGAATGCCGCTACGGACAACCGCACCGAAACGAATGGCGGCAGCGGGTCGGAATTCGCCGAAAAATTCAATCTCGCGGATGCGGTCATCTACTCGGAGATAATGCACCCGAAATTCGAAGACTAACACCATAAAACAAATGGCATCGATATTTACACGCATCATCAACGGAGAGATTCCGTGCTACAAGGTAGCCGAAGATGATAACTATTTCGCATTTCTCGACATCAATCCGCTGACTAAGGGACATACATTGGTTGTTCCCAAGAAAGAAGTAGACTACATTTTCGACCTCGACGACGAGACATTGGCGGGTATGACCGTATTCGCAAAAAAAATAGCGGAGCGAATAGGTCGGAAAATAGACTGCAAAAGGGTAGCCGTCGTAGTTTTAGGGCTCGAAGTGCCGCATGCACACATACATCTTATACCCATAAACAGCGAAAATGACGTGGATTTTCATCGGGAGAAGCTAAAATTAACCACGGAAGAATTCAATGCAATCGCCGAAAAGCTGAGAGAATAAGTCTCTGTTTACAAATATATAATAATCTGTATATAAGCAGGGTAGGATGACAACAAGCCGCCCTGCTTATATTATGCCCGCATACGATTTAACATAATATATGCGGAATAAATTATCAACAATATAATTATTCAGCAGCAGTAGGATATATTGAATAATCTTGCAAAATCATCCGTTTTGGAATACTTCATTAACATATGTTAATGTAATCATAACGGCAATACAAATATATTTGTTACATCTGTAAAATACATAGCCTGTTGATAAATGTTATTTATTAACAATATAACAAGTAAATTAAGCGAGTAATAAATAACGTCATAAAACACCAACGTATACGGATCAAATCATTGAATATCCACATTAATATTGCTAAAAACCAGCCGATTATAAATGTTATATGAAATACAAATATATGTAATCGAGCTCTAAGCAAAGTAATCACGGCAAAGCGGGGCTACACGTATATTTGACGATATAAATACCATATATTTCAGCGTATTAAATCAGTTTATATAAATTATAACACTAAATAATCGCAAGCCGTTATTTTAACAAAATAAACGCATTTACACTTGTAAACATATTTATCAGTTATTAACATTTTACAAGTAGTAAATTTATTTGTTTTACAAATGAAAAGTTTTTATATTTGTAAAAAATTAGCCGTATGAAGGATAAATTGCAACAATTGATGAAAACCGAAGGTTTATCGGCGAGTCGTCTGGCGGAAATCTTGGAGATACAGCCGGCGGGCGTTTCGCATCTGCTTGCAGGGAGAAATAAACCGAGCTTCGATTTACTGCAAAAAATCTTACGGCGCTTTCCTAAGATAAATCCGGATTGGCTACTGCTCGATGACGGGCAAATGTTCCGCACGGAAACATATAACGGCGACGGACAGCCGCAATCTCCGACCGACGGCAATTTATTCTCCGACAAGACAGCCGCGAATACCGAACGATCGATGGTGCGTACCGAGCAGTCGGCAAACAGAAATATGCGAACTTCTCAGGAAGGGAATATTTCTTCGGAGGAATACGACAGTCGGGAAAGATTAAAATCTCAGGAGGCATCGCGAATCGAACGGGTTGTAGTATTTTATACGGACGGAAGTTTTTCGGACTACAAACCGAGATAAACGGCACGATAAGCACCGAACCAAAAATACGGGTACCATTCGACTGCTGCACATCAACTTTAATGCAACGGAACGGACGACAGATTCATCGCCCGCGTTGCTTTGATCCGCAAGACCGGTAAGCCGTACAATCGACTTCAACCCGAGGACGGCAAATGCAGCCAACCGTCAAAACCACAAACATCCAAAACAGACATCCAACACCGAAACCCGCAAAACCATCGGAGCAAGAAACTGCAATACCGATGCGGGAGGTTCGGTATTTTTTTATAATTTTGTTCGACCGTTCGATCGCGAAATATATATAATGTATATGCGGAATATCGGAATACAATTGAATCAATATGTATATTATGTTAAATTTAATATGCGTATGCGATTCTATTAACAATATTATTCACAGGCTACGGACAAAAAGTAAAACAACCGAAATATCAATGAAAAACGTATCGCGCGCAAATAGGATGACTAAAAATGCAATAAGATATATACCTATATATATTATACTGCTGCTGTATTCGGCAGGTTGCACGGGTTCCCGAAAAGATAGCGACCGAACAATCTTCGTATCGATAGCACCGTTAAAATGCATCGTCCATGAAATCGTCGGAGAAGATTTCGACATCGAGATACTCGTACCGTCGGGAGCATCTCCCGAATCGTTCGAGCCTACTCCGAAACAGTTCATCGCGCTCAACAGCGCCCGATTGGTATTCAATGTCGGCCTTATTGATTTCGAGCGCAACCTTATGAGCAAAATAAGCGACCCGCAAAAAATCACCGATTTAAGCCAAGGTATCGAACTTATTGCAGGCAGTTGCTCGCACAATCATCGCGGCCACGGCTGCCGCCACGGCATCGACCCTCATATCTGGAGTTCACCGCAGACCCTTAAGATTATGGCTCGAAATGCCTACGAGGCCATACACAAGGCGTATCCCGATTCCGTAAAATACGAAACGGCCTATATACGTCTGAACGAACGTCTCGAAATTCTCGACAAGCGTGTCAGTGATATGTGCGCAAACGCCCGTAATAAATATTTCATCATTTACCACCCTGCTCTGACATACTTCGCGCGCGACTACGGAATCGAACAGATAGCCATAGAGCACGAAGGCAAAGAGCCGAGTGTCAAGCGCTTATCCGACATCATCGATAAAGCCAGACGGGACAATATCGGAAAGGTATTTTACCAGACGCAATTCCCGCGTACCGTCGTGGAGACCGTAGCCTCGGACATCGACGCTGAGCCGACGGAGATAGATCCGCTGAAAGAGGACGTTTTCGAGAATATAGAATCCATAGCCCGCCTGATTACAGAATGACAGAGATTGTTTCACTCCGAAACGTAACCGTCAGATACGACGACTGCACGGCTCTCGAAAATGTCGATCTGGATATTTTCGACAACGATTTCATCGGCATAATAGGACCTAACGGCGGCGGCAAAACCACCCTCGTGAACACTATCGTCGGAGCACTGCCCTACTCGGGAACCGTTACCCTGTCGCCATTGCTGTTCGACGGCTCGAAACGCCTTATAGGATATATGCCCCAGCAAACCAAGTTCGATAAGGCATTTCCGATATCAGTCAGCGAGGTCGTTATGTCTGGCTTGCAGTCCGAACACGGATTTACGTCGAAATACGGCAAAAACGACCGTCTGCGCGTGGCGGAGCTTCTCGACACGGCAGGGTTGAATGGATTGGCGGACAAGCAGATAGGAGAAATATCGGGCGGGCAGTTGCAACGCACATTGCTTTGTCGGGCCATAATAATGAATCCCAAGCTGCTGATTCTCGACGAACCTGCCAATTTCGTGGACAACCGTTTCGAGAACGAATTATATACGATGCTGAAGCGCCTGAACAAGGATATGGCTATCGTGATGGTTTCGCACGACATCGGGACCATTACGAGTGTCGTCAAAGAGATAGTTTGCGTCAATAGAACGGTGCACCGCCACCATTCCAATATCATTACCGAAGAACAGCTGCAAAACTACAACTGCCCTATTCAGATAATCTCGCACGGCAATATCCCGCACACCGTACTCGGTTCGCACGACGACTGAACAGATTCGTCCCGCAACTGATGAACGGACGATGACTATTCGGTTCTATACGGCCATTGCGAATACGAAAACAGCCCGCATAATGCGGGCTGCATTTCATACGATGTCGAGCACGAACGATTATTTGTTGGCGGCGCTCAACTCCTGAAAGAGTTTGTCGAACTCGGCGATCATCTCATTGCGCAGTGCCGCGAAGTGCTTGCGTACAAGACTGCGGTTCTTTGCATCGGCAGGATTATTCACCTTAACGAACAACATATTGCGTAAATCAACCCCTTTCTGCATAAGCCCGAACACCTCATTCTCTTTGGACGGGTGAACATAGATTGCCATTTCACAATCGAACAGCAACTCCTCAAGGCGATAATCGATCTCCTTTTTGATGTCTCTTAAATTAGCCATATCGAAATAAGTTTTTTCCTATGCAAAGATACTAAAACCTTTCGTATTACCAAACACAGCGGCATATGTTTTTGACCATATGCAAAATCGGCCGCCGCGGATTCGCGGCGGCCGACATAAAAGCGGTCGGATATCGGCTAATAGTCAATATCCACCTCTCCCATTTCGATTATCAGCCCGTTGGTCATATCCTCGACCAGCACCACGGATGTCACCTGTTCCGCACACCCGCAGGGACACGCGCTTTTGTCAGTAGTTGCAGGTCGGCTGACGAGGGTCGCAGTGGCCGCCGGAGCCGCAGGCACGGGGCGCGCAACCAGCACACGGGTCTCGGCAATATCGTCACGGCCGTAATCGAACTCGATGTCGGCCTGGCGCAGCGGCGGCAAAACGTTCGAGGCAAGATAGTTCCAAACGCCCTTCATCGACTTCAGCTTCCGCTGTTTGACGGACATATCATCGTTGCTGCGGATAATCGCGACGGCGTCTTTACGTTGTGCGAGGTTCGAAGCCTCGATACCGTCTATACACGAATCCCAACCGTCTACGACGGCATCGACCCTGACGTCGTATTTCGACGAAAGGCCGTATTTGTTATCGAGATATTTCTTGAAATCGGCAGCACGGGCGTGCGCGAGTTTCATATTCGCGGTCTCCGTACCGTCCGGAGAAGCATATCCGGTGATCGTCACCGAACGCACGTGCATCATCGAATCCGTCGCCAACGAATCGATAAATGCATTCAGGGCCGAAAGTTCGACACCGTTGTCCGACAACGATGGCGACATAGTAGACAGATTTATCCTGTAACGCACGGCGAAATCGGAATTGCAGCCGCCGTTGCTCTTTACAAGATACCTGCGAACCATATAATCGCCGTCGCGGCTCTGCGACAGCAATACCGTATCGGATGCAGGTTTCGACACGGGTCTCGCATTCTGTGCCACGGCATCGCTAATGCCGCACAAAGCAAGAGACAAAGCCAAAGTAGAAATCAAAGTTTTCACGCGAAATATATTTTAAGTTATACCTTTTCGCGTTATCGCTTTCAACAATCAAGCCATATTACGAAATCGCTCTCCCGCCGATTGGCAGGAGAGCGATCGATATAATACCACAGATGACGTTCCTTAACAACTCGCCGACAGGAACGTCTACATCCTGTCGGGCACGTCGATACCTAACAGTTTCATCGCCGACTTCAACACCTTGGCGACACTCTCCGCAAGGCGCAGGCGCATAGCGCATATGGCCGTATTCTCCTCACGCAGAATAGAATAATCGTGATAGTAGCCGTTGAATTTCTTGGCGAGTTCATACGCATAATTCGCAATGAAAGAGGGTGCGAACGACTCCCCTGCCGCCGCCACGACATTCGGGTAATCGCACAAAGTCTTTATCAACTCCGTTTCAACGGGCAGTATATCGCCGCACTGCAACGATCTGTCGATGCCGGCATCTTTCGCCTTGCGCAGGATCGAACATATACGCGCGTGCGTATACTGAATAAAAGGTCCCGTATTGCCGTTGAAATCGATGGATTCGCGCGGGTCGAACAGCATCGTCTTCTTCGGATCGACCTTGAGAATGAAATACTTGAGAGCGCCCAACCCTACCATAGTCGAAACGGCATCTGCCTCTTCGTCGCTGCATCCGTCGAGCTTGCCGAGCTCTTTCGACATTTCGCGCGCCGTAGATACCATATCCGCAATCAGGTCGTCGGCATCGACTACGGTACCCTCGCGGGACTTCATCTTACCTTCGGGCAGCTCGACCATACCGTATGAGAGGTGATATATATTGTCGCTCCAGTCATACCCCAACTTCTTGAGTATGAGCTTCAACACCTGAAAATGATAATTCTGCTCGTTCCCGACCACATATATCATATCGTCGAGCTTATTATCCTCGAAACGGCGGAATGCGGTACCCAAATCCTGCGTCATATAGACCGAGGTGCCGTCTCCGCGCAACAGCAGTTTTTGGTCGAGACCGTCGGCCGTAAGGTCTATCCACACGGAGTTATCCTCCTTGCGGAAGAAGATGCCTTTCGCAAGTCCCTCCTCCACAAGGCTTTTGCCTAACAGATAGGTTTGCGACTCGTAATACACCTTATCGAAATCGACACCCAAAGCCTTGTAAGTTACATCGAAACCGTCGTACACCCAGCCGTTCATCGTCTCCCAAAGCGCATACACTTCGGGGTCCTTGGCCTCCCACTTGCGCAGCATCTCCTGCGCCGCGAGCATCACGGGTGCCGTTTTCTTAGCCTCGTCTTCGCTCTTGCCCTGCGCTACAAGCTCCTTTATCTGCTCCTTGTAATGTTTGTCGAACTCGACATAATACTTTCCCACAAGATGGTCGCCCTTCATTCCCGACGACTCGGGAGTCTCGCCGTTGCCGTAGAGTTTCCACGCGAGCATCGACTTGCAGATATGTATGCCCCTGTCGTTTACAAGATTGACCTTTATGATGTTATGGCCGTTTGCCTTCAGTATCTGCGCGACCGAATAGCCGAGCAGATTGTTGCGTATATGTCCCAAATGCAAAGGCTTATTCGTATTCGGCGACGAGTATTCTATCATAATCGTACGTCCGGTCGCAGGTGCGGTACCGAAATTGTCGTCTCCGTATATTTCCGCGAAACGCTGCGCCCAGAAACCTACGCCGAGCGAGAGGTTCAGAAAACCCTTGACCACATTGAACCCGCTGATTTCCGAACAGTTGGCAACAAGATACTCCCCTACCTCCGCAGCCGTAGCTTCGGGCGATTTCCGACTTCGTCGCAACAACGGGAAAACCACGAGCGTATAATCGCCTTCGAACTCTTTACGTGTTTTCTGAATTTGCAGCTGCTCGCCGTCGAGCGCACCGTAAAGCGACTCGACCGAGCTCTTTACGACGCCATAGAGGAATTCTTCGATATTCATTGTCATCAAGTTTAATAACGCGCAAAGATAACGATTTCTTTTCGTTTTACGCCCGCCGCGATTAAATTAGATGCATATTTGTCGGCATTAGGGAAACATTCCGTATCTTTGCCCCGATAGAAACAGATGACGAAAACCGTACGAACGATATGAAAATAGCGAATATAGAACTCGGAGAGCAGCCGCTTTTTCTCGCGCCGATGGAGGATGTGACGGACCCGTCGTTCCGTTATATGTGCAAGAAATTCGGCGCGGATGTGGTCTACACCGAATTCATATCCTCCGACGGGCTTATACGCGACGCCGCCAAATCGCTCGCCAAACTCAATATCGATGACGCCGAACGACCCGTCGGCATCCAGATATACGGACATCTGATAGAGCCGATGGTCGAAGCCGCACGCATAGCCGAAGCGGCGCATCCCGACATAATAGACATAAACTTCGGCTGCCCGATGAAAAAGATAGCGGGACGCGGAGCGGGTTCGGGGATGATGCGCGACGTTCCTCTGATGGTCGAAATGACACGAAGAATAGTCGATGCCGTCAAACTTCCCGTAACGGTCAAAACGCGTCTGGGGTGGGACGACGATACGAAAAATATCGAGGAGATAGCACTGCGGTTGCAGGATGTCGGTATCGCGGCGCTTACCGTTCACGGCCGTACTCGGGCGCAGCTGTATAAGGGCGAGGCGGATTGGACGCTCATAGGGAAAGTGAAAAACAACCCCGCCATACATATTCCCATAATAGGCAACGGCGATATCGACTCGGGCGAAAAGGCGAAAGCGATGTTCGACCGCTACGGCGTAGACGGTATAATGATAGGCCGTGCCACGTACGGACGTCCTTGGATCTTCAAGGAGGTAAAGCACTACCTCAGAACGGGCGAGAAGCTGCCGCAACCGACCGTCGTCGAGCGGGTGGCCATAGCCGAAGAGCATCTTGCCAAATCTATCGAGATAAAGGGAGAACGCGTAGGTATACTCGAAATGCGCAGACATTTATCCAACTATTTCAAGGGGTTGCCCGATTTCAAGGAGACGCGCGGCAAGCTCGTTACCCTGTCCGACCCCGCAGAACTGTTCGCCGTAATCGACTCCATTGCAGACCGCTGGGGCGATTTCGACTCGTCGCAGACGGTCCCGTCGCCGCTGTCGCACGACATTTAGACCCGCCGCAACCTTATGCTTCAGCCCCTCGACGCGGCCGCACGACATTCAGACCTCGCCGATGAAGGGCCGTTTGTCGGGTTCATTATCGATTCTGCGGAGAGTATCCGACTATTTTCCGTGTTCGTTGAATAAATTTCGCATTCATTCGCCGTATTCATAATTTTGCTTCCGCAACATTAAAATTTACGGAAATGAAAAAGTGTGTATTCGCAATTATCGCAATCGCCCTGACTTCTGTTATTTACGGATGTTCGGACGACAAGAAAGATGAAGCAACGAAAACGGCAGCGCCCGCAATGGCGTGGGAGGCCAATCCCGATTTCGGCATTACGGACATCGCCGAGCAGATGGATATAAATATCCGCATCACGGCCGAAGCTGGCATCGGGAAATTCGTCGTAACCGTAAACTCCGAGACGCTCGCACCGTTCATATCGTATATGACGACCGACGGCAGCGCCGATATGGACCTCATCGGTGATACGAAACTGATAGGGACGCTCTCCGATCTCGGCATTGCGGGTCTGCCTATGGGCGACGACCTGAAAAACAAGACCGATGTACTGTTCAGCCTGTCGGGGCTTGTTCCGATGATAGCGGCGCTCGGTCCTGCGGACGGCTCCGAGCATACTTTCATCCTGAAAATGGCGGACAACGAAAATCGCACCCTCACACGCGAACTGAAGTTCCGCTACGTGGCGCCGAAAGAATAATCCGCCTTATTCGCCCGACAGCTACGGTGTACGGCCAATACGTACACCGTTTTTCATTGCATTACGGCCGCATAAATTCAGAACTTCGCACTTTTTTTGTACCTTTGGGCACAAATCGAAGATTTATGGCAGGTTCTAATTTCGTAGACTACGTCAAGATATTCGCCCGTTCGGGTCACGGCGGTGCGGGATCGGCACATTTCCGCCGTGAAAAGTTCGTCGCATTCGGCGGTCCCGACGGCGGCGACGGCGGCAAGGGCGGCAGCATCGTATTGCAGGGCGACAGCCAATACTGGACGCTCATACACCTCAAATATCAACGCCACCAGTTCGCCGAAGACGGCGAAGGGGGTTCGGGGGCGCGCTCGTCGGGCAAAGACGCAAAAGACATAATCATTCCCGTACCGCTCGGAACCGTAGCGAAGCGCCTCGTAACGGATGAAGAGGGCGAAACGCACACGGAACTCGTCGGCGAAGTTACCGAGCACGGCGAGCAGCTCGTTCTGCTCAAGGGCGGACGCGGAGGTCTGGGCAACTGGCATTTCAAAACGCCGACCAATCAGGCGCCGCGCTATGCGCAACCCGGCGAAGACGGCGACGAAGGGGCATTCATCCTCGAACTCAAGGTCTTGGCAGATGTGGGGCTGGTAGGATTTCCCAATGCGGGCAAGAGCACCCTGCTTTCAGCCGTATCGGCCGCAAAACCCAAAATCGCCGACTATGCCTTTACCACACTCGAACCCAATCTCGGCATCGTGGAGGTGCGCGACCGCAAGTCGTTCGTAATGGCCGACATCCCCGGCATCATCGAGGGTGCGCACGAGGGTCGCGGATTAGGCACGCGCTTTCTGCGCCATATCGAACGCAACTCGGTGCTGCTCTTTATGATACCCGTAGACAGCGACGACATAGCCCGCGACTACGAAATACTGCTCGGCGAGCTTACGCAATACAACCCCGAGTTGCTCGACAAACAACGGCTGCTGGCCATAACCAAGTGCGATATGATAGACGAGGAATTGGAGCGGCAATTACGGCCGTCGCTGCCCGAAGGGCTGCCCGCCGTATTCATCTCGTCGGTCAGCGGACGGCATATCGCCGAGCTGAAAGATATGCTTTGGAAAGCCCTCCACGAATAAATCGTAGAGATTTGCACGGATGTAAAAAAGGAGACGTACCGAACGCCTCCTTTTTATCTTTTCTCCAGAATATAATGGTTGGCGATGCGCATCGAATATTCGCCGTCGGAATAATCGACTATTCCCGCAAGCGAAACCGTCCCTTTCGGCACGGCCTCATGGGCATAGCTGCATTCGCCGTACATCTTCAGCACGAGCATATTGCCGTCGGCATCCGCGGCATAGCGTTCTGTATCGGTATAAATGCCGTCGATGCAGTCGCACCACGATATCCCGCATTCCGCATCGACGATATGCAGATTCTCGACCATAACGAGCGACGAGACGTGTTCGACCGACTGTTCGGGTATCGTAACGACGGCAGGATCGGGTGCGGCGGGATATTCCGTGACCGACACGACATATCTTCCTATCTCGGAATAAGGTATTCTGTCGGTCGCATATTCGCCCGTAGGAACGGCCCCGAGCGTGATTTTACCTCCGACGCGTCCGAGTGCCAATCCGTTGCAGATCACGGCGACTTCGGAATACAACGGGAAATATTCGTAAAGCCTTATCTTGTCGATGCTTATCTCTATACCGCCGCCGCTATCGGCGATTACAATCGTCTTGTAAAATTCGCCGAACAAATCATTGGCGACTACGGTGCCGACTATCGACACGTCCTTGTCTATTACGGAAGAACGCCCCGTGCACAGTGTCTTGAGATAAGGTATGCTGACCAGCCCCTCTTCCGGAATATCGTCGGGAATCTTTTCGTAAACGGGCTTCGTCGCCGAGGAGCACCCGGCAAGCAGGATGCTACATATTATCACCGATACACTTGCAATCTTCACGGCTGCGCATTTTCAATATGAAACAATCGTCCGACTCGCCCGCAACGGCACCGTACTGGAGGATGCCGGTTATATCGACCGTACCGTCGGGAACGGTATCGTCCGCAAAATCGGCATATGCGTTCGTATAAGTATATATTCTGCGGCCTTCATCATCTTCGAACATACGATAGCCGCTCCACGTACAACGCTCGTTTTCGGCAAGTTCGCTCGGACGCACCGATTTCAACCCCGCCAATGTAACGGGACACCCGCACAGCGCCCTGTCGAGATCGGAATACGCCACGACGGGAATATCTATCGGCACCGGATTACGGCCGCTGCGGAAAATACGGCGGTCGAGTTCGACTTTGGAATAAAAATAATCCACATCGAAATTATCGTACGATTCGACCTCGGCACCTATTTGCAGCACACCGCGGCTTTCGCCTGCGGCACAACCTCCGACATCGACGCATACGTAGCATCCCTCAGGATAGACATTGTGCAGATCGCGCGTCCCCGCCATAATCTCCACTCCGCCGCTCGCATCGCGGATGGTGAACGTTCGGTAGAAATTGCCCGCCTTGTCGCTCGACGTGACATAGCCGCCGATGATTATCTTCTCGGATACTACCATCGGTTTGCCGTAATACATATCGCGGAGTTCCCGAACGGAAGCATTGGGCGCGACCTCACGCGCGGCGACGCCGTTCGGAGTATCGAACGTATCGTAACAGCCGCAGCACAACACTGCCGCACATATCGCAACCGCAGCGCCTACCCTCATTTACAACGCTCCTCGACGGAAGAATCTTTCAATCCGAGAAAATAGAGTATGCCGTCTATACCGATAGTCGAGATGCATTGCTCGGCCGTAGCCTTCACTTTGGGCTTAGCGTGGAAAGCGATGCCCAGACCCGCGAGGTTCAGCATCGGCAGGTCGTTGGCCCCGTCGCCGACAGCGACCGACTGGGCTATATTTATATTCTCGAACTGGCAAAGCAGACGCAGCAATTCGGCCTTGCGGCGCCCGTCCACGATTTCGCCGACATAACGTCCCGTCAATTTGCCGTTCTCTATTTCGAGCTCGTTGGCATACACGTAATCGAACCCGAACTGCTGCTTCAGATGGTTGCCGAAATAGGTAAAACCGCCCGAAAGGATAGCCGTCTTGTAACCCACGCGCTTGAGTATGGTCATCATTCGCTCCAACCCCTCGGTTATAGGCAGGTTGCGCGCAATATCATCCATCACGGAGACGTCGAGCCCCTTGAGCAGCGCCACGCGCTCGGTAAAGCTCTCGCAGAAGTCTATCTCGCCGCGCATAGCACGTTCGGTAATGGCACGCACCTGCTCACCCACTCCCGCACGTTCGGCCAGTTCATCGATAACCTCGGTCTCTATCAGCGTGGAATCCATATCGAAACATATCAGCCGCCGCGACCTGCGATATATATCGTCCTTCTGCAACGAAACGTCGAGACCCGTGCCCGACAACTCCATAAACCTGCGTTGCAGCAAATCGCGGTCGTCAAGATTGCCGCGAACCGACAGTTCGATACACGACTTATGCGCACGCTCGTCCTCCAGCAACGGCACGCGTCCCGTAAGGCGCACGATGGAATCGATATTCAGCCCCTGCTCGTAAACGGCCTGCGTAACGTCGGCGATATGCTGTGCAGTAACCTTGCGGCCGAGCAGCGTCACTATGTAACGGTTCTTGCCCTGACGCTTCACCCAATCGTTGTACTGCTCCTCGCCGACAGGCGTAAAACGTATCATCACGCCCAACTCCGAGGCCTTGAACAGCAGCTCCTTCATAATAAATCCCGACTTGTCGGACGTGGTGCGTATCAGTATGCCGAGAGTCAGGGAACTGTGGATGTTAGCCTGGCCTATATCCAAAATAAAGGCATCGTATCGCGCCAGAATAGCCGTAAGCGAGGAGGTCATACCGGGTTTGTCCTCGCCCGAAATATTGATTTGTATTATCTCGACATCGTTATTCATTTCCGTATTTTTTTACATTGACATACAAAGATAATGAAATTCATCCATTTTTCACTATATTTACAGCCGGTTCGACTGTGTATGTTATGCACAGACACGGACGCGGCATCCGCACCGATGCGGATATCGAACCGTAATTTACTTATTTTCAACACCGAATGCAATGAAAAAACTGTTTCTCATATCGGCCGTCATACTTACGCTGTCGGCCTGCAAGCTCGACGACAACCCCGCCTATTACACGCTGCCCGAGATAAGCGACGTATTCTACACGCCCGAACTCGATCGGGTAACGGTAAACGACGAGGTAACCGTCCAGGCCAACATTAGGAACGAGCACGGCACGGCGCAGGCCTGCATATTGTATCAGGTAGGCAACGACCTCGTGTCGGCACGCGCGGCACAAATACAAACTACCGAAATAGTGACTATCCCCAACAAGGACCTCACGCCTTTCTCGGCCGTAATACCCAAACAGGCGGAGGGCAAATGGGTCATCTTCTCCGTCTATTGCCTCAGCGCCTACGGAGTCAATGCCTATTCCGACCAATACGTTTACACCGTACTGTCCGAGTTCGGGAACATAGATTACTCGTCGATTGTCCTGAACGAAATAGACGGGAACCGCCAATTCATCGAGATTCACAACAAAGGCGTCGAAGACATCAACCTCGGCAGGTGCACGCTGCGGCTCAACGAGAATACCACTATATGGATAGCGCCCGAAAATACGGAGTTGAGGTCGGGAGCATACCTCACCCTCGAAGGCAAGGAAAATGCCACCACGGCCGACTACGCCGCCCATTTTACGGGAAGCATCTACGCCGACCGCAACATCGCCGTCTCGCTGATAAATGCCGACGGGAAGACCATAGACACTTTCCAAAGGGGCACCAAGGGCAATGCAGGCTGGGGTGCCACGGCCCTGCCGCTGCAAAGCGACTATTCATTCTCGCGCTGCCCCAACGGTAACGGGAACTGGGCATATGCCGCTCCATCCAAAGGCGCGTACAACAATGAGAAGGCGGCTGACATAGAGCACGAAGCCGCCAAGGAATAGTCCGTCGGCGACAAAGCCAAGCAACCGCCGCCCGTTCCCGACGATATCGGGAGGGCGGCGGTTTCGATAACAGCCGAACATATCACAATCGGTTCGGTAATGCGTAAAAACGGCACCTTTCGCGTCTGCCGCCACTTAACGGTCAAATATTAGGCAAGGATTTTGTTTCATAGCAGCCTGTAAACATATTAACAGTCACTATGAAACGATTTTTCATCATCTCGATTTGTGTCGCGATAAGCTGCGGTGCGCTTATCGGACAGACAAGAAGTTCGCAGTCGGCATCATCCCGACAGCAAAAACAGTCTTCGGCACACAAAATGTCGGTATCGCCGTCGAGCGGCGACTATCGCGAAGAGTTGCGCAACGAGAAACGCGAAGAGCGCGAAAAGCGCCGCGCCGACCGTCTGGCGGAGTACACGAAGTATATGGACTCGCTCGTCCTCTCGCGCAACTTCCAGTTCAACCCGCAGACTATGCAGCAACAGCCCGCAGGGTCGATGCGCGTAATCAGCAATCCGAATTTCAGTCTGTCGCTGTGGGATGCCACCGTGGACATCTGCCTGCCGTATATCAAGGGTTACACTCCGCCGTACCGTTACGTAATACTCAACTACACGCTGCCGTCGGTAAACAATCTTCTCATCGAGCAGACCCACGAAGGTTGGAGCGTGTCATTCAACACGTCGCTCTATTCGGCACAGACCTACACTTTCACTCTCGAAATATTCTCCAACGAGGGAGGCGCCAATCTGACCATCTCCTCTCCGTGGTACAATGCGGTCCAATACAGCGGAACGATCTCCGCACTATATTGATATGGTACGCACAGCGATTCTTCTTGTGCCGATGTTCGCAGTCTGTGCGGCATCGGCACAAAATGCCGATACGGAAATCGTATCGGCAGGCAGCGGCAACTCCGTCCCCGTAACGACGATAGTTACCGTTCAGGATACGCCCCTGCATACGGTAGATTCCACCACCGTTTACGAGCCTGTCTCGAAGAAAAAAAGCCGTGCGGAACGCCGTGCCGCCAAAGCCGACGATTTCGCTACGCGCATAGACTCGCTCGTACGCTCGCGCAATTTCGTCTTCTACCCCAACAGTATGCAGGAAATCCCGAACGGAGAGATGCAACTGATATATGCGGATTATTTCTATTTCGGGCTCGAGTCGGATACGGCTGCCATCCACCTGCCCGCAACCGACGGCAAGGTAATGCAATATGTCGGAATGCTGAATTTCGACGCACCGATAGCCGATTACAAACTGCTGCCGTTCCAGTCGGGAATGACATCCACATTCTCGATCACACATAACGGCAGCATCTATTTCTGCCGGTTCGTCGTATCGGCGGTTACGGGCGAAACGGCACTGACTATCGTAACCCCCGATACCACGATGCGGTATATCGGGTGGCTTAGCCGCGAACGGCGGGCACGAGCGGATGAGAATGCGGAGGATTTACAGATCCTCCGCATTCTCATCGGTCGAACATAAATATACGTTTATCCAAAGGCTCGAACTCTTTCTCCGCAGGCTTGCCCGTCGGAATTCCGAACGGCATCTGCGCAATCAGCCGCCACTCCGAGGGAAGTTTCCACTCTTTTTTCACCTGATCGTCGATCAACGGATTGTAATGCTGCAACGAAGCGCCCATACCGGCATCCTCGAGCATCGTCCATATAACAAACTGGTGCATAGCGTTCGTCTGATCCGACCACAAGGGGAATCTGTCGGCATATACAGGAAATTGCGCCTGCATTGCGGCGATAACCGACATATCCTCGAAGAACAGCACCGTACCGTAACCCGATGCGAAGGCGGTGTCTATTTTCTGCTCCGTGCGGATAAAAGCGTCGGCACGAATACGTTCGCGCAATGTCTGTTTTACAATCTCCCACAAATCGACATGCGCTTTTCCCGTAAGCAGGACGATGCGCGTAGATTGCGAGTTGTAGGCCGACGGCGTATGCTTTACGGCGAACCGCAGCAGCTCTCCGAGGTCTTTGTCGGACAAAGTCGATTTTCCCGATAATTCGTAAACGGAACGGCGATTCGCCACCGCTTCTCTGAAACTTGCAGCCATAAAATATCGATGTGAATTTACCGTTGCTACGGCATCTCGCGTGCCATAAATCCGTTCGCGGTCTCCGAACATTATGTTTTTTTCGTATATTTGTCGGAATTATGGAGGACAAAA
The DNA here is from genome assembly GCA_017937125.1 of Alistipes sp. Lineage (GTDB taxonomy): Bacteria > Bacteroidota > Bacteroidia > Bacteroidales > Rikenellaceae > Alistipes. The sequence goes on along the minus strand of JAGBEH010000001.1, from coordinate 672,577 downwards.
TAAAAATATTCGGCGCCAGGGTCCACAATCTGAAAAATGTGGATCTCGAGATTCCGCGTGACAAACTCGTTGTCATTACGGGGCTTTCCGGCTCCGGCAAATCGTCGCTCGCATTCGACACGATATATGCCGAGGGCCAACGCCGATATATGGAGACGCTGTCTACCTACGCACGCCAGTTCGTAGGCACTATGGAGCGTCCCGATGTCGATAAGATTACGGGATTGAGCCCCGTAGTGGCCATCGAACAGAAGACCACCAACAAGAATCCGCGCTCCACCGTAGGGACGGTTACGGAAATCAACGATTTCCTGCGACTGCTGTACGCCCGCGCATCGCGGGCATACTCGCCTATAACGGGCGAGGAGATGGTCCATTACACCGACGAACAGATCTGCAATCTCATAATCGACGGCTTCGACGGACGCAAAGTGGCATTGCTGGCACCCATAGTCAAGGGCCGCAAGGGGCATTACCGCGAATTGTTCGAATCGCTTGCTAAAAAAGGATACATATATGCACGCATCGACGGAACGATACGCGAATTCACGGCCGGCGAGCGGCTCGACAGATATAAGATACACACTATCGATCTGGTCGTAGACCGTCTGCGCGTGTCGGAAGACGTGCGAGACCGCCTGATGACCTCCCTGAAAGAGACTATGCGACAGGGCAAGGGAACTATGGTGCTTTACGATTACGACGCCGACGGACTGAGATACTATTCGCGGCATCTGATGTGCCCGACCACGGGCGTGGCGTTCGAGGAGCCTGCACCGCACACGTTCTCGTTCAACTCCCCCAAAGGCGCCTGCCCCCACTGCAACGGGCTCGGCGAGGAGGCCGTATTCGACATAAAGAAGATAATACCCGACGACAGGAAATCGCTGCGCGAAGGTGCCGTCGAGCCTCTCGGCTGCTATCGCAACAATATGTTGTTCGCCATACTCGAAATGCTCGGACGGCGATACGACTTCACCATAGACGACCCCGTCGCCGACATATCCGAATCGGGACTCAACGCCATTTTATACGGGGATGCCGAACCGATGACGATAGATACGTCCGATTTCACGTACTCGGGCGGAGGGCGGCGTCTGATGACGTGGGAAGGCATCGCCGAATATCTGTACCGCACCGATGACGAAAACTCGAAACACGGCGAAAAGTGGCGCGACCAGTTCCTCATCTATAAAACATGTTCGGCGTGCGGCGGCTCGCGGTTGAAAAGCGAAGCGTTGCAGTTCAAAATAGGCGGCAAAAACATCGCCGAAGTCTCGGCGATGTCGATAAGCCGTTTCGCGGAGTGGATGGACGGCATCGAAGCGCTGCTCTCGGACAAGGAGCGGAAAATAGCGCAGGAGATCGTCAAGGAGATACGCGAACGGCTGAACTTTTTGGTGGAGGTCGGTTTGGGATATCTGTCGCTCGGGCGTGCCTCGCGCACCCTGTCGGGCGGTGAGGCGCAGCGCATCCGTCTGGCAACGCAGATAGGCTCCAAGCTGGTCAATGTGCTGTATATACTCGACGAGCCGAGCATCGGGCTCCATCAGCGCGACAACCGACGCCTGATCAAGAGCTTGCAGGATTTGCGCGATGCGGGCAATTCGGTAATCGTGGTCGAGCACGACGAGGATATGATGCGCTCGTCGGATTTCATAGTCGATGTAGGCCCGCTCGCAGGACGCAAGGGCGGAACCGTAGTGGCGGCAGGCTCTTTCGATGATATTCTGGCGTCGGGATCGATCACGGCGGATTATCTCACGGGGCGGCGGCGTATCGAGATACCGTCGGCGCCGCGCAAGGGCAACGGCAAAAGCATAATAATCAGAGGTGCGCGCGGCAACAACCTCAAGAATATAACGGTCGAGTTCCCCTTGGGCAAACTCATATGCGTAACGGGTGTCAGCGGTTCGGGCAAGTCCACGCTCGTAAACGAGACGCTGCGCCCCGTTATGAGCCGCTATTTGTACCGTTCGTACGACAGACCGCTGGAGTACGACGCGGTCGAGGGCATAGAGAATATCGACAAACTCGTGGTCGTAGACCAGTCCCCTATCGGGAGAACGCCCCGCAGCAACCCCGCCACCTACTCGAACGTCTTTGCGGACATACGCAAACTGTTCGAGGCCACGCCCGATGCCAAAATACGAGGATTCAAGGCGGGACGTTTTTCATTCAACGTAAAGGGCGGAAGATGCGAAGAGTGCCGAGGTGCGGGCGTGCAGACCATAGAGATGAATTTTCTGCCCGACGTCTATGTGAAGTGCAAGGCCTGCGGCGGGAACCGATACAACAAGGAGACACTGGAGGTCAAGTACAAAGGCAAGAACATCAACGATGTACTGAATATGACGGTGAATATGGCCGTCGAGTTCTTCGAGAACATTCCGTCCATATACAACAAACTCAAAGCGATACAGGATGTCGGATTGGGATACCTGACCCTCGGTCAGCCGTGTACGACATTGTCGGGAGGCGAAAGCCAGCGCATAAAGCTGTCGAGCGAGCTTTCGAAGAAAGATACGGGACGGACGCTGTACATATTGGACGAGCCGACGACGGGGCTGCATTTCGAAGATATCCGCCAACTGCTGGAGGTCATATACAAACTGGCGGACCGCGGGAATACGGTCATAGTCATCGAGCACAATCTCGATGTGATAAAGGTCGCCGACCATATCATAGACATCGGACCCGAAGGCGGCGAGGAGGGAGGACGCATAGTCGCTACGGGCACCCCGTCCGAAGTGGCCGCCTGCCCGAACAGCCATACGGGGCTATTCCTGAAAAAGATTCTCGGCAAATGATGCCGTTATTCATCTAAATATCGTATATTTGCACAATAAAATCAAGTACAGGTATGGAATTCAAGGATATTCTGGCAATTTCGGGACAACCCGGTCTATACAAATATGTGGCTCAGTCGAGCAACGGAGTAATCGTCGAATCTTTGGTAGACGGCAAACGTATGAATGCTTCCGCAAGTTCGCGCGTCAGCGCATTGAGCGAAATTTCGATGTTCACCGAAGGCGACGACATCCCCTTAGCGAATGTATTTGCGAATATCTACGAATACACCGGCGGTAAAGAGGCCGTCTCGCCCAAAGAGACGCCCGAAAAACTCAAGGCGTATTTTGCCGAGATTCTGCCCGACTACGACCGCGAACGCGTGCACGTATCGGATATGAAAAAGGCATTCTCGTGGTACAACCTCCTCATATCGGTAGGATTCACCGAATTCAAGCTGCCCGAGGAGACGGCCGAAGCATAATCGGGTACATATGTGCGGCACCTTTTCCGCAAAAACGGCCGCATCCGTCGTTCGAATCTCACAAACCCCTGTAGAATTGTATTCTACAGGGGTTTGTCATTGCGGACAGGCCGAACGGAAATCAGAAACGGTAAGTAACCGACAAACGGAACGTGCGCGGATAGGCGTACAGATATGTGTTCGGGAACGGCGCATACACATATTTTCCCGCAACCGACGTACGGCGCACACGCGCCGATTCGCGGCCGTTATAGACAATATCGCGGGACCCCGCGACGTTCGCAGCCGACAGCGAGACGACAATGCGCGATGATCCTTTTCTCAGACGGAAACTCTTCCAGACAGCCGCATCGGCAGTAATCGCATCCGGCAAACGCTCCTGTCTGACAAACCGTCGGTAAGTCTCTTCGGATACGGAGCCTTGACGCGACACCCTGTCGGTGCGGCGCATAGCCGTCGGTTCGACATAACGCAGCCCCGCATAATTGAATGTCATACGTACGCCCCAACCCTTGTTCATATAGACGATATCGGCCGTCGCCGCAAGTTCGGGAGCTGCTCCCAAACGGCAATTTCCCATATGCGCCACCGCCCTGTCGCAAATAACCTCATTGTCCGTATCCGAGTACAGGGATACGCGCGGATCGGAGAAATAGGTATAACGCCCGGCCGTCACGGCCAGCGACGCCCTCCAATGCCTTGCCATACGGATGTCGGCGGCAAGTTCAACGCCCAGACGCAACTTGTCGATTTGCGTTACGACCATATCAGAATAGACCGACGCGAGGTCGTCGAAATAACGGGAGGTCTCGCAGTCGTTGCGGGTCAGAACGGCGAACAACGATGCTTTCAGATTGACGACACGATGCAGAAACGTATAATTCAGTTCCGCGGCACAGATATTACGCAAATGCGGCTTATCGACGATGCGGTTGTTGTATTGAGGCTGTAAAAACAGATCTTCCGCATCGGGGGATTCGCCTCCGGCCATAGCGCACAGTTCGAGATAATGGCGCGGAGTGAACGAATAGCCGCACGATACTTTCAACATATAAGGCGCCAGCCGTATTTTGTCGGAACGGCCGAAAGACCCGTCGCCCGCAAATAGTTCCTTTTCGTAGTACCCGCGTCTGTAAACGGTCATATCGTTCAGTTCCGCCGCGAAGTCGAAGCGGAAACGATCCGCAGCATATACGAGCGAGGCCGACAAGCCTCCGCGGCGGCATACCATAGCATAATCGTAACCGAAACGGTCGCCTTCACGGATTACACGGTTCGGATCGCGGACGTTGTTCTGAAGTTTATTCCCATATGCAGCATCGTCGATCAGATATTGATCTATATCCGTTATGTATTCGCCGCCGAGCAGGTCGCGCATACGCTTGAAATGGCGGCTTCGCAGGTAAGCGAAATGTATGCCGTAACCTATCGTCAGCTTGTCTCCGACCGCAGTTGCGGCCGACACTCGCAGATGCAGGTCAGTAAACCGCTCCGTCCTGTCTTCGACTGCATATACCGAATGTCCTCCGGCGAGTCGGTTCTGCTCGCAAAGTTCGTCCCAATCGATCTGGACATATCGCGGGTCGCGCCTGCGCCAAGCCTTTGCCACGTCGGCCGCAACCTCATCATCCGAGAAATAGCTCGGCAAATACCGATAATTGTCCGGCAGCGGAGTTTGCGCATCGAACCACGCGAGCGAACTGTACCTGCGGGAGCCTGCATCGATACCTGCCGCAGATGTGAGCGTCGTGCTCGGCGACAGGACGGCATCGTACGTCGCGACTATCGTCGGCGCCACTATGCGGCGGACATTCGCATTGCGCATCCTGCCGTTCTGATAACCCCACGACGGATTGTAAAGGTTATCTCCCGTAAGCGTGAACGCCTCTTCCGACGAATAGCGGCGCATACCTCGCTCCGAAGGCGAGAACAGCGCCGTAAGCGACACCTTATGACGGTAATTCCAATGTTTGGACAGCGAAGCTCCCAGCGACAGCGAGTTCGTAAAAACGCCGTCCGTATGCATATCCCGCCCTGTACGGCCTGCCACAAATGCCGACAGAGACCATCCTCGGCGGAATGTTCCGCTCATTGCGGCACGCAGTCCGACCCAATAGCCGCGGTCGGCAACGTTTATATTCGCAGAATGCGACGATAGCGGTTCAGAAAAATCGATAAGATGCTCGGTAATGCCGTCGGCACTGCCGACATACCTGTCAGAATATCTGATTCCAGACAACTCGCGGCCTTCGATCCGCAACATCCGCAATGCCGACCGATACTCGCGGCGAACGGGAATGCCGTTCAGAACCGTTTGCCGTGAATCGAAGCTTCCGCCGCGTCGGGAAAAGGCGACGAAAGAGAGGTCGTAATCGGCGACATCGGCGAAAATATCCTCCGTAGCCTGAACGGCACGATAAAAAATCGACGAGTCCGCCTCGATTTTCGGGCGGTACTCGTCGGTGAAACTGTCTGCAACATATTTGAATTCGTCGTCGGACGTCTGCGCAACGGCATTCAGGGCAGTCGTTGCGAACAGCACCGCCGCAATTACCCGTACCGCAATGCACGACGACTTACCGCAGACCATCCGTTTACGCTACTCTATATGTGCAAGTACGTCTGTGAGCAAATCCCAGAATTTGCCGACGGTCGCTATTTCCAGACGCTCGTCGGGCGAATGAACGCCGCGGAGCGTCGGGCCGAACGAAACCATTTCGAGATCGGGATATTTTTCGAGGAACAGCCCGCATTCGAGACCTGCGTGAATGGCCCGCACCTTGGGCTCGACGCCGAAAAGACGCTTGTAGCTCTCGACCGTAGTCTCGAGCAGCTTCGAATCGGGATCGGGCGTCCACCCCGGATAACCGTCCGAGTGCGCCACATCCGCCCCTGCAAGGGCGAACACCGACTCCACCATCTGCATAACATACGTCTTGGCGCTCTCGATGGACGAACGTTGCGATGATGTAACCACTATTTCGTTCTTGCCCTCGAATTTAACCGATGCGAGATTGGTTGATGTCTCGACAAGCCCGCTGACGGCAAACGACATCGAAATCACGCCGTTGGGAACCCCGACCAACGAATCCACCAACGCATTCTGCGTCCGTTCGTCTATTACGGAAGCGACATCGGGCATCTCGTTGAGCGTGATTCGGAAATTGGGCTCCGTGAACTTGTACTCATTGCGCACATCATCCGCAAACATATTATAACGTTTGACGAAGTCGTTTTTGAAACGCACGGGCACGCCGAAAATGGCATATGCCTCACGGGGAATCGCATTGCGCAGATTCCCGCCGCTGAAATAGCTCAGCCGCATCCCGTAATCGTGTGCAGCCTCCCACAGCAGCCGCGCTATTATCTTGTTCGAATTGGCACGCCCCTTATCTATATCGTCGCCCGAGTGTCCGCCGAGCAGATCGGAGACATCCGCGCGAAAAAACGCGTAGTTCTTCGGCGCAGGCTCCTCGGTATAGCGGAATGTAGCCACGGTATCTATACCTCCGGCGCAGCCTATGAATATTTCGCCCTCGTCTTCGGAGTCGAGATTTATAAGATACTCACCCTTGAGCATACCTTCGCCCAGTTCGAACGCACCCGTAAGCCCCGTCTCCTCATCGACGGTGAACAACGCTTCGATAGCGCCGTGAGAGATGTTCTCGTCGATCAACACCGCCAAAGCGGCCGCCATACCGATACCGCAATCGGCACCGAGCGTCGTCCCCTCGGCCTTGACCCAGTCGCCTTCGACCTTCGTTCGGATGGCATCGTGTTCGAAATCGAACTCGACGTCCGAGTTTTTTTCGCACACCATATCCATATGCGATTGCAGGACGACGACAGGACGCGACTCGAACCCGACGGTAGCAGGTTTGTAAATCACGACATTGCCTATCGCGTCTTTCTTATGTTCGAGGTTATGCTCTGCGGCAAATTTCTCGAGAAATGCGATTATTTTCTCCTCTTTTTTCGACGGACGCGGCACACGGGTGATGTCGTCGAAGATTTCCCAAACGGATCTCGGGGTCAGATCTCTGATTGTCATAATGTTCCAGTTTTATTATTTGTTTTTGAAAACCAATACCGCCGCCGTTGCCGAAACGCCTCGCTCCTCGCCTTCGAAACCGAGCCGCTCCGTCGTGGTGGCCTTTACCGATATGCTGTCCGTATCGACGGACATAGCCTTTGCGATCTCGCCGCGCATAGCGTCGATATAAGGCCGCAATTTCGGCCGCTGCATAGCTACCGTACAATCGGCATTCCCTATTTCATAACCTCGCCCGCGGACGATGCCGCATACGCGACGCAGCAATATGCGGGAATCTATACCCCTGAACTCATCCGAGGTATCAGGGAAATGCATACCTATATCGCCCGCCGCAACGGCTCCGAGCAACGCATCGCACAGAGCGTGGATCAGCACATCGCCGTCGGAATGGGCGATGCAACCCTTCTCGTGCGGTATTTCCACCCCGCCGAGAACCAGACGCAGCCCGTCGCCGAGCGCGTGCACGTCATAGCCGTAACCTATTCTGAAATTATTCATTGCAGGCAAAGATACGAATAAGCGAGGGTAATGCCAAATTTATTTGTGCATTACCGAGCGGGAGTATCTTCGGCGCAAGCCAATGTACGAATAAGCGAGGGTAATGCCAAATTTATTTGCGCATTACCGAGCGGGAGTATCTTCGGCGAAGCCAATGTACGAATAAGCGAGCGCAATGCCAAATTTATTTGTGCATTACCGAGCGGGAGTATCTTCGGCGCAAGCCAATGTACGAATAAGCGAGGGCAATGCCAAATTTATTTGAGCGTTGCCGAGCGGGAGTATCTTCGGCGCAAGCCGATGTACTAATAAGCAGAAGCAATGCGAGTTTATTTCATCAACCGAAAACCGTCAGCAACCCGATTTTCCCGCCGTAAGCATAGCGTTGAAAATATCGTGCAAAGATATGATACCCACCAGATCGGCGAAGCATATAAGAACCATAACGGTAGTGAATATCTTGATAAAACGGCCGCCCCAACCCACAAAATAGTGGGAGGCCAGATACGCTCCGACCACATTGCCCAGACCATGCAGCAGCCCGTAGGCATAATCTACCTGACCGTTGAGCATAAACACGAGCAGAGAGAAAGGCGTAGCGATGAATATGACGAATCCCTTTATGACATTCGCCGTCACTATGTCGAGCTTCATCGACCACAACGATATGGCCAGAATAAGGTAACCGAGCCCGATATAAATATACCCGCCGTAGAATCCGATCAGCAGGAACCACAAATAATGACGCGGTTTTATCTCCATACGCTGCCCGCCGTGGAAGCGCTTATGGTTGTCGAAGATCATATATATCAATATGAAAAAGAGCACGACGCCGAAACATATCCTGAAGAGCGTTTCGTTAATGTGCGTCGCCACCAGCGAGCCTGCGATATTGCCTATAATGACGGGGATGGAGAGCAGCAAGCCGCTCTTGACATCGAGCATACGTTTGCGGATGAATGTCATCGACGCCGTGAGATTCTGCAACAAGACGGCTATGCGGTTCGTTCCGTTCGCCTCGGTAATCGGCAGGCCGAGCACCATATACACGGTCATAGTAATGATCGAGCCGCCTCCTGCCAGAGTATTGATGATGCCGACGAGCACACCCGACACTATAAGCAATATGATAACATCGTAAGTCATACCCTACAACTTTATTTCGAACTCATCGGCATCGCGCCACGCGGGGAAGTCGCGGCGGAAATCGACCAGCGCGTCCGTATCGAGAACGGCCGTCGCCACACACTCCCCGGCACCCGCATACGCCATCTCACCGCCTTTATAGTCCACCACGACCGAATCGCCCGCATAGCAGGCCGCAGGGTCTGCACCCGTGCGATTGACACCGATAACATATGCTTCGTTTTCTATCGCACGCGCACGCAACAGCGTATTCCACGCATCCCGCCGCGCCGCCGCCCACGAAGCCGAGTATATGGCAGCATCGTAATCCCCGCGGTTGCGGCTCCAGACCGGAAACCGCAAATCGTAACATATTTGCAGGAGATAACGTACACCGCGGAATTCCACGACCGTCCGCCCGCTTCCCGCCGAGATGAATTCGTCCTCGCCGCCGATAGAGAACAAATGACGTTTGTCGTACCATATGATCTCTCCGCAAGGTTTCACGAACAGCATTCTATTGACCGTTCTCGTTCCGTCCGCAATGACGGCACTGCCCGTCACGGCGCAATCGCGTGCGGCAGCCGTACGTTTCATCCACTCGACGACGGCACCGTCTGGTCGCTGCGCCGCACTCGGCGAGTCGGTCACGAATCCGGTGGCGAACATCTCGGGAAGGACGATGACATCTGCATCGCATCCCGCCGTCATCCGCTCCGCTTTCGCGAGATTGGCCCCGACGTCGCACCACGCCATATCGAACTGGCATATAGCTATCGTTGTCCTCATACCAATACAAATATAACGAAATAATTCCTGAATCTGTGAATAGTTTTGTATTTTTGTCATCTACAAATATCGAAACCGATGAATGCAGGCAAAATACAAACCTTAAAAGTAAATCGAATATCCGAATTCGGATTATATCTCGTCGATGACGAACAAAACGAAGTCCTGTTGCCGAACAGGTACGTATCGCTTGCGGATAAGGCAGGCGATGAAAAAGAGGTCTTCGTATACCACGATTCCGAGGACAGGCTTGTGGCGACTACCGAAACGCCCAAAATCAAGGCAGGCGAGGTCGCATATCTGAAAGTGGTGGACAAATCCATACACGGCGCGTTTTTGGACTGGGGGCTTACGGGCAAGGACCTTTTCCTGCCGAACCGCAACCAGCAGGGAGGTGTCCTTGTGGGACGGAGCTATCTCGTCTATCTCTACGTGGACAACATTACGGGCAGATGCGTGGCAACGATGAAATTCAAGGCATTCATCGACAACGACATCATAACGGTACACCCCAAGCAGGAGGTAGACATATTGATCGCCTCGGAAAGTCCGACAGGTTATCGGGTCATAATAAGCAACCGCCATTGGGGTATGCTGTACAAAAACCAGCTGTTCCGCTCCGTAGCCGTCGGAGAAAGGATGAAGGCATACGTACGCCGCATCACCGACGACAACCGCATAGATCTCAGCCTGCAACAGGAAGGCTATGCCGAGGTGCAGAATTCGGCCGAAAAATTGCTGCAACTGCTCCGCGACAACGGAGGGTCTCTGCCGATAAACGACGACAGTACGCCCGAGGCCATACGAGAGGCGACGCAGATGAGCAAAAAGACATTCAAACGTTCCCTCGGTATGCTTCTCAAGCGCGGCACGGCGGAGATGGACGGGGACGGAATAAAAATCAAACGGTAAAATGGGTAAAACATTGACGGCAGAGCGGATATCGCTCGACCAATCCGACAATTACGTTTTTCAGCGTTCATTGCTGGCCTATCACAAGGCGGCGGAGATCGTCTCGGGCACGGTGCTCGAAATAGGGACGGGCGAAGGCTACGGCATAGAGGTCATAGCTCCGAAGGCGACGCGTTTCATAACTTTGGACAAGCATACGCCCGACAGGCTGCATCAAACCGAAAATATGGAATTTTTCGAGGCGACCGTACCGCCGATACCTGCCGACAACAACTCGTTCGACTATGTTATCGCCTTTCAGGTCATAGAACATATCAGTCAGGACCTCGAATTCGTGCGTGAGGTAAAACGCGTGCTGAAACCGGGCGGACAGTTCATAGTGACGACCCCTAATGCTGCGATGTCGCTCACGCGCAATCCGTGGCACATACGAGAATACCGTGCCGACGAGCTGAAAAACATACTCGAATGCGAATTCGCTCAGGTCGAAGCACTCGGCGTGTTCGGGAACCGCAAGGTTATGACCTACTACAACAAAAACAAAAAAAGCGTAGCGCGCATAGCGCGTTTCGACATTCTGAATCTGCGCAACATACTGCCGCGGCAGCTGTTGAAGATGCCGTACGACATTCTCAACCGTGTAAACAGACGCAAACTGCTCGAAGAGAACAAAACGCTCACTACGTCGATAAAGATGAGCGACTACAATATCGCTCCCGTAGCGGACAACTGTTTCGACCTGTTCTATATCGCCACGAAATAGACGGGACGTGATGGGATGAGGCGCATCGCAATGAATAACCCTCGGCAGGACAATGTCCGCCGAGGGTTAAGTAATATTGTTCAGGTGTTGAGCCGATATCCTACTGCAACACGCGTTCGACATATGCACTGTAATCCTTTACGTCGGGTTCGTATTCATCCGTATCGAACAGCGGCGACGATATGAGGTAATCCGCCGACGAGCGGTTCACGGCCGTAGGGACGTTATACAACGTGGCAAGACGCAGCAAAGCCTTGACATCCACGTCGTGAGGCTGAGCCGACATCGGGTCCCAGAAAAATATCAAGGCATCTATCTGACCGTCGGCAATGAGCGAGCCGAGCTGCTGGTCGCCGCCGAGAGGTCCCGATTTCAATTTGATAATATTCAGGTTGAAATCCTGCAAACGTATGTCCGAAACGCACTCTCCGTGTTTCACGCACTCGGACATCTCCTCTTTATGTTCGAGCAACGTCTTTTCCACCATCTTTCCGGTCGTACCGGTGCAAATGAGACGGTGTTCACGCAGTTTCATCGTATTCCAATCGACCCACTCCGCCAAATCGCGTTTCATATTGTCGTGAGCCACAAGTGCAACCGTTTTCATTCTTTTCATAACCGTATATCTTTAATCCGCTGCAAATATAATACAAAAATATCTGATTCCGTACCTCGGACCTGCCGCAGTTCGGTCGTTTGCCGCCCTAACCGATCGTCAGTCCGACAACCTGCCTTACCGCCCGACACGCCGTTTGCGAGAGTGACGCCCGCCCGTCCTGCCCGAACATATCGTCAAGGCGTCGGCCGCGTAATAACAAAAAGGAAGCCCGTCCTGAAAGACGGGCTTCGATCAACATTACGATCCGAAATTGTCGTAAAGGATATTTTCGGACGGTACGCCGAGGCTGTCGAGCATATTCACCACCGACGAAATCATCATCGGAGGACCGCACAACAGATAGATGCACGATTCGGGTTCCTCGTGATTCTTGAGGTAGTTGTTATAAAGTACATTGTGCACGAAACCGGCAGTGTACTTAACACCGGCCGCATCCGCTTCGGGATCGGGACGGTCCAATGCAAGATTGAACGAGAAATTGGGGAACTCGCGTGCTATTTCGTTGAACTCATCGACATACGGAGCCTCTTTCAATGCACGGGCGCCATACCAGAACGAAACGGGACGCTTGGTCTTTTCGGTCTTGAACAGGTGCATAATATGGCTGCGCATAGGCGCCATACCAGCACCGCCGCCGATGAAAATCAATTCCTGATTATCGGGCAGATTGTCGGGCAGGAAGAACTCTCCGTAAGGTCCCGAAATAGTTACCTTGTCACCGGGCTTGCGCGAGAAGATATACGACGAACAGATACCCGGATTTACCTTCATAAACCCGCCGTTTACCCTGTCGAACGGAGGCGTAGCGATACGTATGTTCAACATAATGATGTTGCCTTCGGCGGGGTGATTGGCCATAGAGTATGCGCGGAATGTCTCCTCCGGATTCTTGGCAACCAGGTCCCACATCTTGAACTTGTCCCAATCGGCACGATACTGCTCATCGACATCCATATCCGAGAACTTTATGGCATCGTATTTCGGAATATCGATCTGAATATAACCGCCGCTGCGGAAATTCAGGCGCTCGCCTTCGGGAAGTTTTACGACGAACTCCTTGAGGAATGTCGAGATATTGCGGTTCGAGACTACCTCGCACTCCCACTTCTTGACACCGAGCACGGCTTCGGGAACCTTTATCTTCAGGTTCTCCTTGACCTTTACCTGACATCCGAGACGCCAGTGGTCCTTCTGCATCTTGCGAGAAATGAAGCCCGTTTCGGTAGGCAGGATATCGCCGCCACCCTCGAGCACCTGACACTTGCACATACCGCACGAACCGCCGCCGCCGCAGGCCGAAGGCAGAAATACCTGATTGTTCGCCAGCGTAGCCAACAGCGACAGACCGCTCTCGGTAGTGATAACGCGCTCACCGTCGTTGATGTCGATGGTGACATCGCCTGAGGTGGTAAGTTTTGCCTTTGCAAAGAGAAGCAGCACGACAAGCAGAAGCGTAACTGCCAGAAAGGCAACAATCGAAACAATAATCGTTAATGTCATCTTTTAATCTCTTTTTAAGGTTACAACTTTATACCCGAGAATATCATAAACGCGATACCCATCAGGCCGGTAATTATGAACGCGATGCCGGGGCCTTTCAATGCCTCGGGAATATGCGAATAGGTCGTCTTTTCGCGAATGGCGGCCATCATAACGATAGCGAGCCACCAGCCCAGACCCGAGCCGAAGCCGTAGACTATCGACTGCCAGAGCGACGTTATCTGCTCGGCCTCGACTTTCTGCTGCATAAAGAGCGAACCGCCCATAATGGCGCAGTTCACGGCGATAAGCGGCAGGAAGATGCCGAGCTGGTTATACAGCGTCGGCGAGAACTTCTCGACGGCCATCTCCACGAGCTGCGTAAACGAAGCTATCACGGCGATGAAGACGATGAACGACAGGAAGCTCAAATCGACATCCTTGAGGGCGTCTATCTTCGTCCAGGCCAAAGCGCCCTTCGAGAGCAGATACTCGTTGAGCAGATAGTTCAAAGGCACGGTCATCGTCATAACGAACGTAACGGCCAATCCGAGACCGAGCGCCGTCTTCACGCTCTTCGAAACGGCGATGTACGAACACATTCCGAAGAAGAACGCGAAAACCATATTGTCGATAAAAATCGACCTTATAAATATATTCAATGATTCCATACCCTATCTCCTATTTTTCCTGTAAATCCTTATTATACGAACGGTGTATCCATATAATGCAGCCGACGAGTATCAACGCCATAGGCGGGAACAGCATCAGACCGTTGTTATAATAGAAACCGCCGTCGGCCGCATACCAGCTTTCGGGAATTATCTGGAAGCCGAGCAACTGCCCCGAGCCGAACAACTCGCGGAAGAAAGCGACGGTGACCAGAATGGAGGCATAGCCCAATCCGTTGCCGATACCGTCGAGGAACGATGCCCAAGGCTTGTTGCCCAATGCGAAGGCCTCGACACGTCCCATAATTATACAGTTGGTGATAATCAGACCGACATACACCGACAGCTGCTTCGAGACATCGTAGACATAGGCTTTCAGGAACTGGTCTACGAGAATAACCAAAGCGGCTATCACGACCAACTGGACAATGATGCGGATACGCGAGGGAATGCCCTTGCGCAACAACGACATAACCAGATTCGCAAAAGCGGTGACAACCATCACCGACAATCCCATAACGATTGCAGGTTTGAGCTTGACGGTAACCGCCAGTGCGGAACAGATACCCAGAATCTGAACGATAACAGGGTTATTGGCGTTCAGAGGGCCCGTAAGATACTTCAAATTCTTAACACTACTCATTGTTCTCTACATTTTGCTCGTTAGACACCTCCGACTCTTCTTCCGTCGCAGCAGCCGACTCGGCAGCTGCGGCTTCGAAGAACGGAACATAGTTCTTCAGACAAGCGTAGAGCATCGCGCTTACGCCGTCCGAAGTCTTCGTTCCGCCCGAAATGGCATCGACCTCGTGAGCGGCGCCCTTGGCAGCTCCGCCCTTTATCAGTTTCACCGATACGAAGTCCTTGCCTTCGAAGATTTTCTTACCCTTGTATTGCTCCTGATGCTTCGGCGTCGCGATTTCGGCACCCAAACCGGGAGTTTCGCCCTTATGGTCGAACACAACGCCCGAAACGGTATTCATATCCGCCTCCAAAGCGACATATCCCCAAATGGCATCCCACAGGCCCTGCCCCGTAACGGGAATTACATATCGGCCGTCGGCCGCACTGAAGACGGGATATGTCTTATCGGCAATAGCGCCTTTGAGGTCGAAGAGCATATCGACTACCTGATCGGGTGCGATACTGTCGATCTTGGCTCCGTTTTCATCTACGGCATAAGCCGTAATGAATTCATCGTAGTTTTTGGTAACATTGCCGTCGGCATCCACCTCGCCCAGCGACTGGAGAATGGCGTTCTTTTTCTCGTTGAGCACATTCTCGTTTTGACGCTTCTGCAACGACAGCGACGTCACTGCGAGCAATGCGGCCACCAGAACGACCATTACGGTCGAATATAATATAATGTAAGCGTTGCCGTTTTTGTCGAGACCGCCCTTCTTGCCCTCATCGATGAGTTCGAACTCCGAAGCGGGAGCCTGACAAACCGGACATTTCTCGGGAGCGGCATCGCCCTCGTGGATATATCCGCAAACCTTGCATCTGAATCTCTTTGTTGCCATAATCCTGCTTATTTTACGAGTTTAACACGTTTGTTTCTGCGACGGATGTTCGCCTCCACCACACAATAGTCGATAAGCGGAGCGAGTGCATTCATAAACAGAATGGAGAGCATCATACCTTCGGGATATGCGGGGTTGATGACACGAATCATAATCGCTATGGCACCCGTCATAAAGCCGTAGACATATTTGCCGACATTGGTCTGGGCGGAAGTAACGGGGTCGGTTGCCATAAATACGGCACCGAAAGCGAAACCGCCGACAAGCAGATGCTGCCAAGCGGGGATCTGCATATAAGGCGTAGCGCCGACCAGATTGAAGACCGCACCCATAGCCAAGCCGCCGACAACGACGCTCAGCATCGTACGCCACGATGCGATACCCGTAAAGAGCAGTATCGCCGCACCGATGAGAATGGCGAGCGTAGACGTCTCGCCGAACGATCCGGGGATGAATCCGAGGAAAGCATCGAGGTTCGAGAACGTCATCGCACCTGTGTTGCCGAGCTGTTCGAGAGCCGTAGCGCCCGAAACGCCGTCCACCTGTGCGCCCATCATAGTCCAGTCCGAGAACCATACCTTCTCGCCCGACATCGAAGGCGTATAAGCGAAGAATACGAACGCACGGGCGACCAGCGCGGGGTTGAATACGTTCATACCCGTACCGCCGAACACCTCCTTGCCGAATACTACGGCGAAAGCGGTTCCCAAAGCGACCATCCACAGCGGAGTGCTTACCGGCATAATCATCGGAATCAGAAGTCCCGTGACGAGGAAACCTTCATTAACCTCGTGTTTGCGAACCTGCGCGAAACCGAACTCTATGGCCAAGCCCACGATATACGAAGTGGCAACCATAGGCAGCACGCGCACCAGACCGTAGAAGAACGCCGTCCAGCCCGCCAGTCCGACCAGATGTCCCGTATTGTAGCATCCGAACAGGAATGCGGGGAGCAGTGCGATAACGACCGTAATCATCACGCGCTTCATATCGTTGCAGTCGCGGATATGCGCACCTTTCGACGTGGTCGTATCGGGAACGAAAAGGAATGTTTCGAAAGCATCGAATGTCGAGCCTAGGAAACTGAGTTTGCCGCCCTCCGAGAAAGTCGGTTTCATCTTGTCTACCAATTTACGTAATCCGCTCATTATTCGCCCTCCTTAATCATTAAGTTAATACCGTTGCGTATGATCTGCTGCATCTCTATTTTCGACGGATCGACGAACTCGCACAATGCGAAATCCTCCTCGACTACCTCGTAGATGCCGAGATTCTCCATCTTGTCTATATCTTCAGCCAGAATAGCCTTCAACAGATACATAGGATAGATGTCCATAG
Source organism: Alistipes sp. (assembly GCA_017937125.1). Taxonomy (GTDB): domain Bacteria; phylum Bacteroidota; class Bacteroidia; order Bacteroidales; family Rikenellaceae; genus Alistipes. The sequence goes on along the minus strand of JAGBEH010000001.1, from coordinate 655,532 downwards.
GCAGATACTGCTCGTAGAGACCCGTAACCACGAACGGACGTTCGCCGCCGTTGAGATTGGTATCGAGATTGTAGACCTTTTTGGGGCAGAGCCACGAGAAATAGGTACGCGATACCGAGAACTTGCCGAAACGGGGCATAATCCAACCGAGCATTTCGTGGTGTTTGCCCTCGGGGATAACGCTCAACATATTCGCATAAAAGTTGATGAATCCGTTCGGTTCGCTCTTGACACCCGAAAGCACATTGCCCGAAATGATACGTACGCTCTGGCCCTCGCCTTGCGGCTGAATGTTGTCCTTGAGAACGGATGCGACGGGAGCGCCGCCGATTATGCGGTAATACTGTGCGCGCATAACCTCGGAACCTGCAACGGCTATGGTCTTCGACATATCGACCCTGCCTTCATTGAAGAGACGGCCGATAATGGCGACATCCTGAATATTAACGGTCCAGACGCGTTCGCCCTTGTTGATCGGGTCGATATGGTGTATCTGCACACCGACATTTCCCGCCGGATGTTTGCCTGCAAAAGTATGCAGCTCCACACCTTTGCAGGATGCCATATCGCCCTCCGACTTCGCCAACATCGACAGGTGGACCTTGCCGTCGGTAAGTTTGCCCAGCACATCCAAACCTTTCTGGACGTTGGCTTTCTCCGATGCGAGCAGATAATTGTAATCTGGCGCGAGCGGAGCCGTGTCGAACGAGGAAACGAAAATTGACTTGGGTTTGTCCGACGGATTGGCGATAACGCCGTACGGACGCTGAATGATCATCGGCCACAATCCCGATTTGAGCAGCAGGGCGATGACATCCTCGCGGCTCGCACTCGACAGATCGGGCACATCGAACTCCTCATATGACTGTTTGGCGTCGGCGGCGACAGTCACGTTGAGAATACGGCGTTTCTCCCCGCGATTTACGGCCGAAACGGTTCCGCTGACAGGTGAAGTGAAGAGTATCCGCTCGTCGTACTTGTTGAAGAACAACGGCGTGCCCGCCTTCACCGTGTCGCCCTCCTTAACCAACAGTTTGGGAGTGACGCCTTCGAAATCCAGAGGGGAAACGGCATACTCGGAAGCGAGCGGCAGCTGCACCGTCATCTTCTCGGCCTTACCCTGAAGATTTACGTCTAAACCCTTACGTAGTTTAATGATTTTCGACATTGTTAAATGAATGTTTTTGTTTGAGTAATATTTTCGGAAATTATATACAATTATCTTCTTTTAACCGTTTTCGGAAAATGCCGTGCAAATATACTATTTATTTCGCCGATACAAACACTAATTCTCCCGATTTTTTCCTCGTAAATTAAAATATAGTACATTTGCGGAACGGTACGACGATATGGCACGATACGTAAACATACACACCCACCGTCCGACATACCGGCATATCGAACCGACGAGTATCGGAATACATCCGTACGACGTCGATAATGAAGATTTGGATTCGATAGCAGGGCGCATCGGCGAGGTACAGGCCATAGGCGAAACGGGTCTGGACTACATCCGCGGCGGCGACAGGCGGCGGCAGCTCGAACTGCTGCGCGGGCAGCTCGACATTGCACGCGAGCGGAAGATGCCCGTCATACTCCACTGCGTACGCGCATTCGAGCCGCTGATGAAGGTGCTCGGCGAATACGACCTGCCCGCCGTGATATTCCACGGGTTCATCGGTTCGCCGCAGCAGGCGCAGCGTGCCGTCGCAAGAGGATACTATCTCTCTTTCGGCAGGCGTACGTTCTCTTCGCCGCGCACGGTCGAGGCACTGCGCGCAACACCGCTGCGGAATCTGTTTCTCGAAACGGACGACGACCCGACCGACATCGAAGAGATATACGCGGCCGCAGCCGTCATCAAGGGACTGACGGTCGAACGGCTGCGGGAGGAGATACTTAATAATTACCATACTGTTTTCGGCGAATATGAATGACTGGCTCGAACGGACCGAGCTGCTCCTGGGCAGCGAGAAATGCGAAATACTGAAAAACGCCTGCGTGCTCGTCGTCGGGCTCGGCGGCGTCGGTGCGTATGCTGCCGAAATGATAGCCCGCGCGGGAGTAGGGAAAATGACGATAGCGGATGCGGACGTCGTCTCGCCGAGCAACATCAACCGCCAGCTGATAGCCCTGCACTCCACCGTAGGGCAGTCCAAAGCGGAACTCGTCGCCCAACGCCTTCGCGACATCAATCCCGAAATAGAGCTTACGGTCGTCGATAGGTACATCAAGGACGAGGAGACATACGCGTTGCTCGACTCGGCGCCGTTCGACTACGCGGTGGATGCGATCGACACGCTCTCGCCGAAACTCGCGCTGATAAAAGGCTGCCTCGACCGCAACATTCCCGTCGTCAGTTCGATGGGTGCGGGGGCCAAGACGGACCCTACGCTGATGGAGATAGCCGACATCTCAAAAACGCACCACTGCCCGCTGGCCCATATGCTGCGCAAGCGACTGCACAAACTCGGCATCAGAAGCGGGTTCAGGGCAGTATTCTCGCCCGAGCCGATGCGCGAGGGTGCAATGATACCGTGCGAAGAGCAGAACAAGAAATCGAACGTAGGGACAATATCCTACATTCCCGCCCTGTTCGGTATCGGATGCGCATCGGTGGCGATAAGAGACCTTATAGGAGAGATGAATTGATTCACACGATATTGCGATATGAAACCGAACATAGTTTTTTTAGACGAATATTCGATTTGCGGACGCGACCTCTCGGCCGTAAAGTCTGCGGGCTGCTACACGGGTTACGACAACACCGCCCCTCACGAGGTTCTCGAACGGTGCAAGGGCGCCGAAATCGTCATTACCAACAAAGTAGTCATAGACGCCGCGACGATGCGGCGCCTGCCCGACCTGCGGCTTATCTGCATAGCCGCTACGGGGATGAACAACGTCGATCTCGACGCTGCCGCCGAGCGAGGCATAGAGGTGCGCAACGCCATAGGCTATTCGACCCGCTCCGTTGCCGAAACCACATTGTGTTCGGCACTCTCCCTGCTGCGCGAAATAGTTTACTACGACCGTTATTTCAAAAGCGGCGACTACTCCGCATCGCCGCGTATGTTCAACTTCGACAGGCCTACGGCACAGATAGGCGGCAAAAACTGGGGCATCGTCGGGCTCGGCAACATAGGCCGCGAGGTAGCACGGCTCGCGACCGCATTCGGATGCGAGGTGCGTTACTGCTCGACATCGGGCACCGTGCGCAGGGAGGAATACGAAGCCGTATCGCTCGACGAACTGTTGCGATGGAGCGACATCGTATCAGTGCATTGCCCGCTTAACGAACACACCCGCAACCTCATAGGCGCAAAGGAACTGGCCACAATGAAGCCTTCGGCCGTCATAATAAACGTGGCTCGCGGAGGGATAATCGACGAACAGGCTCTCGCCGATGCGTTGAACGGCGGCAGGATACGCGGCGCGGCGCTCGACGTCTTTTCAAGCGAACCGCTCGATGCGGGCTCGCCGCTGCTGCGGCTCGAAGACCCTTACAAACTGCTCGCCTCGCCGCACAACGCGTGGTCTACGGTAGAAGCCATCGACAAGTTGATCGGCTGCATCGGCCGCAACATAAAGGACTATCTTGCAAGAAGATAAAGGGGGACAGCAGGCAGACGAAAAAGGAGCCGTCATCTCGGCTCCTTACGTATTTCGACTTTTCCGTTATTTCAGCTTTTCCGCCCTGCACTATTCCGACCCTTTCGTCATATCGTAAACCTCGGTCAGGCGGTCGCACATCTCCTCCCACGAAAAACGCTTGCGCTCCTCCCCGATATTCCTGCGAAAACGGTCGAGATTGCCGTCTCGGCAAATGCGGCCGACGGCATCGGCAACAGCATCCGCCGCCGGTTCGACGACATACCCCACCTTATCGTCGGGAACTATCTCGGCCAACCCTCCGACGTTCGACACTATCATCGGTACGCGGAAATTATAGGCTACCTGCGTCACGCCGCTTTGCGTAGCGCTTTTGTAGGGCAGTATAACCGCATCGGCGACCGAAAAATAGTATTTCACATCCTCGTCCGCGACGAACCTGTCATGCAGCACTACCCTGTCGCCCAGCGCCTCGATGAGCGGCATATACTTCTCGCGCGAAGCGTAAAACTCGCCCGCCACTATAAGTTTCAAATTTCTATCTTCGATACGCCGCCACGCTTCGAGAAGAATATCCAACCCCTTATAGTCGCGTATCAGCCCGAAAAAGAGCATATAACGCGACGACGCATCTATTCCGAGACGCTCGCAGGCCGCATCGCGGCCGACAGCCTCGCCGAAGTTCTCGAACATCGGATGCGGAGAGAACAGTGCAGGCGCAGAGGTGTAGTTGCGCAATTCGCCGCGCACCTGTTCGGACATATAGACGAAACCGTCCACCGACCTGAGAAAATAGCGGTTGAACGGGCGGTCGATTATATGATGCTCGTGCGGTTCGACATTGTCTATCTGGCATATCACTTTCGTATGCCCGTTGCGGCGCGCCAACCTCGCTATCGTACCGAAGCAGGGCGCCATAAACGGCGTCCAGTATTTGAACAGAATGAAATCGGGCGCTTCGCGGCGGAGACGCAGGCCGACCCTTATCCAGTTGAACGGGTTCACGGTGTTCACTAACCGCCGTATATCCAAATCGGCAGGCGGCGGAGTCTCTACCGTCTGGCTCTTCCCCGGGAAGAGGAACGACGGATATTGGACAGTAAATGTATAAACGGACACTTCGTCGCCGCGCTTCGAAAAGATGCGCGCCATAGTCTCCATAATCGAGGCCAGTCCGCCGCGATAAGGGTGCGCGGGTCCCAGAATGCAGATTTTCATCGCCGTCCGTCATAAGCGACAATGCCGCTGCGCAGAAACTCAATGAAGCCCTCGACACTCAAATCGTAGCCGCGTGCGGGAACGAGTTGCCGCCCGTCGGGGGACGCGAGGATATAATTGGGCTGTGCATTTACGCCGAAGCGCGTACGCGCTATATACGAATTTATACGTCCGAGCGTCTTCAGCACATCCCCCGCATCGGTCGTAAGCCAATCCTCGGACGGCACACGCATCTTATCGTCCGTATAGAGCGCGACTATGACATAATCTTCACGCAGGATGCGTTGCACCTCCTCGTCGCTCCATACCCGAGCCTCCATCTCACGGCAATTCACGCAGCCGTGCCCCGTAATGTCTATAAAAACGGGCTTATTTTCGCGGGCAGCCGCAGCGAGCCCCTGTTCGAGATCGAAATATCCCGCAAGCCCGTGCGGAAGATGCAGCACATCCCCGTATTTGACCTTTTCGGCAGGCGCGGCATCACGAGCGGCGGCATCACTGGCGGCAGTGCGAACATCTGATCCGCCGACAACGAAATCCTGAGTATGGATCGGCGGCAGATACCCCGACAGCGCCTTGAGCGGCGCCCCCCACATACCTGGGATCATATATACCACGAACGAGAATACCGCAATGGCCAATCCGAGCCGCGTAACCGAGACATAGCTCGTCTCGCTGTCGTGCGCGAAACGCAATTTGCCGAGCAGATACAATCCCAGAAGCGAGAAGCAGACTATCCATATCGCCAGATAGACCTCACGGTCGAGCAATCCCCAATGGTATGTCTGATCGGCTACGCTAAGGAACTTGAAACCGAGAGCGACCTCTATAAAGCCGAGCACGACCTTCACCGAATTGAGCCACCCGCCGCTCTTGGGCAGGTTCTTCAGCAGCGAGGGGAACAATGCGAACAGCGTAAACGGCAATGCGAACGCTAATGAAAAGGCGAATATGGTAATTACGGGTTGCCAGAACTCGCCCGCCGTAGATTTTATCAGCACCGAACCGACTATAGGACCCGTACACGAGAACGAGACGAGAACCAACGTCAATGCCATAAAGAATATGCCGACGATTCCGCCCTTATCCGAATTGCGGTCGCTTTTATTCACAAGAGAACTCGGCAGCGTAATTTCGAAAGCACCGAAGAACGAAGCCGCGAAGAGCATAAACACGATGAAGAAGATTATATTCGGCAGCCAGTGCGTAGCCAGCCAGTTGAATATGTCGGCAGTTACGGCATCTCCTCCCACAAGCCTCGTAATCAATATTATGGCCGCTATAGGCAGAGTATACAGCGCGATGATGAAAAGCCCGTACGTCAGAGCCTTCATTCGTCCCGCCGCCTTGTTTTCGCTGCCTTTGATAAAGAACGATACGGTCATAGGCACCATAGGGAACACGCACGGCGTCAGCAGAGCCGCGAAACCCCACAGAATCGCCTCGATTACCAAAGCCCAATCGAACGGAGCGGCACCGCCGGCTTTCGACACCGATTCCGGTTCGGCATTTTTCGCCGTGCCGTCGGTCTCTCCGCCGCCGATTTCAACGGAAAAATTCCACTCTTCGGGCATTCCGCACTCCGTGCCGATGCAGGACATCCAAGTTATCGTCCCGCGCACTACTGCGGACGCGGATTCCAATACCACACGCTGCCCGAGGACTATCTCGTCCTCGTACTCCCCTACGTCGCCCTTGCGCACCGCCTCGTTGATCTCGTACGGCTCGCCGTCGAGAACGAAACCGTCGCCCCGATCGAACGACACGGCAGTCGAGGAGTAGCCCGAATGCAAGTCATAAGTATGCCACCCCGAAAGAAGTTTGCCGCTCAATACGACCTCATAACGGTCGTTCCCGAGAGACTCGACAGAACTTTTCCACTTGACGGTCGGTGCAGCCTGCGCCGAAACCGCGATGCACGACATCGCACCCGCCAACAACGAAACAAAAAATATACGCATAAAAATTTTCATATCTCAGTACGGTTGTTCTCCTGCGGAGTCCGCGCCCGAGTCAAACTTGCCGACCTGCGCGGAGAATCCCGAGTTCAACGAGACAAAGATATGAAAATAGGTAATTATATACAACACCGCACCGACGGAGTCGGAGCCTATTCGACGATCTCCTTGCTGTGAGCTATGGACTGCAAGGCCAGATACTGCTGCTCGCCGTAATCCTCCATATTCTGCAACTCCGTACGGAACATATCGAGATGCTCCTCTTCCTGAACCGTCAGATTCTGGAATATGCGATGCGTAACCGTGTCGTCCTCGGCCGAGCACAGGCGCGACCATTCGTTATATTTGTCGATAGTATTCTGCTCTATCGTCATCGCGAAACGCAATGCGTCGGAAACGCCGTGAATTGCGCGCGTCGGCTCTATCGGGTTCATATCGACATCGCCCTGAAGATACATAATGCGTTCGGAAAGTTCCTCGATATGGCGCATCTCCGCAATCGAGGTGCGCTTCATCAACTTGGCCAGATACTCGTATCCCGCATCCTCGAAACGGACGTGGAAATACATATACTGAAGCGACGTCGCAATCTCCATACGCACCGCCTCGTTCAGTCTTTCGATACTCTTTGCATATTTATTTTGCTGTTCCATAATAAAAAGGATTTTATCCTGCGGTACAGCAAAACCGATACCAAAAATTCTACCGCCACTCGACCGACGCACGACAAACCGCAACACCGTCATCGGACCTGATTTCGAACAACGAAATATCGCCCTGCCGTTCGAGGCCTACCGTCAGCGTCTGCCCGTAACGCGACTCCTTGATAAATTGCACGTCGAGACGCAGCGGGCGCGGTTCGGCGAAGGTCTCTATAGGCAGCATATCGAACATCATATCGATATAACGCATCGTATTGACGTGGCGGTTGAAATCTATGTCGCTGTAGACTACCCGATGTTCGAACGTGCATTGCGGCTCTGCCGCTCTTACCTTGCGCGGTCTGTCGCACGGGGACGGCTCCTCCGACATCAGCGGCAGGTAAACATCGGCTATCTCGCGTAAATCGACCGGTGTCCGACGTTCGAAATCGATCATACACCACTGCGAAGCCACCCGTCCGAAGACATTGCCGTCGCCGTCGGTCAGCATAAAATTACGCAGCGAGACCAGGCGGCCGTCGTCGTTTACCCACGTCCTTATACTGTACGGCGTATACTGCTCGGGCAAACGGTCGAACTCCACAGCAAGCCGCGAAAGAACCCACGAACGATTTTTGCGGGACAATGCGTCTACGCCCAAACCGTTGCGCTGGGCATCAACACCCGCCGTATTGAGAATTGCATTGCACATCGAAGTCACCGTCGCGTGCAACGTAAAATCGACGTCCTGAGGTTCGACACGAAAGTCGTACGTATTTCCTGTTTGCATAACAATGGCTGTTTTACATCGCAAAATTACCCAAATAATTCGGTTTGCAACACTTCGAAAGATCGAAAAAACATCTTTTAAGGCCTCAGTTTCCTCAATCGCAACCCGACAACACGGACCATACTTATATAATATATATAGCGCCCATAAAATATATCGAAAAACGATAAAAAATATTTGTTTGTCATAAATTTATTATTATATTTGCATCGTAAAACAATTATAAGCAATCTTATGCACAACAAACGCAGTTTGAAAATACGGATAATGCTGCTCTATGTAATATATTTTGCAGTATTGGTGGCAGGTTTCATATTCAACGTAATGCCGAACTTCCGCCGCGGGGCCGATCTGGGGTTCGATGTAAGCCACAATATGATGCAAAGTTGGAGCGACGACCGTATTATGCGCCAATCGAGAGTGTATATCGATATTCCCGCGAACAGAAACGACGAATACCTGACATTCGACCTCGACGACGACAAAGCGACGAGCATTTCGATACTCGCTTCGAGATTCAACGTATTGGTCACCCAAAATGCAGACAAGGACCAGTCGATGTCCGAACTGGTGATGAGTTCCGTCGGCGGTTCGACGTACGTATATCTACTGTCATTGCTGATTCTCATACTCTACATCGCAATATTCGCATTCATATTCCTGATAATACATTCATTGCGCAAATCGCTCAACGACGATACGCCGCTCGACAACATATGCACGTGGTACACGCGCATCATCGGGATATTGATCATCGTCGCGAGCCTCTGTTCGGCGGCAAGCCAATGGTATATGAACAACGAAGCGGCGAAGCTGCTCGCCGACAGCGAATTTACCGTGAACACATCGTTCCCGCTAAATTACTGGAACATCCTGATAGCTATTCTTGTAATCTTCACCGCCGAAGTATTCTCTATAGGGTCGCGGTTAGGCGAAGAACAAAAATTAACAATCTGATATTCAATAAATATGATTATAAATTCGAATAAACTCGAGGGGGGGGGTACGACATGGCTATAATAATCAATATAGATGTTATGATGGCCAAGCGCAAGATTTCACTCGGCGAGTTGGCCGAAAGAGTAGATATCACGCCCGCAAACCTGTCCATACTCAAGACGGGCAAGGCCAAGGCCATACGTTTTTCGACACTCGAAGCCATATGTCGGGAACTGGAGTGCCAACCGGGGGATATTATAGAATACAGAAAAAACTGATCAACTTTTTATACAAACACTATGAAAAAACTGTTTTTGTCTGCCGTAGCGCTCGTAATGGCGTTATCGGTATCCGCTCAGGGAATGGAGATGCAGCCTATTCCTGCGGACAAGGATGTCCGTGTAGGCAAACTTCCCAACGGGATGACCTACTACCTCCGTCACAACGAAAAGCCCAAGTCGCAGGCCGACTTCTACATTCTGCACGACGTAGGCGCCATTCAGGAAGCCGACAACCAGCAGGGTCTGGCCCACTTTCTCGAACATATGGCATTCAACGGCACTAAAAACCTGCCGGGCAAGATGCTTATCGAATACCTCGAAAAAGTAGGCGTGAAATTCGGCGCCAACCTCAATGCGGGTACCGGATGGGATTATACCCGATATATGATGAAAGACGTTCCGACCGTACGCGAGGGCATCATCGACAGCGCACTGCTTATTCTGCACGACTGGTCGCACTTCATAACGCTCGCACCTTCGGAAATCGACTCCGAGCGCGGCGTCATTATGGAGGAGCTGCGTACGCGCGACGGTGCGAGCTGGCGTTCGACGATCAACCTTATCAAGAACATAGCAAAAGGCACGAAATACGAGGAGCGCAACCTTATAGGATACCTCGACGGCCTCAAGAACTTCTCGCACAGCGACCTCGAAAGTTTCTACCATACGTGGTACCGTCCCGACTATCAGGCGATAGTCGTTGTCGGCGACATCGACGTAGATAAAGTGGAGGACAAAATCAAGAATCTTATGAGCGACATTCCCGCACCCGATGCGAACGCTCCGACCAAAGAGGTCATCAAGGTTCCCGACAACGACGAACCTATCATTTCGGTATTCACCGACAAGGAGATGCCCTACTCGTCGATACAGATTGGCTGCAAACACGAGCCTATGATGCCCAAGCAGTTCAACAATACGGTTCAGAAAGAGATGCTCGACGTCGTCACATCCTACATTACACGTATGGGCAATGCCCGTTTCCAGGAGATGGCGATGAAACCCGACGCACCGTTCATCCAAGCAAATATCGGATACGGCAGCGTAGGCATCTGCCCGTCGCTCGAAACCACGATGTTCACCGCACAGGCACAGGAGGGTAAAATCGCCACGGCCGCGGAAGCCATCTTTACCGAGATGGAACGCATTCGCCGCCACGGCTTCACGCCGAGCGAATTCGAACGCGCCCAGAACGACCTGCTCCGTTCGGCAGAACGCAAATACGCCAACCGCAACGACCGCAAAAACGGTGAATACGTAGACATCTACATCGACAATTACCGCGAGAATACCGCTATGCCCGACGCCGAAACCGAGTGGCAGATCGACAGTATGCTTATCAAGCAAATCCCGCTGGAGATCGTCAATCAAATGTGCGGCCAGTTGGTATCGCTCGACAAAAATCTCGTCGTAATCGTCAATGCTCCCGAGAAAGAGGGCTTGGCCAATCCGAGCGAAGCCGACATTCTGGCCATCTCGAAATCCGTTGCAGCCGCCGACATCGCAGCTTATGAAGATAATGCGGTAAAAGAGCCGCTCATCGCCGACGACGTCGTGCTCAAAGGTTCCAAGGTAAAGAAGACGACGGAAAACGAGGTGCTGGGCACCACCGAGTGGCTGCTGGCCAACGGCATCCGCGTAATCGTGAAGCCGACAAAGGTCAAGGCCGATGAAGTTCTGCTCCAAGTCTACTCGGACGGCGGTCTGTCCACCCTTTCCGATGCCGATTACTATACGGGCAACTTCCTGCCGTCGGTAATCGCTATGTCCGGAATCTCCAAATTCTCGATGACGGATCTGCGCAAACAGCTCTCGGGAAAGACTGCAAACGTTATGCTCTCGGTCAATGATTACGACAACGGTATGCGCGGCAACTGCTCGCCCAAAGATCTGGAGACTATGTTGCAGCTGCTCTATCTCAATTTCACGCAGCCGCGTTTCGATCAGGATGATTTCAACACGATGATACGCCAGTACCGCTCGTATGTCGAGAACCTGCTGACGAACCCCGATTACATATCCGAAGCCGCAGTGCAGAAGACCTTGTACGGCAATAACATGCGTCGCGCCATCCTGTCGCTCGAAATGCTCGACAGCATCGACTTCGACCGTCTGCAACCCGTATTCGACGCCCTCTACCGCAACGCGGCGAACTTCCGCTTCACGTTCGTCGGCAACGTCGATCTCGCGACCTTGAAACCGTTGGTGGAGAAATACATAGGTTCGTTACCCGTATCCAAGAACAAGAAAGACATTCTCGGCTTTATGGACGACGGCGTACGCACGGCCAAAGGCAACGTCGTAAACGACTTCAAGGCGGCTATGCAGCAGCCCAAAGTCTCCGTAAACCGCATTTTCACGGGCGAGATACCTTTCACCCTCGAAAACAAGGTCGCTATGACATTCCTCTCCCAGGCACTTTCCTCGCGCTACCTCATATCGATTCGCGAAGAGAAGGGCGGCACATACGGAGTACAAGTGCAGGGACATCTCGACGGCATTCCGTTCAATACATATGAACTGGATATCGCATTCGACACCAACGAACAGATGGCCGACGAGTTGAGCGAGATAGTTCTCGCCGAACTCAAGAAGATCGCCGAGCAGGGACCGCTTGCTGAAGACATCGAGAAGACCCGCGAATTCCTCCTCAAGAACTGGAAGAACACACTCGAGCAGAACAACGGACTGAAAACGATACTCAATTCGTGGTACAACTACGGTCTGGACTATATGAACAACTACGAAAATACGGTCAGGAACTTCAAATACGAAGATGTGCAGAAGCTCGCGCAGAAGATTCTCGCCGACGGCAATATGACTTACGTCGTAATGCGTCCCGAGGCTGCCAAAGCGGAATAATCCGACCCGTAAACAGTCAAGCTGCAATGCCGTGCCCCGAAAGGGCACGGCATTGTATTTTGCCCGTCCGCATATACACGCCCACCTCCCCGAACATTCGCCTGCGGCTGCATCAAACGAATTCTGCCGCATACGCATACCGCTGCACACCCCCACCTATCCGAAAACGTCGGACGGAAAACGCACGGACACAAGATTTCGGAGTAAAACCCGACGCAAAATCGTCCATAATCGCCTGAAAAATGCACAACGACGCTAAAACGGAGCGTTTTTTGCTCGTCGATAATCGGAAACAGGACGTCGAACCGCCCGCCGCAGCCTCCCGACATCGGCAGGGAAACATAAAAACGCATAAATTTATGCCAAAATATTTTTTTATTAACGGAAATATACTACATTTGTCTAATAATAGATTGTAATCGGCAAACAGCATATTTAATAAAAATAATAACCAATTTCATTAAAAACATTTTAATTTTTCATTCGTATGAGAACTATGAATTTATGGAAAACGCTCTTGCTGTCGGCAGCCGTGCTGACAGTGGGGGGGGGTATGATTTCCTGCTCGGACAGCGATGACGACAAGCGCTTCGAGGGAAAACCGACCATCAACGTTACGCCGACATCGGCAGCCGTAGAACTCACGGGCGGCACGGTAGACGTAGCCGTAACATCGGATGCACCGTGGACGGTCAAGGCTGATGCCGACGATGTGACTTTCAGCCGCAAGAGCGGAAACGGCAATGCCAACGTAACCGTTACCGTTCCTGCCGCAGCAGAACGCACGATTACCGTAACGTTCACCGCAACAGGCTACATCAGCGGCGTGGCATTCCCGCAGCGTGCAACGGTGACTATTGCGCAGAATGAAGGCGGAGAGTCGCTCGACGGCACTATCGCTTCGATCACCGCAGCCGGAACATACGATATCAAAGATGCTTGGGTCGTTGCCAACACGACGCAGAGTTTCCTGATGACCGACCGCAGCAAGGCATATATGTATGTATACGTAGGTAGCGACGGTACGGTTCCCGCTGTCGGCAAGGTAATCGACGTAAACGGTACTGTAGAACTGCGCAACAAGTATTTCCAATTCTCGAAACCAACCGTAACGGTAAAGGAAAATACCCACGAAGTAACGCTTCCCGCTCCGCAGGTCTTAGACTATGCAGGTTTCTTCGGCATTCCCGAAGGTGAATTCGCATACGTAACTATTACCGGTACTCTGGTACAGAGCGGCAACTATATCAATGTCACTTTCACCGAGGGCTCCAACATCGGTTCGATCCTCTATCCCAATGCTGACTTGAATGTGGCCAACTTCTACAACAAGATTTGCGACGTCACCGGTTTCGTAACGGGTATGCCTAACGGTATCAACCAGTTGGTTGTAACCGAACTCAAGGAGAACACTGATATGGTGATTCTTAATGTCAATCCCGAAGCACTCTCGTTCGACGCTAACGGCGGTACCAAAGATGTACAAATCTCCGCTCAGAACGGCGACAATCTTACTCTCGTAGCCGAAGTATCGGGTGCAAATGCTTCCGATTTCCAAGCTGTAACCGGCGACAATAAGGTAACGGTAACCGCAACGGCCAACACGGGTGCTGCCCGCACAGCCACTCTGACCGTATCGCTCAAGGACGGTTCGACAGTAAAGGCTTCGAAGGAAGTATCTCTTTCTCAGGCAGAAGCAGGTGCATCGACAGCTACTCTCGATTTCCTCGCACAAAACTACACAAACCAGCAGGAAATAGCGAGCCTTACCGTTGCTCCGATTACGGCGACATTCGCTGGCGGCACCAACAGCAATGTTCCCAAATTCTACTCGTCCGGTAATGCAATTCGTATGTACGGAGGAAACTCCGTCACGGTATCCGGTGCCACCATTACCCGTATCGAGTTCACTATGCCGGATGACAAAGTTTACGCAAATACATTCGATGCATCCGCAGGAGAACTTACTCCGACCAAAGACGACGCAGGTAAATGGTCGGCTGCCGTATGGACCGGTTCCGCAGAATCCGTAACCTTTACGATAGGCGGTACGAGCGGTCAGCACAGAATAAGCAAAATGGTTGTTACTTATAAAAAATAAGTATCACACTTTATAAATTTCAAAATCCCAACTCTTGGCGGAAATAACAAAATCCGTCAAGAGTCGGGTTTTTCTTACGGGAAATATACTCATACCTTAAGGCGTTTATAGAAATTACGTAAAAACAAGCTTCAGATGAACATATTAACGCATATCGACGCCAAAATCAAAGTTGCATTTACGCTGTTGGCAATATCGTTCGTAACGGCGTGTTCGGATACGGATGACGACGAATGGTCTCCGTACAAATCGTCGGCATCGCTCGACTTCACCTCTGTCGGATACAATGAATCCGTAATAACGGGAAGCACATCCGGCAATTCGAAACTGACCTGGGTGGCTGTGCTGACACAGGGAAGCGAATGGGCTTCATTCAGCCAAACAGGGGCACAATCCACAGCTTCGGGTAAAGTAGGCGCCAAGTTCGCCATATATCTCGAAACAAACGAAACAACCTCGCCGCGTCGGGGCGAGATTCAAATAAAATTCACCGACGGATACTCGAAAACTTTCTTTTTCACTCAACATAACCGCAGCGACAACCCCTCCTACGACCGTAATTGGGGCGAACAGCCTGCACATCGGGACGGAGCGAACTACGTCTACAAGACATATTATACTACCCTCTCGGGAACATCGCGTGCGACACGCAACTACTCGGTATGCTTCGACCTGCAAAAACGCGTATCGCACTGGGTGGCATATCCCGTGCACCGCGTATACGAAAGCCCGAGAAATTACGAGGTCGGGACCTCTACGGCGGGACGCACCAATGCGTGGGCATACGATGACGCCGTAACCGAGTACGAGCCGAGCGAGGATTACAACACGGCATACCGCATTCTCGGGTACGAACTGACAGACCCCGTCATTCCGCAGAACAACCAGCAATACATAGAATTCACCAATACCATTCGCGGTTACAGCCGCGGGCATATGCTGCCGTCCGCTTCGCGATACAACACGTGGGTGACGAATGCGCAAACATTCTATGCGACCAATCTGATGCCGCAGAACGGAACTCTCAACGGCGGCTCGTGGGGGGATGTCGAGATGAAAACGCGCGACAGCAAATGCACCGACACGCTGTTCGTCGTAACGGGCGCACTGTTCAAAAACTCGACCACGACGACAGACCGAAAGAACAACACGATAGCCGTACCGTCGCACTGCTACAAGTTGCTGCTGCGCACCAAAAACGGCAACACCGGCAAAAGCATCAGCGAGATAACATCCTCCGGCGCACTGATCAGCATCGGGTTCCTGTTCGAGAACTCCGCATCGGGCAACGTCCCGTACAAGGAGGCCGTGGTGTCGGTAAAAGAGATAGAGGAGCTTAGCGGCTTCACGTTCTTCCAGAATATCGACCCGTCGATAGCGGATGCCGTGAAATCGCAGAAAAACATAAACGACTGGAGCGCATTCTAATAAAAACCAACCAATAAAAGCAAAATCACTATGAAGAAAATCCTTTTCACGGGGCTTTTTGCAACGGCACTTATCTTTGCCTGCTTCGCGGGAAAGCCCCATATGGTGGTCTTCTACAATCTCGAGAACCTGTTCGATACGATCAACGACCCCGATACGTGGGACGAAGAGTTTCTGCCCGACGGTGCGCGCAAGTGGAATACCTACAAGTACAACAGCAAGCTGGCCAACATCGACCGCGTGTTGTTCGACATCGCATCCATCGACAGGGAGTTTCCTGCCGTCATCGGCGTCTCGGAGATAGAAAACCGCACGGTGCTCGAGGATCTGATAGCCCAGGCGAAACTCTCGCACGGGAACTACCGTATCGTGCACTACGACTCGCCCGACAGGCGCGGTGTCGATTGCGCATTCCTCTATCGTCCCGACGTATTCAAACTCGAAGGCAGCGAGGCGATAAAGTTCAATATGCCGGGAATGCCCAACTTCTACACGCGCGATTTCGTCACTATGTGGGGAACCATCGAGGATGAGCCGTTCTTCTTCCTCGTATCGCACTGGCCGTCGCGTCTGGGCGGCAAGGAAGCGTCGTCGCCCAAGCGCGAAGCCGCTGCGGCACAATGCCGTGCGATCGCCGATTCGGTGCGCAAAGCCAATCCCGCGACCAAGGTCGTAATTATGGGCGACCTGAACGACGATGCGACCGACAAGAGCGTGGTAGAGGTTCTCGGAGCCAAAGCCAAGATCAAGCAACTCGCCGACGGCGATATGTACAATCCGTTCATCGACGTACTGAAAGCAGGTTACGGTACACTCGCCTATCAGGATGCGTGGAACCTGTTCGACAACATCATTATCTCGGACAACCTCGCTACGGGTTCTACGGGCGAGCTGAAAATCAAGAAAGCCGACGGCGCAAAGTTCTACGGCAACATCTTCACCCGTCCGTATATGATTCAGAAAGAGGGTCAGTACAAGGGTTATCCGCTGCGAACGTTCGTCGGCACGAATTTCCAGAACGGTTTCTCGGACCACTTCCCCGTATATATCTATATAGCCAAATAAACTTTTCAGAATATCTGTATGAAACTAAAATCTTTACTTATCCTGACGCTTTCCCTGCTGTCGGTAACGGCGTTCGCCCAGAACGGCGGTATCAAGGGAAAGGTTGTGTCGCGCAACGGCCGCGAAGCTGTCGGTAATGTCAAAGTGACTATCGGAGCGACGGGACAAACGGTCGTAACCGACCAAAACGGAAACTTCACATTCGACAATCTGCCCAAAGGCGACTACAAACTGACATTCTCGGCGCCCGACTACGAACAGACGGACATAATCGTGAATGTGGACAAGAACGTTCGGGACCTCAATTCGGTAGTAGTGGTTCCTGCCGTTACCGAACCGGCCGACGACTCCATTTTCGCCGAACTCGACTCGGATTCCTCCTCGTCGGATACGCAGGCACTGCCCTCTTCGCTGTCGGCATCGAAAGACATATTCAACAATATCGCATCCTACAAGTTCAGCGAAATGCGTTTCAACGTCCGCGGTTACGACTCGCAGTACACGGACGTTTACCTTAACGGCATCCGCTTCAACGACGCAATGACGGGCTACGGTCCGTGGTCGCTGTGGAGCGGTATGAACGACGCCACGAGAAACCAGGAGAACACCCCCGGCATCAAAGTCACGGAATACGGTATCGGCGGCATCGGCGGCAGCACCAACATCAACGCCCGCGCATCGCAGATGCGCAAGGGATTCCGCGCAAGCGTAGCCAACGGCAATGCGATGTACCGCTTCCGTGCGATAGTATCTTATGCTTCGGGAGCCCTCGACAACGGTTGGTCGTACGCCTTCTCCGTCTCCACCCGTCAGGGAGGCAACGGCTATGTGGACGGCGTATATTACAACTCTTTCGGTTATTTCGCCGCCGTCGAGAAACTCTTCGGCACGCAACATCGCCTGTCGTTGATGGTGCTCGGCACGCCGCAGCAGCGAGGTGCGCAGCAGGCATCGACACAGGAGGCCTACGATCTGTACGGCAGCAACTACTATAACCCCAACGTAGGTTATCAGGCAGGCAAGCTCCGCAATACGCGTGTCCGCAAGACCCACGAGCCGATAATTATGCTCAACTATTTCTACGACATCTCCGACAAGACGCGTTTCACGGCCGCTACCTCCGTACGTTTCGGCAAGAACGGCTATTCGGCACTGACCTGGAAAGACGGCGCAGACCCGCGCCCCGACTACTACCGCTATCTGCCGACGTACTACACGAGCCAAATCTCGGGAGGCGTTCCGGGCATAATACCCGCCACTACGGAGGATGAATTATACTCGTATATCGAAGCGGCGGCCAATGCGGCGGCTATATGGAACGGGCGCATAGATTTCGACAATATGATTCGCAGCAACCAGCGTGAAGACACCAACATCAATTACGCGAAAGGCTATCGGTCGAATTATATGATCGAAGAGCGCCACACCGATCAAATAGACTACAATTTCGTGGCGAACATATCCCACGCATTCAACAACAACCACCGTATCGTAGGCGGCCTTAAAGCGCGCATCAACCGCACGGAATATTACGACAAGGTGAAAGATCTGCTCGGCGGCGACTATTGGATAGATATAGACAAATTCGCGGAACGCGATATGGGCAGCGACATCATAGCCTACCAGAACGATGTGGACTACTACAACAAGCACGGTCACGCAAGGGTTGTAAAGGAGGGCGACAAATTCTCGTACGACTACTACGCGCACATACGTCAGGCTCAGATATGGGCGATGTACGGATTCAATATCGGCGGCTTCACGATGGAGATCGGCGGCGAAATAGGCTATTCGGCTATGTGGCGTCAGGGCCTTATGCGCAAGGGTCTGTTTGCGAACGGCAACGACTCGTACGGCGACTCGAAGACTCTCGACTATCTGACATACAAAGCCAAAGGTAACTTCGCATACCGATTATCGGGCGCCCACTCGCTCGCCCTGAACGTGGCAGCGATGCAGAATGCGCCGACATTCCAAACGGCATTCGTGTCGCCGCGTACGCGTAATCAGGTAAACCCCGGACTGACGACCGAGAAAGTCTACGCAGCGGAACTTACATACAACCTTAACCTGCCGTATATCAAGGCCCGTTTATCGGCTTATTACACCAAGATGAACGATCTGTCGAAAGTCATCTCCTTCTATGACGATACGCAGTCGTCGTTCACGAACTTCGCAATGAGCGGCATAGACAAGCGCTATTACGGCGTGGAACTCGGATTGCAGGTACCCATCTGGAACGGGCTGTCGATACAGGGTGCATTGAGCTGGGGCGATTACCGCTACACGTCGAACCCGAATTTCGTACAGATCGTGGACAACAGTGCGGACGTAAAACTCATCGACCGCGTATATTGGAAAAACTTCCGCGTGGAGAGCACGCCGCAGATGGCTATGAACATAGGCCTGAATTTCCGCGGTCCTAAAAACTGGTTCGCATCCATCGATTTCAACTACTACCGCGGTCTCTATCTGTCGATGAACCCCGCGTATCGTACGAATAACGCGGTCAAGTCCTATATGACCGTCGTAAACAGCGAGAAGGCCGATCCCGAAGCCAAAATATGGGCTTTGCAGAACATCGAAACGATACGTGCGCAGGAGAATCTCGGTTCGGCATATACACTCAATGCAAGCCTCGGCAAGAACTGGTACATACATCGCAAATATACGTTAGGATTCAGCTGCGAGGTCAAGAACATACTCAACGACCGCGACATCCGCACGGGCGGTTACGAGCAAATGCGTATGCGCCGCACGAGAGGTTGGAACCCCAATACGACCAATCCCGCGATATCGTACTACTCGCGTTTCGATTCGAAATATTTCCATATGCTCGGAATCACATACTATCTGAACGTATATTTCCGATTCTAAGTCGAACCGCATAAATGAAAAAGATGATTATGAAACTGTTTAGAATATTTTTAACAGCTGTCGTAGCTTCCGTTGCCGTCAGCTGCTACAACGATTTCGATATGCCGAAACCCGCCGTAACATATAACGACGACTTTATGCAGGCGATGGGAATGACGCATATATCTATCGCGGATCTGAAGGCCAAATTCGGAGAGATCAGCGGCACGGGCAGCACCAATGTCAGCGACGGACTGGACAAAACGATGTACAAGCGTTTCGTTCAGGATAAGTCTCTCGCTACGGAATGGGAGCAGAAGACAAACCGCTATATAGTGGGAAACTATTATATAAAAGGCAAGGTCATCTCGAACGACGAACAGGGCAATATCTACAAATCGCTCTACATCTACGACGGCACGGCCGCCATAGAGCTGAAACTGACCAACGGCCTGTTCCTCGACTACCCTTGCGACCTGGACAACGGGAAAACGGTAGAGGTATTCGTACGGCTGGACGGGCTGTATATGGGCAACTTCCGTATGATGCTGTCGATAGGCGATATTCCGACCGAAGGTATGAACTCGTACGGCCGCGAGAAGTTCTATCCCAACTCGAATATTGTAAGCCCGATCAAAGTACGGCAACACGTATTCAAGGGTGAGGTCGTCACGCTGACCAAAGGCAGACTCTCGAACGACGGCAATAACTACAACCAGTACGATATTCTGGAAATCGACAAGGATAATTGCAGCGTGTTGCGAGCTCCCAAATTCTTCGGCCGTCTGATGCTTTTCAAAGACGTCAAGGTTATGTACAAGGGTGTTCCCAATCAGGAGGGGACTACGCCCGAAAAACTCGACGACGGCTTCTATCCTTCGTGGATATGCACGAGCGGCACATTGAAGACGCCCGTAAAGGACGAGGCTGGCAACATCATCGGCTGGACGCCGCTGGTTACCGAATTCAAGGATATGCCGTGGGGCAAACTGGCTTACAGCCAAAACAATGTAGCACTGTACGGACAAATGTGCGTCGGATACAACGAAACGGCCAATTACAAATCCGAAGCCGGCATCTACATCGTGCGCACGAGCGGCTATTCGCGTTATGCTGGCAAATACGTTCCCCGTGACGGAGCTACGGGCAGCATTCTGGCCATATACTCCATCTACTCGAAGCAGAGTACGTACCAAGGCGGCGACAGAGACTATGCGGCATATCAGCTGACGCCGTGCCGTTTCGGAGATATTCTTCCCGAATACTACAGCAAAATGACTGAAGAGGACGAAAAAGAAATGGCACAATGGGCTGCACCGGTATCGGACGGCGGAGAGATAGACGACCTGTCGTTCGAACTGCCGCAGTCGATTACCGAAGACGATGCTGAGGAGTAAAATCCCCGAGCACATATCACACGACAAAACCCCGCTTGGAAACAAGCGGGGTTTTTCATACTGACTGCAACATCCGTGTTATTCCGATGCAGCGCCGACGCCGCAGGTCACTCGGCCGTCGGCACAGATTCAACGTATTCTGTCGGCCGAACGCACCAGCATTTCGTCACGGAATATCGCGCGCACGGCCAAAATAACCGCAATCAAAGCAGCCGAAGGCAGGAACATTCCGATATTAACGCTTTTGGCCAGAAACTCACCCTGAGAGAAAGCCCGCACGCTCAAATAATAATATATTCCCATCATAACCATACTGCCGACGAGCAATACCATTTCGACAACGCACAAACGTATCTGCACGAGTCTTTTCCCGTACAGAAATATCGTCACGAACGGCAGAATGCCCGACAGCGCCAGCAATACGCCCATATAGACCGTAGATTGGACCGTCTCCCCCGCCTCGTCGGTCAGCGCAAAGGCGTTCAGGGCGAACTCGCCGTTGCCGCAGGCGAAATATGCCAACGGCGTAAATACGGTCGCGGCGACCAACGCCGCCGCTATCAGCAGATACAAGGTTTGTATTCTTTGAATCATCACTTTATGGTTTTATCGATTAAATATCTGTTGCGGTCCGTAGATGCGCGGTTCACCAGTTCGCCGATAAATCCCGCGAGGAAAAGCATAACCCCGAGCACCACCGCCAGTAACGCAAGATAGAACAACGGCTGTTCCGTAACTCCGCGCACGGCCATACAATGTGCCTGACGGTAGAGCTTCTCGGCGATAACCCACACGGCAGTACCGCCTCCGACAAGGAACATAAGCGTTCCCAGACCTCCGAAAAAATACATCGGCGACCGCCCGAAATGGGACATAAACGTTACGGTGATAAGGTCGAGATAGCCCTTTATCATCCGCTCCATTCCGAACTTGGAATGACCGAACTTACGCGCCCGATGCTCTACGACCTTCTCGCCTATGGCCGTGAATCCGGCATACTTGGCCAAAATGGGGATATAACGGTGCATCTCGCCGTAAACTTCTATCGATTTCACGACCTTACGTCGGTATGCCTTCAGCCCGCAATTGAAATCGTGCAATTTTATGCCCGAAACGAGGCGTGCGGTAAAGTTGAAGAATTTGCTCGGCCATCGCTTGCCTATCGGGTCATAACGATGCTTCTTCCATCCCGAGACCATATCGTACCCCTCTTCGAGTATCATCCTGCGCATCTCGGGAATCTCATCGGGCGAATCCTGCAAGTCGGCATCCATAGTAAATACCACCTCGCCCTCCGCTTCGGCAAACCCGCAAAACAATGCGGCCGACTTGCCGTAATTGCGCATAAAGCCTATCGCCTTGACAAAGGGATATTCGCTTTTCAGCTGCCCGATCACGTTCCACGAACCGTCCGACGAACCGTCGTCTACAAATATGACCTCGCACGTCAGGCCTTCGCGTTCCGTTACGCGGGCGATCCACGCCGTCAGTTCGGGCAGCGACTCCTCCTCGTTGTAGAGCGGAATGACGACCGATATGTCCGGACGGCTATTCATCCGCTTCATCGAACAGTTTCGGTTCGCGTTTAACTATACCCGCAATGATGAGGCCGATGATCAAACCCCAAAGCAGGTAGCTCCACAACGAAGACCAAAGCGTACTCAATGCCGACGGTTCGGGCTGCGCCTGAATCTGATCGATCATCTGATCGTAGACTCCCGCCATAGAGGCAGGCATCGCGGCATTTGCGAGCAACGACTCGTACAGTTTCACTATCCCGTCGATATAAGACTCGTATCCGATGAAATAGTGCATATGCACATAACCGCCCAATCCGACGATGACACCGGTCAGAAGCGACAGGGCGATTACATACAGCAGACCCGCTCCGTAAGAGTATCCGCCCTCTTTCGTCGCGAACTGCACGGAAGCGTTTTTGGCGAAGCGATACATCAGATATATGTACAATACGGCGACGACAATCATCTCCAAACCTACCCACATCGTCCTCGTCAGCGACCCTCCAAGCAGAAAGGACTGTTCGAAAATATGAGAAACAAGCATCAATACGCCCAACACGGCACCTTTCGACGCGGCATCAGTAAAAAAATCTTTATTCATAACTTTATGTTTAAGTTCCGATTATGCAAATATAATGAAAAAATCACTTAATGTTCATTTTGTCCAGCGCTGCGGCATATGCACGGGCATTGGCGTTGTGTTCCTTCAGCGTGCGGGCGAAATTGTGGTGACCGTCGAGTTCGGGACGGGCGCAGAAGAATATGTACGGGTGCTCCTCGTATCCGAGAACCGCATCGATGGCCCGTATGCTCGGCATACAAATAGGCGAAGGCGGCAACCCCTTATTGATATATGTATTGTACGGCGATTTATATCTCAAGTGTTTGCGCAGCACACGGCGCAGCGAAAAATCCTGCATGGCATATTTCACCGTAGGACAGGCCTGCAACGGCATCCCCTTGCGCAGGCGGTTCATATAGACGCCCGCAATGCGCGGCATCTCATCCGCGGCCTTGGTCTCCTCGTAAAGAATCGACGCCAACGTCATCACCTCATATCGGCTCATTCCGCATCGGGCGAGTCGGGCATCGCGCCCGTCGGTCCAGAAAGCGTCGTACTCGCGGCGCATACGCCGCAGGAACGCTTCGGGCTCGACCGTCCAATAAAACTCGTAGGTATTGGGGATGAACATCGAGAAGAGCCGCAGCGAATCGAATCCGACGGATCGTGCCAGCGAATCATCCGTAAGTGCGCGCAGCACAGAGACCGAATCGGCCTCTATCTGCCGCGACAACTTGCCCGCAAGTTCGGCAGGGGTACGGACATTGTTGATAACCACATCGACGGGCGTCTGTCGCCCGAGCTTCAGCATACGTGCTATATCCACGACGCTCATACCGTCCTCGATACGGTAATGACCCGCACGGAACGTCTGTCCGAGGTTTATCCGCCGCGCATATATGTCGAATGCCGAACGGTGGCCTATATGCTGTTTCACAGACTGTTCTGCTTGGGCATAATCATAGTGCCGATATATGTACAAGCTGCCGCTTTCCCGGACGCAATTTCCGTAAAAAGCGACGTAACAATATATGCCGCAAGCCATTACGACCGACAATACGGCCGCTGCATATGGTAATGCTCTTTTCAACATCGTATTGCATTTTTTTTGCAAAGATAGAATTTTTTTCTACTTTTGCATCGGGTAAGTCTCATACGACCAGCTCCTGCAGAACTCCCCCAGGCAAGGAATTGAGCAAGGGTATGCGGTTGTAGCGGTGCGATATGAGTAGCTTACCCTTTTTTATTGAATAAATACCGACATATGTAAAAGGACTGCCTTTCGACAGTCCTTTCGTTTTTCGCATTGTCCCTGCGTCAAATATCTATATCGTCATCGGACATCTCCTCCTCCGACTGCCCGCCGTCGTCCTGAATATCATCCGCACCTTTGATGTCGTCGTCGTAATACTCCTTTTCGTCGTCATCCTCCGACACATCGTCTATCTTGACATCTATTTTAACCAAATAACTTATCTCGTCCGTCTCGAACGGAACAGCATAGAAGAAGTCTCCGTTAGGCTTATCGACTCGCATCATAGCATCGGCAAAACCATTAGGATACAATAACTTAACCTTCTCCTGCAACTCAAGCGGCAAGTTGTTGAAACTCGTCACCAAACGCTTCTTAACAGTTTCTTTCGTCATAAAGGGTTCAAAAATTTTTGCAAGTATAAGCAAAATTTAAGAACTGATACGATTCTTGCGAAAAAATTTGCATTTTTTTATTTTTTCAAGGTTTTCAGAAACAATTTGCGTACCTTTACGCAAGTAATAGATTCGGACAAATGATACGCGAAAGAATCGAGCGCCTGCGCAGGGAGCTCAATTACCACAATCATAAATATTATGTCGAGAACGCACCCGAAATCTCGGACTACGATTTCGATATGATGTTGCGCGAACTTCAGGATCTGGAAGCCGCGCACCCCGAATTCGCCGATCCCAACTCCCCGACCAAACGTATCGGCAGCGACATTACGACTGAATTCAAGACGGTTGCGCATCGGTTTCCGATGCTTTCGCTCGGCAATACCTATTCGCTCGACGAACTGCACGAATTCATCGCCCGCACAGAAAAGGAGGTCGGTGAAACGGAATTCGTCTGCGAACTCAAATTCGACGGTACGGCAATATCCCTGACATACGAAAACGGGGCGCTGACGCGTGCCGTGACACGCGGCGACGGCACTTACGGCGACGACGTGACAGAGAACATCCGTACGATACGGGCCATACCGCTCGTGCTTCAAGGCAAAGACTACCCGCCGCTGTTCGAGATACGCGGCGAGATACTTATGCCCTACGCATCGTTCGACAAACTCAACGCCGAGCGGGAAGCCAACGGAGAACCGCTGTTCGCCAATCCGCGCAACGCAGCGGCAGGCACGCTGAAGCAGCAGTCTTCGGCCGTAGTAGCCAAACGGGGTCTCGACTGTACGCTGTATCAACTCGCAGGAGACGATTTGCCTTTTATGTCCCATTGGGAAAACCTGAGCAAGGCCAAAGAGTGGGGGTTCAAGGTGTCGGAGCATATCCGCATATGCCGATCGGTAAAGGAGATAGACGAATATATCGGCTACTGGGACGAGGAGCGCAAACATCTGCCGTTCCCGACGGACGGCGTCGTCGTAAAGGTAAACCGTTATGCCGACCAACGCGCCCTCGGATTCACGGCCAAGGCCCCGAGGTGGGCCGTAGCCTACAAATTCAAGGCGGAGCAGGCTCTGACGAAACTGCTGAGCGTAGATTTTCAGGTGGGAAGAACGGGAGCCATAACTCCCGTAGCCAATCTCGAACCCGTATTTCTTGCCGGCACCACGGTAAAACGCGCGACGCTGCACAATGCCGAGCAGATGGCGCTGCTCGACATCCGCATCGGCGATGAAGTGTACGTAGAAAAAGGAGGCGAAATAATTCCGAAGATAACGGGAGTAGAGCTTGCGGCACGTCCTGCCGACAGCAAGCCGTTCGAATATATCGCAATATGCCCCGAATGCGGTACGCCGCTGGTAAGATACGAAGGCGAAGCCAAGCACTATTGCCCTAACCAGAGCGGTTGCCGACCTCAGATTCTGGGACGCATAATCCACTTCATCCGACGCAAGGCTATGGACATCGACGGTCTGGGCGAGGAGACCGTGGAACTGCTCTTCGAAAGCGGGTTGATACGCAACATCGCCGATCTTTATGATTTGCAGGCCGTGCAGCTCTCGGTATTGCCGCGACTCGGCGACAAGTCGGCAGAAAACATAATCCAGAGCATCGAGGCGTCGAAGCAGGTTCCGTTCCGTCGCGTTCTGTTCGCCCTCGGAATACGATTCGTCGGAGAGACGACCGCCAAATATTTGGCGGCGCACTTCAAGACGCTCGATGCCGTGATCGGTGCATCGCGTGAAGAACTTACCGAAGCCGAAGAGGTGGGCAACAAGATAGCCGAGTCGATCATCGACTATTTCGCCGACGAGGAGAACCGAAAGATAATCGGACGTTTGCGGGCCGCAGGGCTGCAATTCGAAGAGACGGGCAAAGAGTTGCGTTCGGATGTATTCGCCGGCAAGAATTTCGTCATCTCGGGAGTATTCTCCTACCACTCGCGCGACGAACTGAAAGAGATTATAGAGCTTCACGGAGGCAAAAATCTTGCGGCGGTTTCGGCGAACGTCGATTACATAGTGGCCGGCAAGAATATGGGGCCTGCGAAATTGCAAAAGGCCGAAAAACTCGGCATAAAGCTGATTTCGGAGCAGGAACTGATGGAGATGGCCGAAGGTGACGGCGCACGGCAGGCGACGACGGCGGACAACGATACGACTACGACCGAAAAGGGGCAGCGCCCGCAACAGGGCGTATTGTTCTGACAAATAAATGCAGACTATGATACAGGATAAGTTCAAAGGCTTGGGAGCCGCAATGATAACCCCGTTCGACAAGGATGGCAACATAGATTACGAGGCATTGGGACGTATGACGGATTACGTCATAGACGGCGGTGTGGACTACGTCGTCGCACTCGGCACGACGGCCGAAACGCCGACGCTGTATATTCCCGAACGTGCGGCCATCGCCGACTTCATAAAACGCAAGGTCGCAAAGCGTGTCCCGCTGGTTATAGGCGCAGGCGGCAACTCGACATCCGAGGTGCTCGACCAGCTGCGCGAAATCGACCTCGAAGGCGCCGATGCGATTCTCAGCGTCACCCCCTACTACAACAAGCCCTCGCAGGAGGGGTTGTACCGCCATTTCGAGCGCGTAGCCGAAGCTTCGCCGCTGCCGATAATCCTGTACAACATTCCTGGCAGGTCGGGAGTGAATATGCTGCCCGAGACCACACTGCGCATAGCCCGCGATATGCCGAATGTAATAGGCATCAAAGAGGCGTCGGGCAATATCGGACAGATCGAACGCATAATCAAGGAGCGCGACAAAGATTTCCTCGTCATCGCGGGCGACGACGGAATGGCGATAGACATAATGCAGCGCGGCGGCGACGGTGTAATATCCGTCGCGGCGAATCTGTTTCCCGAGAAGTTCGGGCATTGCATCTCGCTCGCGGCGGCGGGAGATTTCGAGGCCGCGAAGAGAGAGTACGAACCTTACGGCGAAACTGTGAGCGCGCTCTTCGCCGAAGGCAATCCGACGGGCATAAAATGTGCACTCAAGGCGAAAGGCCTTATCGGCGGGACGATGCGTCTGCCTCTGGTAGAAGGCACGCCCGCACTGTATGAGAAGTTCCGAAAACTCATCGAGACATACGATTTGCGATGACGCAGCCGTTATAAGTGGTATAAAAACCGCACACGTATGTACAAATTGTTTACGGTATTGTTTCTGTCCGTCGCCGTTGCGATGCCGCTGTCCGCCAAAGTACCGGACAACGACGATATTTATGCCAAAATCGCAGATGCGTCATCGCCCTATTATTATCCCAACCTTATGATGAGATTCAAGGAATGGAGCGGGCCTATGAGCGATGACGAACTGCATTACCTTTATTACGGGTATGCCTACCAACCCGAATACAAGCCGTTGGAGTCCGACCCGTACCATACGCGCGTAATGGAGATAATGTCCAAAATAGCGATAGAGGAGCCGCTGGTAAGCGATTTGGACGAACTGATACTGACAGCCGCGCAATCGCTCGAGCACGATCCGTTCAGTCCGCAGATGCTCAATATTATGGCATATGCCTACGGCGCCTTGGGCGACAAGGTACGCGAGCAGGCATATTACGACAGGCTCAACGGCATAATCCGCACCATAGAGCGATCGGGCGACGGACTTCGCGAAAAGACGCCGATGCACATACTGATGTTCTCGCACGCCAACGACTGCATAGCCGCCAAAGGCTGGAGCTACCGCAAAGGCCGCGTGATAAGCCGCACGGTAGAGTTCGTCCCGTTCGAAGCCCCGCATGACAAGGTCAAGGGCTATTATTTCGATTTCAGCAGAATATATTGGAACAAGCCCGACAACTATACGTTCAAACGCGACAGGACCTGGCAGTTCAACAATCTGAAGCCGCGTGAGTACAAATAGCGTAATCGGCGATTTTTTGCTAACTTTGCGGAATGAAGATCAAATACGCATACATAATATTATCGATCTTAACAGCGTCCGTCATCACGGGCTGCCATAAGGAGGAGATCATAATACCGCCCGATCCGCTCACGGTGGAGAACGACATATCGGAAATACGTTTCAGCAGCGGCGTATCGGAAATGTCGTTCGGCATTACGGCCAAAAGCGACTGGCACCTGACTATGACAGGCGAAGGGTTCTCGGCCGAACCTGCGGTCGGCAAAGCCGGAACATATACCATAACGGTCACGTCCGAGCAGCAGGAATCCCCCGAGACAGAACAGACGCTCGGCAATCTAACGATAGTCGTCGATCATTCGCCCGTAAAGCACAATATACGGATAACCCTGCCGGCGCGTTCGAAGAAGGTCGTAATGGCCTATTTCCTCGGAACGAGCCTGTCGTATTATTTCAACCGCAATCTCGAGGCGATGAAAACCGCCGTTTCACGCGGAAGTCTCGGGGATGACAGGCTGATAATTCTCGGGCAGTCGAGCCAGAACTACGGGGCGATAGAGGAGATATTCTACAATGAGCGCGAAGGGAAAAGCTGCAAAAGCACTATATGCAAATTCGCCCTGCCCGAAAAACTCACGGCCGAGTCGTTCGGCGATTATCTGAAAAGGATGATGGAGATAGCCCCTGCCGACAACTACTCTCTTATCATACTCGGGCACTCGAAAGCGTGGCTGCCGTCGCACCCTGCGACCGCTACGTTCGGCATACGCCGCCGGCCGTCGTGGCAAACGGCAGATGGTGCGGATGTCACCCGCGATTTGGGAGAGCGCAACGTACTGCTCGAACTGGATGACCTGAAAAACGGTCTCGCCGCCACGGGTAAAAAGTTCGACTGCATATACTTCGACGTATGTTTTATGGCGTCTACAGAATCGGCATATGCCCTGCGCGACAATGCGGAGTACATCATAGGCTCCCCCTGCGAAATTATGGGCGAGGGATCGCCGTACGACAGGATACTCGAGCCTCTGTTCGCAAATGACCTCGCAAAAGTCTGCTCCGAGTATTACGATTACTATCAATATACATATCCGAGCTGGAAATCGGGCTGCATATCTACGATAGTCTGCGGGAAACTCGATGCCTTGGCAGATGCCGCAAAGCGTATCAACGCATCGCAAAATATCGCCGAGGATTTCGACATAACGGCCATACAGCCGTATGAAGGCCGCGACGACCACATATTTTTCGATACCGAAGACTACATACGCCGTCTGTGCACGGATGCCGATCTGGTAGACGGATACAAAAAGGCTCTCGACGAGTGCGTTATAAACCGTCACCATACGGCGGGATTTTATTCGGCCTACAACCACGCTATGACCCCCGTAACCTACTATTCGGGGATGAACGTCACACCCGACGAGCGATGCTTCGAACCGATCGGCTCACATATAGCACGCACAGCCGAGAGTTACGCACTGAAATGCGCCGAACGCGACAAACTGAAAGAGGAGCTCGAAGCCCAAGGCAAAGAACCCGGCACATCCGAGCAATACAACAGCCTTGCGCGCGAAGCCAACAGGTTGGCCAACCTGAAAAATACGCTCGAGAAACAGAAATCGATATTGGAATATTACAATCCGTCATTACGGCTTACCGACTGGTACAAGGCCACCCACTGAGACGGCAGTGCGCCGTCGGATGAATGTCCGGCCGTAAAGCGTCATACGCTTTGCGCCCGGGCATAAACTTTTTTCATACGGTCGGACATAAAATACTGGAATACGCCGCGCAGGAACATATAGAGCGTAAATGCCAGCCACAGCGCGTTGTTCCCGATAAATGGATGCAAGCCGTAAAATATAGCGAAATGCGCCGCCGTTGCCAGAAGCATAGAATTACGCATCACGCGTGTTTGTGTCGCACCGACCATAATGCCGTCCATAAGAAAAGGCATAGCGGCCGCCAAAGGTATGATTATCACCCACACGACGTATTCATTCGCAAGATCGAGTATCGCCCCCGAATCGGAAGCGCCCGAATCGAGAAACAGCCCGAGTATTTCACGCCACCAGCCTATGTATACCCCTACGAACAGTACGGCTATGGAAAACGCCCACACGAAGCACTTGCGGACACAGTCGCGCAACGACAGTTCGTCGCGGGCTCCTATGAAACGCCCCGTAAGCGCCTCGGCCGCATAGGCGAATCCGTCGTTCATATACGAGAACATCGTAAACAGCTGCAAGAGCATAGTGTTCACGGCCAGCATCACCGCATTGTCCATACGGGCCGAAGCTGCCGTAAAGAACGTATATACGATGACTATGCAGAACGTGCGGATTATGATATCGCGATTGATGCGGAAAAACCGACGCATAGGTTCGAGGTCGAGCACACTCTGCCAATCCACGCGCGTAAGTACATTACGGTATCGCCGCCATAACAGCAGCACCGACAGCAGCACACCCGTATACTGCGCGACAACAGAGGCGTAGGCGATACCCACGATGCCCATACCGAAGCCGAATGCGAACCACAGGCTGCAACCTATGTGCACCGCATTGACCGTAATGGAGGTAACCATAGGAATCAAGGCATTCTGCATACCCGTAAACCACCCGTTGAACCCGAAGAGGATGATGCCGGCAGGCACCGCCCAGATACGCGCATAAAAATATTCGCGCGACAGATCGTCGCCGTTCATTACCATAAGCGACAATTCGCCCAACGGATATTGCAGGACCAGAACGGCCGCACCGAGCACGACCGACACGGCCAATGCGCGTGCGAGCATATTCGTGCACTCGCTAAAATCGCCCGCACCGAAAGCCTGTGCCGTCAATCCGCTCGTTCCCATACGGATAAACGAACAGTTCCAGTATATGAAATTGAAAATCGACACCCCTATCGCCAAAGCGCCGATAGTGTGTGCCGAATCGCCCCAATGTCCCGCGATGGCCGTACTGACAATACCCATAAGCGGCACCGTGATGTTGGAGATTATATTGGGGACGGCTATGCGCAATATTTCTCTGTTCATTCTCTTCATTTCACTGCAAAGATACTCAATTATTCCGAGTACGGACGGTACATAATATAACGGGAGCTTTTTTACCCACAAAAATGGTGTGCGGCTTGTATATACTATCGAGAAATTAACGTACCTTTGTCACGCTAAACGAAAATATTATGAAAGACTTCAAAAACGACTCCACGACGACGCTCTCGCGCTTCGGCAAGGACAAACGTATGAGAACCGTCAAAACGGAACACGTCGAACGCAGACCGCGCATCAATCGTGAGTCGGACGAACATACCGTATCGGCACACGGCCCCGAACGCCGCTCGTTCAACCCCAATTTTACCGAAAACAACCGATTCAAACACGATACCAAACGTTTCGACGGCGAATACGGCACGGAACGGAATTCCGCAGCCCGCCGCTATCGCGATAACGGTCCGGAGTTCTTCGGCAATGACCGCACAGCATTCGGAGCCAAACGGAGCAGGGACGGGCAGCCGTCATTCGGCGAAAAGAAAGGATACGGCCACCGCGACTCCTATGCCGACACGGGCGACGGAGGTTACGACAGAAAGCACGACTCGGAACGCAAACGAGAATTCGGCGGCAGGCACGAGAACGGGAAGGCCGCATTCCCCGAACGCGGGACTTTCGGCCGCAAATCGAAAGCGGAAGGCGGGTATTTCCCACGACGCGAAGACAGTGTCGAAGGGCGTTTCGGTAAGAAGCGCAGCGGCACGGACAACCGCGGCCGCGCTTTCGGCAACGGCCGTACGGACAAGAAATTCGGTGCGCATTCCAAATCCGACGGTGACAAGCCCAAATCGTACCCCAAATACAATCCGAACAAACAATCGGGCGAGATGCGTCTCAACAGATTCATAGCGCAATCAGGGTTATGCTCGCGCCGCGAAGCGGACGATTTCATCACGGCAGGCCTCGTAACCGTAAACGGCGTTACGGTAACCGAACTCGGGACGAAAGTCCAGCCCACGGACGAGGTGAAGTTCAACGACTCGATAATACGCGGCGAGAAGAAAGTGTATCTCGTCCTCAACAAGCCCAAAGGATATGTAACGACGCTCGAGGACCCGCACGCGACGAAAATCGTGACCGATCTTGTCAAGGACGCCTGCACGGAGCGCATATATCCCGTAGGGCGTCTGGACAAGAACAGCCTCGGGCTGCTGCTCTTCACCAATGACGGCGACCTGACGAAGCAGCTCACCCACCCGTCGTACAAAAAGAAAAAGATCTATCAGGTCACGCTCGACAAGCCGCTGACGCGTGCCGATATGGACAAGATAGCCGAAGGCATCACGCTCGAGGACGGAGATATTTATGCAGACGAAATATCGTATGTAAAGGACGACAAGAAAGAGATCGGCATAGAGATCCACTCGGGGCGCAACCGCATAGTACGCCGCATATTCGAACATCTCGGCTACACCGTTCAGAAACTCGACCGCGTGTACTATGCAGGACTGACCAAAAAGAACCTGAAACGCGGAGCCTGGCGTTTCCTGACGAACGACGAAGTGATCCGTCTCAAGTCGGGACAGTACGAATAAGTTGCAGGACACCGTAACAGAAAAAGGCTCCCTTTTACAAGGGAGCCTTTTTCGTTATCTGTATCCGCCGATTATTCGAGGCCTTTCAGCTTCTTGTACAACCCGTTGTACTTGCTGTACTTCTCCATATATTCAGGACTTTCGTCACGGAGACGGGCGCACAGCGATTTCAGGCAGTCTACGGTATCGATATGCTCGGGATTGATCTCCAAAGCCTTTTCGAACCAGGGTACGGCCTGCTTATAGACATTCAGCACTTTCTGATACTCGGCATCGTACTCGCTCTGGCTTCTGTAATCGCGCGAATTGACTTCGGTACGCAGATTATCGCCCTTGGCCATATAGAACAGTGCCAGATAATAATTGCCGTCGAACATATCGGGCTTGATCTCTACGACCTTCGAGAACGAATTGATGCACTCGTCGTAGTTCTTCAGCTTATAGTAGACACGGCCGCGGCCGAACCACAAATCGACATTCTGCGAGTCATTCGCCAAAGCCTTGTCTATAAGCTCCACAAGGTCTGCGGGATCGCCGACGCCCTCTTCCGACGTATAAAGTTGCATAAGACCGTCGAGGATCTTATCGTTCTTCGGGAATTTGGCAACACCTTCGAGCAGTACATTCTTGCCTTTGATCACGTTCTCGGCATTCTGCTCCTTCTGGCCGTAGTAGCAGTGGAACAGATAGTAGTAGATATTTCCGTCCGCATCCGCATAGCCGTTCTCGATGGCTTTCGTCAGAAGCTCTTCACCCTTGGCGAACATTCCGGGGGTGGTAGCGCCGAGGTATGCGGCCAACTGACCCGCGAAGAACAGATTCTCGTAATTGGGCTTACCGTAGGCCGGATTAGACTGGGCCGCGAAAATCGTCTCATAGGCTTTCTGCGACAAGTCGTACCGCTGTACGTCATAACTTACCGCCGCAAGCTGCGCATAGAAATTGATTATATTGTCGAGAATAGGCTTGATTTTCGGCGCCTGCTTGGGATCGAGTTCATAGGCCTTTTGCAATGCCTCCAAAGCGGTATCGACAGCACCCTCCTTGATAAATGCCGTCTGTTCCCAGCCGGATACCTTGCCGTTCTTGAAGTGCACCTTCACCCAAGGATACTCCCACGCATCATCGGTCTTCTTGCGGGGTTCGCCGCATGCAATCTTCAACATCGCGGGGTCGAGACCCAGGAACAACGATTTGGTAGGCTCCTGAATACTTTCGAAATAGACCTTGCCGCGATTGATCCAGGTAGCCGCCTTGGCGTTTTTCTTGGAGTCCTTGATTTCGGTATCGCTCTTTTCGAGTTTAAGACGCAAAGCGTTGTCATTAACCTTCTGAGCATTTGCTGCAGGCGCAAGCAGCAACACAGCTGCCAATGCCGTAAATAATACCCGTTTCATAATTTTGAAGTTTAGTTTTGGTTATATCAATTTTTCGACTTATTCCTGTGCAGGCGTTTCTGACTGCCGTGCCTCATTTTCCGACACTGCTTCCGATGCATTCCCGGCGTCGTTTCCGACACTCTCCTCTTCGCTCGAAGGTACGGCCATAACCGAAGCGATGGCATCGCCTTCACGCAAATTGATTATGCGAACACCCTGCGTGGCGCGTCCCGCCAAACGTATCTGCGATACGGAAGTACGTATCGTCAGGCCCGAACGGTTGATAATCATCAGATCGTTCTCATCGGTTACGGCCTGAATAGATATCAGCTTGCCCGTCTTCTCGGTAACGTTTATCGTCTTGACGCCCTTGCCGCCGCGATTGGTTACGCGGTACTCGTCCAGATCGGTACGTTTGCCGTATCCGTTTTCACTCAGGACAAGCACATCCTGACCGCTTTCGGGTTCGAGACAGATCATACCTACCACCTCGTCGTCGCCCTCGACGGAGATACCGCGAACGCCTGCGCCGACACGTCCGATAGGACGCACCGTCTGCTCGTTGAAGCGGATGGCCTTGCCATCGCGCGCAGCGATCATCACCTCGGCATTGCCGCTCGTCAGCTTCGCCTCGATAAGGCTGTCGCCCTCGCGGATGACGATAGCGTTCACGCCGTTAGCACGCGGACGCGAATACGCTTCGAGCTTGGTCTTCTTGATCGTTCCGTTCTTGGTACACATTATTATATAATTGTTGTCCACATACTCCGCGTCGTTGAGTTTCTTGACGTTGATGTATGCGCGCACCTTGTCGTCGGGCTCGATCTGAATGACGTTCTGAATTGCGCGCCCTTTCGAAGAACGCGTTCCTTCGGGAATTTCGTATACCTTGAGCCAATAGCAGCGGCCTTTTTCGGTGAAAAAGAGCATCGTATTGTGCATCGTGGCCACGTAAATATGCTCGATGAAATCCTCGTCGCGCGTAGCGCTGCCCTTGGCACCTACGCCGCCGCGGTTCTGAGTGCGGTATTCGGCGAGCGACGTACGCTTGATATATCCCATATGGGATATGGTAATAACCATATCGTCGTCGGCATAGAAATCCTCGGGATTGAACTCCTCGGATGCATATACGATTTCCGAACGGCGTTCGTCGCCGTATTTCTCCTTCATATCGATCAGTTCCTCCTTCACGATGCGGAACTGCTCTTTTTCATCGGCCAGAACCTCCTTGAAGTAAGCTATCTGGCGTTCCAGTTCATCGCGCTCGGCTACGAGTTTGCCGTGTTCGAGACCCGTAAGTGCACGCAGGCGCATCTCGACAATGGCCGCAGCCTGCAACTCGGACAGTCCGAAACGCTCCATAAGGTTCGCCTTGGCCTCATCGACGGACTTGGCGGCACGTATGATGCGGATTACCTCGTCGATATTATCCTGAGCGATCAACAGACCGAGCACTATATGCAGACGCTCCTCGGCCTTGCGCAGGTCGAAGCGCGTACGCCGTACCACCACGTCGTGGCGATGGTCAATGAAATGGCGGATAAGATCCTTGAGATTCAACAGCTGGGGACGTCCGTTCACCAATGCTATATTATTAACGGCGAACGATGTCTGCAACGGCGTATTCTTGTACAACGTGTTCAGCACGACACTCGACACGGCATCCTGCTTTACGTAGATGACTATTCGCATACCGCTGCGGTCGCTCTCGTCATTTATATAGGATATGCCCTCTATCTTCTTTTCGTTCACCAGATCGGCGATCTTCTTTATCATCTCCGCCTTGTTCACCATATAGGGAATCTCGGTCACCACGATGCACTCGCGGCCGCTCGCCGTGTGCTCTATCTCCGTCTTGGCACGCATCATAACGCGGCCGCGTCCCGTAAGCAGCGCCTCGCGGACACCGTCGTAACCGTATATGATACCTCCGGTCGGGAAATCGGGACCCTTGACGAAATGAAGCAGATCCTCGCACTCGATGTCGGGATTGTCCACATACGCGCAGCAGGCATCCACCACCTCGCCCAAATTATGGGGAGCCATATTCGTAGCCATACCTACGGCGATACCGCTCGCGCCATTGACCAACAGCAGCGGGATTTTGGTCGGCAATACCGTAGGTTCGGGAATAGTATCGTCGAAGTTGAGCGTCCAGTCGATAGTCTCCTTGTCGATGTCGGCCATCACCTCGTCCGTGATCTTCTTCATACGCGCCTCGGTGTAACGCATAGCCGCAGGCGAGTCGCCGTCCATCGAACCGAAGTTACCCTGTCCCTCGACCAGCGGATAACGCATACTCCAGTCCTGCGCTAGACGCACCATAGCGTCGTAGACGGAAATGTCGCCGTGAGGGTGGAACTTACCGAGCACGTCACCGACGATACGCGCCGACTTACGCGTCGGCTTGTCGGAATACAAATTCAGTTCGGCACTCATATCGTAAAGGATACGACGGTGCACGGGTTTCAGACCGTCGCGCACATCGGGCAGCGCACGCGAAACGATAACCGACATAGAATAGTCGATATACGCCGTCTTCATCTGCTCCTCGATATTGACGCGTTCGATACGGCCTACCAAACCCGCATTTTTTTCTTCTTCCGTAAGCATAAATTTAAGTTCAGAATTATTTCTCTTTCAATTCTATCGTTTTCAATCTTCCCGATGCGTCATTTCCGTCGGGCACCGCTGCCCGTCAGTCGGAAATAACCGCAAAACGGAATAGACAAAAATAGTGTTTTTTTCACAAATAAGCAATTTTGCCATTCGATTTTATCATTTTTCGGGATGTATGACGACAAAATCCTCCGTTTTAGGCCGTTTTCAGACGATTTGGCGGCATTAAAAGTCGGGCACGACACAATGTCGGCATTTTCGCAAGGCAAACGGTGCCGATAACGACGTTCCCGCCACCCTCGACCGTGCCGCGAATCATTCGTCCGCAGCGGTCGAATAAATTTTGCTTTTACCGCCTATTTTAGTATATTTGCCGTAATAAAACAAGCTAAACCGATATTATGTTCAACCCGTTATCTTTTCTTTTCACACAAGCCGAAGATGCGGTGCCGCTTATCGTGCCCGACAGCATCCAAAAAGCCAATCTCGCACAGACGATAGACAAGGTAATCCACACCGACTATCGCGAGTTCTTTATGAATATGGCCAACGATGCCATCTGGGTAGCGATAAAACTCGCGGGCGCACTGCTCGTATGGTTCATCGGCCGATGGATAATCCGCCGCATAATAGCCATTCTCGACGCAGCATTCAACCGCCGCAAAGTGGACGCTTCGCTGCGGTCGTTTTTACGCAATCTCGTCAAGGTCGTATTCACGCTGCTGCTGATTCTCACGGTCGTACAGATGCTCGGCGTAAACGTAACGTCGATAATCGCGCTCTTCGCATCGGCGACTTTAGCCATAGGTATGGCGCTGAGCGGCACGATGCAGAATTTCGCGGGCGGAGTTATGATACTGCTTCTGAAACCCTATCGTGTCGGCGATTTCATATCGGCACAGGGACAGTCGGGCACCGTAACCGAGATAATGCTCTTCTCGACGAAGATACAAACGGCCGACAACCAGACCATCTACATCCCGAACAGTTCCATTTCGTCGGCGATAATCGACAACTACTCGGCTGCGGAACTGCGCCGCGTGGATATCTCGGTAGGCATATCCTACGGTAACGACGTAGATACGGCACGCGCCGCGATTCTCGAACTGTGCAGGAACGACAAGCGCATTATGGATACGCCTGAACCTGTGGTGCATGTAGCGGCATTGGCCGACAGTTCGGTAAACCTGTCGGCGAGAATGTGGGTGAAAAACGCCGACTACTGGAACGTATTTTTCTCGATGAACGAGAAGATATACAAGACACTCCCGCAAAAAGGCATCGATTTCCCCTTCCCGCAAATGGATGTCCATCTGAAAAACGAATAAAATTTCAACCATAAACAAAAACCTAAAAACACTGCAAAACCGTATGCTGCACAAAACGAAATCCGTCGTAAGCGGGTATGAGAAACCCGACATTACGGCAATCAGATCATTGCGGATAGAACGTGGCTTCGCCGTTTCGTCCGACATCGAAGAGGTAACCAAAGACGAAGAGCAGGAATTCATCTGACCGACCTAACACCGACTTATATTATGAGAAAATATCTGCTGCTTGGCATATTGTCCGCCGCAATGGCTGTCGGCTGTACGAAAGACGACACTACGGACCAAAACGGAAACATCGTCGAAAAGACGATGATGGAGGTAACGGCATCGCTCGAATACGGAGACGATGCGCAAAAAGACGATACGCGCACTACCCTCACCGACAACGGCGAGGGCGGAAAAATCGCGTGGAGCGATTCGGACGTCATCGGAGCCGTGTCGGAAGACGGCACGATCACCGAATGTCCGATAACGGGGATTGCCGAAAACGGAACCGCCGTATTTTCGGTTCCGACCGATACGAAATACGCATTCTACCCCTATGCGACGGGCGCATCGTCGGATGAAAACGGATTGAGCATATCTCTGCCGCAATCGACGGCGCTCGACGGTTCCGAGCGAATATTCGGCGATGGGCAGAACCATATGGCCGCACATCTCAGCGGCACCCGCCTCGATTTCAAAAACCTTTGCGGATATATCGAGGTCAAGCTCAAGGGTACGCAAAAAGTTACGGCGATAGCGCTTCGCGACAATGTGATCGACTGGGCTGCGCTTTCAGGAGCGACGACCGTGGATTTAAGCGATGCGGACAACCCCGCGCTCACGATGGGTACATATCACGGGACGACGTTCAACTGGATATACGGCACCTGCGACGAGCCGATACAACTTACGGGCGACACGGCGAAATCGTTCTACTTCATAGTTCCGCCCGCAACATACAACTCGCTGAATCTCTGCATACGGACTACCGACGGGTCCTATTCGGTCACGACAAAAGAGCCCGTAACGGTAAACCGTTCCAAAATCAAACCGTTCGCGGCGATCGACCTTGCGGCCATAGCGCCCCGAACGGTCGCAGCCCTCGATGCGGCAGGCGTCGCGAACTGCTATGTGGTTCCGCAGGGCGACGACGTTGCGGCATACTCTTTCGCGGCGAAAAAAATCAATGCCACGAAGGGCATCGAGAACATAGCATATGCGCAGCTCGTCTGGAGTTCGGACAAGGATCTGATAAACAAAGTATGCTATGATGCGGCTTCGGAGCGCGTATCGTTCGAATACGCAGGCGGCGGCGCGGAGGGCAATGCCCTCATAGCGGTCGTAAATGCCGAGAACCACATACTGTGGACGTGGCATATATGGTGTACCGACAAGCCGAAGACCATACGCGTAAAGGGCGGCGACAACACCACGATGTACGCGATTCTCGACCGCAACATCGGGGCCACATACGCTCCCAAGAGCGTGGCGGACGTAACGGGCATCACGGACGAGGATGCCACGGCGGCAGTCGGCCTCTACTATCAATACGGCCGCCCGCAACCGTTCCCCGGCCCCAAAAGCATAAAGACGCTTACCGAGACCCCGTTCAAGGAGAACAGCCGCGTGGCGGTACAATACGGATTCAGAGCGTTCGGACAGGATTTCAAGATGGCGAACAACGCCAACGACTTCGATACCGCCCTGCAATACCCCAACCTCTTTTTCACCTGCTATGTAAATGCGAGCGGAGCGATTCAAAGCGGGGCTTCGGGCGCGGCAGGCAACAGGTGGCAGAAAGAGCTGATAAATCCGTACACGGGAATGGAGCGTGCGTGGTTCTCGCAGAACAAAGACGAGATCACCTACAAATCGGACTACGACCCCTGCCCCTACGGCTATGTGGTAGACGACTCTTCGTCGGGATACCACTATCTGCAAAAAAACATACTCAACAGACACGGTTGGGGCAGTGCCGTCAATACCATATACGGATATTATCTCTATCAGGAATCCACGGGCGATATGCTCTACATACCCGTCTGCGGCTACAGAGATACGACAGGCAAACTGACGGGCGTAGGACAATATCTCAATATGTGGTTCGTACCTACCAGCAACCAGGGCGACCTGAAAACCTACCGCTTCTATTCGGGCAACTCGACGAGTACGACCGTCTCGGTATCGAGCGCCGCGTATGCCAACCAGTCATTCGGATTCAACCTGCGTTGCAGGATGATGAATCGCAACGGAAATGTACAGATAGAGGATAAACCGTTCGCCGAGGGTTCGGGCACCGAAACATCGCCGTTCATCATATCGACACCCGAAGAACTCATCAGACTGTCGGACCTGTGCAACGGGATAATCACTTTCGACGACGACACGGACTTCACGTCCGCATATTATGCGCTCGGGACAGACATCGATATGAAAGGCAAGGCTTTCAGCGCAATCACTCCGTTCAAAGGGCATTTCTACGGCAAAGGCCACAAGATCGCCAATCTGACGGTAACCCCGCGCGGCACGGCTCCCACGGCAATGTTCGGAGAGGTAACCGATGCGGAGATAACCGACCTGAGACTCGAATCGTACTCGGTAACCGTATCGGCCGCCGCACAAATCTATACGGCAGGCATCGCCGCATACTGCGAAAATTCGAGAATCGCGGGTTGCAGCCTCTCGGGCAGTATCGTATCGGGTGCGAAAGCGGCGTTTTCCGCCTACAACAGCTGCTCGGTCATAGGAGGCATCGCCGCATATGCTATCAACTGCGAGATCTCCGACTGCACCGTCGAGGGATACATAAGCGGAGCCAACCAGTTCGTGGGAGGTATCACCGCAGTGTCGGACGGCGGCAAAATCTCGGGCTGCACCGTAAAACACAATGCCGAGATAACAGGCCTTATGAATCACGTAGGCGGCATAACCTCGCTGTTGCGGGCCAACGGCGAAATATCGGGCTGCACCGTCGAAGCGTCCGTAATGTGCAAATACGCATCCAACGGCGGAATTTGCGGCAGCATAATCAGCGGTATAATCGACAAATGCGTCGTAAGCGGCAATGCCGAAGTGCAGGGGCATGTCAATAATACGAATGTATCATATATCGGAACGGGCGGCATCGTAGGATGCGTATTGCCCAATGCCGATACCGACGTACTGCGCATCTCCGACTGCGCCTGCTACTGTCCCGTAACAGCCAATCTCGCATTGGGCGGCATCGTCGGGCAGATAAAGACGAACGTCACGCGCAACGGGATAAGCATCATCAACTGTCTGTATCGCGGACACTTGACCGCAGTATCCAAAAATACCTACAATTACGCTATCGCAGGCGGCATAATCGGCTGGTGCAACGATGGAGAAAAAGAGGCCGTAACGATCGCGAACTGCGCGGGACTTGTCGGCGGAATAAACTTCGACCGGACAGCCGTAGCCGCAGGGTTCGGAGGCTTGGGCGGATACATACGCGCCAATACGACCGTCACGGCCTGCTACTCGAACCTCAACGTTACGGACATCGTATCCGACGAAGGCAACCCCATCAACAGCTATTCGAACATACTGCAATACGGAGGTCTGTACGGCGCATCGTACGGCACGGCGAAAAACGTAGCGTACGACAACTGTTACTGGTCTTCGACAGGCAAGGTAGGCCGCAATTTGGAATCCGATCCCGTAATGACGAATTGCAGCGAGACGGATGAGCAGAGTATGACGAACGGCACCCTGTTGGACAAACTCAATGCTGCGGCTGCGGCCTACAACGCCTCGGCGGGCGCCGATGTGCAGGCCTGCACGTGGATTGCGGGAACGGACGGTTATCCCGTACCCTCCTCCGCTCCCGAAAATACGGCACCGTCGGTCATCGTCGCCAAAACGAAAGTGAGCGTCATAGGCGACTCCATAAGCACGTTCAGCGGATATATTCCTGCGGGTTACGCCACGTTCTACCCCACAGGCACCGTGGTATCCGCAATACAGACATACTGGTACAAGCTGATATACAACTATATGAGCAATGCCAAACTGGATATGAACATAGCTTGGTCGGGCACGCTTGTAACCCGAAGCACCGACACTTCGTGCGCGTCGGAACACTGGTACGGCCACGATTTCGTCGCCCGTTTCATCGACAAGGGCGTGGGAAATCCCGATGTAATCCTCATACACGGCGGTACGAACGACGTCTCGGGACGCGGCAGCGTAAGTCTCTATCCGAACTATGCGATAGCGGGCGAAACATATCCCTCCGATGCCGAGTTCGCCGCCTGCTTCGCGACGGCCGATGCAGCCGAGACCCGCGAAGCTATCGAGGCGCTGGACGACACCTGTTTCGTAAATGCCTACATAAAGCTCATCCGTCTGATACGCCAGCAATATCCGAATGCCAAAGTCGTAATGCTGATAGGCGACTACATCCCCAACGGCGCACGCCAGACAATCCACAAGATAGCAGCGCATTACGGCGAACTGTACGGGTACAGATGCGTCGATTTTCAGGATATAGAGACATACAGAGGAAATACCGTAATCACCAAAGCTACGGGCTGCCACCCCGACGAAGGCGGCTTCGAGGCTATGGCGAAATATATCTACCAATCCGTCGGCAGCTACATAGATTGACGACGGACGCGCGATTTTTCGGGACGGTTTGCGAAACATACGTTTTTTGCGGGCCGTCCCGAAATTTTTATGCTATTTTGCATATATTTGTCGGAAATTTGTATTTCGAACCAAACAAACATCTGCACAATATATGATTTCGGAACAACGCGCAAACGTTCTGCACGGCATTCTGCTGATAACGCTCTTTTCCTGTTCGGCATTCTACATCGCCGATTTCAAGTTCGTAAAAGACCTGTCCCTCTCGCCGCTCATCGTCGGCATAATACTCGGAATGATATATGCCAATTCACTGCGCAACCGCCTGCCGCAGACGTGGGTGCCGGGCGTATTGTTCTGTTCGAAACAGATACTGCGCGCAGGCATAGTGCTTTACGGCTTCAGGCTGACATTCCAGAGCGTAGTCGCTGTCGGCACTGCCGCAATAGTCATCGACTGCATAATCGTCGCAGGCACGCTGCTGTTGGGCGTAGTCGCAGGACGGCTGATGAAAATGGACGACGATCTGGCCCTGCTGACATCCACGGGCAGCGCCATATGCGGAGCGGCAGCGGTTTTGGGGGCAGAACCCGTAATCAAAAACGAACCGCACAAAACGGCGGTCGCCGTCTCGACGGTAGTGATATTCGGTACGCTGTCGATGTTCCTCTACCCCGCGATGTGGCGTGCGGGGATTCTCGATCTTACGCCCGAAGAGATGGGCATATACACGGGAGCGACGCTGCACGAAGTGGCGCACGTTGTAGGCGCAGGGAACGCAATGGCGGACGATGCGATAGCCGATCCCGCAATCATAGTCAAGATGATACGCGTCATACTGCTCGCGCCCGTATTGGTGGTTATGAGTCTGGCGCTCGCCCGCAAGCGAAAGGGAAAGGGTAAAAGCAGCGGGAAAACAGGCAAGATAACGATACCTTGGTTCGCGTTCGGATTTTTGGCCGTAATAGGCTTCAATTCGTTCGATCTGCTGCCTGCGGCTGCCGTCGATACCATAAACTCCGTAGATACGTTTATGCTGACGATGGCTATGACGGCACTCGGATGCGAAACGAGTTTCGACAAGTTCAAAAAAGCGGGAGCCAAGCCGTTCGTTTTGGCCGCCGTATTATACGTTTTTCTTGTCGGCGGAGGATATGCCGTAACGAAATACCTCACCCCCGTAATAAATTGACCTCTGCCGCAGGGCAGAGGCCGAACCATTCGAGAAGCGTTATCATAACAGTTTCTTTTTGCTTGTCGTAACTACGAAATCCTTGAGGTAAAACGGCTCGAAATAGGCTATATCCTCGAAATCGCCGCGATCGAAAGCCCGTTGGGCGAGCGGAGCTATTCCGCGTGCCGAGGGAGAGACGGCGACGAACGACACGTCGGGCAGGACATCCGCACACTTGGCCGCTCCGTTACCGAAAATAACGAATC
Source organism: Alistipes sp. (assembly GCA_017937125.1). Classification (GTDB taxonomy): domain Bacteria; phylum Bacteroidota; class Bacteroidia; order Bacteroidales; family Rikenellaceae; genus Alistipes. Next base: position 610,800 of record JAGBEH010000001.1, on the reverse strand, counting down.
TGTCCGACTTGCGCCATACGGCAAAGCTGTCCTTATCAACGACCTCGGCAACGACATCCGTAAGGCTTTTCCCGCTGCTGTCGAACACCTGCGCATAGACCTCCATACGTCTGGCATCGACCATAGGACACAATTTCGCCTGCTCCCAACCGTCGATATCGATAATGCCCGCCTCGTAATCCTCGCGTGCCACCTGCACGAGCGCATCGAGCGACCCGACGGCTATCAGCGGCTTACGCAGTCCATAGCACAACCCCTTGGCAAAAGAGACGCCGATACGCAGGCCCGTATATGAACCGGGGCCTTTGCCGACAGCGACCGCATCTATGTCATCGGCCGCAATTCCCGTCTGCCGAAACAGCTCATCGACGAACACCCCCACTTTGCGGGCATGGTCGCGGCCTTCGGAGCTCTCGCGCAACGAAATCAACTCCCCGTCGCGGGCTATACCTACCGAACAGATGTCCGTTCCGGTCTCTATGCATAAAATAACCGCCATATTATCTGTAATTCTTCATTGCCTTGTCCATCTCGCGGCGTGCATCGTTGGCTTTCAGGTATTCGCGTTTATCATACGACTTGCGGCCGCGCGCCAGTCCCACGGCGACTTTGGCCAGCCCCCTGTCGTTGAGAAAGATGCGCAGGCCGACAACCGTAAGTCCCTTGTCCTGCAACGACCGCTGCAATTTATTTATCTCCTTACGGTTGAGCAGCAACTTGCGGTCGCGTTTGGGAACGTGGTTATTGCAGGTACCCCAGCCGTACTCGGCTATGTTCAACCCGCGAAGCCACACTTCGCCCTTGTCGAAATAGCAATAGCTGTCCACCATCGAAGCCTTGCCCGAGCGCAGGGACTTTATCTCGGTCCCGACGAGGACTATGCCCGCGACATACTCTTCGAGTATCTCGTAATCGAAGGTCGCGCGTTTGTTGCGAATATTTATTTTACCGTAATCAGCCATAAAATCGTCTTCGGCACGAGACGCACAGTCCCGCCGAACTGCAAAGATATGTATTTTTCACAAGTTGTGAAACTAATTATGCCGTCGGGCTGCGGAAAGAAACGCACGGTTCGCCGTAAGGACGTAAAATTTTAGTACGAATCGATCTTCATTTTTGCAATTTATTCTTATTTTTGCACTCGGTGATAAAGAATCGCTCGTAAGATTTAAGGTAACAATATACGATTTTACGCCGACTTTCTTCCGAAGCCCTGCCGCCTTGCGGGTTCCACCGAAAGCCGCTCCCCGAGGGAAGGGTTACGGTGCAAGCGCCGTTTCGGCCGTGGCGGCTCGGCAATCCGCAAGCGATTGCCCTCGCCTGCTGCCGCAGTCGGGGGTGGGTCGGAATTGCAGACGCGGCTCCGCCGCGAGCGACACGACCGTCGGAAGCGAGAACCGATTACTAAAATCGATTCGGTGTAAAGTCGTATGCAGTTGCCGGATTTAATTAGATAAGACGTCAGTATCCCCCGTCACGAAAATTGGACACTTTCATCAAAACGGGAATGGGAATTGATGTCCTACGCTGCGGCGTGGGCATTGACTTTTATTCCGTTTTGTGGTAGTCCAATACCTTCGTGACGAATAACAGACTTGTCCGCGCTTTTTGCATACGTACCTGTAACCAACCCATAACATTACAGAGGTAAGAAGACGGACGCGCCCCGAGATCCTTTTGCGGATTTCGGGGTTTGTGTTTGCCGAATACGGCATTCGGCACGCGATTTGTTCTTTTCGGATGCGGGTAGAGCCGGATAAGGTAACTAATTCTTTTATCTTTGATATGTTTTACACATCTTTCTGTTTATTTTCTGTTTGCACACGGTATGCGTAGCGATACGCATACGACACCGGCTCCACCCTTTTTTCCGTTTCGACACACGGCATACGGAGCACGGCCTTGCGCCGCAGCAAGTCACAATATCGTCCGCTCCAATTTGCGGGCGAGCATGTTCTTGATATTGTTCAGCTTGGATAGTTGCCGAAGGACCTCGGCCTGCTGTTCTTCGGGCATATCGGGATCGGACAGCAGGGCATTCTGCTCCTTGATAAGCCGTTCGACAACCTTCGATTTATAGAGCGTAATGGCTTTGGGTACGCCCGCCGCGAGCATCTCCTCGTCGCTCTCGATGTGGATGTCCTTCTTCTTCCATATCTCGCTCGGGACATAGTTGTCGTCGGAGGTAAGCAGATCGACCGCAGCATTGCAGACCTGCGGATCGATATGGTTTATGAAATGGTGAGCGGGAATCTCGACACCCTCGCCCGTTTCACGCCACAGAGTGCGGTACAGGTTCAGTATCTCGTTGTAGGCTTTGTTCTCGAACTGCAATCCGTCGGCATCGAGGTCGCGGAAAATCTCGGACGCGACATTCATACTGACATATTGCCGCCCCTCCTTATATTCGAACGTGCGATGTCCGTATTTGAGCAAATATTTGGTCAGCTCCCGCTCCAGGGTCTCCATACTGCTTCCCGCCTCGATCCTGACACCCGTTTCCATCGGCTGCACCGCCCGCTCCTCGCGTCGGCGGACAGTCTGCTGCCTGCGCACGAACTCTTCCGCCTCGCGGTCGCCCGTAGAGAGCATACGTTTGCGCGCCACCTCGCCGACGAGCAGGCTTTCGTCGATATCCATAATGCGGGCGCACTCCTTGACGAACACCGAGCGCTGGATATTATCGGGAATTTGGGCTATCGACTGCACCATATCCGCAATCAATTCCGCACGTTTTATGGGATCGTCGCCCGCATCCCTGAGCAACAGTTTGGCCTTGAAAGTGAGGAAATCCTCCTCGTTGGTGCGGATGAAATCCTGCACTTCGGCAGCGGTATGGCTGCGGGCGAACGAGTCGGGATCTTCGGGTTCGGGCAGCAGCACGATGCGCACGTTCATCCCCTCGCGCAAAATCATATCGATACCGCGCAGCGAGGCGTGGATACCCGCCGAATCGCCGTCGTAGATGACGGTGATATTCTTGGTAAAGCGTCCGAGCAGGCGTATCTGCTCGGTAGTAAGCGAAGTGCCCGACGACGAAACGACATTCTCCACGCCCGCCTGATGCATCGAGATGACGTCGGTATAGCCTTCGACCATTATGGCGAACTCCTGCTGCTGAATGGCTTTCTTTGCGAAGTAGAGGCCGTAGAGTTCGTTTTTCTTGCTGTATATCTCGCTTTCGGGCGAATTCTGGTATTTGGCGACGCTCTTGTCCGTACGCAGAGTACGGCCGCCGAATGCGACTATACGTCCCGAAATATTATGCACGGGGAACATTACGCGGTCGCGGAAACGGTCGTAAAGCGATCCGTCGCTTTCGCGTTTCAGGGATAGTCCCGTCGAAACTAAAAACTCCTCCTTATACCCCGCCTCCAAAGCATCCTTCGACATCCTGTCCCCCTTGGACGGGCAGAAGCCGAGGGCGAATTTTTTGATAGTGGCATCGGTAAAGCCGCGCGTCTGGCGGAAATAGGTCATACCGACACTCATACCCTCCTCGCTGTGGTGGAGGTATTGCGAGAAATAGTCCACGGCCCATCCGTTCAGCGCGAACATACTCTCGCGGTCGTCGTTGCGGCGCAGCTCTTCGGGTGTCATCTCCTTCTCCTGCACCTCGATGCCGAATTTCTTGGCTACTATCTTCAGGGCTTCGGGATAGGTGACGTTCTCGTGCTCCATAACGAACGTAACGGCATTGCCGCCCTTACCGCAACCGAAGCACTTGAAAACCCCTTTCGACGGGGAGACGACAAACGACGGGGTCTTCTCGTTATGGAACGGGCAGCACGCCTGATAGTTCACGCCCTTTTTCTTGAGCGTAACGTAATCGCTGATGACATCCACTATGTCCGCAGCTGCGTATATCCGGTCTATGGTAGCCCTGTCGATCATCTTTGCAAAGGTAATGAATATGCAGAAAAATGAAAAATTTGCAGCGACTATATACGAATTTATTTCGGGAACGAAATTCGTTGTCGTAAAAAATTCATAAATTTGCGACTATGGATTTCAAACTCGTTTCCGATTACAAACCTACGGGCGACCAGCCCGAAGCCATAGCGGAACTCGTTCGCGCTATCGAAAGCGGCTCCGACAAAAACACGCTGTTGGGCGTGACGGGCTCGGGCAAGACTTTCACGATAGCCAACGTCATAAAGGAGTTGAACCGTCCGACGCTCGTATTGAGCCATAACAAGACCCTCGCGGCACAGCTGTACGGCGAATTCAAGAACTTCTTCCCCGAAAACGCAGTCGAATACTTCGTTTCGTATTACGACTACTACCAGCCCGAGGCCTATCTGCCGTCTACCGACACCTATATCGAGAAAGACTTGTCGATAAATGCCGAAATCGAAAAGATGCGATTGAGCGCGACATCTACGCTGTTGTCGGGGCGCAGGGACGTGATAGTGGTTTCGAGCGTATCGTGTCTATACGGCATCGGCAATCCGAACGACTTCCACGCCACATCGATAGATATAAAAGTAGGCGACATAGTAAGCTACAAGCACTTTCTGTACAAGCTGACCGAAGCGCTCTACACCCGTACGGAACGCGATCTGTCGGCGGCGACGTTCAGAGTAAACGGCGATACCGTGGATATTATGCCGAGCTTCGGCAACAACTGCTACAGGGTAATGTTTTTCGACGACGAGGTCGAGGCCATACAGGTCATCGATCCCGTCACGGGACAGCGGTACGAGACCATCGACAAGGTGACGATATTTCCCGCCAATCTGTTCGTCACGACAAAGGAGCGCATCAACAGCGCCGTGCAACAGATATATCTCGACTTGGGCAGGCAGGTCGAATTTTTCGAGCGCGAAGGTCGCCCCGTAGAGGCGCAGCGTCTGAAACAGAGGGTCGAATACGACCTGGAAATGATAAAGGAGTTGGGCTACTGTTCGGGCATCGAGAACTACTCCCGTTATTTCGACGGACGAGCCGAAGGTACGCGGCCGTTCTGTCTGATAGACTATTTCCCGAAAGATTTCCTGCTCGTTATCGACGAGAGCCACGTTACCGTCCCGCAGGTGCGGGCAATGTTCGGCGGCGACCGCGCCCGCAAGGAGAACCTCGTAGAGTACGGTTTCCGTCTGCCCGCCGCCAAAGACAACAGACCGTTGCGGTTCGAAGAGTTCGAAGGGCTGACGGGCACGACCATATACGTCAGCGCCACGCCTGCGGATTACGAACTGATAAAGAGCGAAGGCGTAGTAGTCGAACAGCTGATACGCCCGACGGGACTGGTAGACCCTCCGTTGGAGGTGCGCGTTACGCTCAACCAGATAGACGACCTGCTCGAGGAGATAGACGAACGCACGAAACGGGACGACAAGATACTCGTCACGACCATAACGAAGCGTATGGCCGAAGAGCTGTCGAAGTATCTCGACCGCGTAGGCGTGCGCAACCGATACATTCACTCGGACATAGATACGTTGGAGCGCGTACAGATACTCGAAGATCTGCGTGCGGGAATGTTCGACGTGCTTATCGGCGTGAACCTTTTGCGCGAAGGTCTCGATTTGCCCGAAGTGGCGCTCGTGGCGATACTCGACGCCGACAAGGAGGGTTTCCTGAGAAACGTGCGATCGATAACGCAGATAGCGGGGCGTGCCGCACGCCACTCGAACGGAAACGTAATAATGTACGCCGACACCTGCACGGACTCTATGCGCGTAGCGATAGAAGAGAGCAACCGCCGCCGCGAGAAACAGGTGCGTTACAACATAGAGCACAAAATGCTGCCGCGCAAGGCGCAAAAGAGCGGTTCGGGGCAAAGTCTGCTGCTCGGCGGCACCGAGCAGAAAGGATACGGCGACATCGCATATCCCATCGTCGAGGATCACTACGCTATGGCCGCCGACGTATCCACGGCATACGATGCCGACAAACGCACCGCTGCGATAGCCGCAGAAAACATCGACGGGTTGATAGCCAAAGCCAAAGAGGATATGGAACGTGCGGCCAAGTCGCTCGACTTCCTCGCTGCGGCACGCTATCGAGACAGGATGTACGAATTGCAGAAGCTCAAAGACGAAAAATAGGCGGCGATCCGCCGTAGTTGTTCCAAACGACGCATTATGAAAATTTCACCCCCGCCGAACTTTCAGCGGGGGTGATTCCATCGTGGCGCGCAGGGCGGCCGCGGATATGTCCGATTATTCGGCAGACGCCGAGAAATACTTTATGTCGTAAAGCATCGTACGGTCGTCTCCGGAACCGGAATATATCGTTTTGACATATCCGTCGGCATCCGTGTCATACGAGAACACGCGCTCCACCTCACTTATGGTTTCTACGTGATCGACTTCGGAACGGGTCTTCTTTATCGACACCTTGGTCGGAAGATAACGGACACGGGTGCCGAAGACGCTGACACCCGCAGCGAGTATGTTATCTATCTCGGCATACTCGAAGAACTCGGGAACGAGAATCAGGAAGAGATTGACATTTGCATGTATGTTACTGTACAGCGATTCATAACGATATTCTATCGCGGTGGAGTATGTTATATTAGCGGCACCGGCATTATCCGTCCAGCGGTTCGTCTGACGCATCGGGCAGTACCCCTCCCAATTAACGGTCGATTCGGCCGAGTCGGAGAGCCTCTTTATACCTGCCAGAAAGACGTATCCGTATCCGTTGATAACATACGAGAAGGTGGAGAGCTTCGTCTCGGACATACCGACTACCGACGACCAGGATTCGAGCGACGAGAAACTGTTGAAACGCATAATCCAGTTATCGACGCCGTTGCTCACCTCGATGGTCTGGCGATCGTACTTGACATCGAAAACTTTTTCGCTTTCATTCCCGCTGCATATGATACGAGATACGCGGTTAGCCGTATCATACTCGAAATTTATCATCGAACCGTCGCCGCCCTCTATCGAGGATATGTACTTGACAAATAAAATATCCTGATTGCCGTTATTGTTCCCCCACTTGGAACACGAAGACAACCCTACCGCCAAAACGGACAACAACACAAATACTTTCTTAAACATAGCAATACATATTTAGCTTTTAATTTTACAAATGTACGACAAAATATCCTAATAAACGCACTGTCCGCACTATTTTCGACACGCTATCGGTATCCATACGGATAAATCGCCCGGTATTTAGTATATTTGCCCTATGATTATCAAAGCGAACTGCAAAATAAACATCGGGCTGAACGTCGTTCGCAAGCGCGAAGACGGATTTCACGAACTCGAAACCGCGATGTACCCCGCAAGCGGACTGTACGACATCATCGAGGCGGATACGCTCAAAGAAGATGCCGTATCATTTACCGCAAAGGGCATAACGATGGATTGCGATGCCGAAAGCAACATCTGCACCAAAGCCTATCGTCTTATGCGCGAACGATATGCGATCGGAGGCATAGCCGTTACGCTCGACAAACGCATACCTTTCGGTGCGGGGCTCGGCGGAGGCTCGGCAGACGGTACGGCCGTGATAATGGCCGTAAACGAACTCTATTCGCTCTCCTTGACGGAAGATACCCTGATGTCGCTTGCGGCGACGCTCGGCAGCGACACCGCATTCTTCATCCGCAACACACCCCAGTTATGCACGGGACGCGGCGAGATAATGACGCCCGCCGACATTCGTCTCGACGGGATGACGCTCGTAATCGCCAAACCCGACGAAAACGTTTCGACACGCGAAGCGTATACGGGGATTCGCCCCTCGGTACCGCAATATCGGCTATCCGAGTTGTTGAAAACGCCTGTCGCCGAATGGCGCGACAAAGTCAAAAACGATTTCGAGCCGCATATTTTCGCCGCACACCCGCGTATCGCGATGCTCAAGAACGCGATGTACGGGCAAGGCGCCGTTTATGCCGCGATGTCGGGCAGCGGCTCGGCCGTATTCGGACTGTTCGACGGCGATACGCAGTTCATCCCTCCTTTCGAGAACGTTTTCGTTCACAAGGAGCGGCTTTGATCCGCCGAACAGCGCTCGCTACGACGGATATCGCCTATTTTATCGGCATCTTTTCGATGCGGCGTTCGTGGCGGCCGCCTTCGAACTCGGAGGCGATGAACTTATCGGTTATAATCATAGCCTCGTCGTTGGATATGAAGCGGGCCGGCAACACCAAGACATTGGCATTGTTGTGGCGTTTGACCAGTTCGGCAATCTCGGGGTTCCACACGAGTCCCGCGCGGATGCCCTGATGTTTGTTCAACGTCATAGCCATACCCTCGCCCGAACCGCACAGTCCGACACCGAACGCCACCTCGCCGCTCTCGACCGCCGTAGCAAGCGGATGGGCGTAATCCGCATAGTCGCAACTCTCCTCGGAATGGCAACCGTAATCTACGACTTCGAACCCTTTGGCATCGAGATAACCCGTCAGGAACTCCTTCATATCGTAACCCGCGTGGTCGCTCGCAATACCGATTTTTTTCTTTTCCATAATCATATCTTTATTTCCGACAGACCTTATGTCTGCAAATATCGTGAAACACCGTTCCGTCGCTCCCGCCCGTTACCGATTTTCTCCAAATCTCATTATCGGGACAGCGAAGACACAACCATACGGCAGCGACGCTATGCAAAAGTAACAATATTTTCGACAGTAAAAAACGATTGCGGCCGACGTTTTCGTCGGCCGCAATCGAATATATCGGTTTACTGCGTTATTTAGCCGCGCGTTTACGATCGGTCTCGTTCAGCAATATCTTGCGCAGACGCATAGACTTGGGTGTGATCTCGACATACTCGTCCTCCTTGATATACTCCAGCGCCTCTTCGAGCGAGAAGATTTTCGGAGGTACGATAACGGCCTTATCGTCCGAACCCGACGCACGCATATTGGTAAGCTGCTTGGCTTTGGTAACATTGACCGTAATATCGTTGCTGCGCGTATGCTCGCCGATAACCTGCCCCTCGTAGACCTGCTCCATAGGCGCGATGAAGAAGCGCCCGCGATCCTGCAACTTGTCTATCGAATAGGCATACGCCGTACCCGTTTCGGAAGCGATGATGGAGCCGTTGGTTCGCATCTCGATATCGCCCATCCACTCCTCGAAGCCTTTCAGGCGGTGCGACATAACAGCCTCGCCCGCCGTAGCGGTCAGCATATTCGAGCGCAGACCGATAATTCCGCGCGAAGGGATATCGAACTCCAAACGCGTACGGCCGCTGTCGGACTCCATATTCACGAGCGTACCCTTGCGCTTGGTAGCCAACTCTATAACCGTTCCCGCATACTCTTCGGGGCAATCGACGGTCATCTCCTCGACCGGTTCGCACTTGCGGCCGTCGATCTCCTTTATGATGACTTTAGGCTGGCCGACCTGCAACTCGTACCCCTCGCGGCGCATAGTCTCGATAAGCACCGACAGATGCAGCACGCCGCGACCGTAGACGATGAACGAGTCGGCGTTGGCACCGTCCTCGACACGCAAGGCGAGGTTCTTCTCCAACTCGCGGTCGAGACGCTCCTTGATATGGCGCGACGTTACATACTTGCCCTCCTTGCCGAAGAACGGGGAGTTGTTGATAGTGAACAACATCGACATCGTAGGCTCGTCTATGGCGATAGGCGGCAGCGGTTCGGGGTTCTCGAAATCGCATATGGTATCGCCGATTTCGAACCCGTCGATACCAACCACGGCGCATATTTCGCCGCACGGCACCGTATCCACCTTCGACTTGCCCAGCCCGTCGAACACCATAAGTTCGCGTATTCTGGACTTTATCATCGTCTTGCCGTCGCGCTTGGCGAGCGTAACGTTTTCGCCCGCGTGCAGTTCGCCGCGCGTCACCTTGCCCACGGCAATACGGCCTATATAGGGCGAATATTCGAGCGACGTGACGAGCATCTGAGGAGTACCCTCGACGACCTGCGGCGCAGGAATCTCGTCGATAATCGCATCCAAAAGCGGCGTAATCGAATTGGTAGGCTCGGTAGCCTTGTGCGACATCCAACCCTGCTTCGCCGATCCGTAAATGGTCTTGTAATCGAGCTGCTCCTCGGTGGCATTCAGAGAGAACATCAGGTCGAACACCTGCTCATTGACCACCTCGGGACGGCAGTTGGGCTTATCGACCTTGTTTATCACTACTATGGGTTTCTTGCCGAGCGCCAATGCCTTTTGCAACACGAAGCGCGTCTGCGGCATAGTGCCCTCGAAAGCATCCACCAACAGCAGCACGCCGTCGCACATATTCAGCACGCGCTCGACCTCACCGCCGAAATCGGCGTGCCCCGGAGTATCGATGATATTGATTTTATAGCCGTTATAGATTACGGACACGTTTTTGGACAAAATGGTTATGCCGCGCTCGCGTTCGAGGTCGTTGTTATCCAAAATAAGGTCGTCCGATTTGGCGCCTTCGCGAAGAAGATGCCCCTGCATAATCATCTTATCGACAAGCGTCGTCTTTCCGTGATCGACGTGGGCGATGATTGCAATATTGCGCAATTTTTGCATATACTATATCGATTAAACGCGCAAATGTAACAAATAATCGGAAAAAATGAACTACTTTTGCTCAACTATTATCACACCCCAAGTGGAAATGATGCACAAATTACAGGTCGCCGAACGCAGCGAAATCTACATCGGAGAGGTTGCCGAACTGCTGCCGCGGCTGCTGCCCGAACGCAGGACGATCGTCATAACCGATGCCAACATCGACAGGCGGTACCACTCGCTGCTGCAACAATACGAGTATATTATGATCGGCACGGGAGAAACCGTCAAAACGATGCACACCGTAGAAACCATCTACCGCAAATTCATCGAGGCCGGCATAGACCGTTCGTGTTTCATACTCGGAATCGGCGGGGGCATAGTGACCGACATCGCGGGGTTCGTAGCCTCGACATATATGCGCGGCATCGATTTCGGTTTCGTATCCACCACCCTGCTCGGGCAGGTCGATGCGGGCATCGGCGGCAAGAACGGCGTGAATGTAGACCGATACAAGAACATGGTCGGGACATTTTCGCAGCCGAAGTTCGTCATTTGCGATGTCGGGCTGTTGCGGACACTGCCCGAACGCGAGTTCCGCGCAGGGCTCGCCGAGGTCATAAAAGCGGGGATAATCGCCGACAAACGTCTGTTCGAGATGCTCGAACGCACGACGTTCGACGCCTTGCGCGACGATACGGAACTGCTGGCGAAAACGGTACTCGCAGCCGTAAAGGTCAAGGCCGACATCGTAAATCGCGACGAAAAAGAGACGGGAGAGAGGCGCAAGCTCAATCTCGGACATACATTCGCCCACGCGATAGAGAAATGTTCGTCGGCGATGAATCATGGGGAAGCGGTGGCCGTAGGAACGATAATAATATCGCGCATAGCCGTAAAACTCGGAGTATTGACCGAAAAAGATGCCGCACGCATAGTCGCACTGTTCGAAAAATTCGGGTTCGAAACGATATCTCCCGTCACGACCCGACGTATGACAAATGCGATAGCCAAAGATAAAAAGACGTCGGGAGAATTCATACATATCGTATTGCCGACGGGCATAGGTAGTTGCGAAGTAAAGCGTATGCGGCTGAGCGAAATAGCAGCAATAGTGGAATAGCCGTAACGGCTTAAAAAAAACGACGCCCCGTTTCTTTTATCACAGAAACGGGGCGAATATCGTTCGTCGCGCGCTGCAATCTATCGGAACAGATCACCGTCGGACGAAGGAGCCGTGATACCGAGATGACGATATGCCAATTCCGTAGCCTCCCTGCCGCGCGGAGTGCGTTTGAGAAAACCCTCCTTTATGAGGAAAGGCTCGTATACCTCCTCGATAGTGCCCGCATCCTCGCCGACCGCCGTAGCGATGGTATTCAGCCCGACAGGGCCTCCCTTGAACTTGACGATAACGGTTTCGAGTATACGGTTATCCATCGTATCGAGACCTCGCGAATCGATATTCAACGCCGACAAGGCCACACGGGTAATATCCAGATCGATATGTCCCTCGCCCTTGACCATAGCGAAATCGCGCACGCGGCGCAACAGCGAATTGGCGATACGCGGAGTGCCGCGCGAACGCAACGCGACCTCGACGGCGGCATCGCCATCTATCGAGATGCCGAGGATACGCGCCGAACGTTCGACTATGCCCGCCAAAACCGAAGCATCGTAGTATTCCAGATGACACTGTATGCCGAAACGCGCGCGCAGGGGCGACGTAAGGAGTCCGCTGCGGGTAGTGGCGCCGACAAGGGTGAAAGGAGCCAGTTCGATCTGTATCGAACGCGCGGAAGGCCCTTTATCCAAAACTATGTCTATCTTGAAATCCTCCATAGCCGAATAAAGGTACTCCTCGACAATCGGACTCAAACGATGTATTTCATCGATGAAAAGCACATCGCCCGCACCGAGATTGGTAAGCAGCCCCGCCAGATCGCCCGGTTTGTCGAGCACGGGTCCCGATGTCACTTTCAGCTGCGCGCCCATTTCATTGGCGATGATATTGGCCAATGTAGTTTTGCCCAAACCCGGAGGGCCGTGCAAAAGTACATGGTCGAGCGAGTCGCCGCGCATCATCGCCGCCTTGATGAAAACCCTCAGGTTATCGACTATCTTATCCTGTCCCGCGAAACTGCCGAGCTCCTGCGGGCGGATACGGTTTTCGAATTCGCCATCGCTTTCGACATGTCCGAAATTTCGTTCGCCACCCATACTATTCCGTGTAATGATTGCAAATATAATACTTTTCCGCCATACGCGATTTATAAATATCTTTCTTTTATGGTATAAAATAAAAAATTGAATTATATTTGCTACGATATTCGAATCCGTTTTTACGATGACCTGCGACTGCACCGAATGTTTTACGGACCGAACCGTCAGACATTCATACGAACCGAAAATAAAAACAGGGGCCGAAACCCCTGCCGCCGGTAGTCCCGAAAGGATTCGAACCTTCATCACAAGAACCGGAATCTTGCATTCTATCCATTGAACTACGGAACCGTCGATGCAAAGATGCAACTTTTTTTTGAATTATGACACAAAACAACGGTAATTGGGAAAGAATTTATGCGATAATTTCACGTGCGCAAATGACCACCAACTATTTCGCACGCTACATAGGGCTGCCGTACGGAGAGAATCTATATCAGATCAAGCGCGGCAACAACGGGATTTCCAGAGATGTAGCCGAACGCATAGTGAGCAAATTCCCCGAAATAAGCAAGGCGTGGATACTTACCGGCGAAGGCAGTATGTATGTCGATGAAAAATCACGCTCGGCGCAAATACCTTTTTACGACGACGGTGTCGAAGCCGTACTGCGGAATCCCGAAACGGCAGCGCCGACATATTATATGTTCGTTCCTCCGCTGCACCATTGCGACCTCGCCGTAACATACCGCCCGTCGGAGGAGAGGTCGGACAGCGAGCAAACGGTGCTTTTTCTCACCAAAACGGATAAGGAAGGGATCATTTCAGGCAGAGAATATGTCATAGTTTGCAAAAATTCAATATTTTTGCGTAAATTTCGGATGTTTAACGGAGGGCAGACGCTGAAATCCTTAAACAACGGGAAAAAACAGAATGCAATAACCGTCGAAACGGAGGACGCGGAAGCGATATACCGCGTAGACGGCAAACTGACAATAAAACAATAAAGGATTATGGTCATAAAAACTAAAGAGGGGGCTTCGCTCCTGATAGGATTCATCGCTGCGCTGTGCGTTGCGGCCGTGATGATATTCGCCCATCTCGCATGGTGGATAATACTCTCCGTATCCGTAGGCATATTTACGGTCGTGTCGCTCGTATCGCTGTGGATAATGTACAAATACGTCGCCTACAAACTCAAGCCCATCTATTCGATAGTCTTCTCGCGCGACGTGCACACCACCGAGATTCTGGACGAACTGAAGGACAAGCATGTCGAGGATGTCTCGAAAGAGCTGACCGCCTGGGCCGACGACAACGACAAGGAGATCGCCCGTCTGAAAGAGACCGAGAAATTCCGAAAGCAATATCTCGGAAACGTCGCGCACGAACTGAAAACGCCGATTTTCAATATTCAGGGATACATATCCACGCTGCTCGACGGGGGGCTCGAGGACGAACTCATCAACCGCAAATACCTCGAACGTGCGGAAAAGAGCATAGACCGTCTGATAAACATAATCAACGATCTGGACACCATTTCCCGACTGGAGAGCGATATGAACAGGATGAATATCCAGACATTCGACATCGTGGCCCTGACCAAAGAGATCGCTGACCAAAGCGAAATGGAGGCTGCGAAGAAAGAGATAACCATCACGGTGAAGGGGGCGGACGACCTGCCGTCGCCGTTCCGCGTGGCAGCCGACAAGCATTATATCGGCCAGGTGCTCGTAAATCTGATTATCAACTCCATACGCTACGGCAAGAAGGGCGGAAGCACCGTCATACGGTTCCGCGATATGATGGACAAGATACTCATCGAGGTCGAGGACAACGGATTGGGTATCGGCAAAGAGGACATACCGCGGGTTTTCGAGCGTTTCTATCGCACGGACAAAGGCCGTTCGCGCGAACAGGGCGGCACGGGTCTCGGTCTGGCCATAGTGAAACACATAATCGAAGGGCACGGCGAACGCATATCGGTGCGCAGCGAGTTGGGTACCGGAAGTACGTTCGCATTCACGCTCAAGAAACCGCAGAACCGCGACACGGCGAATAAATAAAGGCTATGATACACGAACTGGTTGTAGTGTGGGATTTCAATCCCGTGTTTTTCTCGATAGGCTCGTTCGAGGTACGCTATTACGGGTTGATGTGGGCCGTGGCGCTGTTGCTCGGCGGCTGGATGTTCAACACCTTCTGCAAAAAAGAAGGATTGCGTCAGGAGATAGCCGACTCCATATTCATATACGGAACACTGGCAACGGTAATAGGCGCACGCGTGGGACACTGCCTGTTTTACGAACCTGCATATTATCTGGCACAACCGTGGGCCATCATTACCGAGATACGCAACGGAGGTATGGCCAGCCACGGAGCTGCCGTAGGATTGCTGATAGGGCTGTGGCTGTTCTCGCGTAAAAACAAGCTGCCGTACATATGGTCTCTCGACAGAGTTATGATCCCCGTCGCCATAGGCGGTGCGATAGTACGTTTGGGCAACCTTTTCAATTCGGAAATAGTAGGTTGTGCGACCGACGTCTCCTGGGGGTTCAAATTCCTGCGTCTGTATCCCGGCCTGCCGGTTGCGGACGTACCCGTACAGCATCCGACACAACTGTACGAGGCCGTATGCTATATCATAACGTTCGTCATTCTCGCATATATGTATTATGCGAAAGACTGGGGGCGCAAACGCCCGGGGCTGTTATTCGGAGTGGGGCTCGAAGGGATATTCCTCACCCGCTTCCTGATAGAGTTCATCAAGGTAGAGCAGGAAGAGTTCGAGAAAGGTATGCTGCTCGATATGGGGCAGATTCTGAGCATACCGTTCATTCTGCTCGGCTTCTATATGATATACCGCGCATTCTCACGCCCCGAACAGATGCCTACGGCAGCCGATAGCAGAACGGCATCCGCCGCTTCCGCCGACAAACCGAGGAAAAAGAAAACGACGAAAAAATGGTAGCAGAAGTCAATAAGATAGCCTTCAACATTCTGTCTTCGGGCAGGAACCTGTATCTTCCCGGCATAGGTTCATTGGTCATCGAAAGATTCGGCGCGAAACGGTTTACGCGTAAATTCATCGAGCCGCCTCGCAAAATCATCGCATTCACAGAGCAGAATCGGGGTCTCTCACTCGAAGAGGAGATCGCGCGCATCGGCGGCACGGACGGCGAAAAGGCGCACGACGTATACGAGGACTGGCTGATGCACGTACTGGACGGCGATACGCTTACCATCGACGGTGTCGGATCGCTGCACCGCGACAAATTCACGATGACGGACGAGTTCGCAACGGTACTCAACAGGCAGGGGCGTGACAAAATCGCCGTAAAGCCGCGTTCGAACACACTGCTGTATATATTCGCATCCGTATGCTGCCTGTTCGCATTATGCGTGGCAGGCTATGTCTGGACAGAAAACAACGGCAAGGAACTGTCATCGCTGTTCTCCGCAAAGACGGAAACGACCGCAGCAAACGGCGGAATTTCGGAGCCTGCAAACGAGAATACGGATAACGCCGCCGAGGTACCCGACATACAGCAGCAAGGGACATCCGCGAACGGCAATGCAGAAAGCACTGTTTCGGCAACGGCGGCCGACAGCGGGAATGTCTCGGACAAAACCGCCGATACGGAGGCCGTGACAGCAGCAGCCGAAAAGTCGCAGCCCGAAGAAAGCGTCACGGCATCGGCGAACGGAACCGCAGCCGTAGCGGAAAGCATATCGGGGCGCAGCTATGTGGTGCTCGGCATCTACTCCACGCCCGAGAACGCATTCCGCGCCGTCGGACAGGCGCAAAAGCGTATGCCCGCAGTGAATTGCCGCGTATATAATTACGGCGCACGATATATGGTATCCGTATACGATACGGACGACCGTGCGGAAGCCGTAAAATATATGGACTCAGTATCGCGGGATTTCAAGGATTTGTGGGTGTACACGAAAAAATGATGCGTGCGGCAGAGTTCATAACCGAAATCATCGACGCATTCTACATCGCCCCCATACGCGCGGCGGTTCCCCGCCAGCTGTATCGCTACGGGGTGTGCGGAGCGGCGAATATGGTGCTCGACTCGATATGGTATTTCCTGATATATCATTTCGTTATCTGCAAACGCTTCATCGATTTGGGTTTCGTCGTCGTATCGCCGCATATAGCATCGCTCGTGCTGGTATTCCCCATTACGTTTTTCACGGGGTTCTGGCTCAACCGAAACGTCGCTTTCCGCTCGTCGGGCGTCAGGACACGTACGCAAATGGCGCGGTATGCCCTGACGGTGGCAGGTTCGATAGCGTTGAATTACGTATGTATGAAGCTGTTCGTCGAGACGTTCGGGTTCTGGGCTACGCCTTCCAAAACATTGACTACCGTAATCACGGCCGCATACAGTTTTCTGGCAGCGAAATACTTCACGTTCCGCAAACGGCCTGCCGAGCACGATACGGATTGAAAAATTACCCTCGGCAAAACGTCGGACAAGTTTGCTTTTGCGCCCGACTTTTGCTATATTTGCGCCGCAATTGAAGATTGCAGCGTGTAAAAAGCGAACAGGCAACAAACAAATATTACTAAAACGAATTTGAATTATGATCTACTCTCACGAAGTGCAACAAATGTGTTGCGTGAAGAAGGGTGCCAACCACCCCTCGGCTCCGATACCCGAAGAGGGCAAATGGGTCAGAGCCAAAGAGATTTCCGACATTTCGGGTCTGACACACGGTATCGGCTGGTGCGCACCGCAGCAGGGCGCCTGCAAATTGACGCTAAACGTTAAGAACGGCATCATCGAGGAGGCTCTCGTAGAGACTATCGGCTGCTCGGGTATGACCCACTCGGCCGCTATGGCATCGGAAATTCTGCCCGGCAAGACCATCCTCGAAGCACTCAATACCGACCTGGTATGCGACGCTATCAACACCGCTATGCGCGAGCTGTTCAAGCAGATCGTTTACGGCCGCACTCAGTCGGCGTTTTCGGAAGGCGGTCTGGTTATCGGCGCTTCGCTCGAAGATTTGGGCAAAGGTCTGCGTTCGCAGGTGGGTACGATGTTCGGAACCAATGCCAAAGGTACGCGCTACCTCGAAATGGCGGAAGGTTACTGCACCCGTATGGCGCTCGACGCCAATGATGAAGTTATCGGCTACGAGTTCGTGCACCTCGGAAAGGTAATGGATATGGTGAAGAAAGGTATGGATGCCAACGAAGCCATCGAAAAGGCCAAAGGGCACTACGGCCGTTTCAACGATGCTGTGAAATACATCGATCCGCGCAAAGAGTAATCCGCATTGTCAAACCGCATAAAACAAACGAAATTATGGCAAGTTTATTTGAAAGTTACGAGCGCCGCATAGATAAAATCAATGCCGTGCTTGCACAATATGGTATCAACGGTGTTGAGGATGCGAAAGCCATTTGCGAGCAGAAAGGTCTCGATCCCTACAAGATGTGCGAGGAGACGCAGCCTATCTGCTTCGAGAATGCGAAGTGGGCTTACGTCGTAGGCGCGGCTATCGCTATCAAGAAGGGTTGCGTAAACGCAGCCGATGCGGCAGAGGCTATCGGCGAAGGTTTGCAGGCATTCTGCATCCCCGGATCGGTTGCCGACGACCGCAAGGTAGGTCTCGGTCACGGTAATCTGGCAGCACGTCTGCTCCGCGAGGAGACCAAATGTTTCGCGTTCCTCGCAGGCCACGAGTCGTTCGCGGCTGCCGAAGGCGCTATCAAAATCGCCGAAATGGCCAACAAGGTACGTACTACCCCGCTGCGCGTCATTCTCAACGGTCTGGGCAAGGATGCGGCGAAGATCATTTCGCGCATCAACGGTTTCACTTACGTACGCACCGAGTTCGATTACTATACGGGCGAAGTCAAGGAAGTAGAGACCATACCTTACTCGGACGGTCTGCGTTCGAAAGTCCGCTGCTACGGTGCCGACGATGTTCGCGAGGGCGTGGCGATAATGTGGAAAGAGGATGTCGATGTCTCGATCACGGGTAACTCGACAAACCCGACGCGCTTCCAGCACCCCGTTGCGGGCACCTACAAGAAAGAGCGCGTACTGGCAGGCAAACCCTACTTCTCGGTAGCTTCGGGCGGCGGTACGGGCCGTACGCTCCACCCCGACAATATGGCCGCAGGCCCCGCATCGTACGGTATGACCGATACGCTCGGACGTATGCACTCCGACGCGCAGTTCGCAGGATCGTCGTCGGTACCCGCACACGTCGAGATGATGGGATTTCTCGGTATGGGCAACAACCCGATGGTCGGCGCTACGGTCGCCGTGGCGGTTGCCGTACAGCAGGCTATGAAATAAGAGATTTTTCTCCGAGAACCGCAAAGGCGCGACCGCAAGGTTGCGCCTTTTATTATTTCCCGAAACAGTCTATGATTTGTGCATAGAAAATGCAATCATTGCAGAAAAAAACGCAAATACGCGTCCACCGCATCCCTGTCACTCCGATCCGAAATTATCCTTATACTCGGTAGGTGATTTATCGAAGTAACTCTTGAAACATTTGATGAAATACGACGGCGAGCCGAACCCGACCATATAACATATCTCGTTGATGCGATGCGACCCTTCGCGTATCATCTCGGCAGCGACGATCAAACGCATATTCTTGATATATTCGTTGGGAGTGGTATTCAACAGTCCCCGAACCTTGCGGTTGAGCGTGGATTTGCTCAGGCACAAACTCTCGGACAACTGGTCGATGCCGTAGTTCGGGTCGCTGATATTGCCGATAACGGTCTCCTCCATTTTCACCAGAAACTCCTCGTCGAACTTCGATAAATTGGACGATTGCGGCATCTGTCTCAATCGCAGATCGCCGTTTCCGCGCGGTCGGTTGCGCTTATACAACAACGACTCGATGCACGAAACGAGATATTCGAGCGAAAACGGCTTCTCGATATATATGTCGGCACCGCAATCCATACTGTCGATTTTGGTCTGCAACGATGACAACGCCGACAATATGATTATCGGAATATGCGAAGTCGCGAAATTGCGTTTCAACGTCTCGCACATCTCGAAACCGTTCATCCCGGGCATAGAGATGTCGGTAACTATGATATCCACGTGTTTTTTGGCCACTATATCGAGCCCCGCCCTGCCGTCGGATGCCGTCAGTATCTCGTAACGCGTCCTCAGCTTGCGGCTCGTATACCTCAACATATCCCTATCGTCCTCGACGAGCAGCAGCACGGGGCGCTGCGTCTCGGCAATCTCTTCCGCTTCAGCGACCGCACTGCCGCTCGCGGATGCACAGGGCAATGTCAGTATGAAGTTGTTGCAGGAAGTATCGTCGTCTATGACCAACGTCCCCGAATGCAATTCGGCGAGCTTGCGCGCCAATGTCAGACCGATACCGAAACCCTGCTCGAAAATACCGTCGGAATCCTTGTATTGTACGAAAGGATTGAATATGACATCGCGTTTATCGAGCGGTACGATCTGTCCGTCATTGCATACCGCGACTCTCAAATCGCCATCGACCACCGAAGCGTCTATATGCACATATGTCTCGGCATATTTCACGGCATTCGCCAACAGATTGCTTATTATCTTCGCCAAACCCTGCTCATCGACCATAGCATAAATAGACTCGGCCGAGTGCGTAAACTCGATCTTAAGATTTTTGCCCTTCGCCGCCCCGCTGAACCCGAACAACAGCATATTTATCTTATTGACGACATCCACTTCGGTACAAGTCAGCTGAAAACCGCGCTTTTCGACCTTCGAGAAATCGAGCAGTTCACCTATAAGACGCGAAAGCCGTTCGGTATTATGCTTTATCAGATTCAAATCCTCGCGCGTCTCCTCGTCGAAATGCCCCATATTGACGATATTGTCCAACGGAGTAGATATCAGCGTCAAAGGGGTCTTTATTTCGTGAGCTATGCCTAACAGAAACTCTATTTTCTCGTTGTAGATCTCTATCTCGCGGTTCTTCTCGAACGTGCGCTGCATCTCCTCGTGCTTTTCGATAGTACGTTTACGCAAGTACATAACGATGAATACGACTGCCGACAAAGCAGCTGCAATATACAGGATTATAGCGTATAGCGACGCATAGAAGCGCGGCTTGACAACTATCTCGACAGGATGATGCCCGCTCCATACGCCGTCGCCGTTCACGCTCTTGAGTTCGAGAAGATAGCGTCCGGCAGGCAGGTTGTTGAACGTAACGGTATTCATTGCGGCCTTCTGCCACGCATCGTCGAAACCTTTCAGTCTGTAATACAGTGTATTGTCCGCCGACAATCGCAAATTAAGCATAGATATGCGGAACGATATGTTCTTGTCGCGTGCCGAAAGTTCTATTTTACGGGTCTGCGAAATACTCGTTTTCAACAGCGATTTCGTACCGTCATCGGGTTTGATAAGGCAGTCATTGACATAAAAGTCCGTTATGACTATATTCGGCGAACTTTTATCCTCGACGAACTCGTGCGGGTTGAATTTGATAAATCCGTCCTTAGAGCCCAGATATATATCACCGTTACGTGTGCATATGCCCGAGCTGTAATCGAATTCGTTATTCAACAATCCGTTGGCCTTAGTATAGATACGGTAATCTCCCGCACCGAACGGCGGACGGAACCGTACAAGCCCTTTGTTCGTCGTTATCCACAAACAACCGTTCCCGTCCTCGACGATGCGGAAAGCGACATTTATGAACTCGCGCGAGAAAAGTTCGAACCCCTCGAACCGACCTTCGGCTTCATTCAGCCGACAGGCTCCGGCGCCGTGCGTCGTAATCCATATATCGCCGTTTTGATCTTCGAAAACCGAACGCACCTTATTGCTCGGAATAACTCCGTCGGACGATGCGTCGTTACGGTAATTTATAAGGCATCCGCTCTCGACATCGGATTTGAAAAGGCCGTCGTCGAGTGTCGCGAACCACATATTGCCCTTGCTGTCCTCGAATATATCGTATACGAAAATACGGTCGAAGTCATCGACGGTAACGAAATCGTCTATCGTTTCGTCATAAACGAGCAGGCCGAGCGGAGTACCCACATATATGCGGTTCAATGAATTTTTATAGATGCAGAATGCCTTGTACATCATCGTCGAGCGAGTATCGAACTCGCGGCGATAGTTGCGTACCCGTCCGGTAGCGATATCGAGACGGCAAATGCCCGTATGCGAACTTATCCACAACGAACCGTCGTCGTAGCACACGCCGAAAATATTGCTCGGCAGGTTCTTGTTCACATACGGTTCGAGCCTATCGCTCGACGGCATATATCTGAACATTCCCGCCTGTTTCGTGGCAATCCATATCGTCCCGTCCCTGTCCTCGGCGAATCCGCGAACCAACATTCCTTCGAGCGAGACATCGCCTATTTCATAATATTTGCGGAAATTATCGCAATAGGGATCGGCACGGTTCATTCCGTTATAGGTACCTACCCACAGTCCGTTGAGTCGGTCTATGAAGACCGAAGTGATTTCGTTGTCGGACAACGACAATACGTCGTCGGAATCGGAGCGGAACCGTTCGGTTTCCGTCGTCGATACGTTGTATTTGAAAAGGCCGTCATCGGTCGCCGCCCACAAGATATTATCAGACGACAGCTGCATATCATTGATGAACAGGTTATTGCATTCAGTTGCCAAAATCGTTCGCATACGACCCGTAGACAGTTTGATTTCGACGATGCCGCGCTGTCCGCAAGCGACGTATATCGTATTGTAAAGTCCTTTTATGATACGTGTAACATTATCCTTGGCAAACGGCTGCGTACCGTCGGACAACGTATACGGCACCAGTTCCCGCAAATCGCCATCGGCCCGGTAAAGGTTGTCGAAGCGCAGACTTATCCACAGAGTACCGACAGAATCGAAACAGAACCAGCCGATACTCGAAGGCAAGGTCTGAACTCCGTTCTCGACGAAATAATTCATCGCGCGGCCGGCGGCTATGTCGAAACGGAACAGTCCCTGGTTATCTACGGCAACCCATACCGCTCCGTCGTCGCCCCGTTTGACGAGAGATATATTACCGTCAATACGGACATCGCCGAATATGCGTTCCGCCCTGCGGAAACGGTCGTACCTCTTTTCATATATGGTAAGTCCGCAATCGGTTCCCACCCATATATTGCCTTCGCCGTCCTCGCATATCGAATTAACATAACTGCACGGGAGATCGAGCTCCGAGCGATAAAACGTTCTGAAATTGGTCCCGTCGTAACGGTTCAAACCGTCGGACGTTCCTACCCACAAAAAGCCGTCGGAATCCTGAACGATACATATGACACTGTCGTTCGAGAGCCCGTCATCGGTATAAATGCGGCTGAAGCTAAGCCCCGATTCGGCTTCGGCCGTCGAAAAACATATGAACGCCAACAGCGTGCATACAATCTTTCGGATATTCGGATATATCGTCACTCGATCACGCATAAGGTTGCAGGGCTTTGGAATAAGGTTAGTGTAAAATTATATATAATTGCCCAATAATACAAAAACAGCTGAAGAGGAGTGTCGTCGGACGGGCGGATTGCCGACGACACCCGCCTTCTGAACTATTCGAAACGCACGCTCAGCCACTCCTGAGGATAATCGCTGCTTTCGCCGTCAGCATACTCGATCTTCGAAAGCGGCTTTTCGGTCGCCTTTACCTTATAGCAATGGCGCAGCTGCGCTTTGCAACATTCGCCTGCCTTCGGTTTGCCGCCGAGCGAATTCCAGTCCACCTCGACACGAGCCGCAAAACCCAGATCCTCATCGCTCGGATCGTTAATCGTACCGTCTACCTCGACATCTTCGGTCGTACCGCTGCCTACCAAATGCCACGAATAACCCTCCTCCTCGTATACGGTATATTTGCCGAGCGCATTGACGGCAATTTTATAATTATTCCAACCTTGCGCGGTCTTACGGCTGAACAAAACCACCGAGGCATCGGAATTTTCGACGGTAAAAGCAGCTATATTCTTATCGAACAGATAAGTAGCTATGATAAAAGCATCGTCGGTATATCCGAAATCCGTGAACACCGACGACGGAGCCACCTTGCCGATAAACCAATAATCATTGTTCGCTCGGTCGAAATCGGCGATTTTCGGCATAACGACATCGCCTTTCGCTACATTTTTCGAATAGTTCAGACGTCCCTGCATCGACATAACCTTAGCACGGTTGCGTCCCGATGCATCCTTGTAAT
Source organism: Alistipes sp. (assembly GCA_017937125.1). Classification (GTDB taxonomy): domain Bacteria; phylum Bacteroidota; class Bacteroidia; order Bacteroidales; family Rikenellaceae; genus Alistipes. Next base: position 586,999 of record JAGBEH010000001.1, on the reverse strand, counting down.
TGAACGTCGAAGTCGCAATCACGCGGTTATCGCCGATATAGTCTATCGAACCCCAATGTCCGCCGAAAGGCGACGTCGCATAACGGAAATTGTCGGCCTTTCTATCGCCGATGAGTGTCCATATACCCTCGACACCCTTGTAGGTACCGTTGCAGAGAATAACCATATTTCCCGTCGGCAGTTTGGTCGAATAAGGACCGTATGCCCACAGATCCTTGTTCACCTGTTTTTTTGCAGGATAGTCGGGACCGCCCTGTTCGAGAATCTTATCGTAATCCGTGCGCCAGTTCTTCTCGACAGTAGTTTTCACCACTATCGGAGACTGATCGACTACGAGCCTGCCGTGCCACGACTCCAACGGCACTGCGATACCGTTATCGTCATCGAGCCATACGCCCGTAGGCATTCCGTCGTAAGCGAAACGATCGTCTATCGAGCGGGATATGGGTTCGACGTCATAAATAGTCGCACACCTCTTACCCTGCCACGTCTCGCCGCCGTCGAACGAACGGAGGACAATCGTACGGGGATACGACACGCCGTCCACGACATCCTGGCTCGACGTAACGAACATCTGTATCTCACCCGAAGGCAACTGCAACAAAGCGGGTTCCCAGCAACGTGCGCGGAACATTTCGCGCGGCTCGGAAAATGTTTTGCCGAAATCGTCGCTGAACATTATCTCTATACCGCAATTCTCATTCGTATGGGGAATATCGCCGTAACCGCTCTTGTAACGCCACTGATAAGCCAGCAATATGCGGCCGTCCTGCAACTCGATGAAGTCGGGATTAACGAAGACTACGGTATCGTTGCCGACGGACGAGACGGCGGGATACTGTTCGCGCACCATTCGGGCATCGCTCCAAGTTCGGCCGTTATCCTCGCTGCGGCGGACATATACATTCCAGCCGTAGTGGTGGTTGGAAAAAGTCATCATCAACGAACCGTCCGACAGACGTTTGATGCGCGGATAGTGCAGATCGGTTTCGTTAAAATCCTTATCGGCAACCCATACGTCGGTCATCTCCTGCAAAGTATCGTAGTCCCACGCTATGCGGACATCGCATTCCGTATCGCGGCAATCGCCGCCGCACGAAGTACACAGCGATACCGAGACGGTCGCAATCATCAAAAGAATCAATGTTTCGAAGTTTCTCATAATCAATGTAATTTTCGGATTTATAAACAGTTTATTCGATAAATTCTATCTTTTTGGCTATGGGTGTAATCGAATAGTAGGTACTCACCACAGGCAAATCGACGGTCTCTCCCGCCGCGACCTCCTTATAAAGGATGAACAACTGCGGCAATGGACGGGTTTTACGTTTACCGCTGTCATCGACAGTAACCGTTTCGCCGCTCAAATGTGTGGCGGGCATCAACCTCCACCCCTTGGCATACAGTTCGCCCAACATCTTGCCGAATGCAGATGAGCAATGCGATATGATATATATGCGTCCGTCGCCGCAGGCAGTAACACGGCCGCGCGGGGATTGTTGCGACTTGCTGCCCGTACGGGTTATGGCGGTTTCGAACCCTTTGAATTGCGGCGGATAGTTGGCACTGAGGAACTGATCATCGCGATCGATCCACATACGCGCACCTTCGGTCAGTGTCGATTTTTCGTAACCCGCACCTTCGAGTTTCACGGTTATCTGCGACGGAGGTTCGACATAATCGCGAGCGGACGGATAATAGTTTCCGCTGTCGGTGCGGAACGGCGCCAACGGGAGACCTTCGGCCGAAAAAAGCGTGCCTATCGCCTCGTTAAAACAGTATCGCACGTATACGGGATCGGGCATTCCGTCAGCATAGAGCGTTACGCTGCGCCCCGAAGCGTCCAATTCGGCTACGGCAGGCACGAACTCGATGCTCTTGCCGTTGTCGCGCCCCAACTGGAAACCGTGCAGCACTTCGCCGCGCACTTCAAGCCGCGTAGGCAGATTACGGAAATATACCGTAACCTTGTCGCCGACAACCTTATGCGAAGCATAGGCGGGACTGCGGAAGACCACGTCGCGGCCGTAATACCCGCCGAGCGCGCAGGCGGCGAGTCTCTCGCCGACGGTTCTTTTGCAACGCGGATGAATATCGCCCGGGATGTCGCTCAAATCATTGGTTACCACATACTCGACATTATCGAGCATATCGGCCGCAGCGCTCTGGCTCTCGCGCAAGACGGCTCCGCGAGCTCCGTAATAAATGTAAGGAGCGATCTGCACGATGTAGAACGGCATATCGTAATTGCGGAACCCGTTGCGCCAGCTGTCTATCAACGCGACCAGCTCGTCCTTATACCCCATAGCGCCGACATTGACGTTCGAGCAGCCCTGATACCATACCGTACCTGCAATCGACATACGCAACAGCGGGTGTATATTGGCATTGTACATCCACGACTCCTTATTCTGCCACTTGCCTTTGCTGCGATTTATCACGGCGAGTATACGCTTTATCATTTTGCTTTGCGGACTGTTCTCGATAGTGTTTTTAGAGAGCCATCCCTCGATGAACGTACCGCCCAACGAAGCGTTTATAAGGCCTACAGGGACATCGAGTTCCGACTGAAGTTTCTTGCCGAACGCATACCCTACGGCCGAAAATTGTCCCACACTCGCCGCATCGCATATTTTCCACGAAGCATCCTTTATATTCTCCTGCGGTTCGGCAGCGAACTTATGCCCCGTATCGAACAGACGCAGACGATCGTTCGCAGGTAATTTCATATCCTCGATCAGATCGGTAGTACGACGAACGGACCATTGCATATTGGACTGCCCCGCACACAACCACACCTCGCCTATCAATATGTTTTTCAGTTCTACGGACTTGCCCGCGACAGAAATTTTCAAGGTCTGCGCTTCATAACCGCCCGCAGGCGTTTTGAGCTTCACGCTCCAGCGTCCGTCGCCGTCGCTCTTTATCTTCATCGGCTTCTTCAGCCAACTCGCCTCGACGATCATCTTCTCCGACGGAAGCGCCCACCCCCATATTTCGCAACCGGAATTCTGCTGCAACACCATATTGTCGCCGATATACGACGGCAGTTTGATACTCTGCGCCGCAACAGTCCAAACGGAGAGCATTGCGAACAGTACGACGATAAATGTATGTTTCAATAAGTTTCTCATAACAAATTCTATTTAAGTACGACGGGCATCCACCCCTCGGCATTCTGTTCCGTTACGCCCGTAAATCCGTCGTGCAGACCGTCGTCTACAAGATCGGCATTGAAAAACAGCCTTCCGCCCTCGATGGCGAGCATTTTTTTCGGTATGGCCATTTCGAGTACATACCCTTCATCCTCGTCGCTCTGGTCGTTGAGAGTCCCGATAACCGTGTATTTGAAAGCAATGCCCTTCCTGTCTACGGAAAGCCCGTTTTTCCCGACAGACACCGTAGCCCGAAATGCCTTGTCGGCCGACTTTCCGTTGCCGAACATCACCGTCAATTTATCCCATACGGTAATGTCGCGATCGAGACATTCGGCAAGCAGATAGACATTATCTTCGTCATACGCGAAACGGAACGTAACCTGCGCCTGCGACTCGCTGCCTATAAAGAGAGCGTCCGTATTATCCGCCCAATCGGCATTATCGCCATCGACCTCAACGGCTGCAAACGGAGCATCTATACGATGATTCAGCCGCAGCCTGCCGACGAGGACGGGGCGCGTTTTACTGTCGCATCCCGTACCGTCGGGAACGGTAGCCATAACGGTATGGCTGTCGAGCATCTCTATCGCACCCCAATACCCTACGACCGTTCCGAACGGCTCGAAAGGTTCGACCTCGGCGAAATTCTTACCCTGCGCATCGCCGATACGCATAAAAAACGAACGGATATTGTAAGCCAACACTGTCTCTCCCGACGGGAACTGCGCTATATACGGGGCGCAACCGTCGAATGCATTGTTCTGTCGCTCTGCGGGTCCCACATCGTCTCCGACAAGCGTATGAGCCCAATTATCGTCGTTCCACGCCAAAGAGATGAAATATTTGTCGTCGGCATCCATCGACTCGAGAGCGGTAATCGTCTTGTTCGTACCGTTCAAAAGACAGCTGACGGGCATCTGGTCGGTATATACGCGCGCAGTTACCGTCGGATCCTTTTTAAGCGAGGTTTCGGTACGGTACTGGCGAATGATATGGCATTGCGACTCCCACGTATGTCCGTTGTCGAGAGAGCGCAGCAAGGATGTTCCCGAGTCGTGGACGCGCCATGTCGGGTCGTTATCCGTAAAATAGACATGTATCTCGCCCGACGGCAGTTGCAGTGCCGACGGCTCCCAATTGGTACCTATAAAGACTATCTCCTCCTCGCCCCACGTTTCGCCGTTATCGGTGCTGCGTCTGACGGATATGCCGTTCGTAGAGGCGTAATCGTAGTATCCCTTATTGCAGCGGAACGGAGATATGGCCAGAATATCCCCGTTGCGAAGGACGATCGCATCGGCCGACGAATAGCGCAGGTCGTCCTGCTCCCCGCCGCCGTTTACGGTCGGACGGCGCTCGAACACCTTACCCTTATATTCCCACTTCATACCGTCATCGCTCAACGCCCAAAAGATGTCGGCACCTATGCGCGCACCCTGATACATCAACATAAAACGCCCGTTATGCAGCTTCTTGACTCGCGGATAGGCGATTAAGGGACGCTTCAGTTCGTCGTTGCCGAGCTTGACCAATGTACGTCGGTCGAGTTCGAGACGGCTGTTGCCCGTCTCGAACATATGCGAGTTGATTGCCGAATTACGGTTGAGTTCACCGACAGGCGTAACGTGCACGCCGTTCGGCGATACCGCGGGCCTCTCCTCTTTCGGACCGACGGCAGGCAAATCCCCCGCACAGCATACGGGCGACATGCAAAAGATAAGTAAAATCGAATAAATACGTTTCATCATATTCAGTTTTCAGGTTATTTGTTACATCTCACGGCGAAATAGTTCAACGCGCTCTCGCGATTGGGGACTATAGCAGTCCCGTCGTAGGCATACTGCGTTCCCGCCCTGTTCGACGAAGGGATGAGGCGTATGTAAACACTCTCCTTATTCCACACGTCGGCCGAAGCGGGCAACGTGAAACTCATATATTTGAATGCGGGCGACTGCCAGAATTTGCGATTGGTCGCCATAATCATATCTGGCACCGTATAATCGGCGATATCGTTCCACGAGGCGGCATCGGTCGAATACTGCACCTTCCAATAGCGCGGTGCGCCGAACGAAACAGAACTGCAATCTATCGCGCCGAACTGCACCGACATCGGTGCGTGTTCGGAACCTATTTCGGCGGTAGAGAAACGAACCGTCCACGCCTGGAACGTATTCGCAAGATACCAGTACGTATGCCGCCACGCCGAGCCGTTGGGCGTATCGATAGTACCGTTAGTCGCCAGAGTACCCGTAATGCTGAAATGCGCCGAATTGCCAGACGCATCGTAAACCCCGTTGCCGTTGGTGAAGTCGGCAAATCCGCCCGTCGCGGATACGGGACCCAAATAAGTATGGTCTGCACGGGAAGTTATCGGATGCGAGGCATCGGTATGCCACATTTCGCCGTTGGCACGGCCTATCGGGTCTAAGGCCTGACATCCGCTGCCGACCGAAAAAGCCGAATACGTAGCCCAAAGATGATTATTGTCATCGACATTGCGCGAAATGGCATCGTAATCGGAATTGAACCATCGAAACTCGCAAATCATTTCGGAAAAACCGTCGGCAAAATCGGATGCTAAGGCTATATCCTCGCGGGAGACGGGGCGTATCTGATAGCGTCCGATATTTCCGATGCCGAAAATCTGATTTTCGAGATACCCCGCAGCCGTCATCGATGCCGCTTCGGAGATATTCCACTCGAACTGGTCGCACGGCTCGTGAACCACGACGCCCGAAACCTCGCCCGAACCGTAAGGCATCATCTTGCCGTTGCGGGCATAGTCGCACGAAACGTTATTCATCATATACATAGTACCGCCCGTACGATCACGTATGACCATAGGATAGGTCCCCATAATATTACGGAACGTCTGGCTGATCGGTGCGAACGGACCTTTGCGTATCGGTATCTCGCAGTCGGACAAGGTTACGAACGTATACATATCCTCATCGGTCAATTCATTTATAGTACGCACCTTACGGACTACAGCCGCAGCGGAACCCGCAGAAGACGAAAGAACATTGCATTCCGCAGCGCCTTCGAGCGTATAGCGTACGGGGTCATCGACACCGCCTCCGTCGCGTCGCAGTGTCATCCCGCGCAGGCAGAGCGTAACCGCATCGTAGCGGCGCAAGTTATTGTCTGCGGCACTGTCGAACACGACTTTCACCCCGCTCGAACCGTCTTCGCTCTGTATGAACACCGTCCTGTCGGCCATAGCAGTATCGAGCAGCGATACGGTAAGGTTAGGAACGGGTCCGCCGTTGCCTTCGGAATTATCATTGACGACACGCCCCGCAAGCATAAGATTACTATCGATAACGACCGAGCCCGCAGTATTCAGCATTCCGCGCAAATCGGCGAACGAAACAGCGACATAATCCGCATCGCGCGGAGACTGGGTTATGCGAATGCACTCCGTGCAGACTTCGTCCCAGCCGTTGCGGGCGGAAAACATAACCGCCGCCGAACGCTCCGCTCCCGTATCGTTGGATGCGGCCGTAAAGACGAAAAAGTTGTTCATGAGAGCGTATTCGACTATCCAGCCGTCGCTGCCGTCATCGTATACGACCGATATATCTATCCTGTCGTGAGGAATAAGCGTCAGCAGCCTGGCATAGCGTTCGCCCTGCACCCAGTCGGCCAAAATATTGCGATCGGGGCAGAGGATATCGTTATTGTAGATGCCCTTCTGCTTGATACGCACAATCTGACGGCGGTTACCGCGCGCAAGCTCGATATCGAAATACCGCGATACGCCCGTATTCTCGGCATAAGCTATCGTCACATCGCGGTCGCCCGCGATTTTTGCGGTACGTTGTCCCGCAAAACCGACGAACTCCGCCCAATCGGCATCAGAGACGAACGAAACCGTAAATTCCGCATCGGAAATGACGGGAACGGTTATCTCCCCTCTGTTTTGCGAAACGACGTATTCGTCTGCATCGGCGCCGAGAACCACGACGGGTACTTCATCGGCATCCTGATAGCAGGCCGCAAACAGCATTCCCGACAGTATAATCATATGTTTTATAATTCGTTTCATCATACACCCGTTTTTCAATTTCCGCTCTGAGTCAATACTACGGAAACCGTCTTGTTCTTACTTTGCAATGTTACGACCGCCTCGCGCGAAGTACCCGAGCCGTTGGCTTCGAAAAAGAAATGTACGAAACCGAGCCCCGAAGCGGACATACCGTCTCCGCCGCCGACGGAAATACGTGCCCAGTCGCCGTCGGCCGCGAGTGACGCACGCCAGTCGGTATTGGAATATACCGTTATGACACACGTCCCCGCAGCCGCTCCGAGAGTGAGCGTTTCATCATTCACAGCCAGTTCGACGGAGCTTTCGAAACTCTTTTCGCAGGAGGACACGCCCGCGAACGCAAGAAATACCATCATCAACAAAACTCTTTTCATAACCGCTCCATATTTAATTTTCGACATAGGCATCATTATCCAACGCCCCGCCCGAATAGGTTATCTGATCGGCGGGAATGGGGAGATACTGTTTATAAGGGCGAATATTGCTCTTCAGAATGGGACTGTCGCTGTATTCGAGCGTACGTTCGTACCATATGCCCCAACGCACGAGTTCGAAACGGCGCTGGAATTCTCCGAACAGCTCGCGCGCATTCTCCTCTACGATCTCTTCGAGCAGAGCCTCTCTGCCGGCGAACGTTCCCGCCGTGAAAGGCTGCAATCCCGCACGCAAACGCGTGGCGTTGAGATACTCGCACGCCTTGCCGAAATCGCCTTTTTCGGCATATGCCTCCGCCAAACAGAGCAATGCCCCCGCATAGCGGAAAATCTTCGGATTGTTATCGTCGCGGGTATATACCATACCGTAGCACCAGAACTTGTTTCCGAGCCAAGGCCTCCCCGAAGACGATACCGTACTCGCAAAGTACATAAGCCGCCGATTACCCGTATATTGAGGATCCGCGACAGGATCGTAGCCGAGCCACTGCCAAGCCATATTGCCAGAACTTGCAATCTCGTTACCGGCGCTGTCGTACGCGGCGCGACGCAAATCACCCGAATTGTAATACATAAGCCGTTGGTAATAATATCCGGTAGGACGTACGGGAACGGCCAGACGGGCGGTATTGCCCAATTCGGGAATGCCGATACCGTTATAGACGTCCGACACCACATATTCCTCCTCTTCATCGTCGTTCGAAACGGTGGACGACCGTCTCGTCGGAGTACAGTATGTCGCGATGACACCGGGAACCTGCAAGCCGTAGGGTTTGTACGAATATGCGAGTTCCCATATCGACTCGGCGGTGTATTTACGGCTGAAAGGAATATCGCTAAGCGGGTAACGTGCCAAAGCCCCTGCGGGATCGACACCCGCACCGTTTCCGTAAATATCCTCTATTACGCCGAACGCCGCAATCGCATCGTCCCACTGCTTTTCCCACATAGCGAGTTTGCCCGCAAGCATCAAACCGACAGCCGCACCGACACGATATTCCGTATCGGAATTATAGGTGCGTACGAAATCGAGCGCACCCGATCCGCGATGCGTAGGATGGTTGGAAGGCATCAGATACTCCATAAGTTCCGCAATCAGGTACTTGCGCGTCTCGCTCGCCGACATTCGCGGCAGAGAAGCTATACGGGCACGATTATGTTCGGTAACCTCTTCGGTGTAAAACGGGACATCGCCGTAGGTCGAAGTAAGCACATAATAGAACATTGCCCGCAGGATGGACGCTTCCGCCAAATATTTGCGGCTCGCCTGCTCGGTAATGTAACCCCGTTCGACAGCCCTTCCGATGCCCGCGATAACCGCATTGGCATACATTACGCCCATATATCCGCGCTGCCATACTGTCGAGACGATACTCGCCTTCGTAGGCGAATAGTCGCAGACGGCCGTATAGTAAGAGCTGTTGTTCAGATACATAACATCGGTCGAAGCCTCGCTGTAAAGGAAGAAATCCGCCGAGCCGAATATCTGTCTCATAGGCAAATAGCAACCGTTCAATCCCGTTATGATCTCCCGTTCGTCGGTGTAATACGTTTCGCCCGTGGAATACGAGGTCAAATTCTCGTCGAGCGAGCAGGCGGTACAGGAGATAACGGCCGCCGCAAGAATATATAATCGTTTTTTCATATCGTCAATAAGTCAGTTGTATGCTGAAAATGAACGACCGCGCCTTCGGATAGGCTCCGTTATCGACACGGCGCGCGGCCGCAGAGGTGGAGACGTCCGGATCGAAACCGTTATAACGTTTCCACAGCCACACGTTATCGCAGCTTACGCCGAAATCGACGCTCTTTATCGGCGCCTGCTTGTTTTTGATACGCCAAGTATAGTTCAGCGACAATGTCTGCAATCGCAGATAGGAGGCATCGTGGACGAAACGGTCGCTCGCCTGCACGCCGTCATCGGTATAGGCGCGCGGGATGTCCGATGCGGGATTGCGTACCGGATGCCACGCATCGAGCATATAACGGTACTTGTTCGAACTCGAACATCCGGTACCCATCCACAACTCCGAGAGATTATAAATCCTGCCGCCCAAAGAGTATGTGAAATATATGCCCAAACGCAAATTATCGAAAAGGACGAACGTATTCTGGAAACCGCCGTAAACGATCGGATCCGACGTGCCGAGATAGACGTAATCGTCGGCATCGAGCACCCCGTCGTGATTTATATCGACATAACGGGCATACCCCTCCTGCGTAATCGAAGCCGAAACGTAAGCCTTGGTTTTCGAATTGGCAGCTATCTCCTCCCTGTTTTTCCATACGCCTGCATATTTGTAACCCCACAGCGCATTGGTAGGATAACCGTTGCGGTAGCCGTACAATGGCTGCGTACGGTTGCGCGGGCTGGTATATGTCGGAACGAGGCGGCCGTTATTGCCCACATCGATAGTCTTCTGATTATTATGCGCGATAGTAAGTTTCGTAACCCACCTGAATTTCGGAGCCACGATATTGCGAGTCGTCAAAGCCGCTTCGATGCCGATATTGCGAGTCTTGCCGAAATTGGTAAAATAGGTATCGTATCCTGTCGTATGGGAATTCTTCACCGAGAGCAGCATTCCCGTAGTAATCGACCCGTAAGTATCGACTTCGAGGAAAATCCGCCGTTTGAGGACCGCGAAATCGATACCTATATTATACGCATCGGTCGTCTCCCACGTCAGATCGGAGTTTCCCAATCGGGTCGGATATACCGACAAAGCCTGCACGTCTCCGAACAGCCACCCCGATGTCGAGGCCGCCAACACGGGCAGAGAGAGATAACTCGATATAGCATCGTTCCCCGAGCGTCCGACACTCGCACGCAACGACAGATCATTTAGCCAATAGGTGCCGCGCAGCCACTTCTCCTTGGATATGCTCCAACGGAATGCCCCCGCAGGGAAAAATCCCCACTTATGGCCGTCGGCGAAGACCGAACAGCCGTCGGCACGCATCGTAAAGGTGAAATGGAACCGCTCGTCGTAAACGTAATTGGCACGCGCAATTACGGACATACGCTGCAAATTCAGATTATACGAGTCGGTCGTCAGATTGCGCGAATCGGTGATGCCGCGAATATTGTTATAACCTATCTTATCATTCAAAAATCCCGTGCCCGAAACATAATCGTAATCCACACGCCGACGCTCGGCCGTAAAGCCAGCCAGCAAATCGAGCTTATGTTTGCGGGCGAACGTACGGCCGTACGACAACACCGTTTCGCTCAACAGATTATCGCCGTCGCGATCGATGCGCCGTGCCGTACCTCCCGTCTGCAACGTCTGCGCTACGGGCAGATACGACGGTGAGTAATAGTAGTATCGGTCGCGATTGTGCACGAACGACAGTTTGGACTCGGCTTGCAGATACGGCGTAAAATGCACTTTGACGAACGGCGTAACGTTCATATTGGAAGAACGCTGTATATTGTCGATATTGCGGGCTGACAGATACGGGTTGTTGAAGACGGAGCCTCCAGTTTTGGACTCGTCCCCGTAACGGTTCCACGTATCCGACGTATTCAACATCGGAACGAGGAATATCGCAGCCGACGTGTTAGCCCCGCCGATAGCGGCATTGTTGCGGTCGATATCGCGCATCGTATAACTCGACTTCACTCCCAACGAAAGCCAGCGGGCTATCTTGCTTTCGATATTGAAACGGGCGGCATATCGTTCCGAGCCCGACCCTATGACGATGCCTTGCGAGTTGTTATAGCCCAATCCGACATAATAGTTCGTGCCCGATGTCGAACCGCGCAGCGAAAGAGAATAGTTCTGGTAAAGCGCCGTACGACCGATAGCCTTCACCCAATCGGTACCCTTGCCGTACACCGACGGGTCGTCGAACGCATAAGAGGAACCCTCCTGCTGCGGACGACCCGAAAGCGAACTCATCCACCAGTACATATCGTTGCGATAGACCGCATATTCGGTAGCGTTCATTATGTCGAGCTTGCCTGCGAGTTGCGAGAAGCCTATATCGGCCTTCAGCTTTACAGATAACTTATGCGCTTGACGGGCATCGGTAGTAACGATTATGACGCCGTTGGCGCCGCGCGCACCGTAAATGGCCGTAGACGAAGCATCGCGCAGCACAGATATGGAGACGATATCCGACGGATTGATTTCGCTCAAATCCGACACGGCATCGAGTACGCCATCGACGACTATCAACGGTTCGTTGCCCGCTTCGACCGAACGCGAGCCGCGAATGCGGATAGTCGAGCCGCTGCCCGGTTCGCCCGTGTCGGTCGTTATCTCCATACCCGCGATACGTCCCTGCAAGGCCTGATCGACAGACGCCGTCGCCGATGAGTGCAGATCGTCCATATCGACATTAGAGACCGCACCCGTAATACCCGATTTGGTATAGGTGCCGTAGCCGACGACAACGACTTCATCTATGACCGTATCGTCGGGACGCATCTTCACGTCCACGACCGTGCGGTTATCGACACGTACCGTAAGCGTAGCATATCCCAAAAAGGAGAATTGCAGCGACGATGTAGCAGCGACCTTAATTTTATAATAACCGTCGATATCGGTAGTGGTACCGTGCCGCAAGTCGGCGACATCCACGACGTTCACTCCCACCATAGGCCGCCCGTTCTCATCCGACACCCGTCCGCCGACCTCGACGGCCGATTGGGCGAATACGGACGCGCAACAGAGCAACGCCGAGAGAAATACAGTAATATGTTTATACATAATTCATTCGTTTTGACATTCGCTAATCGACGTAAGAGCGTATTTTGTATCGTATCGGGCGATGCGACGGCACGGAACCGTCGAAAATCGTAAAATCGTCGTCTACGACCTCCACCTCTACTATATCGCGCCAAACGGCATTCGAGACGTAAATGTAATCTATGCGTTGCTCGCATCCCGTAACGGGATTGCGGAACGTCGGGACGAAACGACGGTAATGCAGCGGCACGCAATCCTTCAGATTGTTGTTCCAAGCCGAAATATCGGCAGCGTAGCACCCGTCGGTTATATCGGCAGGATACCACTCGGGAACATTGACGATATTGCAATCCATCGACGACAGGAAATACGTCGAGCCGCAAACGAACCACGATTGAGAGTCGCGCAAATATTGCGGATTGTTATAGGTAGCATCGAGCAACGAAGCGAAAGCTGCATCGAGCGACGCCCATTTCGACGCATCCGCATCCAAATCGCCATACGCCGCACCGTAAGCTTCGGCGAAATCGCAGGCGACGATATGCATATCGCCGGTAAGGACGTACAAAGCCGCAACGCCGTCGATACCTAATTCGACGCTCTCGACAATTTCCGACTTGGATAACACACCCGCGCCGTCGGTCGCGACGCATTCGTACCCGTCGAGGACACCCGCAATCTCGGTTATCGCATCGGCAGTACCGCCGAGCGCAAGGATGTCGGCATCGGTATCTTTCAACCACGCGGCCGCAGCGGAGACATCCCGCCCCGCCAGATTGAACCATACGATTTCCGTTTCCGATACGGACGGAGCGGGGAATTTCACCGTCAGCTCAGAGGCGCTATGTCCGCCGTCGGAACAACCGCAAACGAATATCGCACAAGATAATATGACGAAACGTTCTGTAAAATGGCAAAATCTCTTCATATTCATTCTCCTTTCTGGGTCAGCGACAATGTCGATATGTGCCGTTCGCCCCAACCATCGACATACGATACGGTAATATCGGCATAACGGTCGGCAGCCGACGTATTGGCTCCGACGCTAAATACCGCTTCGGATGCAACGGCATCGAAACGCAGAGAGCCGATCCACTTCTGCGACGAGGTAAATTTCATACGCGATGTGTCATCGCCCGAAATATTGCACGACACGGGAACGGAGATTTCGCCGCCCGCCGCCGCAACCGCCGTAGCATCATCGGCAAACGCGAGCGAAACCGCCTGTCCGCACTGCTTTACATAGAGAGTATCGGCCGCACCGTAGTGTTCCACGAAGATGCGTCCCGCACGATTGAGCCTGATTTGCGACAACGAGGATGAATTCGAATCGAAATAGACGGTAAAAACGCCGTCGCCTTTACCCCTAACGTTATCGAATGTCAGCCACTCGGCATCGGAACGCACGCTCCACGTATCCGCAGTACGTACCAGCACGGAAAAGTATCCAGCTTCGGCAGGCACGACACGTTCACCGAGATTGCGGCCTCCGCCGTTATCGACATTGTCTTCGGAGCAGGCGACAAAGGACAGGACAGCCACGACGAATATTATGATGTATTTTTTCATCATTATTATTTATAGATAGTTAAATCGCCGTTTACGATATCCATCTGCGGTATTCCGTCGGCATCGAGTGTCAAATAAAGTATCGGATTCCGTTCGGCGGAGATACGCCCTACGACCACTTCGCGATCGATACGGCAGGTAAAGGGTTCTTCATCTGCAAGTCCGACGGTTATCACCAGATCGCCCGACGGATAGGTTTGCGGCGGAACTATGACGCACAATTTGGCAGGCGCATCCGCCGATGTCGGCAGAGGTTCTGCCCCGCACGAATATTCTATACGGTTCGATGCAGACGCATCCATAACGAGGTTCAAATCGAAATCGACCGCACCGTAGCCCGACAACGCTTTGGAGCCGCTCTCGACCGTCATCGAAACGACCGATGCGTTGAGACGTATCTCCACGATGAGGCAGCCTGTCGGATAGCCGAAATTAATTCGGTCCGCAACGGGGTCGTAACAGCCGACGAGCGAAGCGCTCGCGGCAAAAGTACGATAAAACTCCTCAGCAGGAACATACGTCTGGTTGGCAGGGACGGTAACGCGCACGGCATCGGCCGCAGCGCCGAGCGACGCGTCGTAAGGATAGCAGGCGACTATTTTCCCGCCGCCGACATTCGGGCCGTATATCGATGCGTTGCCGCCGTCGATACTCTCATCGTCGATCGCATACTTCGCATTCGCACCGAGCGCAGAGCCGAAAACCCCTACATACGTACCTCTCGACCAGTCGAAAATATAATCGGGCACCCCCTCTTCCGCCAGAAACGAGAGACATTCGACACCCGCATCGAAACGGTTATGCAAGTCGTCGTTATCGACAGGTGCACTCCCGCCCCCTTCGCCGCACGAAACGAGGGCGAAGAGGACGAAGGGCAAGAAATCGAATCTTTTCGGCAAGCCGAACGCAGAGCCGAGTTCTCTCGGGTTCTGCCGAGGCGAGAAAAGATGCAAAAAATTGAACGTTTTCCTCATACGGGCGATCGATTACAATCCGTTCCAATAAGAGACACCGTTCTGTACGACATTGCCGAAGCTGCCTACATAATCGGAATAATTATCCGCATCTACAGCGATTACGGTCGCACCAGCCGAATAGCTGAACGACCCGCCGAATTTAGAATTTTCGACAGTCAGCACAGGCGCCGTACCTGATGTCGGTATCAACGCACCGCCGCAAAGTCCGCAGTTGTTGAGTGCAGCCTGCATATCTACGGTAGCATACGCCTTGCTGTCGGAGACCTTCGTCGCAGCGTGTACGCTGCCGACGATGCCGCCTACGGCACCGCATTTCAACGCTACACCCTCGATTTCGGCATCTCCGAACGAGTTTACGGCCGTGCATCCCGTAATATCGGCATAAGAAGTAAGACCGACGATGCCGCCGACCGTGAATGTATTGTAATGATGCCCCGCCTTTACGGTTCCCGTATTGACGCACTCGGAGATCTTGGCAGGCGTAGATGCGTCCGCACCGCGGACGATACCGACGATGCCGCCCGTATAACCCCAGCGGGCGCCTGAAATCGTAGAGGTCAGGTTGCTTGCAAACGTATTGGTCAGATATGCCCCGTTTTCGACTGTTCCGCTGTTCGAACATCCGGTGAATTCGACATAATGTCCCGCATTGAGATCGACGGCGGCACCGCCGCCCGCTACATTGCCCACACGTCCGACGATACCACCGATGCACGAAACGGTGCCTGCACCGTGACTGTCGTCGCGACGCGAGATGCAGCCCTCATTCGAACAATTCTCGAATACGGAATAGTTGTCGGCCGTACCGCAATGCACCACGCCGCAGATACCGCCGAGAGCAAAATAAGACAAATACTGATTGGCGGCAGAACTTTTGACGACGCTTATATCGCCCTTATTCACGCAATCGTAGAATTTGCCCGCACTCCCCGCAGAAGCGGTCGTCGATGAAGAGGCGAAGCAGGCTACGCCGCCGATAAAGGTGGGTTTATTGGCCGTAAGAGTATAATTCAACCTTATATCGCCCTCCTGAATGCAATTACGCATAACGCCCGCATTGCCGATAGCAATACCGCCGACAAGCAGACGCGTCGTACCGTCGAGCTCCTTCATATCGATCTCCATACGATTGACGATGTTCTCGATAGTCCCGCTGCTGATGCGGGCAACGGCTGCCGTACCGTACGTATCGGGATATGCGGCGGAAGTTTTGACGCCTTCGAGAACGAGATTGCGGATTACACCCGTTTCCGACACGTCCGAGAAGAGCGGAGTACGTGAATTGCCTTGTCGGATAATATGATTGTGCCCGTCGAAAACCCCGTCCCAAGTAGACTGGATGCGGAGGAAATAGCCGTCGGTCTCGATGTCGGCGCAGAGATTGACCGAGCCGTCGGCCTCCTGCCACTCCGAATAATCGCCTGCTGTGGCAGCTGCGGCGAATGCCGCGTAATCATCGGCGGTATAGATGCCTTTGTCGAAATACGCGTCGGCAGGCTCGAATGCCGTAAAATCGGAACCGCGATCATTCATCGTACGGATATCGCCCGCTTTGGCCGAGAATGCACCGCTTACGCTCCTGCGCATATAGAGGTCGTCCTCGCTGACGAGCATTACCGAAAAGCCGTTTTTGTACTCTTGGGCGGGAATGGCGAATATGTAACTGCCGCCCGTTTCGGTAACGGCCGAACAGTCGAGCGCAAGTTTGGTGTTGTATACATCGGCGGCCGCAACGGGTACGAGAGTATTATTTTCGAAATCGACAGCGAAGTCGCCGCGCACGGGAACCGTATTGCTGCGGAAAACGATCTTCTTCAGCCGCTTTTCTCCCGATATGTTTATCTTGATGAACGAACACACGTTTTTAAGCGTAACCGCAGCCGTCCCTTCGCCCGTATCAGTGCCCGTACCGACCAATACGGCCGAGCCTTCGGGCCAGTTGCCGTCGCTCCATACCTGTTCGTCGGCAAGCGTTACGACGGCCGTGCCCGACGCATCGAACGATTTTACGACAGACGAAGGATAAACCGCATAATAAGGGGCTTCTATGTCTGTAAACCTGAACGACGCATAGCTGTCGCCCGCCTCGTCGGCGGTAAGCGCATCGGATGCCGTACCGTTGATATTCAATATGTCGCCCTCGCTCCAACGGACATTGAAACCGCCCGCACCGTTGTCGCCGTCGATAGCCGTACGGGATAAGTCGGTTCCTGCCGATACGACGGTTATATTTTCGTTTTTCCCATAGGTTGCGGCATCGCCTATCGCATCTTTCGAGCAGGCACACGGCAAAAGCGCCGCGGCCGCCAATATGAATAAGTTATTTTTCATAGTCTTAAAGTTTTAGGTTTTCAGAATAAATCAAATCAGTCCCAAGTCCCTTCGGACGAAGTTGCGTCATCCAGTCCGATGCCGCTGTCCCAATGTCCGGCGGAGCCTCCGACGTCGTCCAGACCGACGCCGACCGAGACCGCGAAACCGCGTTCCGTCTCTATCCGCTCAATGTAAAACATCGGCGGTTCGTATCCGCATTTCCGCCGACGGAAATCATCATTTCGTTCAATCATATCAGTAGTTTTTAGGTTTAATTCGTATTTACATCCCGTCCCAATACCCGACGTCATCGGACACCACGCGGCCGAACGGGCACAGATACCGAGAAAAGTTGGTCGGAGTAATATCCACCGTTACCGCACCCGAAGAATAGCGGAACGAGCCGCCGAATTTCGAACCGCCGACCGTCAATGCGGGAGCATCCGCACTCGGAGAATATACTCCGCCCGCCGCCAAACCGCAATAGGAGACGGTAGCCGTAACATCGACGGCAACGGATGCCGCACAATTTTCGATCGACGTATCGTCGCGTACATATCCGATCAGACCTCCGATCGTTCCCAATGTCAATGTTACGGACGACGGAAGCACCGCATCGTAAAAGGAGTTCACCGAAGACGACGAAGATATATGCGTAAAGGATGTCATACCCGCAATGCCGCCGAGAATAACCGACGAGCGGGAATGCCCGCCGCGTATATCGCCCGTGTTCGTACATTCCGAAATCTCGACATAGCGGTCGGCGGAGCCGCGGGAATATCCGACAATACCGCCCGTATACCCAAGACGCGCACCCGAAACAGTGGTATTGGGAAATCCGTTAGTCAGATACGGCGAGTTCTCGACCGTTCCCGTATTGGTACAACCGACGATACGTGCATAAAACCCGTTGCCCGCGACATCTACGGCGCCCTGCGTAGTATAATCGGCTATACGGCCGACAATGCCGCCGACACTCGAAAACGTATTCGAGCCCGACGAATCGTCGCGACGGCAGATATATCCTTCGTTGCGGCAACGTTCGAACAAAGAGTAGTCATCAGCAGTTCCCCTGTGCACGATAGCGCAGATGCCGCCGATAGTATATTTACCGAGATAATACGACCCCGTACCAGTCTTGTCTATACGGATATCGCCCTTGTTCGCGCAATCGATGAAACTGCCGCATACCGTACAGCCGGCTGCTTCCACCGCATCGGCGGCGAAGCAGGAGATACCGCCCGCATAGGATGTAGCGCTTGCCGATGCGAGATCGAACCCGACGGATATATCGCCCTCCTGAACGCAATCGCGCATAATGCCGCCGTTGCAGACGACCATTCCGCAAACGACCATAGAGGTATGCAGGTCGGACAACGACACATTTACGCGGTTGATTACATTTTCGACCGTTCCCAGATTGATTTGAGCCAATGACGCCGTCCCTATAGACGAAGGATTGGAAACAGAGGTCGAAGAACCTTCGAGAATAAGGTTTTTAACAATGCCTTCCGAAGTTATGCGGGTAAACAGCGATACGGTAGACGCCCCTTGCGTCATAGTATGACCGTTTCCGTTGAACGTTCCCGACCAATCGGAACGTATGCGAGAAAACTGGCCGTCGGTCGCTATGTCGGCACGCAAATTCACCTCGCCGTTACGCGGATTTATCCATTCGGAATAATCGCCCGCATCGACAGCCGCAACGAACCTCTCCCAGTCGTCGGACGAACGTATATCGTAATGCGTAGGTTCGAAATCTATATCCCCGAACTCTACGACACGCCCCGCTACGACCTCGACAGGCGCGGCACCGCCCCACGTCGCCGTCAGCAGTTTGCCGTCGGCACCTATGATATCTATATCGACGGCCGTATAAACTCCTTTAGGCAACGCGACATATACATCAACCGCCACGTCGTCCAACAACAATCCCTGCGTGCCGAAATCCACTACGATACAATCGGACGCATCGGCCGTAGCGGTCAATTCTCCGGTCGTGAAATCGAGTTCGAAATCGCCCGCTATCGGTTCGGCGGAGGAAGCGGTAAGCACCAAGCGGTCTACAGCTGCAAATTCGGCATCGGACGGCTTTTTCAACGGAAAACACAACACGCCGCACAGATGTTCGAGATTCACGGCGACGCTCCCCGCGTCCGTCGCATCGGAACGGGCGAACATCAATGCCGCCCCTTCGGCGAACGAGTTCGGCGCATACGTCTGCGCCGACGGGAAGCTGACCACGGATACCGCATCGTCCACACTCGCGACAAAACTTTCGGCGGGATATATCACACGATACGGAGCGGATACGCCGCGCATACTGAAACGCGCGACGGCAATACCTTCTCCTATATCCGCCAAAGCCTCCGAATCGGTTCCATTGACGTTTATGCGGTCGCCCGAAGACCAATACACGGGAATCTTACCGTCGTACGCATCGCCGAAATGGGTACGCGTATTATGTCCTGCCGTCTCGACGGAAAACTCCGTCACACGAGCTTCGTCCGCAATCTTCTCCTCCGATGACGGGCATTCCGTACGGCAGGCCGACAGAGACAAAGCAACGACAATCGCAAACGGCAACGCTCCGACACGATTCAAGGTTCTGTACATATTCAAGTTTTTAGGTCCGTTTTATTTCAGGAGGTCATATTTGCCATACGGCTAATCCGCTATCCCGAATCTGTATTCGGTCACGGATCTGTACTTTTCGTTCGGTCTCAACGTACATTGCGGCAGCTCGGGGTTTCTCGGGGTGTTAGGATGGTGTATGGTCTCCAATATCATCCCCGCATAGGGATATAAGGCTCCGTACTTTCCTCTCACACTCTCCGAGAGCCAACGCCCCGTATATATCAGCAGACAAGGTTCCGTCGTGCTCACCTCCACCGTCCTGCCGCTCGCTGCTCCGCTCAGCTTCGCCACCTTGCGCAGCGTTCCGTCATATCCGTTCAGATACCAGCCTGCCGAATATCCTCCCATACGTTCGAGTTGCAGGCTCGGCATATCCGCCCGCTCTCCTATGACACGGGGTTCTCTGAAATCGAAGGGCGTACCTTCCACACTCTCCCTGCTCTCGGGAATATACCATTCCGAGTTCAACGAATAGCTGTCCGCATCCACCATAAACGTATGGTCCATCACAGAGGCTCCGTACCCGTCCAGATTGAAGAAACAGTGCTGCGACATATTGACTATCGTCGGTCTGTCCGTCTCCGCTTCATACTCTATGCGCCAGACATTCTCGGGCGTCCACTTGTATGTTACCTTGCAGGCGAGATTCCCCGGGTATCCCTCTTCTCCGTCGGGGCTTATCCTCGTGAGCGTCAGCACGGCCGTCCGCCCATCTATCGACGGCTCGGCGTGCCACATCTTATGATTGAAACCTTCATAACCTCCGTGTATGTGGTTCACGTGACCTTTTACCGTCTCGTTCGGTGAGAGGACCGCCTGCCTGCCGTCGATTTCCACAACTCCCGTCTCTATGCGGTTCGCATATCTGCCGAGCAGGGCGCCGATATAGAGTTTGTTGTCGGGATTCTCATACTCGTCTACGGTATCGTATCCGAGCGCCACATCTCCGAGTACTCCGTTCCTGTCGGGTACATAGATGCCGACGATATGACCGCCGTAGTCCAATACCTCGATATAACTGCCGAGCGGAGATGTAAGGCGATATTTCGTAACCTCCTGCCCGTCGGACGTACGGCCGAACGGGAAGGTATCTATACGTGCGCTGTCGGCCGTGCAGGATACGGCCAACAACGCAACACAAAGAGATAATATGCGATTTTTCATTACTGTATTATTTAAGTTTTTCGAGCATACGCACCGACCAGAGGTTATCGGGTTTCAGTTCTACCGACTTCGCGAAACACCTCTTCGCTTCGGCCTTGTCTCCGCGACCGAGATAACCCAGACCCTGGGTATAGTATGCTTTCGTATTTATGGACTCGACGGTCTCGCCCGTAGTACCTTCGGCACCGTAGAAATTCACGAAACTTTCGACGACGGCATCGCGTCCCGCCTCGACGAGAGCATCGAACAACGCATCGGCTTCGGCCGTCTTGCCCAACTTGCGCAACGCAAGGGCCTGCCAGTAACGGTAATCCGTCTTCTTGACATTCACGGCTGCGGCCTTGCGGTAATTGAGCGCCGCTTTCGACTTGTTGCCTGCCTTTTCATAAGCATCGGCAATCATATAATATATCTGTGCATCGCGCGGAACACGGGTATCGACATAGAATACCTGATGATTCGACGGATATTCGAACGCCTCCTCGTATAAAGCGACGGCTTCGGCAGTCCTGCCCTCGCCGAGCTTGCTCTCGCCCGCGAGCAACAACGCATTTACATATACGTCGTGGAAATTGGCGACACCCTCGCGCGTGGGGAAATAACACTTGCGGAGCAGATCGACGACATAATCGTAATCTCCGACGAACGTACCTGTAATAACCTCGGCGGCAAGCGGATAGTAGCGTTTTACGTTCACATCGTGAGTACTCTTCAGCAATTCGTAACGTACGCGGACATCCTCGCCCTTGGCTTCGTACACCTGATCGAGCTCTTCGAGGAAAATCGCCTGCGAACGGTCGAGGGCAACGGCCTTGCGATAATACTCGGCAGCTTCGGCGTAGTTCTTCGTATATTTCCAATTCGCCCAGCCCAGATTACGCCAGGCCATTGCGAATTCGGGGTTGATTTCCACGCATTTTTTCCACTCGGCGACTGCGCGTTCCGGCTGCTTGTCGTAGAAAATATTGCCGAGATAGTAGTATATCTTATAATTCTGCGGAGCATAGTCGCGTATCTTTTCGAGCACGGCGACAGTCTCCAGGCGGAACGGGTGGCAATACTCGGTAGGCAGTGCCAAAGCGGCATCATAATACTTCTTCGCCGCACTGCCGTCGCCCGCCTTGTCTGCCAAGTAACCGAGCCACATCTTCGTTACGGGATACGCCTCTTTCGTATCGATATAACGCAACAGATCGACAGCCGTGTCGGTAAAGCCGTTGTGCAAATAAGTCAGGGCGAGTTCGATATACGCCTCTACATTGTCGCGCATAAGTGTCGTGACCTCGTCGTTGCCGTCGAGCAATTTACGTTCGTATGCCGCATAGGTATTCACGGGATCGAATGCCGATACGCGGTCGATAAGTTCGCGCGCACCGTTCTTATCTCCCGAAATACGGAGAATGGAGGCCTTGAGATTGAGAGCGGCGATATTGTTGCCGTTATACGTTATGGCCTCATTCAGACGGTCGAGGGCCATATCCTTGTCACCGAGACCCATATAAATCTGCGCGAGCTGGAAATTGGCGGCCGAATTGTAAGCATAGTTCCACACGGCACGATAGAGGGTATCCATAGCTGCTTCAGTCTTGCCTTCGGCTTTCAGAATAAGTCCGAGATTATACATAGCCTCGCAATCCTTCGGTCGGGTGTAGTCCTTCGTCTGACGAGCGACGGCCTTTCGCAGATATTTCGCAGCCTTCTCGTTGTCGCCGTGCAGACGCCAATACACGCCCATCTGGGTATTCGCACGGGTATCGCCGTCATCGCGGCGCAAAACCTCCTCGAAATAGTCGGTCGGCTTGATGAACGGATTATGGAACTGGAGATTACGCAGGCCTACGAGGTAGCACTCTTCGGTATTTTCTATCTGGTGAGGCAGCTTCGGAGGGCGTACCGTCGGAGGCAGCGGTTTGCTCGGATCGATAAGGGCAGGTGTATATGACAGCATCTCCTTGCCCGCAGCATCCGTAACGGTCATCGTAAGTTCTGTTTCGGCGATGTTTTTATCGATAACGATCGTTTTAACGAAAGGTGTGTCGGGAGCGGCATCGATATTCTCCGAAAAAAGGACATCGCCGCCTTTCGACACCTTAACGGTCAGACCCGACAGTTTCTCGGTAGCATTCACACCTAACAGCACCTTGCCCTTACCGAGCGAGTCGAGGTTGAGAGCGAGCTGCTTCGAGCCTTTCTTCACGCCGCCCATTTCGCGGATACCGTACCAATATTGCGAAAAACTCTTGACCTCATAAGGATATGTCCAGTTATAATCGGGCTGATTATCGGAATATGCCCCCTGCATAAGTTCGATATAGTGCCCCGCGTTATCGGTAAGGATATTCGTATCCCAACCCGAATTGGGACCCCATGACCAAAATTTGCCGCCCTTGACGATATGGTGGTTGCCGACGAGCATAGTTCCAGCGTGGCGGCCGTGATCGTAGCCGGCGATGAAATCGTCCTTCAGATCGTGGGCGAAAATAGAGTTTCCGCAGGGATGAGCCTTCCACCACGATGCCTGAATACCGTTCTTATACTCCTCGACGCCGGTATAGGCCTCGGCCGTAACAGGCCAATGGCAGAAATACTCCTTGCAATGCGAGACACCGAATTCGGTGCTCTGCGGAAAGATGATCTGATAATTCTCGTCCACGCTCGTCGATACGTTCGACCAGTAGAGCATCGAATTGTTATCGGGCGTCGTGTTCATCATACGCCCCGTAATCTCCATATAGGATTTATGCGGATGCAATGTAATACCTATAGCCCACTGCATACGGTGGCGCAACTCGGTTTCGCCGAGCCAGATGGTTTTGCTGCCGTCGGCATTCTCGACCAGTTTATAATCCGACGGCGTATGCGAAGTCACACGATGGTGATGGAAAAAGTTCCACTCGACACCGCCCGAGATCCAAGCGCCGCTCATACCTACGTTCGCGGGCTTGATGACATCCTGATGATAAAAGATATCGTATCCGTTGGTCTTATCGACAGCATAAAACAGACGTCCGCCGATTTCGGGCAGGACACACAGTTTTACATACTCGTTTTCGAGATAAAGCGCCTTATAGGTTACATTTTTCTTTTCACGCGTCATATTGTCGTTCAGCGCATAAGGATATACGGCACGGCGTGCACGCTGGTACGACCAGTCGCAATCGAATATGGGAGCCGTTTCAGGCTCGGCGAGCAGATAAGTGGGCAGTTCGAGAGTATCCTCCCACACTTTTACCGACTGTTCCTGCGCATTCGAGACGACAGTCAGGCCCGTCATCAGGCCCAAAATAGCAAAGATCTTTTTCTTCATTTGTTTTAAGATTTTTATAAATTTTACGGTTATAGCCTTACGTTTCCATACCGACACCTTAATTATTTATATGCCGAAATTTTTCAGACACATTCGGTCGGTCGGTTTTTACGAAAACAAAGTTACGAACGGCACGAATGCGGAGGTATCAATCCGCATTCATTAAATAACAAAATCAAATCACGCCTTCGGATAAGTATTGCCGTATGACGTCGAGAACGGAAATTTGACCTCTCGTAAAAAAGAATTACCTTTGCCGTATGTTACAAATAAAAGCCATAACGCCCGACGATGCCGCGTTGTGGGATGCATTCGTATCTCTGTATACCGAATCGTTTCCCGAATGCGAGCGTCGTCCTGTCGTGTCGGTAGAGCGGCTCGCACGCGAAAGCGGGAAATTCAGGGTAAACGCGATAGAGAAAGAGGGCTCGTTTGCGGGGTTCATCACCTGCTGGGACCTCGGCGAGTTCGCATATGTCGAGCATTTCGCCATAGTACCGTCTATGCGCAGCGGAGGTCTCGGAGGGGAAATAATAGACGCAACGACAGCGAATGCGGGCAAAACCGTAATTCTCGAAGCAGAGACGGCAACGGATGAAATGAGCCGTCGCAGGCTCGGGTTCTATGTCCGTCACGGATTCGCTATATGTCCCCAACCGTATCGGCAGCCTGCCTACACGCCGCAGCAAAGTTCCCTGCCGATGCATATTCTGTCATACGGCCGCGCCCTCGACGACAGCGAGTTCGCCGACATTCGCGATACGATTTACGAAACGGTCTACAATACTACAGTCGAGAGATGAAATTCCGCACCGAAATAGAAATCGCGCCTTTCGCCGACAAGTTCGGATACGATAACCGAATACTGGCACTCGGCTCCTGCTTCGCCGACAATATGTCGAAAATATTGAAAGACGCCAAATTCCGCGTCGTATCGAATCCGACTGGCGTATTGTTCAACCCCGCATCCATCGCGCAGACGCTGCATCGCTTCGAGAGCGGACGGAAAGCGGCGACAGGCGAACTGCGCGAAAGCGGCGGACGATGGTTCGACTACGATTTCCACGGTACGCTGGCGGCCGAAACGCCCGAAAAAGCCCTCGCAAATATCGATGCGGCCATAGCGGCGGGACACAACGCCTTGCAGGAATGCGACCGTATGATAATCACGTTCGGAACCGCGTGGGTATATGTGCTGAACGAAACGGGGAAAGTCGTGGCGAACTGCCACAAGCAGCCGGCAAACGGATTCACCCGTCGAAGAATGACGGTCGAAGAGATCGTCGGGCTGTTCGCCCCGCTCCTCGACGGTATGCTCGCGAAGAAAAAGATCATCTTCACGGTCAGTCCGGTACGGCACTTGGGCGATGGCGCCGACGAAAATTTCCTGAGCAAGGCGACGCTGAAGGTAGCTGTCGCGGAACTCGTACGAAGATTCGCGAACGCATACTATTTTCCCGCATACGAAATACTCAACGACGATCTGCGCGACTACCGTTTCTATGCCGACGATTTGGTACACCCGTCATCCCGAGCGATCGCGTACATACGCGAAAAGTTTTTCGATGCGGCGCTGTCGGAGCAGGCGAAAAGGCTTCTGCCCCGTGTGGAGAAAATCGCCGCTGCCGCGGCGCACCGTCCGCAAAATCCCGCCGATGAGGCCTATCGCGAATTCTGCCGACGGCAAATCGAGGAGATACAGACCGTCGAGGGTGTGGATTTGTCGGCAGAGCTGGCATATTTCGCATCGATATTGCAATAAGGCCGTTTTTTGGATGACTTATCGAATAAATTTGTAATTTTGTCGTTCAAACAACGTATGATGCCTACACGATTTTTCAAAAATATCACCCTTATCGCCGCCGCAGCCCTGTACGCGCTCTCCGCGACGGCCGCCGACCGTCCGCGACTGGTCATAAACATCGTCGTAAGTTCTATGCAGGCGGACGACCTGACGAGATATGCGGGCAATTTCGGCGACGGAGGGTTTCGACGACTGACGGACGGCGGCGCCGTATTCACCGACAGCCGATATAACTATATGCAGACGACGACACCCGTATCGCTGGCGACGGTCACTACGGGCGCTATGCCTTCGACGCACGGCATAGTGTCGCACCGCTGGAACGACTACATCGACAACACTATGGTAGACATAACCGCCGACGACAAGGTCCAAGGACTCGATTGCCGCGACGGCAAGGGATGCCACTCCCCGCGCAACCTGATAGCCCCCGCACTGTCGGATGCTATGATGAAAGCCGACAGCAGCAGCCGCATCGTAACGGTGGCCGTCGATCCAGTGTCGGCAGTCGTTATGGGCGGAAAGAAAGGGCTCGCATTCTGGCTCGACGACGACAGATGCCGCTGGGCTACGTCGTCATACTATACAGCCTACCTCCCGAGCTGGGTCAAAGAGTACAATAACGAAGACATACGCAGCCGCTTCCTTGCAGGTGCGTGGTTCAGCAAATACAACAGGGACAAATATCTCAACACGCGCGCATCCGCCATCGTAATGTCGGAACCGCTGACGAAGAACACGCGGTCGAAACCCGCGGCGGGACAGCAGTCGGACGACCGCGACAAGGTTATGTATACCCCGACAGGCAATACTATAGTATTGGATTTCGCGAAATATGCGGTGACGAGCCTCAATATGAGCGCCGACGGGCATCCCGACATATTGAACATATGTCTCGACACGTCGCGCAACATCGCGCAACGCTACGGAACCGAATCCGCAGAGTACGAAGATATGCTCTATCGGCTCGACAACGATCTGGCGGAGTTTCTGGATTATGTCTTCACGTATGCGAAAAGCGAAGACGGCGTATTGGTGGTCCTCACATCGGATCACGGCACCAGCCCGTCATACGACCTCGACGGGTCGGAACGCGAGCGGTTCAACGTACGCCAGTTCGAAGTGATAATAAACGCCTTTCTCAGTGCCAAATACGGCCAGGGACAATGGGTGCTCGGATACATCGACCACTCGATATATCTCAACCACAACCTCGTGTACGAGAAAGAATTGTCTATTGCCGACGTACAGAACGAGGTGGCGACATTCGCGATGCAGTTCCGAGGGGTCTCGCACGCACTGTCGTCCACGGCGATGCGAACGAGCTATTTCGGCAGCGGCTATGCACAGAAGATGCAGAACGGATTTTATCCGCGCCGTTCGGGAGATGTGGTAATCAACCTTATGCCCGAATGGATAGAGGTGCGGGAGCATTGCCGCTCACATTCGGGTTCGATGTACGCATACGACACGCACGTGCCGCTGGTATTCTACGGAGCGGGAGTCGTATCGCAGCGCTGCGACAGTCCCGTGGATATGACCTCGGTGGCGCCTACGGTGGCACGCATACTCGGCATCGGCGAACCGTCGGCATCGGAAGGCACCGTATTGAATATTCATCGAGAAAAATAAAAAACGTATTATGAATGACAGAATACAGGACGAAATAATCGAGGATTTCTCGGGCATAGACAACTGGATGGACAAATACGACTATCTTATCGAGTTGAGCGACACGCTGCCCGAAATAGACCCGACGCACAGGACGGACAAATACCTGATAAACGGCTGCCAGTCCCGAGTATGGGTCGATGCGCGTTTGGAAGACGGCAAGATATACTATTCGGCCGACAGCGACGCCATAATAACCAAAGGCATAATCGCGTTACTTATACGTGTGATGAACGGGCGCACGCCGCAGGAGATCGCCGATCTGGACCTCTATTTTATAGATGCTACGGGCTTGAGCGAGAATCTGTCGCCTACGCGCAGCAACGGGCTGGCGGCGATGGTGAAGCAGATGAAACTATATGCATTGGCGTTCGCGCAGTCGCTGCATAAGGAGTAATTAAACGACGATAACGATGACACCGGAAGAGATTCTGAAAGTCGAAAAGGACATAGTCCTGACACTGAAAAACATATACGACCCCGAAATACCCGTAAACATCTACGATCTGGGATTGATTTACGAAATAGATTTCGAACCGTCGGGAGTCGCGACGATACGTATGACCCTCACAGCGCCCAACTGCCCTATGGCCGACCAGCTCGTCGAGGATGTCAATACCCAAGTCGCCAAGGTAGACGGCGTAAAGTCGGTGGACGTAATACTGACGTTCGACCCCGTATGGGACAAAAGTATGATGTCGGAAGAGGCTTTGATAGAATTAAATATGTTGTAGACCGTGGATGCGAAGCAGCGTATGATAAACAGATTGACGGCGGGAGCCGCCGTTTGTTCCTGCAACGGCTATCTCGCGCGTACCGATGCTTTGCACCTGACCGAAATATACACATCGCTCGCATACGAGCGTCTGAAACGCAAATACGAATACATCCGCAAAATATACGAAACGTCGGGCGAGAACTGGAACCAGACGTTCTATACCCTGCTTTTGAGGTTCCTCGGCGCCCCGAACAACAGCGATGCCTTCGAAACGCTCGCCTCGCGCGCGGGCTACGGCACGGTATTGCGATATGCGCAGTCGCCGCGTACGCTGGAGGCTCTGCTGATAGGCGGTTCGGGTCTTCTCGAAGCCTATCCGAATGACGAATACACGCTCGATCTGAAACGGGAATTCGCATATCTGGCACACAAGCACTCCATCGAGCCGATGTCGCCCTCAGACTGGAAAACGACCAACATATATCCTCACAACCACCCCGTGATAAGGTTGGCGCAGGCCGCCGCATTCCTCGCCCAGCGCGAGTTCGTGATGAACAACATCCTCGAATGCCGCACGCCGAAAGACGTCGCGCAGCTATTCGGCGTAGGCGCTTCGGACTATTGGGTGGAACACTTCGTCCCCTCGCTGCAATCGGCAAGCGTCGTAAAGCGCATCGGGTTCTCCAAATCGAACATACTCGCCATAAACGTAGTGGCACAACTACAATATGCTTACGGCAGCTATATCGGCAGCGACCGCCTGCGCGACAGAGCCATAACGCTGCTCGAGACCGTTCCGCCCGAAGACAACGCGAAAGTCCGCAAATGGGCGGCAGGCGGCGTACGCCCCAAAAACGCGTTCGAAACGCAGGCTCTCATACAGCTGACCGACGAATATTGCCGTCGGCAGCGTTGCGAAGAGTGTCCCGTAGGACGCCGCATAATAAAAAGCGTCTCGGCGGGTTTGTAGAATCGGATAAAATGCGTATCTTTGAAAGATTAAAACACGACAAACATAAACAGTTATGGATATACTTACAGGCCTTATCAAATTTTTCTTCGGTTCGAAAGCCGATAAAGACCGCAAGGAAATAGAACCCTATGTATTAAAAATCAAAGAAATATACCCGTCGATCGCAGCCCTGTCGAATGACGGTTTGCGCGAACGCAGCCAATCGCTGATGAAGCAGATCGCCGATTTCATCGCTGCCGACGAAGCGCATATCGCCGAGTGCAAGGCACATCTCGAACTGCCCGAAACGACCCTCGAGGAAAAAGAGAAGATCTCGAAAGACATCGAGGATACGGTCAAGCGCATAGACGACAAGATCGAGCAGAAACTCGACGAGATTCTGCCCGAGGCGTTCGCCATAATGAAAGACACGGCACGCCGTTTCACCGAAAACGAAACGGTGGAGGTAACGGCCACCGATTTCGACCGTCAGTTGGCGGCGACCAAGGATTTCGTCACTATCGACGGCGACAAGGCCGTATACGCCACGCACTGGACGGCGGGCGGCAACGACGTGAAATGGGATATGGTCCACTACGACGTGCAGTTGTTCGGCGGCGTCGTGCTTCATAAAGGAAAGATCGCGGAAATGGCGACGGGTGAAGGAAAAACCCTCGTGGCTACCCTGCCCGTATTCCTCAACGCATTGGCACGCAAGGGCGTGCATATGGTAACGGTAAACGACTATCTGGCACGACGCGACTCCGAATGGATGGGGCCGATGTACGAATTCCACGGGCTGTCGGTAGATTGCATCGACAAGCACCAACCCAATTCGGAAGCGCGCCGCAAGGCATATATGGCCGACATCACGTTCGGTACGAACAACGAGTACGGATTCGACTATCTGCGCGACAATATGGCCTCGTCGCCAAATGATCTGGTACAGCGCAAGCACCATTTCGCAATAGTCGATGAGGTGGACTCGGTGTTGATCGACGATGCCCGTACGCCGCTCATCATATCGGGTCCCGTACCCAAGGGCGAGGACCAGCTGTTCGAACAATACCGTCCCGCAATCGAGAACCTGTACAACCTCCAGAAGAATTTCGTTACGAATCTCGTGGCCGAAGCCCGCAAGCTTATGGCCGAAGGCAAAACGGAGGAGGGCGGCATAGCGATGTTGCGCGCGCACAAAGGCCTGCCGAAGTACAAGCCGCTCATCAAGTTCCTGTCGGAGCAGGGAATAAAGGCACAGTTGCAGAAGACCGAGAACATATATATGCAGGACAACAACCGTCGTATGCCCGAAATTACCGACGAGCTGTTCTTCGTCATCGACGAGAAACTCAACTCGGTAGAGCTTACGGACAAGGGACACGAGGTATTGTCGAAATATTTCAACGAAGACGGATTCTTCGTCCTGCCCGACATCGGTTCGGAGATCGCCGACCTCGAAAAGTCGGGACTGTCGCCCGAAGAGCAGGCGCAGAAGCGCGACGAGGTGATAAACGATTATGCGGTAAAATCCGAGCGTGTGCACACCGTAATCCAGCTGCTCAAGGCATATGCGATGTTCGAGAAAGACATCGAGTATGTGGTGATGGACAACAAGGTGAAAATCGTGGACGAGCAAACGGGACGTATACTGGACGGGCGCCGCTATTCGGACGGTCTGCACCAAGCTATCGAAGCCAAAGAACGCGTAAAGGTCGAAGCCGCCACGCAGACATTCGCGACGATCACGCTGCAAAACTACTTCCGTATGTACCACAAGCTCGGAGGTATGACGGGTACGGCCGAGACCGAGGCATCGGAATTCTGGAGCATATACAAACTGGACGTAGTGGTCATCCCGACCAACAGACCCGTAATTCGCGACGACCGCGAGGACTTGATATACAAGACCAAGCGCGAGAAATACAACGCCGTCATCGAGGAGATCGTGCGTCTGGTGGGTGAAGGACGCCCCGTACTCGTCGGCACGACGTCGGTCGAGATATCGGAGCTGTTGAGCCGAATGCTCAAACTGCGCGGCATAAAGCACAACGTCCTGAATGCCAAGCAACACCAGTTGGAAGCGCAGGTCGTGGCCGAAGCAGGTCGCCCGAAGCAGGTAACGATAGCTACGAATATGGCAGGCCGAGGCACCGACATCAAGCTGACGGACGAGGTGAAGGCTGCGGGCGGTTTGGCGATAATAGGTACGGAGCGCCACGAAAGCCGTCGCGTGGACCGTCAGCTGCGCGGCCGTGCGGGCCGTCAGGGCGACCCCGGTTCGTCGCAGTTCTTCGTATCGCTCGAAGACGACCTGCTGCGTCTCTTCGGCTCGGAGCGTATAGCCGCGGTTATGGACCGTATGGGCATCGAAGAGGGCGAAGTAATACAGGCGCGGATGATGAGCAATGCCATAGAACGTGCGCAGAAGAAGGTCGAAGAGAACAACTTCGGCATACGTAAGCGTCTGCTCGAGTACGACGACGTGATGAACTCGCAGCGCGAGGTGATATATACGCGCCGCCGCCACGCCCTCTACGGAGAACGCATAGAAATAGACCTCAACAACATTATGTACGACTACGCAGAATCGTTCCTCGCATCGCACGACGGCTGGGATTACGACAGTATGCGTATGGAGTTGATACGCGAAGTGGCGACGCAGCCGTCTTTCGACGAGGCGACGTACGAAAAGGCACGGCACAACGAATTGCTCGACCTGCTGGTAAGCGACCTGAAAGAGGCCTATGCACGCCGCGCCAAAGCGGTAGCCGACACGGTGCGTCCCGTCATGCAGCGTATCTACGAGGAGCGCAAGGACCAGTTGGATGCCAATATGTATTTCCCGCTGACAAACGGACATCTGGGCTACAATGTCCCCGTAAACCTGCTCAAGTGCAAGGAGAGCGACGGAGCCGAGATATACAAGATGTTCTCGAAAATCGTGATGTTCACCACGATCGACGACGCTTGGCGCGAACACCTGCGCGAAATGGACGATTTGCGTCAGAGCGTGCAGAATGCCACATACGAGCAGAAAGACCCGCTGTTGATATACAAGTTCGAATCGTTCGGGTTGTTCTCGAAGATGCTCGAAAAGGTCAATCGCGACGTATTGTCGATACTCAACAAGGCATATATTCCCGTTCGCGAGAATAATCCCGAAAGTATGCAGCGCACGCAGGCCCAGCGCGCCAAAGTAGACATAAACAAATTGCAGGCTTCGCGTATGCAGGCGGCAGCTCAGGCGGGACAGGCCGAGAAGAGCAAGCCCGCACCGATAAAGGCCGACAAGAAAATAGGCCGCAACGACCCCTGCCCCTGCGGCAGCGGCAAGAAATACAAGAATTGTCACGGACGCGGATTGTAATTCGACTGCACAATGGGATACGCCGAAGAAAAACAACGCCAACTCGACAGCCGCTATTTGCGTATGGCCCGCGTTTGGGCCGAGAACTCATATTGCGTACGGCGGCGCGTAGGTGCGCTTATCGTCAAGGATAAGATGATAATATCGGACGGGTACAACGGCACGCCGTCGGGGTTCGAGAATATCTGCGAGGATGAAGCCGGCAAGACGAAACCGTACGTGCTCCACGCCGAAGCCAACGCGATTACCAAAGTGGCCAAAAGCGCCAACAACTGCGACGGAGCGACCCTCTACATCACCGCCTCGCCCTGTATGGAGTGTTCAAAGCTCATAATTCAGGCAGGCATAAAACGTGTGGTATACTGCGACAGATACCGCATCGAGGACGGGTTGGAATTACTCAAGAGAGTAGGCATCGAGTGCGTACAGATAGAATTGCCCGAAGCCGAAGACTGATTTCGCCGATACGGCACGGACAAACGGCCGCATTTACCCCTGTCGGAATAGATATTTTTGCCGTCCGGCAGATGCGAATAATGGAAATTCGACCGATATACGGTCGAATTTCCTGTTTCATATCATTCCGTATGCATCAAAGAATGTCGCAAAAGGCCTAAAAAGTGTTCGATTCGGGGGGGGGGTAGCCCGACGCGGCGATTACACCGATTATACCACCATCACGACCAAAAGGCCTTTGTCATTCGCATAAATTATCTTATCTTTGCGCAAAATAAGATGCGATATAAAATTGTGATACGACAAAACGCTCTATCGTAGAGGTTTAACATCATAATGAGTCGGTTAATACCCCATAATCCGATGAAATCATCTTCTTATTAACGTCTTGTGCATACCATAAGACGTCCCTATGATTTTGCAATTACTAAAATGCCCCGAATATCGATTATGAATCAGAACAGACCACTTCAAAGTATCAGCGACTTTTTGCTACGAAAAGCACATCTCGAAAGATATACCAAGCTCTGGATTATCCTGATAGTGGATATGATGATAGCGACTATTGCGACTACGATCGCACTGGCGATGTCGAGCTATCTGATTCCCGAATTTTCGATTACGGCCGTACGGTTGTTGGAGATAGATGCGCTGTCGTTGGTATTCAGCGGAATAGCTTACGGCGTTTTCAAGACGTACCGCTCGGTCATCCGCCACTCCACGATGCGCGACATACTGAAGCTGAGCGAAGCCGTATTCCTCAAGGAAGCGATGCTGCTGGCTGCATATTTCATCGCGCCGACCGTTTTTGAAGGATGCAATATAGCGATTCTCATAATATTGGATATGTTGCTGTCGATCTGCCTGCTGATCTCCACGCGCGTTATGATGATCGTAACATACGATCTGCTCCTGAGCCAGCAGTCCGCGACCAGCAAACACCGCCGCAAACGCGTCCTGATATACGGCACGGGGGACAAGCAGGTCGCATTGATAACCCGCCTGCACAAATCGCCGCACTACATAATCACGGGATTCATCAACTACGGCCGCAAGCTGCGGTCGTACCGCATCTCCGACCTTCCCATATTCTGGTTCACGTCGGGTAACGATTTGAAGAAAATATACTCCATACAACATTTCGACGCCGTGCTGTTCCACAGTTACGACGAGGCACGCGAAGAAAAAGACCGTTTGATAAAAGCGTGCGGGACGCTCGGCATAAACGTCCTCATAGCCCCCGCCATCGACGAGGTCATAGACGGGAAGCTGATGCAGCAGAATGTCCGCGAGATAAAGATCGAAGACCTGTTGGGACGCCCCGAAATCAAAATCTCGATGGACGAGATAATAGCAGGATTCAAGGGCAAAACCATAATGGTTACGGGTGCCGCAGGTTCCATAGGCTCGGAGTTGTGCCGCCAGTTGAGCAATTTCGACATTCGGGAACTCATTCTGTTCGACAATGCCGAGACGCCGATGCACAACATCCGCATCGAACTCGAAGAACGCTACCCCAACCTGAAATTCATCCCCGTCATCGGAGACGTCCGTTCGGCGAGACGTCTCGATTTCGCATTCAGGACATACAAGCCGCAGGTCGTATTCCACGCCGCGGCATACAAACACGTGCCTCTGATGGAGGAGAATCCCTGCGAGGCGATTTGCGTAAACGTAGCCGGCACACGCAATATCGCCGATATGTGCATTCGCTACAATGCGGAGAAGATGGTAATGATCTCCACCGACAAAGCAGTCAATCCGACGAACGTTATGGGAGCCTCCAAACGCCTGGCTGAGATATACGTACAGAGCCTTGGACAGGCGATCTCAAGGGGGGGGGTCGCGGGTACCACCAAATTCATAACCACGCGATTCGGCAATGTTTTAGGCTCTAACGGGTCGGTAATCCCGCGCTTCCGCGAGCAGATCATGCGCGGAGGTCCCGTCACTGTAACCCACCCCGACATCACCCGATTTTTTATGACCATACCGGAGGCTTGCCGTCTGGTAATGGAGGCTGCGACTATGAGCCGCGGCAACGAGATTTTCGTCTTCGATATGGGCGAGTCCGTAAAGATCGCAGATCTGGCCAAACGTATGATAGAGCTGGCCGGCTTCGAGGTCGATAAGGAGATCCATATCGAATACACCGGTTTGCGGCCCGGTGAGAAGCTGTACGAGGAGGTGCTCAGCAACTCGGAGAACACCCTGCCCACTCCCCACGAAAAAATACGCATAGCCAAAGTTCGCGAATACGAATACGAAAATGCACGTCAGGCTGTCGAGCAGCTCGAAGCGTTCGCGCTCGCCGTGGACGTTCCCTCGACGGTACGGTTGATGAAATCCACCGTACCCGAATTCAAATCACAGAATTCGCGGTTCGAGGAGTATGACAAGGAGTATTCGGAAGAAACCGAAGATACGCAGACAATTACCGCAACGGAACAGGTTACGGCATAAATCCGACAATGGCAGTAAATCAAATAAAGGCAGGCGCCGCGCTCAATTACGTCGTATTGGGGTTGAGCAATCTCGTCGGATTGCTCTATACTCCTTATATGCTGCGTATGATGGGGCAAAGCGAATACGGTCTCTATTCGCTCGTAGGCTCCGTAATCGCATATCTGACTATTCTCGATTTCGGCTTCGGCAACGCCATAATACGATATACGGCAAAATTCAGGGCGGAGGGACGCACGCAGGAGCAATACTCGATGTTCGGGATGTTCTTCGTTCTCTATTCGCTAATCGGGTTGATAGCGCTTGCGGCAGGAGCGGGATTGTATTTCAACGTAGAGGCGATATTCGGCGATACGATGAGTGCGGAAGAGTTGGACAAAGCACGTATACTGTTGATATTGATGCTCTTCAATCTCGCTTTTTCATTCCCGATGGGGATTTTCGGCTCGATAATAACGGCATACGAGGATTTCATATTCCAGAAAGCTGTGCAAATAGCCCGCATCGTGCTGAATACCGCCGTGATGATATGTCTGCTGCACTGGGGCTACAGGGCTATCGCAATGGTCGTGGTGCAAACCGTATTCAATGTGGCGACGCTGTTGCTCAACTGGTTCTATTGCCGCTACAAGATCAAGATAAAACTCGTTTTCGGTAAATTCCGCTGGGGATTTCTCAAGGAGATCGCCATATATTCGTTCTGGATATTCCTGAACGCGATTATGGACCGCATATATTGGAGCACGGGACAATTCGTATTGGGTGCCGTCGTCGGCACGGCCGCCGTTGCGGTATTTGCGGTAGCCATAAATCTCGAAAGTATGTATTTGGGATTTTCCACCGCCATATCAGGGGTATTTCTGCCCAAAGTTACCGCAATGGTAGCCACGCACAAAAGCGACGAAGAGATTTCGAACCTTTTCATCCGTACGGGACGTATTCAATATATCGTAATGGCGTTTATCCTTTCAGGCTTCATATTGTTCGGCCGTCAGTTCATAAACATCTGGGCAGGCGACGGATACGAAGATGCCTATATAATAGCGCTATGCTTTTTCATTCCGCTGACCGTTCCGTTGATACAGAATATGGGCATAACCATATTGCAGGCACGCAATCAGATGAAGTTCAGATCGGTAACATACGTCATCATAGCCGTCATAAGTCTCGCGGCACAAATTCCTATGGCCAAGTATTTCGGCAGTATAGGCTGTGCGGCAGCCATCGCGGCAGCGCTGACTTTGGGGCAAATACTGATAATGAACGTATATTACTATCGCAAGCAGAATATCGACATACCCAAATTCTGGTATGAAATAGGCAAAATGTCCATAGTCCCGATAATATCGGTCATCGTCTTCGGCCGCATATTGAAATCGTATCCGACCGACACCTTATTATCACTATGCGCAGGCATCACAGTATATTCAGCGATATATATTCCGCTATTTTGGATATTCGGGATGAACGATGACGAAAAACGGTTGATAGGCACTCCTATAAAACGCCTGGCACTCAAACTCTGCGGCAAATGATAACGATAACGGACAAACGCGATTGTTGCGGATGCGAGGCCTGCGTACAATGCTGCCCTAAGCAGTGCATAGCGATGCGCACGGACGAAGAGGGATTTTCGTATCCCGAAACCGACGCTTCACGATGTATCGAATGCGGGCTGTGCGAACGGGTATGCCCGATATTGAATTGCGGCGAACCGAGAAAACCGCTTAAAGTCTACGCCGCGAAAAATCCGAATGACGACATTCGTATGAAAAGCTCTTCGGGCGGCATATTCACTATGCTGGCGGAAAAGACCGTATCCGAAGGCGGAGTCGTTTTCGGAGCGCGTTTCAACGAAAAATGGGAGGTCGTACACGACCATACCGAAACGAAAGAGGGGCTGGCGGCATTCCGCGGCAGCAAGTATGTCCAGAGCCGCATCGGAAGAGAGTACGTCCGCGCGAAAGAGTATCTTGCCGCCGGTCGCAAGGTGTTGTTCTCGGGAACGCCGTGCCAGATAGCGGGATTGAGAAGATACCTCGGCAAACGCTACGACAATCTGCTCACGGTAGACATCGTCTGCCACGGCGTACCGAGTCCGTTCGTATGGAAAAGGTATTTGGATGAATCCAAATCACAACAACGCATTACCGAAATATCGATGCGGGATAAAACGACAGGTTGGACCGATTACGGCATACTGATAAACGGCATCGGCGCCCCTATCGTCAAAGAACCGGCGGCCGGCAACATATATATGCGGGGATTTTTACGCGAATTGTACAACCGACCGTCCTGCCACGCCTGCCCTGCACGCGGCGGTCGGAGCGGCAGCGATATAACCATAGGCGATTATTGGGGGATACATCATCTGCACCCCGAATTCGTAGACCCTAACGGGGTTGGGCTGATTATGATACGAACGGACAAAGGAGCGGAGGAATTTGCCGACTTAGACACGATAAATATCGAAACCACTTACGAAGAAGCCGTATCCGGCAATCCTTCTATAGAATGCGATATGGCTGTTTCGGTCGATCGCGCCGAATTTTTCGCAGCACTTCCGAACGGACGAATCGCGGATATTTGCAAACGTATACTCAAAAGATACGAACCGAGCCGTTTGCGCATAGCGGCTTCGATAATCAAACAGCACATAAAAAGATTGCTACGATAGGATGAAGATAGGAATAATCACACATTGGAATTCCAAGGACAATTACGGACAGGTATTGCAATGTTATGCTTTGCAGCGCTATCTCATATCGCTGGGACACGAACCGTTTCTGATAAGATATGCCCCGACAGACCCTCCGAGAAACTTGTCATACAAAATACTGCACTTTTGGGAGATAATAAACATATCGCACATCCGGGCATACATACAATACCGCACGAATAAACGCAAACTCAGGCACTATTACATCGCCAATAATCCGGACGTAAGAAAATTCGATGAATTCCGCAACGATTTCATCGTTATGAGCGACAAAATATATCGGTCCTTCGAAGAATTATATGCCGAAAATTGGGATGCGGATGCGATGATAAGCGGCAGTGATCAGGTATGGAATTGTCCTGAATACACGAGACGCAGTTATTTCCTCGATTTCGCATCCGACAGGATAACGAAAATCGCATATGCCGCCAGCTTCGGGAAAGCGCTTCTCGACGAACAATACGAAAAAGCACTGCCGCGACTGCTGCGTCATTTCAAAGCCGTAGGATTAAGAGAGACGAGCGGAGTGGAATTGTGCAGAAAGGCGGGGCGCGAAGATGCGCAGTTGGTCTGCGATCCGACGCTTTTATTGAACGGTCTGGATTACATCGACGATATTCTTAAAACCGATATCGAAACGGCCAATCATATTTTCTGCTATTTCATAAATTGGAACACCTCGATACCGACCGACCGATTGTCTGCATACGCAGCAGACAACGGGCTTTCGATCAGATATTTCAATGCGCACGGACTCGATCTGAACGATTTCGCACCCACATACGACGATATGACCGTACAATCGTGGATCGAATCGCTCGCATCGGCCGAATGCGTATGCACCAATTCATTTCACGGAACGGTATTTTCCATACTTATGCACAAGCCGTTCATCGCCTTGCCGTTACAAGGCGATGTCAAGGCTATGAATGTCAGACTTGCTACCCTGCTGAACAAATTGGGGCTCGAAGAGAGATTATACGACAGCACCGAAGATTTTTCGCAACAAATGAAAGCTCCGATAGACTGGAATGCCATCGACGAGAAATTAAATGCCTTCAAATCCGAATCGGAAGATTTTCTGCAAAAAGCACTGCCATAAACCATACATATATGCCAAGAGTAAAAAAGAAAAAAATATTATTCATATACGGCCCTTTAGGCGGAGGCGGAGCAGAGCGGGTATTACTCGACATATTGCATAATTTCGATTACGATCGATACGATGTCGATCTGGCGCTGATCGCAGCACAAGGCGTATTGCTGCCTGAAGTTCCGAAACAGGTAAATATCATACCCTTATGGGACGGATATACGTTAGCATACAAAATAAGTTACAGGCTATCCACGTGGTTCCGAATAAATACGTTGTTTTCACGGCAAATAAACAAGAAATTAACGGCGCGATACGATACCGAAATATCATTTTTGGAAGGAATGCCGCTAAAGCTGCACGCCCTTCGCAAAACCGATGCGAAAAAAATAACTTGGGTGCATTGCGATCTGGACAGGTTCAGATATGAAGCCGCATCTTTTTACAAAGGAGAAGAGTCGACGGCATACAAATCAATGGATAAGATTATTTGCGTATCCGAAGATACTGAGAGAGCATTTCTCCGAAGATTTCCGGAATGCAGCGGACAGACGGATGTCATATACAATCCGATAGACTACGATAAAATCGTAAAAATGGCCGAAGCGGTAAAAATAGACAATGATAAATTCACAATAATTACCGTAGGACGTCTAACGGTGCAAAAACGCATCGATCGGATAATACGATTGGCCGCAAGGCTTAAATCGGAAGGATCGAACATCGCATTTCAAATTCTGGGAGACGGCGAGCTCAAAGAGAATTTGTTGCAGCAGCGCAAAAATGCAGGGGTCGAAGATACGGTCGAATTTCTCGGTTTCAATTCGAACCCGTTCCCATATGTCAAAGCGGCGGATATGATGTTATGCTGTTCGGGATACGAAGGTTTCTGCCTTGTCATCTGCGAAGCTATGTGTCTCGGCGTTCCGGTGATCTCTACGAAAACATCGGGTCCGATAGAGATACTCGATGATAATAAATACGGATTACTGACCGAACACGATGACGATGCGATATATGAAGCGGTCAAATCGATGATGGAGAACAATGCTATGCGGGAAAAATACGGCACAGCGGGCAAATCGAGAGTAAAAGATTTCGACATACGCTCCGTTATGTCTCAAATATACGAACTTATCGACTGAAATGAGACTCAATAACAAACGCATTTTATTCGCTGCTCAATATGCAGCCCCGTATGAGGGGAACTTCATTGCGGCTTTGAGGCTATTGGAAAGCAGCCTTAAAACATCATACGATGCGGAATGTGCATACGTTTTTCCCGAAAATGCCGAACACCAATCGTGGATGAACGCATTCTCTTCATCGCATAAAGTCTATTTTACCGATAACGATGTTCCGAAGACCGAAACGGGATTAAAACACATTATCGAAGACTTCGATCCGGATATAATACATACGCATTTCGACGGATACGATGTCCCGGTTTATAACGCCGTACGCTCGACAGGGAAACAAATAAAACAGATATGGCATCTGCACGATTATCTGACATACCAAAGCAATCCTCTTAAAAAACTATATCAAATAATTTGCTTTTACAGGCACTACAAATCTTACCGCAAATATAAATACTATAGATCATCCGCCTATATAGGCAGCATTTATGGAGATAAATATGAATAACAAGAAAATACTGTTCATAATCAGCAATATGGAGAGCGGAGGCGTATCCAAAAGTATGACAAACCTCTTATCCGTAATAGACAGAACACGTTACGACATATCCTTGCTGGTACTCAACCCTCAAGGGGTATTTATGGATTTATTGCCCTCCGACATCCGTATAATATCCGACAAAAACATAACGGCGCTGAATTGCAGGCTGAAAGGATTTGTCGAACTTATAAAAAACAGACGACCTCTGCTGGCAATAGGACATCTGTTCAGATTGGCGGTAAGTTGTATAAACAAAGGATATGCAGGATGGATAATCTCAAGATTGATGCCGCCGCTGAACGATAAATTCGATGTTATCGTAGATTACAACGGTCAGCAACAATTATATTATATGGTCGATAAACTGAACGGAGACAAAAAAATAACATTTTTCCACAACGATTACCGTAAATGGCCGTATTATTATAATATCGACAGGAAATATTTTCCAAAAGTCGATGTGATTTTCTCGATATCGGAACAATGCGTACAATCCCTCAAAGATTATTTTCCGAACGAAAGCGAGAAAATATATCTGATGGAGAACATATCGTCTCCCGATCTGATACGGCGATTGTCCGAACAGCAGATAACGGAT
The DNA here is from genome assembly GCA_017937125.1 of Alistipes sp. Lineage (GTDB taxonomy): Bacteria > Bacteroidota > Bacteroidia > Bacteroidales > Rikenellaceae > Alistipes. Next base: position 545,174 of record JAGBEH010000001.1, on the reverse strand, counting down.
ATGGACTCTTCCAAACCCGCATTTCTTACCGTAGGACATATCTGCCGTCGCAAAGGATCCGACACAGCCATAAAAGCCGCAAGTATATTGAAGACGAGAGGGATAGACTTCAACTGGTATTTTATAGGGAAGGTTTCGAACGATGACGATTACCGCGCATTGGCCGCAAGATACAATGTAACGGAAAAGATACATTTTCTTGGGATAAAAGCAAACCCCTACCCGTATCTGAAACAAGCAACTATATACATTCATCCGTCGTTGTTCGAAGGCAAGTCCATTTCTTTGGACGAGGCCAAAATCTTATGCAAGCCGATAGTGGTTACGAACTTCTCGACGGTTTACGACCAGTTCACCGACCGTGTAAACGGTTCGATATGCGCAATGAATGCTGAGGACCTCGCCGATACTATCGAAGAATTGCTCAATAACGACGATCTGCGTAATTCGTACATACGATATCTGTCGGACCATACGACAGATAATTGCAATGAAATCGCCAAGTTGTACAGTCAATTCGATAATTAACGTATGAATAATACTTTAATATATTACTTCGGCATATTCTTCCTGATTGCAATATTCGGATTATACACGCTCAACGCAACAAATCGAAATTATCAAAAATCGATATACGGCAATAATACGATAATTGCGACGATACTATTTTGTGCAGTCGTCCTGCTTCTCGGAACATATCCTGTCAGATTGGATATTGCGGAAGACCGCACGTTATATGCCTACCAATTCATATTCACACAACACGGAGAGCCGGATTACGGAAACGACAAATTGTTCGGACTGTATATGCTATTATGCACTAAAATAATGAGTTATCAGTTATGGTTCGTAGTAACGGCATTCATTTATACGCTGAACTTATTCATATTCTGCAAAAAAGCCGCCGGTTGCAATTATTTCATACTTTTTTTATTATCCGTCTTTTCATTTTCGTTCTTCAGTTATGGCGTAAATACAATCCGTGCGGGTTTCGCAGCATCGTTCCTGCTGCTGGCACTTGCGTATAACGAAAAAAAAGTACCGTTTTATACGGCAATGTGCATTGCGATAGGATGCCATTTTTCGATGATAATCCCGAGTATTGCGATTTTCATCGCCAAACATTGGAACAATCCGAAACTGTTCCTTAAACTGTGGTTGATATCCATTCCGCTCTACGCAGTTGCAGGAGGTCTGTTCGAGTCCGTATTCTCGTCGATGGGCGGTTTCGATGCCCGCATATCGTACCTCAACCCGACAGCCGAAGACAAGGAGATTTACAATGTCGGGTTCAGGATCGATTTCATCATATACAGCTGTATTCCCATTTTTCTGGGATATTACTATATCGTAAAGCGCAAATTCAACGACAGACTCTATTCGATATTATACAACTCCTATATTTTGGCCAATATTTTTTGGATACTCGTCATCCGTGCGAATTATTCCGACAGATTTGCATACCTGTCGTGGTTCCTATATACTCCTGTCATAATATATCCGCTGCTTAAAACCAAACTGGTTCCGAAACAAAATATCAAAATCGCATATATAATTCTCGGAAGCGGTCTGTTTACATTTTTTATGTACCTGAAATCCTAATATCGATGACAACGGTTACCGTATTCACTCCGACATATAACCGAGCCTACATAATAGGACAATTATACGCAAGTCTTTGCGAACAGACATCCGGCGATTTCGAATGGCTCGTGGTAGATGACGGATCGACCGACGACACGGAAAATACGATACGGTCGTTCATAGACGAGGGCAAAATCGCGATCCGATATATAAGACAGACGAACGGAGGCAAACACAGCGCGATAAATCGAGGTGCAGCCGAAGCGCGGGGCGTTTTGTTCTTCATAGTCGATAGCGACGACGTCCTATCGCCCGATGCAATAGAAAAATTATCGATGTACTACAGGCAAATAGAGGACGACGCGAATTTCGCAGGAATCTCAGGAGTGCGTATCAATAAATCGGGAGAACGCATAGGAGGGGCGTTTCCGTCCGCAGCAATCGACTGTACGGCATTGGAGATAAGATTGAAATACGGAATCAAAGGAGATCTTGCGGAAGCATATAAAACGGATGTCTTGAAACGCTATCCTTTCCCGACATTCGACGGAGAGAGATTCTGCCCCGAAGCTCTCGTATGGAACAGAATAGCAGCCGACGGACTGAAACTGCGATATACGTCCGAACCGATATACGTTTGCGAATACATCGCCGACGGATTGACGGCAAAAATAACCCGCATAAGAATGGAGAGTCCGAAAGCCTCCCTGCTGTATTATGCCGAACTGTACGGATACGACATACCGTTTTTATCCAAAGTCAAAGCGGCCGTCAATTACTGGAGATTCGCGCCTTGCGAAAAAGGCAGCTTGTCGGGAAAAATAAAACGAATAGGCCTGAGTACGCTCCCTATAATTCCTGTCGGATATATGTTCCACTTAAAAGACGTATTGAGACGATGAAAATACTGCACGTAATAACCTCTCTGAAGACAGGAGGTGCCGAGCGTCTTATGGTCGATCTGCTGCCGCGACTCAGAGACAAAGGCGCCGAAGTGGACTTATTGCTGTTCGACGGCACGGAGACGCCGTTCAAAGCACAACTTCGGAGTGCGGGCATTCGGATCTTCGAAACAGGATACAATCCCGACGTATACGATATACGCAATCTGTCGGCACTGCGCAAATACCTGAAAGGATACGATATAATACATACGCACAACACCGCCTGCCAATATTACGCAGCATTGGCCAAAACGATATTCGGCATAAAGGGTAAATTCGTAACGACCGAGCACAATACCACCAACAGACGTCGTAATATAAAAGGGTTCAAACATGTAGACCGCCGCATCTACAGCCGATACGATAAAATAATATGTATATCGGAGAAGGCCGAAGATATGCTGCGAGAATACATAGGTAATGATTTTCCGATATTAACCATACCCAACGGCATCGATACGCGCAGATTTGCGGAGGCTGCGGCATCCAACCTATTCGACAAAAACCGAACTACGATAATTCAGGTAGCCGCATTCAGAGAGCAGAAGGATCAGCCGACACTGATACGTGCGACAGCCTTATTGCCGAATAACTACCATACCGTATTCGTAGGGGACGGCGTATGTCGGCCGCAATGCGAAGCGCTTGCCGAAGAGCTCGGGATATCTGACCGTGTCATGTTCTTAGGTGTCAGAACCGATATACCACAATTATTGAAAGCGGCGGACATCGTAGTATTATCATCGCGCTATGAAGGATTATCCCTATCGTCGGTTGAAGGAATGGCCGCCCGTAAGCCTTTCATAGCAAGCGATGTAAACGGACTTCGTGAAGTCGTCTACGGTGCCGGCATTCTCTTCGAATGCGGCAATGCGGAAGAGTTGGCAGGCAAAATCAAAGAGATAGCGGAAAATCAGATACTATACGACCAAGTCGCGGATAAATGTTTCCGTCGTGCGCAGGAATTCGACATTTCGAAAATGGCAGATAGCTACTACAATGTATATCAATCATTATCAGATGAATAATCGTCCGAAACTCATCCGCCTTACGACTGTAGACATCAGTCTCGATACGTTGCTGCGCGGGCAGCTGCGATTTATGAACGGGCAGTTCGAGGTCCTCGGAACGGCCGACGACAGCGGACTGCTGGCCGAAGTGGAGCGGCGGGAAGGAGTGCGTACGGTTGCGGTGCCGATGCATCGGGAGATAAGTCCCATTGCGGATCTGAAATCGTTATTCGCCCTGATAAGGTTATTCCGCCGCGAACGCCCCTACATAGTTCACGCCAATACCCCGAAAGGCAGCCTGCTCGCGATGATGGCGGCCTATGCAACGCGTGTACCCCACCGCATCTATACGGTCACGGGGTTGCGGTTCGAGACGACGCACGGTTTATTCAGGCTGTTGCTCAAGACGATGGAGCGCATCGCCTGTTTCTGTGCAACCAAGGTCATTCCCGAAGGCGACGGCGTGAAGAATACGCTGTATCGCGAACATATCACCCGCAAGCCGCTGCAAAAAATCCTTAACGGTAACATAAACGGCATCGACACCGAATATTTTTCACGCTCGCAGGATGTTACGACGCGCGCAGCCGTATTGAAGGAACCCGATACGTTCACGTTCATATTTATCGGCCGTATGGTACGCGACAAGGGCATCAACGAGTTGGTCGCGGCATTCGACCGTCTTTCGGAGGAAAACGACCGCGTAAGGCTGGTGCTCGCAGGCAAATTCGAGGACGAGCTCGACCCCGTAGATCCGAAAACGAAAACCGTCATAGAGAATAATGCGAAGATACGTTTCGTCGGTTATCAAAGCGATGTCCGCCCGTATTTAGCTGCATCGGATATCCTCGTCCTGCCCTCATATCGCGAAGGTTTTCCGAATGTGGTAATTCAGGCGGGTGCTCTCGACCTGCCCTGCATCGTTACCGACATAAACGGATGCAACGAGATAATAAAGGACGGCGTAAACGGGATAATAATTCCCAAACAGGATGCGAATGCGCTGTACGAAGCGATGCGCAGGCTCGCAACGCATCCGACAGAAACTGCGGCAATGTCTGCCGCTTCGCGCGAATTGATAGTTTCGCGATACCGACAGCAGGATGTTTGGAACGCAACACTCGAAATGTATAAATCGCTCAAATAAATGTACCGCCACTTTTTCAAACGTTTTTTCGATTTCTGGATAGCACTCATTGCGCTTGTATGTATAAGCCCCTTGCTGTTATGCGTCACCGTATGGCTGCACTTCGCCAACAAAGGAGCAGGAGCATTCTTCCTTCAGGAACGGCCGGGATTGCACGGGAAGATTTTCCGCGTGATAAAGTTCAAGACTATGACCGACGAGAGAGACTGCGACGGTAATCTCCTGCCCGACGAGCAGCGGCTGACGAAAGTCGGGAAATTCGTACGCTCGACATCGATAGACGAACTGCCCCAACTTGTCAATGTCCTGAAAGGAGATATGGCGCTTATCGGCCCCCGTCCGCTGCTGGTTCAGTACCTGCCGCTCTACACGCCCGAGCAGGCGCGGCGCCACGAGGTACGTCCTGGAATATCGGGCTGGGCGCAATGTCACGGACGCAACGCCATATCGTGGCGGGAGAAATTCGCACTCGACGTATGGTATGTCGATCATTTATCGTTACGGACGGATTTGAAAGTAATCGCAATAACAATCAGAAAGGTTCTCTGCCGCGCGGACATATCGTCCGGGACGTCGGCGACAATGGAACCGTTCAACGGAGATAATTAGCTATGTATTTGTACGGAGCAAGCGGACACGCAAAGGTAATAATCGATATCCTCAAATCGCAGAATATCGAAATAGAGGGGTTGATAGATGATAACGCGACTATCGGGAGTCTTCTCGGATACCGCGTATTCCACAGTCCCGAAGGGCTGTCGCCGATCATCATAAGCATCGGAGACAACGAAATACGCAAAAGGATAGCCGACAAGCTGCGATGCGATTTCGGGACGGCAGTACACTCGTCGGCAATAGTTTCGGAATACGCAACCATAGGCACAGGCACTGTGGTTATGCAGGGAGCGATAATACAATCCTGTGCCGAAATCGGACGTCATTGCATAATCAACACGGGTGCGACAGTCGATCACGACTGTAAAATCGGCGATTTCGTCCACATTTCGCCCAATGCCACACTATGCGGAAACGTAAGCGTCGGTGAAGGATCGCAGATAGGTGCAGGTTCGGTAGTAGTCCCCGGGGTAAAGATCGGCAAATGGTCGCTCGTATGCGCAGGCTCGGTAGTAACCAAGGACATACCCGACTGTTGCATAGCGGCGGGTAACAGATGCAAGGTAATAAAAATCAAATCATTCAATTCATAAAATGAACAGAGACAGAATTTTCCTGTCGCTCGCGCATATGGGCGGGCAGGAACAGAAATTTATCAAAGAGGCGTTCGATACCAACTGGGTGGTGCCGCTCGGACCGAACGTAGATGCGTTCGAGAAAGCCCTTGAAGCATTCGTCGGTGAAAATCGGCACGTTGTAGCGCTGTCGGCAGGTACGGCGGCCATACACTTAGGAATGGTTATGGCAGGCGTCGAAGCGGGAGACGAGGTGATATGCCAGTCGTTCACCTTCTCAGCATCGGCCAACCCGATACTCTATCAGGGGGCGACACCCGTATTCGTAGACAGTGAGGAGAGCACCTGGAATATGTCGCCCGAACTTTTAGAGAAAGCCATCCTCGACCGCAAGGCCGAGACGGGCAAATACCCCAAAGCGATAGTTCCGGTACATTTGTACGGAATGCCGTCGAAGCTCGACGAGATACTGGCCATAGCCGGCAAATACGGCATCACCGTAATAGAAGATGCCGCCGAAGCCATAGGTTCGGAATACAAAGGGCGCAAGTGCGGGACCTTCGGCAAGTACGGAGCTTTGAGTTTCAACGGCAACAAGATGATCACCACGTCGGGCGGCGGCGCACTGGTCTGCGGGACGGCCGAAGAGGCGCAGCGCATCAAGTTCTTCGCTACGCAGGCACGCGAAAACCGCCCCTATTACTACCACGAGCACATCGGCTACAACTATCGTATGAGCAACATCTGCGCAGGCATCGGACGCGGCCAAATGGAGGTATTGGATGCACATATCGCCCGTCGCCGCGAGATACACGCACTCTACACCTCGCTGCTCGCCGATACCGACGGCATAGAGGTAAAGCAGAACCCGTCGAAAGATTTCGATTCGAATTTCTGGCTGACGTGCATAACCGTAGACCCCGAAAAGACGGGGACGACAGCCGACGAAATACGCTTGCACCTCGAATCCGAAAACATAGAATCGCGGCTGCTGTGGCGCCCGATGCATATGCAACCGATATTCGAGAAATACCCCTTCTACGGAGACGGGACCTCGGAGCGCATATTCAACGTCGGACTATGCCTGCCTTCGGGCTCGCTGCTGACCGACGGGCAGATCGGCGATGTGGCGGAAGAGATCAAACGTTGCTGCAAAAGATAATGAATCGTACCGACGATATTATTATCGACCTGCTACGGCTCTATTTGTGGGGGGGGGAAGCACGCCGCGACCAATTTACGGATATCAGCCCCGCACAATGGAAAGAGCTGTTCAATATCGCTTCCAGGCAGGGCATTCTGGCATTGACATACGATGCCGTATGCCGCCTGCCCAAGGAATGCTTGCCGCCGCGAAGAATTCAGATGTCGTGGATCTACAACATCGACCGCATCGAGCAGACATATCGTATCCAGAAACTCGCGGCAAAAAACCTGATAGAACTTTTGGAACCGTACGGCATAAAGGTTATGCTGCTGAAAGGCATAGGACTGAGTTTCTGTTACCGCAAGCCCGAACACCGTGAATGCGGGGATATAGACATATGGCTGTACGGCCGTCAGAAAGAGGCTGACGAAATAATAAACGGAAAGACAGGTATAGAGATATACCGCAACAATCCGCACCACTCGACATTTACGTTGTACGGGGTCTCGATAGAAAACCACAGCACGTTCATCGATCTCCAAGCGCGCCAACATCGCGAGTTGGAGGCGTTCCTGCAAAAAACGGCAGAAAACGAGACGCGTACCATCACGCTGGACGGCAAAACCGCCTATGTACCGTCGCCGACATTCAATGCCGTATATCTGTTGCGGCATATGGCCGTACACTTCGCCGCCGTAAACATCGGATTGCGCCATCTCGCAGACTGGGTGCTGTTCGTCTCCCGAGACGGAGACGAAGTCGATTGGGCGACGGTACGCAAAATATCCGAACGGCAGGGAATGACTCCTTTCGTCGATGCCGTAAACGCCATTGCGGTCGATAAACTCGGTTTGAAAGCCGATTTCCCGCATTTCCTCGGCAAGCGCGACGAGAAGATCGAGAAACGGATTTTAGACGACATTCTCCACCCCCGCTATCGTAATATGCGCGGAGAGACGTTCGTATCGGACATTCTGTTACGCATAAACAGACGCTTCGGCAACAGTTGGAAACATAAACTCGTTTACAGGGACGGATTCATACCGATGTTATTGAATTCGGCCGTCAGCGCATTACGCCATATGTAACCGTATGCGTCCCGAGTATTAAGAGACTGTCGGTCGAACGGACACCTGACGATTTCACCCCTGTCGGAACAATATCCGACAGGGGTGATTTTAATTTCGAACACTTGTCCTACAGTCCGTTTCCGACCCGTCCTGAACCGAATCAGAACGGCAGATCGTCGGGATCGTCCGCAGGTGCCGCGATAGGAGCTGCCGCAGGTTGCTGCGGTGCGGCCTGCGCAGGCGCCGCATAGGAAGGTTGCGGCGACGCATAAGACGACTGTGCCGAAGAAGCGGAAGCACCCTGCACCGCATTATCGGACCGTCGGCCGAGCAGTTTCATATCATTGGCGACGATCTCCGTAGTATAGCGTTTCTGGTTATCCTTATCGACCCATTCGCGGGTACGGAGACTGCCCTCGACATATATTTGCGAACCTTTGCGCACGAAGCGGTCCACGACATCGGCCAGACCGCGCCACACGACCACCGTGTGCCACTCGGTATGCTCCTTGGTCTCATTTGTCTGGCGGTCGAACATACGTTCGGTCGTCGCGAGACGGATACGCGCCACCTTGACGCCCGACTCGGTTGTGCGGACTTCGGGGTCGATCCCCACATTGCCCACAAGAATTACCTTGTTGATCATAGTTATAATTGTTTTATCAATTTCACGAACAATGCCGCCATCTTGCGGCCTGCCTTCTTACCCTGGCGCTGCACGTCCTCGTGGTCGCCTATTTCGTCGCTCAAACCGCAGTTGGTAATCACCGACACGGCAAAGACGGGTATCGACATATGGCGTGCCACGATGACTTCGGGAACCGTGGACATACCCGCGGCATCGCCGCCGATATTCTTGAAATAGCGGTATTCGGCCTGCGTTTCGAACGTAGGCCCCGTGCTGCCGACATACACCCCGTACTGCAATTTGATATTCTCCTCTTCGGCAATGGCAGCAGCCTTGGCTATCAGCGATTTGTCGTAGCAGTTGTGCATATCGGGGAAACGCGGTCCCAGTTCGGCGATATTAGGTCCGATGAGCGGGTTGGGCATAAGGTTGATATGGTCGGTGATGATCATCAGGTCTCCGACGCGGAACGAAGTATTGATGCCCCCGCTGGCATTCGACACGAAAAGGTACTCTATGCCGAGCAGCTTCATAACCCTCACGGGGAAAGTTACCTGCTGCATCGGGTATCCCTCATAGTAGTGGAAACGCCCCTGCATGGCGACTACGCGGCGTCCCTCGATGAATCCGAATATGAGGCGTCCCTTATGCCCTTCCACCGTCGAAACGGGGAAGCCGGGTATCTCCTTATACTCGAGTGCATATTCGACGGCGATATTGTCGGCGAAGTCGCCGAGACCCGTACCGAGAATGATTCCTATTTCCGGTTTGAAGTTTTCGGTGGCGGCATTTATGAATGCTGCCGTTTTCTTAATCTCATCCAACATCTTTTTCAAGGTTTTGAAGGAAATCCTTGTCGGACTCCTCTATGTACGACATTCTTACTGGTATGTAATACAGGCGACGCTTCAGGGCGTCGGATATTTTCCTGCTGTTGAAAATCTTCACGGCATCTTTCTCCGTAGTCACGATATAGGCATTCGGATGTTCGGCGAGCATACGCTCCATAGCGTGCATATCGCGCACGCGGTAAACGTGGTGGTCGTCGAAAGTAAGCTCGCCTATCACACGGTAATGGAGCCGCAGACCCCGAATGAACACGGACGGATTCCCCACCCCCGACATAGCTATCACCTCGCTGAAATTGGGTATGCCCGCTTCCGAGCCGACGACATCGGCAAAGACCGGCCGCATAGGCAGAGACTCGTAGCGCATAAAATATATCTTCTGGTAGGCGATGCTCAACAGCACTTTCTTCATCAGCATCCTGTCCAGAGGCGACATACTGTCGCTGCATTTCGACACGATAAAATAATGGGCGCGCTCGAGCGACGAGCGTATGTCGCGCAGCGAACCGTAAGGCAGCATATGGTCCTGTTCCACGGGGCGTGTGGCGTCCACGACGACGACATTCACCTTGGCCGACACGTAACGGTGCTGGAACCCGTCGTCCATAACTATAAGGTCTACTTCGGGATGTTCCGCCCTGATGCGCCGAATGCCTTTTACCCTCTTTTCGCACACGACGACGACGGCATCCGGATACTTCAATTTCATTTGCAGCGGTTCATCCCCCACATCGCGATAGGAATCGGTAACGGCGACCTCGCGATACCCGTGCGTACGGCGACCGTATCCGCGCGACAGCAATGCCACTTTCCGCGTACGGTACATATGCCCCACGATCATCTCGACCGTAGGCGTCTTGCCCGTACCGCCGACCGTGATATTGCCGACGCAAATGATCGGAATATCGAAAGTCTCGCTTTTGAGCAAACCCGTATCGAAGAGGAAATGGCGCAAACGCACTCCCGCTTCGTAACAGCAAGCCGCTATTTTCTTCAGAAATTCCGACATTACGATAAACTTGTTCTCCAAAGGTACGACAAAATAACGGCAAAAACAAACTTGTCGGCGATTTTGCAGACGGGAATCGCCGAGACGAAGCCGAAATTACGAATAACAGACCGACGGAAAACGTGTCGCAACGATTTTTCCATACGGACAAAATAACGTGCGACAGCGGTGATTATCGTTTTTTTTAGTACTTTTGCCATAACTATCAATTGAAGAACGGAGTTTATGAAAAGATTATATTTTACGGCATTGGCAGTTGCCATAGCGACGGTAACGGCCTGCTCGCACAAGACCGCCGCCGAGGAAGAGAGCGAACCGACATTGATTTTCGGCATCGAAGCCGACAATTACCGTATAGAACAGGATGAAGTCAAGAGAGGCCAGACCCTCAGCGACATACTTTTCGGATACGGCATCCGCCCCGTAACAGTGGACCGTCTCGACCGTGCGTCGCGCGACATCTTCCCGCTGCGCAATATCCGCTCGGGCAACAGATACACGGCATTCCTGCTCGAAGACTCGCTCTCTTCGCGTCTGGATTATCTGGTGTACGAGCGCACGCTCACCGACTATGTGGTATTCGGATTCGCAGGCGATTCGGTAAGCGTCACGACGGGCGAACGTCCCGTCACCCTGCGGCGCACGAAACGCAGCTCCGAGATAGAGTCGTCGCTCTGGGGAGCAATCATCAAGGACAGCCTGCCCTACTCGCTGGCGGCCGAGCTGGAGGACATATACCAGTGGACGGTGGATTTCTTCGGAGTGCAGAAAGGCGACGGCTTTACGGTAATATACGACGAGAAGTTCGTGGACACCCTTTCCGTCGGCGTCGGCAGAGTCTGGGGTGCGAAATTCACGCACGGAGGTAAAGATATCTACGCCATACCCTTCAAGCAGGGCGACAAGGTCGCGTATTGGGAGTACGACGGCGGAAGCCTGCGCAAGCAGATGCTCAAGGCTCCGCTGAAATTCACGCGCATAAGCTCCAAATTCTCCAATTCGCGTTTCCATCCCGTGCTCAAGCGTTACCGCCCGCATCACGGCGTGGATTATGCCGCCCCCAAGGGGACGCCTGTACGCGCCGTATCCGACGGAGTGGTCGTCTTCAAAGGTTGGGGCGGAGGCGGAGGAAATACCGTAAAAATAAAACATCCGCGCAATATGATGACCGGATATCTGCACTTGAGCAGATTCGCGAACGGTCTCTGCAACGGGAAACACGTCTCCCAAGGCGAAATAATCGGCTATGTCGGAAGCACGGGGACATCGACGGGTCCGCACCTCGATTTCCGCGTCTGGAAAGGCGGCAAACCGATAAATCCGCTGACAATACCTCAGGAGCCGACCGAACCCATATCCAAGGCCAACCGCGAGGCTTTCGAATTCGTTCGCGATCGCATAGTCGCAGAGCTGAACGGCGATATACCCGACAGCGAGCGCATAGTGCAGCTCGATTCGATAGTCATTACAAAAACGGCGGAGACCGGAACCGCGGCTGCCGAATAGAATCATATGACAATTTACGACGAGACGACCCGTATGGACGGCAAAATGAACATCGGCATAATAATCGTCGCCGGCGGAAGCGGCAAGCGAATGGGCGGCGGCATACCCAAGCAATTCCGCATCGCGGGCAACGAACCGTTGCTGGTACGCACCATAAACACCTTTGCGACGACACTGCCCGCAGCCGAAATCGTCGTCGTACTGCCGAGCGAGCATACGGCTTTCTGGAATGACCTGAAGTCGCGTTTCACGGTCGCGCGCCACAAGACCGTCGCGGGAGGTGCGGAACGGTTCCACTCCGTGAAGGCGGGTGTAGCGGCACTCGGAGACAGCGTGAAACTCATAGCCGTCCACGACGGAGTACGTGCGCTGTGTTCCCGCAAACTGATTATACGGGCGATACAATGCGCACTCGAACACGGTTCGGCGGTTCCCGCAATCGTACCGACGGACTCGTTCCGCGCAATCGACGGCGACACGACGCATATCCTCGACCGTGCGGCGCTGCGTATGATACAGACACCGCAGATATTCGATGCGGCGATGCTGCGCACCGCCTACGATACGGAATACGACCCTGCATTTACGGACGATGCGTCCGTCGTAGAGCGGGCGGGCGGGAAGGTCGTACTCTGCGAAGGCGAACGTTCGAATATCAAGATCACGGCACCCGAAGACATAGCCATAGCCGAAGCATTGCTCGATTACCAAAACGATGCGGCGACATTCGCTGCCGACACAGGAGATGAAAATATACAAATATAGGATAAACCGCTACACGTGGTATTGGACTACCGTCTACATCGTCATAATAGTGCTGTTATTCAGCATTATGGCAGGTCTGTACGAGGGCGGTTACCTGTCGGCGTGGTTCCTTTCGTTCTGCATAGCGTTCATAGCGCTGACGGCGATGTCCATACCCCGCAAAATAGTAGTTACGGACAATACTCTGCTCATTCGCTGCATACTGGACATAACGGAAATACCGCGCGACGAAATAGCATCGGTACGTGCCGTGGACAACAAGGAGATGAGGATGATACTCCCCGTCTTCGCCAGCATAGGTTTTTTCGGCTATTACGGGCACTTTTTCGATGTCAGGAATATGCGGCACGTAGAGATTTACGCCTCGACGTGGAGCGATTTCATCGAAATCAACACGATATACGAAGATACTTACTACATCTCCTGCGCCGACCGCGGCGAACTGGTCGCAGAACTTTCGCAGAACGCGCGGAAGTCGAAAAACGGAGGAGACGAATAATCCGACGGCCATATGACCGAGTTTGGCCGCACGACGCACTGTCGAATAAATCGGGCTGTCTTCTAATGAGGACAGCCCGATTTATTCGCATCACGTATGCCGCATCAGTTTATCGACGGCAGGAACGAATACTTTTCGGAGTATTCGAGCATCTGACCGACATAGCTGTCGTTGTAGACGATTTCGACATCGACAATCTTGCCGTCCTTCTCGACCAACCGATAGTCGGGATTGATGAAGCCGCCGTAAGGTTCGATATTGAGCGACTTATATCGCGCAAGCACCTCCGCGTGCAGTTCGGGATCGATCTTCACGCCGTAGTCCTCGACCAGAGCCTTGCCCGCCTCGTAATCGCCCTCCGACTTGATGCGCTGCACCTCGCGGAGCATATCGCCGAACAGAGAACGGAGTTTGTCGAAATCGTTTACGACGACGTAAGTCTTGCCGTCATCCTTCACCCACTCTATCACATTGTCGGCCTTACCCTTTTCGTAGCACCATTCGGCAATCATCTTGCGGTTGCGCATATGCGCCTCCTCGACATTCTTGCCGAGTTCTATGCGCGACAGCTGCGTCATCATACCGTTCATAATATACGACGCATATTGGGCTTTGGCAACGTCGAGCGACGGAATGAGACCGAGCTCGACCAACTTCGGGTCGCCGAGATAGTAGAGCCCGAACAGGTCGGCACGCGTCTCTTCGAGCGTCGAAGTGTAGCTCTTCAACTCACCGCCCTTGGTGCCCGGTGCGAGCTGTCCCGAACCGTGTCCCAGACACTCGTGCAGGTCGGTATGCAGGTCGTCGGCCAGCTTGCCGTACTGTTTGATGCGGTCGCGGTCTTCGCCGCGCAGCACGAACTCCTCCTGAAATCCGTTGCCCTGCGCCGCCTTATTGTAAGCATAAGTAATATTGTCTATGGTAACCGATTTCGAGCCGTACTCCTTGCGTATCCAGTCGGCATTGGGCAGGTTGATGCCTATCGGCGTAGCGGGATAGCAGTCGCCGCCGAGCATCGCGACGGTGATAACCTTCGCCGACACGCCCTTGACCTCCTTTTTCTTGAAAGCGGGGTCCACGGGCGAGTTGTCCTCAAACCACTGTGCGTTCTCGGAGATTATCTCGGTGCGGCGGCAAGCCTCCTCGTCGCGGAAATTGACGTTCGCCTCCCACGACGCCTTGCGGCCGAGCGGATCGCCGTAATCCTCGATGAAGCCGTTCACGAAATCGACGTTCGACACCGTGTCGCGCACCCATTTGATGTTATAGTCGTCGAACTGACGCAGATCGCCCGTACGGTAATATTTTATCAACGAAGCGATTATCGATTTCTGAGGTTCGGCAGCGACGTTTTCGGCCTTTTCGAGCCACTCCACGATGCGTTCGATCGCAGGCGAGTACATTCCGCCGACCTTCCATACGCGCTCGACGATGCGGCCGTTCTCCTTTACGAGCTTCGAATTCAGGCCGTAAGACACGGGACGCGGGTCGTGATCGTCGGCCATCTTATGATAGAAATCCTCGACCTCCTGCTGCGTAACGCCCTCGTAGTAGTTGTTCGCCGACGAGGCAATCATATCGACACCGGCGGTCTGGTCGAGACGCGAAGCGTACAGCGTCGGGTCGAAAATAGCAGGCATAATCACCGCCTTCAGCCCCTCGACGGAACCGAAATCCTGCGGCAGCTTCTCGGCGGGAACGGCCGCGATGAGTTTTTCGAAATACTCCTGCGAAAATTCGGGACGGAACTTGTCGTTGGAATAGTGGTGGTGTATGCCGTTGGCGAACCAGACTTTCTTGAGATACTTCTCGACGGCGAGCCACTCGTCGGACGTACGGTCGCCGCCGTACTCGGTATATATCGTTTCGAGCGTGCGCCGTATGGCCAGATTATACTTGAAATTCTGGTCGAACAGAATATCGCGGCCGCATTTGGCAGCTTCGGCCAGATAGTAAACCAATATCTTCTCTTCGAGCGGAAGTTTCTCGAACTCGGGAACTTCATAGCGAATCACCTTGATGTCGTCGAAGCGGTCTACGATCCACGCTTTCTCTTCCGGTGCGCTGCCGCACGACGAGAGCATCGTTGCAAAAAATCCCATAACAGACAGTGTTAATAATCGTTTCATCACTTTGTTCGGTTAAAATTATGCGCAAATTTAGATAAAAAAACCGAATAGGGATACCCGTATCCGAATTATTGTATAACTTTGCCGCGGGTTTTATTACCATATAAAGCGATGAAAGTTGTAAAAACAGTCAGCGACCTGAGATCCGCACTCGACGAAAAGAAAGGCGGCAGCGTAGGTTTCGTACCGACGATGGGTGCCCTCCACGAGGGACATATGTCGCTCATACGAAGGGCACGCAAGGAGTGTGCCGTATGCGTGGTAAGCGTATTCGTCAATCCCACGCAGTTCAATGACAAGAACGACCTGAAGAACTATCCCCGAACACCCGAGGCAGATATAGCCCTTCTCGAAACCGCAGGCGCGGACATAGTGTTTATGCCCTCGGCGGACGAGATATACCCCGAACCCGACACGCGTATTTTCGACTTCGGGCAGATAGACAAGGTAATGGAGGGCG
The DNA here is from genome assembly GCA_017937125.1 of Alistipes sp. Lineage (GTDB taxonomy): Bacteria > Bacteroidota > Bacteroidia > Bacteroidales > Rikenellaceae > Alistipes. Next base: position 529,238 of record JAGBEH010000001.1, on the reverse strand, counting down.
CGACACGCCCCGGACATTTCAACGGCGTCGCGCAGGTGGTGAGCCGCCTGTTCGATATGGTGAAGCCCGACAAGGCATTTTTCGGAGAGAAAGATTTCCAGCAGATAGCGGTAATAAAGGCTATGGTCGCGCAGCTCGGCTCGACGGTGGAGATCGTCGAGTGCCCGATAGTCCGCGGTGCGGACGGGCTGGCGCTTTCGTCGCGCAATGCGCTGCTCGATGCCGAGCACCGTGCCGCAGCACCGCATATCTACGAGGTGCTGAGCGCGGCGGCGAAAAAGACGCACGAGATGTCGCCCGCCGAACTTGCCGTGTGGGTAACCGAAGAGACGGAGAAAAACCCTCTGCTCGAAGTAATATATTTCCAGGCCGTCGATGCACTGACTATGCAACAGGTATCGTCGTGGGATGACAGCGGACGCATTCAGGGTTGCATAGCCGTGCAGGCAGGAGCCATCCGTCTGATAGACAACATCAAACTCAAATAACATGCAGATCGAAGTTCTCAAATCGAAGATACACCGCGTGACGGTCACCCAGGCCAACCTCAACTACGTGGGCAGCATAACGATAGACGAGGAGCTGGTGGAAGCGGCCAATATGATCGAAGGCGAAAAGGTGCAGGTGCTCAACGTAACCAACGGCGAGCGTTTGGAGACCTACATAATAAAAGGCAAACGCGGCAGCGGCGTAATATGCCTCAACGGTGCGGCGGCACACAAGGCATCCGAGGGCGACATAATAATAATCGTTTCGTATGCGCTGCTCGATTTCGAGGAGGCCAAAAAGTTCGAACCGACCGTAATATTCCCCGATACGGCCACAAATCGACTCGTAAAATAATATGGACATTCTTCTGTCCGTCCTCGCCCTGCTGTTTACCGTTATCGGCATCATCGGCTGCATAATTCCGATCATACCCGGTGTCGTATTGAGTTATGCGGGCCTGATGTGCGCCTACTTCAGCGGAAATTCGCAGTTGTCGCCAACATTCCTGTGGATATGGCTCGCCATCGTCATCGTCGTATCGGCCGTAGACTATTTTCTCCCCGCATATATGACAAAAGTGTTCGGCGGGAGCAGAGCCGCCACCGTAGGAGCAACGATCGGAATGATTGTCGGGATGTTCTTCGCACCCGTAGGATTGCTGGCGGGACCTTTCGTCGGGGCTTTCGTCGGGGAGCTGCTCAACGACCGCGACGACATAAACCGCGCCCTGCGTTCAGGCTTCGGTTCGTTCCTCTCGTTCATCGTAGGCACGGGGATAAAACTGACTGCCGCGACTGCGATGTTCATATATGTCTGCAAAGACATATACACCCCGTTCAGCGAGTGGGTATCATCTCTATTCTGATTCCCGAAAAGACGAATTCGCAACTTATTGCAATATTTTCGCCACTTTTTCGTTTCGAAATTTGGCGGGGGGGGGTAAATCGTTATATTTGCAACGAATTACATTTTTAATCATAAATTTATGAAGAGGCTTTTTCTTCTGACAGCGGTAATCATAGCATTAGGCGCTGTATCGTGTTCGAAGTACAGGTACGAAAAGGTGGCGGACGACCCGCTCAAAACACGTATCTACACTCTCGACAACGGATTGAAGGTCTATATGACCGTAAACAAGGAAACACCGCGCATCCAGACCTACATCGCGGTCAAGGTCGGCGCAAAGAACGACCCCGCGGAGACTACGGGTCTGGCACACTATTTCGAACACCTGATGTTCAAGGGTTCGGAGAGCTTCGGAACACAGGATTATGCGGCCGAGAAGCCGATGCTCGACGAAATCGAAAGGCTGTTCGAAGTATACCGCAACACTGCCGACCCCGCAGAGCGTACTAAAATCTATGCCGTAATCGACAGCGTATCGAACGAAGCCTCCAAACTGGCCATTCCGAACGAATACGACAAACTTATGTCGGCCATAGGCGCTACGGGGACCAATGCCTGGACATCGTTCGACGAGACGGTCTACACCGAGGATATTCCGTCCAACCAGATCGAGAACTGGGCCAAGATTCAGGCCGACCGTTTCGCGCACAGCGTGATTCGCGGGTTCCACACCGAGTTGGAGACCGTGTACGAAGAGTACAATATGTCGCTCACGCGCGACGGGAACAAGGCTTACTACGGCATTATGGAGATGCTCTTCCCGAACCACCCGTACGGCCAGCATACCGTGCTCGGTACGCAGGAACATCTGAAAAACCCGTCGATCACCAACATCAAGAACTATTACAAGACATACTATGTGCCCAACAACATAGCCATATGTATGTCGGGCGATTTCGACCCTGATGAGGCCATTGCCATAATCGACAAGTATTTCGGAGAGCTCAAGCCCAACGAAAACCTGCCCGAGTTCACGTACGAGCCTGCCGAGCCGCTTACGGAGCCGAAATCCAAAGAGGTTTACGGCAACGAAGCCGATTTCATCTATATGGGCTGGCGTACGGGAGGTGCCAAAAGCGAGGATGCCGACATCTGCACGCTCATCGCATCCATTCTGTCGAATAACAAATGCGGTCTTATGGACGTAGACCTCATACAGTCGCAGAAGATACTCAACGGTTTCGCCGAGGCTATGATAAATCCCGATCTGGGAGCTATTCTGGTCGGAGGTTATCCCAAGCAGAACCAGACGCTCGAGGAGGTTCGCGACCTCATTCTCGGCGAGGCGGCCAAACTGCGCAACGGCGAGTTCGACGAGACGCTGCTCGCGTCCACCATAGCCAACTACAAGCGCTACACGATGGAGGAGCTCGACAGCAACAACGGCCGTGCATACCAATATGTCAATTCGTTCATCAACGGTACGGATTGGGCGGATGTAGTCCACACGCTCGATGAAATGAGCAAAATCACCAAAGAACAGATAGTCGAGTGGGCGAAAGAGAATCTGCGCGACGATAACTACGTGATACTCTACAAGCGTCAGGGCGAAGACAAGAACCAGAAAAAGATCGACAAGCCGCACATCACTCCGATTGCGACGAACCGCGATGCGAAGAGCAACTTCCTGGCCGAAATACAGAACACGCAGGTAAAGCCTATCGAGCCGATATTCATCGACTTCGACAAGGATATGTCGGTCGGCAAGATGAAGAACGACATCGAAGTGCTCTACAAGCGCAACGAGACCAACGACCTCTTTACGATGATGTATCTCTACGATTTCGGCAGTTACGACAACCCGAAAGCGGGCATCGCTATGTCGAAATACTTCCAGCTGCTGGGAACCGACACCAAATCGCTCGAAGAGATACAGAGCGAGTTCTATGCTCTTGCCTGCGATTTCCGCATCGTAGTAACATCGACCCGCGCATACGTGATGATATTCGGTCTGGGCGAAAATATGCAGCGCGCAATGGCTTTGGCCGAAGAGTATATGTCCAATGTCCAGGGCGACGAGGAGAAACTCGCCGAAATGAAGAAGGATATTCTCAAATCGCGGGCGGATGCGAAACTCAATCAGGGAGCCAATTTCAACGCCCTGTTCCGCTATGCTCGTTACGGAGCCGATGCCATAAAGGCGAGCACGCTGACGAACGAGCAGGTGGAGGCCCTCACGAACGACGAACTCATAGCCTGCATCAAGGCGCTGCCCGATATGAAGCACCGCGTAATGTACTACGGTCCTCTCTCGGAGCGTGCCCTTATAGCGGAGCTCGACAAAACGCACCACGTAAGCGACAATATGATCGACCCTGCCGCCGACAAGGTGTACTACCCGACGCTCGCGACCGACGAGAACAATGTTCTGCTTGCCCACTACGACGCGAAGCAGATATATTACATTCAGTATTCGAAGCGCGGCGACGAGGTATTCTCGACCGATAACGACGCGATAGTCAATATGTACAACGACTATTTCGGCGGCGGAATGAACGCCATAGTATTCCAGGAGATGCGCGAAGCCCGCGGTCTGGCCTACTCGTCGTGGGCGACATACGGAGAATCGATACGTCCCGAAGACGGATACAGCTACTACGCATTCATCGCGACGCAGAACGACAAGATGAAGCAGGCGATAGAGGCATTCGAGGAGATCATAAACGATATGCCGCAGTCGCAGGCGGCATTCGATCTGGCCAAGCAGTCGGCACTGACGGTTTTGGAGACGGATCGCACGATCAAGGAAAACGTTCTGTGGCAGTATATCGACAATCAGGATATGGGCGTAAACGTAGACCGCAACAAGGCTATATACGAAAAGATCCAAAATCTAACGCTCGAAGATGTAGTGGCTTTCCAGCAGGAGCACATCAAGGATCGCAAATATACGTTCTGCATACTCGGCGACGAGAAAGACCTCGATATGAAGTATCTGAACGGTATCGGCAAAATCACGATGCTGAGCCAGAAAGAGATATTCGGCTACTAAACGCGGCCGCAGTATCGGCGACGAAGGACGGGGTTTCGAAGCTCCGTCCTTTTTGTTTCATTACTCACCGAAAAAATACTATCTTTGCCGACGATAAACAACGAGAAGATTATGCCTCTGATTTCACAACGGGCGGAAGATATGCCCGCATCGCCCATACGCAAACTCGTCCCGCTGGCCGAAGCGGCCAAAGCACGCGGAACGAAAGTGTATCATCTGAACATCGGCCAGCCGGACCTGCCCACGCCGCAAGTCGGACTGGATGCCCTGAAAAATATCGACCGCAAGATACTGGAATACAGCCCCAGCGACGGATACCGTTCGCTGCGCGAAAAGCTCGTAGGATATTACGACCAATACCAGATACACCTGACGCCCGACGACATAATCGTGACGACGGGCGGTTCCGAAGCGGTGCTTTTCGCATTTATGTCGTGTCTGAACCCCGGAGACGAAATTATAGTCCCCGAGCCTGCGTATGCGAACTATATGGCGTTCGCCATATCCGCGGGAGCCATTATACGTCCCGTATTGTCTACCATAGACGACGGCTTCGCCCTGCCGAGCGTGGAATCGTTCGAGGCTCTCATCAACGAACGTACGCGCGGCATACTGATATGCAACCCCAACAACCCGACGGGGTATCTCTACACACGCAAGGAGATGAACCAGATACGCGATTTAGTGAAAAAATACGACCTGTTCCTCTTCTCGGACGAGGTATATCGCGAATACATCTACACGGGTTCGCCGTACATCTCGGCATGCCACCTCGACGGCATAGAGGATAATGTCGTCCTGATAGACTCCGTATCGAAACGCTACTCGGAGTGCGGAATACGAATCGGTGCCCTGATTACCAAGAACAAAAGGCTGCGTGCCGCGGTGATGAAATTCTGCCAGGCACGTCTGTCGCCGCCGCTTATCGGGCAAATCGTCGCCGAAGCGTCTATCGATGCTCCGCGCCAATATGCGACCGACGTTTACGAAGAGTATATCGAGCGACGCAAGTGCCTTATCGACGGGCTGAACAAGATACCGGGGGTATACTCCCCCATTCCTATGGGTGCTTTCTACACGGTAGCCCGACTGCCGGTAGAGGACAGCGACGATTTCTGCGCGTGGTGCCTGAGCGACTTCGAGTACGAGGGAGAGACCGTAATGCTCGCACCCGCATCGGGATTCTACTCCGACCCGAGCAAAGGCCGCAATGAGGTGCGCATAGCCTACGTCCTCAAGAAAGAGGATTTGCAGCGCGCATTAGTCGTCCTGAGCAAGGCACTGGAAGCATACAACAACCGAACAAAATAGGCTTATGAAATCGATAGTTTCTTCGTTCGATGTAGATCATCGGACTCTCCGCGAAGGGCTTTACCTCCGCTCGACATACAAGATAGACGATACGTTGGCCGTCTACTCGTGGGATTTGCGTTTTTGCGCGCCTATGGACCGTAAGCCGCTTTGCGCGGGGGCGGTGCACACGATCGAGCATCTGATGGCCTATTGGCTCCGTTTGGATGAGAAGATAGGCAAAAGCATCGTTTCGTTCTGCCCTATGGGCTGCCAAACAGGGTTTTATCTCTCGACGATGAACGACGTAAAGGCCGAAGATATAAAAGCGGCATTGGGGCGCGTCTACGCAAAGGTATTCCCAATTCACGGCACCGAAGATATCGTAGGCCTGAATGAAATACAATGCGGGAACCCAGCTTTGTACGCGATAGAGGAGACCAACGAAGCTATGCGCAAGTATATCGGTATACTCTTTTCGAAAGAAGAGGCTGAAGCGGCACATATCAAACTGTAACGTACGATGAATATTCTGATAGCTGCTCCTACGGAGCGGGAATACGATTATATGGCGACAGCGATAGCCGAAGCGGGCGAAACGCGCCACACCTACACGCTAATCCGCTGCGGGGTGGGCAAGGCCGCTGCGGCAGCAGCCGTATCGGCGACCGTAGCCGCATTCAAGGGTCGGCCGAACATAGAGGTTTCGAAGTTCGGAGAGCATTCGGACAATCTGTTCGAGGCCTTTCCCCCATTGGAAAAGGGAGAAACCCCGAAACAGCCGTTCGATGCCATAGCCGTCATCGGATTCGCCGCAGGAACGGCAGATTTCAAGCAGGGCGACATAGCCATACCCTCCGCTGCGCGATACCACGACTGCAACGTACCCGACGGCTTCGTACCCGAGCTTACCGATCCCTACAAACTGCTCGGCACCGATAACATAACCGTATTTACGGGCGACTCGTTCGTGGATGCAGACATCGTACGCGACATAAAGCGACGCTTCGGCATAAAACGCGCGATATTCGATATGGAGATAGATGCGATAGCCATAGCCGCGGACATATGCGGCAAGATACCCGTAATTGCCGTAAAGATGATTTCGGACGTTCCGGAAGCGGGACACAACGACCAGTCGTACGAGGAGTTCGCCGACAGACATTCGGATTTCGGACCGATACTCGAGAAGATAGAAGCTCTATAACGAAAGAATATGTGCGCAATCGCGCTCGAGTTGCGATTTCAGCTCCTCTATGGAGCTGAATTTTTTTTCGTCCCTTACCTTATGCAACAGCTCCACGCGCAAACGCCGTCCGTAAAGGTCGCCGTCGTAGTCGAAAATGAAAGTCTCGAGCAGGCGGCGCTTGCCGTCTACCGAAGGCCTGACGCCCACATTCGACATAGCCCGATAGCTGCGGCCGTCGATTTCGACGTTCGACATATATACGCCGTTTTCGACATTCACCCCTTCGACCTCCATATTCGCCGTAGGAAATCCCATTTTCCGTCCGAGCTGCTGACCGTGAATAACTTCGCCTTCGATAACCATAAACAAAACCTTAAACCTTTTCCGTCAGCTTCTGCACTAACGAGAACTGGGAGAAAAACTCCTTGGCAAATACTCTCAACACCGTATATGAGGGGATTGCGAGCAGCATACCTACCACTCCCGCAACCGAACCCGCGATGAGGATCACGAGAAACACCTCCAAAGGATGCGCCTTCACACGTTCGGAATACAGCGTAGGCTGCAACACGAAATCGTCGAGTCCCTTAACCACCATCAGCGTCAGTATTATGACAGTCATCGTATGGCCTACGGTATAGCCGTCTATCGGGGTGACTATGCCGATAAACACCGACGCGATACCGCCCATAAGCGGTCCCGCATAGGGTATAACGTTCATCACGCCCATAATGAAACCGATGAAGAAGGCATCCGTCGCCTGCATTCCGAAGACGACCATCGCGACCGACACGACTATCATAATCATAGCGCTCTCGGCCAGTATCCCGCCGAAATATCGCGACAGCAATACTGTAATCTTGTCCAATGCACGGGTGACGTTGGCCTGATATTTCTGAGGGAACAACGACTTGACCATAGCATAGAACAGACCGTCCTCCTTGAGGAAGAAGAAAGTGATGAACGAGATGGAGAAAAAGGCTATGACGAACGACAGGCCGATGTTGATAATCGACGAGAAAGCCGAATTTATGGTTTCGTAATCGATTATCTGCCGCAGCGAGGATGCGAGCACATCCGTCAGCGAAAAGCGCGAATCGGGCATCAGGAACAGCGTATGCAGATACTCCTGCGCCCGCTTGACAGGCTCCTCGATGCTTTTCAGCACCGAGCTGAAATCGAGCGTCGCCAATTCGTAGATCTTGTTCGTAACGAGAGGCACGAAAACCGAGCAGGCCGTAATGAACACCACCCATATCACCAGCAGCGTAGCGAATGCGGCGAGCCAGCGCGGGACACGGAAGCGTCCGAGCCTTATTTTGGTGAGCCTGCTTACGAGCGGACGGCCGATGATGGCCAAGACGGCAGAGACGAGTATGTATATGACCACATTGCTGAAATACCATACCAGAAACAGTATGGCAGCAGTCAATGCGATACCCGCGACATAACGCCATATGGATTGTTTAGCCCCGCTCATCGAATAATCATTTCAATCTGGCCAGCGGCGTCTGCGTACCCACTACGGGATCGCCGATCTCGACCAACAGTTCGCTCTCTTTGGGAATAAGCAGATCAATACGCGAGCCGAACTTGATAAAACCGCACACATCGTTCTGCTTTACCGCATTTCCGACCTTCATATACGACACTATGCGTCGGGCTACCACCCCCGCAATCTGGCGGAAGAGGATCTCGTGCCCCTTCTCGGTTTCGACAACCGTCGTCGTGCGTTCGTTCTCGGTAGACGATTTGGGATGCCAAGCTACGAGGAAACGCCCGGGATGGTACTTGAAATATTTTACGATTCCGCCGACCGGAAACCAGTTCATATGCACGTTGGTAATCGACATAAATATCGATATCTGCATCACCTCCCGATTGCCGAAATACTCGTCGTCGGTGACGAGCTCCGTCACCACCACGCGTCCGTCGCACGGCGCGAATACCAGATCGGCATCGTGGATCTTGACACGGCGCGGTTCGCGGAAAAACGATACGATGAAGAACCAGAACATCACGAGCACTATCGCACTGAGCCACATCACGCCGACATCCTCGCGGTTGTTGAGCAGATGGTAGATGAAACCCCATATCAGCAGGCAGATGATGCCCGTTATGAAAATTATCTTATAGCCCTCCTTATTTATCTTCATAATGTCAAGTTTTAATTACATACGATTAGCAGATAGACGAATACGAACGGCACGGAAATCAGCATAGCATCGAAACGGTCGAGCCAGCCGCCGTGCCCCGGCAACATCGCGCCCGAGTCCTTGATGCCGACCGAGCGTTTGAACATCGATTCGACGAAATCGCCCGCGACACCCGTAACGGCCGTCACGGCCGCGAGTCCGCCCCACACGGGCAGGCTCCCGCCGAGCAGCCGCCCTACAAGCAGGCCGACAGCGATCGCACCCGCCACTCCGCCGAAGAACCCTTCCCACGACTTCTTGGGCGATATGCGCTCGCACATACGGTGTTTACCGAAAGTACAGCCGACCAGATAGGCGAATACGTCGTTGGCCCACACTATCAGGACGAATCCCAGCATCATCCATCCGCTCCATTCGCCGCCGCCGAGCAGCAGCGGAATATAAAGCAACAAAGAGACGGGGACTGCCGCATAAACCACTCCCGTAACGGTCGCAGCGATGTTGGCTATGGGATTATCGCTCTTCCTTGCCAGTTCGCAGATAAAAATCGACGGCAGCAGCACGACGATATACAACAATAATATAAGCACCGCATTTCCCGCCGCATAATCGGCAATGCCACCGTCTCCGAACTGTCGGAAAATTATGAAATTGACGGCGAACAGCGCGATGCCGCATATCAGCCCCGTAAACGATTGGGGGGATACGCCGCCGCGACGGCATATGCGGTAGAACTCCCACTGGCAGCCGACGAGGATCGCCAGCAACAGCGCCCCGAAACTCCAGCGGGAAAAGAGTACGGCGCCCGAAAATACGGCTATCAGAATCAATCCGCTGAACGTGCGGATACCGAGTTCCTTCATTTTATCACTCATAACGCAACGGGTTCATACGTCAGTTACCCTCTTTCTGTCCGGATTCTGACACCGGACCGTTTTCATCACCTGTCTTTTCCGATCGTGCTTCGGCCTCTTTCCGCTCACGAAGGATGTCCTTCCTGCGTTTGCCGAATATGCGTTCCACATCCTCGGTGAAGACCACCTCGCGGGCGAGCAACAGCTCCGCAAGCTCCCGAAGGCCGTCCCTGTGCTCGACAAGAACCTCCTTGGCCATAGCGTATGCCTTGTCGATAAGGCTTTTCACCTCGTAGTCGATCTCTTGGGCCGTACGTTCGGAATAGGGCTTGGTAAAGGCCATATCGCTCTGTCCCGTGGAATCGTAATAGCTTATGGTGCCGACCTTCTCGCTCATACCGTAATAGGCCACCATAGCATAGGCCTGTTTGGTCACACGCTCGAGATCGTTCAATGCCCCCGTAGACAGATGACCGAATGTCAGCTCCTCCGAGGCGCGTCCGCCCAGCGTGGCGGCCAATTCGTCGAGCAGATGTTCGCGCGTCGTTATCTGCCGCTCCTCGGGCAGGTACCACGCCGCACCGAGAGCCTTTCCGCGAGGGATGATAGTCACCTTGATAAGCGGGTTGGCGTTCTCCAATATCCAGCTTACCGTAGCGTGTCCCGCTTCGTGGTAGGCTATCGTGCGTTTCTCCTCGTCGGTAATTATCTTGTTGCGGCGCTCCAGACCGCCTATTATTCGGTCTATCGCCGAGAGAAAATCCTCTTTAGAGATGAATTTCTTATTATGGCGGGCGGCTATCAGTGCCGCTTCATTGCATACGTTGGCAATATCGGCGCCCGAGAAACCGGGGGTCTGTTTTGCCAGAAACTCGCGGTCGAGCTGCGGGTCGAGTTTCAGCGGACGCAGGTGCACGTTGAAAATCTCCTCGCGCTCCTTGACATCCGGCAGACCGACCTCTATCTGACGGTCGAAACGTCCCGCACGCATCAACGCCTTGTCGAGTATATCGGCACGGTTCGTCGCAGCCAGCACTATGACACCCGTATTGGTCTGAAACCCGTCCATCTCGGTAAGCAGCTGGTTGAGCGTATTTTCCCGTTCGTCATTTCCCGAGAATCCCGCATTCTTGCCGCGCGCGCGGCCTATGGCGTCTATCTCGTCTATAAAGAGGATGCACGGCGCCTTACGCTTCGCCTGCTCGAACAAATCGCGAACGCGCGATGCCCCCACGCCGACGAACATCTCCACGAAATCGGAACCCGAAATCGACAGGAAGGGTACATTCGCCTCTCCCGCTACGGCCTTTGCCAGCAAGGTCTTGCCCGTCCCCGGAGGACCTACCAGAAGCGCCCCTTTGGGAATTTTGGCTCCCAGCTCGATGTATTTGTTCTTGTTCTTAAGGAAATCGACGATCTCCATAATCTCGACCTTGGCCTCTTCCAATCCCGCGACATCCTTGAACGTAACGCGCTTGCTGGCATTCTTGTCGAACTCCTGCGCCTTGGCCTTGCCCACATTCATAATACCGCCGCCGGCACCTCCTGCGCCGCGCGACATACTGCGCATCATAAATATCCAGATGCCTATGAAGAAGATCCACGGCAGCAGGCTTATCAGCATATTGGTCCAGCCGTTGTCGTTCATCTCGTACTCGACCGTAACGTCATTGTCGGCGACGGCGGCGAGTTTGCCCTCGAACGAATCCACGGAGCCGATAGTAAAAATCATCTGCGCCCCGTTCCGCGGCATCCTGTTCAACGCCTTGTCGGTAGAATTCCTGTATTTGTCGGCAACGCCTTTTTTAAGGTATACCTGTGCCGTTTCACGATTGACGACGACTATCTTCTCGACCTCGCCCTCGCGGATCATCTTCTCCACCGTATTCCAGTTGCTGGGAATCGGATCGGCATTCTCCCGTCCGAACAGGCTCAAGACGATGATGGAGACCGCTATCAAAGCCCAAAACCACATAATAGTGGGTCTCAGGTTCACTTTTCCGTTATTTCGTTTCTTTGCCATAAACCGTTATTCTTCGTATTCATACCGTTTCATCGGCGCGTCTGCCCACAGATCTTCGAGCTTGTAGAAATCGCGCAAATCCGTCTGGAAGATATGGACCACGACATCCACGTAATCCATCGCGACCCACAGCCCCGTCTGCTGCCCCTCGACACGCCATACCTTTTCGCCGAGCTTTTCGAGAACAGACTCCTCGATGCCGTCGGCAATGGCAACGACCTGCGCGGTGGAGTCGGCATTGCAAACGATGAAATGCGAACATATCGCACCGTCGAATCCCGAAAGGTCGAGCGATACAATATTCTTACCCTTTTTATCCTCTATGGCACCGACTATAGTATCTATGAGTTCGGTTTCCGTAAATTTTCCCATAAAAATTCGATTGCACTATAACTTTGCAAAGATAATAAATTTGGTAACTATATCCAACTTTACACCGAATCGATATTCAATACCACACACTCTCTTTTCCGACGGTCGTGTCGCTCGCGGCTCAGCCGCGTTTGCAATTCCGACCCTGCCACAGTCCCACCCTCGGGGAGTGGCTTTCGGCGGAACCCGCAAGGCAGCAGGACTTTGGAATAAGGTCAGTGTACAACAGCATATAATCGCCATAAATTTTAACGACCCGCCGCTCACGGCAGTTTTTATTTTCCGCAGCACATCTTCGCATTGCACCATAACGTCCGTTCGGAATATATTATTGTCCGTTCGGAAAGTATCGGCGACAAATATCGCAGGCCGTTTCACGGCACCTGCGTCACCGTACGATGTTCAATTCGGAGACAATGGTATCTATCAGCGCCTTGACTACCGAGTTCTTGACATACGTGCGACGCACGGCGACCGCTATTTTGCGCGACGTGGCACCCTTTGCAAGCATTTTGACCTGACGCTTGCGCCCTGCGGGAATATATTCCAGTGCCATTTCGGGGATTATGGTCACGCAACTCGTGCAATCGACTATGCGCATCAGCGTATCGAGCGTACCCGACTCGAAAGCATAGTGCTGGGGAACATCGCGTTTGGCCTGGCACAGCTCCAGAATCTGGTCGCGCATACAGTTGCCCGGACTCAGCAGAATGACATCCTTGAGGTCTATATCCTCGATACGGACATTCACACGCTCGAAAAGAGGATTGTTCGGCGACACGTAGAGATAGAAACGGTCGTTGAAAAGCTCATGTTCGGTAATTCCCTCCCCGCATGTCCCGCCCGCGACTATGGCAGCGTCTATACGGTCCCTATTGAGCGCATCCACGATGTCGGCCGTCACCATCTCCCTGATTTCGAGTTCGACTTTGGGATATTTCCGCACGAAGGCGGGTATGAACTTGTGCAACAGATAGGGAGCTATCGTCGGTATAACGCCCAAACGCATCTTTCCGGCGGTTTCGCCCTTCATCTCGGCAACCACCTCGCGAATGGCGTTATACTCCTTGAGCGCTTCGCGGGCCTGGGCGAGTACGGCCTTGCCCGCTTCGGTAAGGATTACGGGCTTTTTGGAACGGTCGAGCAGAACCACGTCCAGCTCCTCCTCCAACGCCTTGACCTGCATACTCAGCGACGGCTGCGTCACGAAACAATGCTCCGATGCCAGCGAAAAACTGCCGCAGTTGGCAACCGCGAGAAAATATTCGAGTTGAATGATAGTCATAATTCAAAACTTATTCCGTACGACAAAAATATAAAAAAAAACTATACGGATGAACTTTTTTCGACATTCACCGATATTTTTATACATTTGCCCATCATTATCAATAGAGTTAATACAGAATGGGTAAAATAATACTTACGGGCGACAGACCTACGGGCAAATTGCATCTGGGACATTTCGTAGGTTCGCTGCGCCGCCGCGTGGAGCTTCAGAACTCGGGCGAGTTCGACAAAATATTCATTATGATCGCCGATGCCCAGGCATTGACCGACAATGCGGACAACCCCGAAAAAATCCGTCAGAATATCATAGAGGTCGCACTGGACTACCTCTCGTGCGGTCTCGACCCCGAGAAATCGACGCTGTTCATACAGTCGCAGGTCCCCGAGCTGTGCGAGCTGGCATTCTACTATATGAACCTCGTGACCGTATCGCGACTGGAGCGCAACCCGACGGTCAAGAGCGAAATACTTATGCGCGGATTCTCGACCGACGACTCCGAAGGCGACCCGACGCAGCGCGGCAAAGGCATACCCGTGGGATTCTACACCTACCCCATCAGCCAGGCGTCGGACATCACGGCATTCAAAGCCACGACCGTCCCCGCAGGCGAAGATCAGGAGCCGATGATCGAGCAAACGCGCGAAATAGTGCACAAATTCAACTCCATATACGGCGAAACGCTGGTTACGCCCGAGATTATGCTGCCCGACAACGCCTCCTGTATGCGTCTGCCCGGCACGGACGGCAAGGCCAAGATGAGCAAGTCGCTCGGCAACTGCATATATCTGTCGGACACGGCCGATGAGGTGCGCAAAAAGGTTATGACGATGTACACGGATCCGAACCATCTGCGCGTGGAAGACCCCGGCAAGGTGGAGGGCAACGCCGTATTCACATACCTCGATGCGTTCAGCCGTCCCGAACATTTCGAGCGTTATATGCCCGATTACGCATCGCTCGACGAGCTCAAGGCGCACTACCGCCGCGGAGGGCTGGGCGACGTAAAGGTCAAGAAGCTGCTGATAGCCGTATTGAACGAGATTCTCGACCCGATACGCGAACGCCGCCGCTGTTTCGAGCAGAACATAGGCGATGTATACGCTATGCTGGAGCGCGGGTCCGAGACGGCGCGCGCGGCGGCTGCCGAAACGCTGAACGAAGTGCGGCGCGCAATGCGCATAAACTATTTCGAGGACAAGGATCTCATAAGGTCGCAAACGGAAATGTACAAAGCCAAATAGCCGAAGTCAGTGAAACTGCAAAGGTTCGACCGCATCTACCGAATATACCTGTCCCTGACGAAGCGACTGAGCGACCGTCAGGTGATGGCCATATTGGCCGTGGTGGTAGGAGCCTGCGCAGGATTGGGCACCTGCATTTTCGAAATATTGCTGTACGCCATACGCCAGTGTCTCGTAAACTGGTTCCCGGTGGACAGTTCCCATTTCCTATACCTCATATATCCGGCAATCGGTATAATTCTGGCAACGCTGTTCGTCAAATACATAGTCCGCGACAACATCTCCGAAGGCGTCACGCGCGTATTGTATGCTATGTCGAGCAAAGGGTCGCGCATCGCGCCCCACAACTGCTGGACATCGATAGTCGGAGGCGCCACGACCATCGGGTTCGGAGGATCGGTCGGTCCCGAGGCCCCGATAGTGCTCACGGGTGCGGCCATAGGCTCGAACATCGGCAAACTGGCACGGCTGAACTATAGAAACATCACGCTGCTGCTCTGCTGCGGGGCAGGTGCGGCCATAGCCGCCATCTTCAAGGCCCCGATAACGGGCGTGGTTTTCGTCCTCGAAATCCTGATGCTCGACATCACGGCCAGTTCGGTAATTCCGCTGCTGATATCGTCCATCACGGCCACGACCATAGCATTGACGCTGCGCGGCTTCGACCCCATAATAGCCGTCACGCTGACGGAAGCGGACGCATTCGACCTCAACCAGATCCCCCTTTTCATCATACTCGGCGTACTGTGCGGCCTTATGGCCTACTATTTCACCTCAGTAAACTCGCGCATAGGCGGATTTTTCAGACGGATAGACAACCAATACAAGAAATGGCTGATAGGCGGAGCGCTGCTCGGCGTTCTGATATTCGTATTCCCGCCGCTCTACGGCGAGGGTTACGAAGCATTCGTATCGCTGATGCACGGCAATACCGAGTCGCTTTTCGACAACTCGCTGTTCTACAAATTCAGCTCGACCGACTGGGTAATACTGCTGTATGTAACGGCCATAATGTTCTTCAAGGTAATAGCGATGTCTACGACGAACGCCGCGGGAGGCGTCGGCGGAACATTCGCGCCGTCGCTGTTCGTAGGAGCATTTATGGGGGCCATAGTCGCCCTTACGTGCAACATATGCTTCGGATGGGAGCTGTCGCTCGTTTCGTTTACGCTCGTGGGTATGGCAGGTGTGATGTCGGGAGTGATGAACGCCCCGCTGACATCGATATTCCTTATCGCCGAGCTGTCGAACGGATACGAGCTGTTTATTCCGCTGATGATCGTGGCCTGCATATCGTTCGCCGTGGATTACTATCTCGACCCCGACTCGATATATACCAAGCAGTTGAGAATGAAGGGAGAACTGCTGACGCACAACAAGGACGAGTCGGTGTTCGTATTCCTGAAACTCGACGAGCTGATGGAGACCGACTTCATACGCATCAAGGAGACGTTCACGCTGGGAGACATAGTGCACATAATCGCTTCGGCACACCGCAATATCTTCCCCGTCATCGACAATTTCGGCACGCTGTTGGGCGTGGTGCAGCTCGACGACCTGCGCGAGGATATGTTCAAACGCGAGAAATGGGGTAATCCGATAACGAACTATATGATACAGCCGCCCGACAAGATTCTCGAAAAAGAGCAGATACAGAGCGTATTGCCCAAATTCGACGAGAAAAACACGTGGATGCTGCCCGTCGTGGACAAAAACAACCGTTATCTCGGATTCATATCAAAATCCAGAATACTGAATGCCTACCGACGACAGTTGGTAAATATTTCGCAGTAAGCGGCATAGCCGTTTCGGATTACATTTGGGACAGGATTACGAACTCCCAAGGCGCCATATCCCGCTCGACATGCAACGGCAGTTCGAATTCCGAGTCGGACATAACGTCCCGATACGTTCCGGCGTAAATTCCGGTATTGAAATCGGCGTGCACGGTATACGGGGAGACGTTCATAACGGCCGTCACCCTGCCGCCGCCGGCCTCGCGTACGAAAGTCATAAGACAATCCTCGGCGTTATTGCGTATTTCGACGAAACTGCCTCCGTCGGTTCCCGAATGCAAAGCCGGATTGTCGTGTTTCAGCATCGCGAGACGGCGATACATATCCGTAAACGAATTGGGCTGCAAATCGGGCATCGGATCGCGGTCGAAGAATGCGAAACTGTGATCGTAGCCGAACTCCTGCCCCGTGTATATGAGCGGCATACCCTGCGGCAAAACGAAAGTCAGAGCCGCCATTATGGCGGCCGCATCGCCGAGACGTGCGAACTCGCTGCCGCTCCACGAATTTTCGTCGTGATTGGAGGTGAACATCAAACGCAAGGCGCTTTTCGGATAGCGCCCGCGGTCGGCATACACATAGCTCCGCAAGGCATCTGCACGGCGCCTGCCCTGCGCTATGTCGCACAGAATGTGGTGCATCTCCCACGCATAGCTCGCATCGAAGGCGCGGTCGAACAGGTTGAGCTCCTCCGCCTCGGCAAGCATAAACACATCCGGTTTCACGGCGTGCAGGGCCGCCGACGCCTCCTGCCAGAACTCTATGGGCATCAGCATCGCCATATCGCAACGGAACCCGTCGATGTGGTGTTCGAGCCAGAAACGCATAGCATCGATCTGCCCGCGCCAGACATCGCGGTCGGTATAGTCGAGTTTGGCCGTATCGCTCCAGTCGAACGGCACAACGGCCTCGCCGTGCTCGTCGCGCTCATACCAGCCGTAGGGTTTCTCCGTCAGCCAGCGCGCATCGCGCGAAGTGTGGTTCGCCACCCAGTCGAGAAGGACGCGCATACCGAGCCTGTGGGCCGCGGCCACGAAGTCATCGAAATCGGCCATAGTGCCGAACTCGGGATTGACGGCACAATAGTCGCGTATCGAATAGTAGGAGCCGAGCGAGCCCTTGCGCCGAGTCTGCCCGATGGGATAAATCGGCATCAGCCAGACGGTATCCACACCCATATTACGCAGGAATCCGAGATGCGGCACCGCCGCCCGCAACGTTCCCTCGCCCGTCAATTGACGTATGTTCATCTCGTACAGCACGGCACTGCCGCCGCTCCACGAATTACGACTGTCGCTGTTCATATTCCTCCAACGGTTTTCATTCAAGGTCCGCAAAAATACACAAACTATATCAAAAGCGAGCGCATTTTAATGCTTTTTCGCAACTCGACTTTGAAAACTCGGTGCAAAGTTATATCTTTGCGTGACTTTATACCGATTTATAAAAAACATTTAATATCGATGAGAAATTCAACCTTGTTATTCTGTTTGGTTGCTGCCGCGGCGCTATGCTCCTGCAATGTGCAGAAACGCATCGTTTACATTCAGGATGCCCGACCGAACGAAACGGTAAAAATGGCGGAAGATTACCAGATCCGTATCAAACCGCTCGATCGTCTGACGATAGTCGTATCGAGCAAGGATCCCGAACTGGCAGCCCCGTTCAATGCGAATTCCACATACAACTCGCTCTCAGGCACTCAGATCGGTTCTACGACCAACGGCGCCAGTTCGTTGCAGATACGCACCGTGACGCCCGAAGGCACGCTCGATATGCCGATTATAGGAGCCGTCGAGTGCGCGGGACGTACGAGGAGCCAGTTGGCTGCCGAAATAGCGCAGAAAATCAAGGACGGAGGGTATATCTCCGACCCGACGGTGAACGTGCAGTTCGCCGATATGAAGATTACGGTAATAGGCGAGGTCAATCGACCGGGGCAATACGACATCGTGCGCGACGAGATAACGCTGCTCGAAGCACTGGCCTTGGCGGGCGACCTTACGATTTACGGCGAACGCGACGAGATAGCCATAATTCGCGACGTAGACGGCAAATCGGTCGTGGAATACGTCGATTTGCGCTCGAAAGACCTCTTCTCGTCGGACTTCTACCACCTGCGCCAGAACGACGTGGTGTACGTCAAACCCAACAAATACAAGGCCGCGACTGCCGAAATCAACCAGAACCGTACGTTTTGGCTGTCGCTCGTAGGTTCGCTCGTAAGCGTTTCGACACTGGTAATATCGATCATTTCGCTCACTAAATAAATCCCCGACAGACTATGACGGAACAGAATATCAACAACGGGAATGCCCGTATGCAGGATACGCAGGAAGAGTTCGAGTCGATGCCCACATTCTCGATACAGGATATTATCGATATGATGCTCGACAAATGGTACTGGTTCGTAATTTCGGTCGTACTGTGCGTCGGCATCGGCTGCTATTACATAGCCAGCACGCCCAAGGTGTACAAGCGCCAGGCGACCATACTGGTCAAGGACAGCCGAAAAGGCGGAAGCAACGACATATCGGCCTTCAGCGACATCATCGGTATGCCGACGCGCCGCAATGTCGATAACGAGCTGTACATTCTCCAGTCGCGCCGACTGATGATCGAGGTGGTAAACCGTCTCGGCCTGACGACCAGATACACCACCAAGGAGCGGCTGCGCGTAGCCGACCTGTACGGCCGTTCGCCTATCGAAGCGTCGCTGATAGACAATTTTTCGGGACAAAGCTGCGCATTCAATGTCGAGCTGGAAGGGAACGACAAAATATCGATAACGAATTTCAGGGGCAAAGACCTCGAGCGCGCCGACCGCAAATACGTGGCGGAAGGGGCATTCGGCGACACCATATCCACCCCCGTAGGCAAGATACTGGTAAACAAGACGCTCTATATGACTCCCGAATACGAGGGCAGGGTCATATCCGTAAGCAAGGGCTCGGACGCCGTAGTGGCATCGGTTTACCGTACGGCGACGCAATCATCGGTAGCCAACAAGCAGTCGTCGATAATAACGATATCGCTCAACGACAACGTGCCCAAGCGTGCCGAGGACATACTGAACACCCTCATTCAGGTATACAACGACGACGCCATATCGGACAAGCAGCGCATATCGGAAGCCACCGCCGAATTCATCAACGACCGTCTGCATATCATAAGCAAAGAGTTGGGCGCCGTAGACAAGGATATAGAATCTTTCAAGAAGAACAACCAGTTGTTCGACCTCGAAACCGAAGCTACGCGAGTACTGACCGAAAGCACGAAATTCAAGACCGAAGGCTTGAGTGTCGAGAACCAGATACAGATAGCGAAATACATTCGCGATTATCTGCGCAACGACAAAAAAGGTTCGTCGCTCATACCTACGACCACGACCTTCTCAGGCAACTCGGGCACTGCCATAAACAGCCAGATCGAGGCGTACAATATGGCCATTCTCCGTCGCGAGAAACTCATCGCCAACAGTACGGAAAACAGCCCCGTCATCCAAGAACTCGACCGCGATATGGCATCCATACGCAACGCCATCCTCGCGTCGCTCGACTCGCATATCTCGGCGCTTGAGATTCAGCTGGCGGGAATACGCCACGAAGAGCAGCGCGCGAATATGCGCATATCCGCCGCACCGTCGCAGGAGAAGCAGTATCTGACCATCGCGCGTCAGCAGCGCATAAAGGAGGAGCTGTATCTCTACCTGCTCAACAAGCGCGAGGAAAACGCGCTGACGATAGCCATCACCGAGAGCAATGCCCGCATCGTCGATCCCGCATTCGGCTCGGTATATCCGATACACCCGCGCAGCATAATCATACTGCTCATAGCATTGGCTGTAGGTCTGGTCGTACCGTTCGCAATCATCTATCTGATGGCTGCGCTCGACACGACGATCAAGGGCCGCAAGGACATCGAACGCTACCTCAGCGTACCGTACCTCGGCGACATTCCGCTGTACGAAGGCAGCACCAGAAACAGTGTCGTCGTTCGCGAAAACGGCCGCGACAGCATATCGGAGGCATTCCGTATCCTGCGCACGAATATGAGCTTTATGAACGGGCGCGACCAAAAATCCAGAGTCATACAAATCACCTCTTCGAACCCGCACGCAGGCAAGACGTTCGTATCGACCAATCTGGCCGTAACGTTGGCTATGTCGGGACGCAAGGTGCTGTTGATGGACCTCGACCTGCGCCGCAGAACGCTGTCGAAACAGCTCGGGCACCGCAACGATCCCAACGGACTGACGGCCTATATGTCGGGGAATATCGGCGACATCGACAAGGTGACGGTCAAAAGCGACCTGCACGACAATCTCGATATGATGTATGCAGGCCTGCAACCGCCCAACCCCGCGGAGATGCTTATGTCTGAAAATCTCGACAAGCTGTTCGACGAATTGAGGCGGATGTACGATTTCATCATCATCGACAGCGTACCCGCACTTGCCGTAGCGGACGCTATGATAACCAACCGTCTGTCGGACATATGCATATACGTCGTACGCGAAGGTATGCTCGACCGCCGTCAGCTGCCCGACATCGAGAATATGTACCGCGAGCACAAACTCGCCAATATGTGCATAGTCCTCAACGGTGCAAGTATGACCAAGCGAGGCTACGGATACGGTTACGGATACTACTATTACTCCTCGATGTCCGACGACTATTCGGACAACATAGCGAACACGAATATTCTCCGTTCGACACTGAACAGAATAAAGAGTATCTTCGGCAGAAAATCGAAACACAAACATCGCCATACACGTAAATAATGAGCGGAAACGATTATTTCATAGCCGTCGATTTCGACGGGACGTGCGTAACGCATGAATATCCCCATATGGGGATAGACATAGGAGCGGTTCCCGTGCTCCGAGAATTGGCGGACAACGGCTGCAAGCTGATTCTCCACACGATGCGCAGCGGTTCGCTCCTGCAACGCGCCGAGGATTGGTTCCGCAGCAACGGCATTCCTTTATATGCGATAAACGAAAACCCGACGCAAAAAGAGTGGTCGTCGTCGCCTAAAATCTATGCCGACATATACATAGACGACAGTGCACTCGGCTGCCCTCTCAAGTTCCGCGACGGCGTGAAACGCCCGTTCGCGGACTGGGAAAAGATACGTGAACAGCTCGTACACGACGGGGTGCTCGACGAATAGAGGAGGTCGGCAGTACGCGGGGTTGCGGAGAATCGGCCGAACGGACTTGCGGAGTTTCGGCTTTTCGGGGTTGCAGATTATCTCGACCGAATGTATCGCAGCAGCGGCGGCTGAACGTCGGACACGAACACCGAACGGAGGGTGCGCACCCGCAGGTACGAAGCGGCAGCCGCGGCAGACATATCGATATGCGGCAGGCATACGAAAAAAAAAAACTCCGCCCGACGAATCGTCGGGCGGAGTTTTTCGTTATAAGGTTTTCGGGAACGTTACGCCCACAAATTGCGGGGGTATACTCCCTGCTCGATAAGCTGTTCTATCTTGGCAACCAGCGCAGGCTTATCCTCCTTGTATGTCACGCCGAACCAAAGGGCAGACGTACTCAACACCTTCAGTTTGACAATGCCTCCTTCAATAAGATGATTGACCATAAGCGGGATGAAGAACTCCGCCTTCAGATTATCCTTGTTCGCCTTGAGAAAATCGATGAAATACTCTTTCGAATAACGGAAAAAGTCGGGCGTAAAGCCGAACAGGTTCATCGATACGGGGGTATTCTCCGCCAACGGTTCGTCGGCCCCGCCGTCGTGGAAAACGATAGTGCCGTTCACGCGCTCGATCTGAGTACGCTCGACCATGGATTTGAGGAACTTGTCGTCATCGACCGTACATACGCCGCGCGATACGGTGCCGTTCTCCGACAGTGTCTTATTGACCTCGTATCCGACCATACAGTAGTGGTTCTCCGACCCTCCGAGATTGCTCAGATAGTTGCCGATGACCTTATAGGCGTCCTCGCCGTAGAAGTCGTCGGCATTGATTACCGCGAACGGTTCGTGAATCGCATCGGCAGCCATCATCACGGCGTGGTTCGTACCCCACGGCTTCACGCGCCCCTCGGGAACGGTAAAGCCTTCGGGCAGGTAATCGAGCTCCTGATATACGTATTCGACCGCGATCTTACCGCCGAAGCGCTTCTCGTTGAAAACCTCGATGAACTCTTTGGCGAACGAATGGCGAATGACGAACACCACCTTGCCGAAACCCGCGCGAATGGCATCGTAAATGGAATAGTCGATAATAGCCTCGCCGTTGGGACCCACACCGTCCATCTGCTTGAGAGAACCGTAGCGCGAACCCATACCTGCGGCAAGTACCAATAAAGTAGGTTTTATCATAATTTTAAGCGATTTATAATATGAGAACAAAGATAACAAAAAATCGGATACAAATACAAGGGTATTCGTCATTTTTGGTTATCTTTGCGGTTAGAGTTATATTTTGATATGGGCCGAATGAAATCGTTTACCGACTGGTGGAAAAAGATGATGTGCAAACATCGTTTCAGTATGTTGAGTGTCGCCGACAACAGCGAAGAGTGGCACGTGCTGATCTCTCCGGCAGGGGCGGTCGCCGGTTTTACGGCTTTGATATTCCTCGTATTCGCAATCATTCTGATAATGGTCGCCTACACGCCCGTCATCGAGTTTCTGCCGGGATACAAGACCGATGCCATGCGTTCGCGCGAGGACCTTATGAACAGCATTATGCGTCTGGACTCGATAGAGCGCCGAATGAACGAGATGCTGGTCTACAACGAAAACATAGCGACCGTTATGAGCGGCCGTACGCCCGCCGTGCGCACCACGATAGCCTCGGACAGCGTCCACCGCAACAAGACGCTCGTTCCTCCTTCGGCGGAGGATTCGCTGCTGCGAGCGCAAATGGAGGGTAACGGCGCATACGGTCTGCACACTACGGTACGCACCGCGACGGCAGGCAGCGGCAGCGATATGGCGGTTCCCGTAGACGGCATAATAACCTCCCGCATAGACATCCGCAACGGCAATTACGGCATCCGTATGGCGAGCGCATCGATGGCGCAGATAATGGCCGTCACGGACGGGACGGTAATAGTATCTATGTGGACGCCCGACAACGGCAACGTAGTCGAAATCCAGCACCCCAACGGGCTTGTATCGACATACCGCAACCTGTCGCAGACGATCGTCTCGAAAGGTCAGGCCGTACGCGGCGGCGAAGTCATAGGATACAGCGCGAGCGAGTCGGCGGAAGACGGGAGCAATCAATTCGAATTCGAACTGTGGAGCGGCGGCAAAGCCGTCGATCCCGAAGGATATATCGTATTTTAGATATGAAGAAACAGGGTCTTGCCATTCTCGGCTCAACCGGTTCTATCGGCGTCCAGACACTCGATGTGGTACGCGAAAACCCCGATCGTTTCGAAATAATATCGCTTACGGCCAACAGTAACTGGGAACTGCTCGCACGGCAGGCGCGGGAGTTCGATGCCGACAGCGTAGCGATAGCGGACGAACGCTACTACGGACAGCTGAAAGAGGCTTTGGCCGACACCGACGTAAAGGTCTTCGCCGGCTCGAAATCCGTCGGGGATACGGTGGACAACTCCAATATCGACACGGTAGTAAACGCACTGGTAGGATACGCGGGAATGATGCCGACCCTACGAGCCGTAGAGTGCGGCAAGAAAGTGGCGCTGGCCAACAAGGAGAGCCTGGTGGTAGGCGGCGAAACAATTATGCGCAAGGCTGTCGAGCACCGCGCGCCGATACTGCCCGTGGACTCGGAGCATTCGGCGATCTTCCAGTGTCTCACGGGCGAAGTATCGCCCGTACGCAGGCTGATACTCACGTGCAGCGGCGGAGCATTCCGCGACCTTCCGCGCGAAGCATTGGCGAACGTTACGGTCGAGCAGGCGCTCAAACATCCGCAATGGACAATGGGCGCGAAGATAACCATCGACTCCGCGACGCTCGTGAACAAAGGGTTCGAAGTAATAGAAGCGCACTGGCTTTTCGGCACCGATGCCGACCGAATATCGGTAATAATCCACCCGCAGTCGATAGTGCATTCGCTCGTGGAGTTCGAAGACGGGGCTTTGAAGGCGCAGCTCGGCACTCCCGATATGCGTATGCCCATAAGCTACGCGCTTATGTATCCGCACCGTGCGGTGCGCGGCTCGGAACCCTTCAGTTTCGCAGACCACCCCACCCTCACATTCGCGGAAGCAGACCGTGCGAAATACCCCGCACTCGACATCGCCTACGACTGTCTGCGGCGCGGCGGCACGGCGGCCTGCACGATGAACGGAGCGAACGAAACGGCCGTAGCGGCATTCCTCGCGCATAAATGCACCTATCCCGACATAGTACGGACCATAGAATACGCCTTAGCGAATGCGACGTTCAAGACCGACCCTACGACGGACGATTACGCGCTGTGCAACGACGAAGCACGCGCATTGGCAAGTAAATTTTTAGGAATATAACATAATGGAAATTTTCATCAAGGTTCTGCAACTGCTGATGAGCCTTTCGCTGTTAGTTGCGATTCACGAATTCGGACATTTCATAGCCGCACGCATCTTCGGCATACGGGTAGAAAAGTTCTACATATTCTTCAACCCCTATTTCTCGCTCTTTAAGTTCAAGCGCGGCGATACGGAGTACGGATTGGGCTGGGTGCCGCTCGGCGGTTATGTCAAGATCGCGGGAATGATAGACGAAAGTCTCGACACGGAGCAGATGAAACAACCCGTCAAGCCCGACGAATTCCGCGCGAAACCCGCTTGGCAGCGGTTTTTCGTGATGATAGCGGGCGTGGTGATGAACCTGATACTGGCATTCGTCATCTACTGCGGCATATCATACGCCTGGGGCAGCACCTATTTGGCCAATGAAGACGTGAAGTGGGGCTACGTATTCAACGATACGGCGCACGATATGGGCTTCGAAGACGGAGACAAGATAATTTCTATCGACGGCAAGACGATAGACAACGCCAACGAGATACTCAACCTGCTGGTTCTCGCCGACAGCGACCGCACGGTCCTTATCGAGCGCAACGGCATCGAACGGGAGCTGGTAATCCCTTACGACAAACTGCTCGATATGCGCAACAGCGAGAGTTTCAAGGGGCTGTACGCACCGCGCATCCCGATGCTGGTCGGCGAGGTGCAATCGGAGACAGCCGCAGCGGCAGGGTTGCGCGAAGGCGACCGCATAGCGGGGGTCGCGGGAGAACAGGCAGTGGAGATAGAGAAGATTTACGACCTCATTCAATCACACAAGGGCGAAACGGTGCCCTTAGACATAGAACGCGGCGGCGAGATGCTGCAAATAGAGGTGCCGATAAACGACGAGGGCAAGATAGGGTTCGTAATAGCCCCGCTGCCTTTGCGTACGCAGCACTACACCTTCCTGCAATCCATACCCGCGGGTGCCAAGCTTACGGGCAAGGTGATTTCCAACTACTGGCAGCAGCTGAAGATGATAGTGCAGCCCAAGACCGAGATGTACAAGAATCTCGGCGGATTCATAGCCATCGGAAACATATTTCCGTCGCATTGGGACTGGCAGCAGTTCTGGTTTACAACGGCTTTCCTCTCGATAATTCTCGCCATAATGAACATCATCCCCATCCCGGGGTTGGACGGAGGGCACTCGCTCTTTACTCTCTGGGAGATGATAACGGGGCGCAAGCCGAGCGACCGCTTCCTCGAAATCGCGCAATATATAGGACTGATACTCATTCTGATATTGCTGGTCTATGCCAACGGCAACGACATCTACCGCTTTTTCATAAAATAACAGCGATATGGCGGCAAAGGTAAAAAAGGCTTTTTTCTGCAAGAATTGCGGGTTCGAGGCACCCAAATGGCTCGGGCGCTGCCCCTCGTGCGGCGAGTGGAACTCGTTCACCGAAGAGATCATCGCCCGCGAAAGCGGCTCGGCAGCGGCATCGATAGCCAATGTTCCGTTGTCGAAACCGCAGCGCGTGAGCGAAATACGCGAAGGCGACCGCCGCCGTCTCGATTTGGGCAATTCGGAAATCAACCGCGTACTCGGCGGCGGGCTCGTTGCGGGTTCGCTCGTACTTTTGGGCGGGGAACCGGGTATCGGGAAGTCCACCCTCTCTTTGCAGATAGCATTGTCGCCCAACGGACTGCGGACGCTCTACGTATCGGGCGAGGAGTCGGCCGAGCAGATAAAGCTGCGTGCCTCGCGCATAGGCATCGGCAACGAGGAGTGCATCGTATACACGGAAACGCTGCTCGAAAACATCATATCGCAGATAGAAGAACAGCGTCCCGACATCGTAATAATCGACTCGATACAGACGATGTACACCGACCTTATCGACTCGTCGGCAGGCAGCGTGTCGCAGATACGCGAATGCGCCGCGACACTGCTCAAATATGCCAAGAGCACGGGTACGTCGATATTCATCATCGGGCACATAACCAAAGACGGCACCATTGCGGGTCCAAAAATACTGGAACATATCGTCGATGTGGTGCTCCAGTTCGAGGGCGACGGAAACAATATCTACCGCATACTCCGCGGCATAAAGAACCGCTTCGGAGCGACATTCGAGATAGGCGTTTTCGAAATGCTCGACAACGGGCTGCGCTGCGTGGACAACCCGTCGGAGATACTGCTCACGCACTACGACGAGCCGCTGAGCGGAATAGCCGTAGGGGCTTCGGTGGACGGAATACGCCCCTATCTGATAGAGGTTCAGGCACTTGTAAGCAACGCCGCATACGGAACGCCGCAGCGCAACGCGACGGGATACGACTCGCGGAGGATGAATATGCTGCTGGCCATTCTCGAAAAGCGCGTAGGAATGAAGATGTTCACCAAAGACGTCTTTCTGAACTTCGCGGGAGGGTTTCGGGTGCAGGACACGGGGCTGGATATGGCAATAGTCGCCGCCGTAATATCGTCGTACTACGACCGCCCGATAAATACGGGCATCTGCTGTGCGGGCGAAATAGGACTTTCGGGAGAGGTCAGACCCGCACCGCGCACCGAACAGCGCATCGCCGAAGCTGCACGGCTCGGGTTCCGGAAAATCGTGGTTTCGGGATATATGGCCAAACCGTCGAAATCCGTCAAAGGGATAGAGATAATCCGCATCAACAATATCGCCCAGCTGCCGAAAGCGCTCTTCGCCGAAGAGTAGTGCGGGCGGCACCGATGCGCATCACGGTTCGAGACGCCACGACAGTTCTTCGCGGAGATACCTTGCGGCGGGAGCATCTTCGGGAAGCGAACTCATCATATTTTCCACCTGTCGGCGCCCCTCCTCCGAACGTTCGGCAACGGCAACGAGCAAAGCGACGGCACCCTGCGCCATAAGGCGGCTGTCGGGAAATGCGGCAAGGGATTTCGCCACCGACGCAACGGCAGTATCGGCACTGCATTTCGCATTGCGGGCAGCCGCAAGCATAGCGGCATAGCACAGCAATACGTTGTCCGCCGCACACCACCCGTCCAACAATTCGTCGATGCAATCCGCCTGCGACAGAAAAGCCATAGCCGCCTGTTCGGCGACCTCGGAATTTATGATTCCCGCAGCCCAGAAATCGAAATCGGAGGACGACAGCCCGTTCGGGTCGGCAAGCCACAATGCCGCGATACGCAGTTCGCGGACATCCTGAAGATAAAGATATTCGGCAAACGCCCGATCGCGAGACATACCGGCGATTTTTTCGCGTACGGTATGTATCGCCACACCGTAGTTCATTCCGTAGGGAGTACCGTAGAACCGCATCGTATCGGCCGCAAGTCCGTTTCTCTCGCGGCGCAACTCGGCCAGCAGGGCGACCATTCGCGACGTATTGTCCATATTCGCAGAGACCCTGAAAGCTACTTGAGCGCCACCTTTATCGTACGGCCGAATTCGAAGAGCGGCAGCACGGCCGATGCGATGCGCTCCGTGCCGTACGAAAGAATGCACGACGAGAAGTCGGCCACACGGCACTCGGCCGTGACCTTATCCTTTTCACCCGCCTCGGTGATGTAACTCAACGACGTATCGCCCGAAGGCTCTATCTGGAGCATAATTATCTCGCCCGACAGATCCGTCGCGGGAACCATCCCGTCCTTCTCGCTGAAACGTCCGAGCAGATAGCCGAATTTGTCGCCGCTCGGTTTCACGGTGAAACGCACCGTCTCTACGGACGTTATCTGCTTGCCGAAAAAGAGTTCGAGATATTTGTTTTCGTAATCGTCTATCGTACGCAGGGCCGCTTCGAGCCCTCCGCCGAAGAC
Organism: Alistipes sp.; assembly: GCA_017937125.1. Classification (GTDB taxonomy): domain Bacteria; phylum Bacteroidota; class Bacteroidia; order Bacteroidales; family Rikenellaceae; genus Alistipes. The sequence goes on along the minus strand of JAGBEH010000001.1, from coordinate 500,367 downwards.
ATTCTCGCCAGCCTCGCCCGTAACAAGGTCTATGCGGTGCTTGCGCAGCGAGAATATGGCCGCAGCAGCCTCGGCGGCAGCCTGATCGGCCGTCAATGCCCGCGAGTCCATACGGTCGGGCAACAGCTTCGCGAAATCGCGCTCGGAGCCTGACAGCGGTTCGAGACGGCTATCGGGTTCCGCGACATTATCCGCCGCGAAGTGCGCTCCGTCCTTCATAAGCGCGACAGTCGCACCTGCGATGCGGTATGAACTCTTATCGCTCAACGGGGCGCGCACCCCGAGGTATTTCTGGGCATAGCGTGCATAAGGACCGACTATGATTTCGGAATGCTCTACCGTAATGTCCACCGCAATCGTACTTTTGGGTTCGACGAACGCCGCCTCGCCGTCGCGTACGACAACACCGGTGCGTATTATACGGTTATCCTGCGCGGTTGCGGAAAATGCCGCCGCAGCCGCCGCGATCAACAAAAACAGACGTTTCATATTCAAAAACTGTTTAAGGGTTAGCAACGCAAAATTACAACTTTACTCCGAATAACGAACGGACGCGACCGCTTTTTCGGTATATGATTACGAATGCAGAATCAAAATTTGAGATAAAAATCGCCTGTCAGACACCTGTATTCATCATCATAACCGCCCGCTCCGTCGCCTATCGTCAGCTCCGAACACTCTGCCGCCCCTTCGAAACGTTTCGCAAACTCCAACATCGTCCGTTTGAACACGCCCGACGGCTTCGTCCGCACATCGCAGCGCCGTACCAGATGCAGACGGGCGGCCATTATCACGGCACGGGCGGCATCCGCAGGAACGATGACCGCGAACCGTCCTCCGTCGGCGAGCAGCCGTTCGGCGGCCGCAGCCAATTCAGCGAAATTCAGCGAAACCGTATGTCGCGCAGCAGTACGTCCCTTATCGGGGCACACGAGCGAATTATCGAAATACGGAGGATTGGAAATTATGAGGTCGAACCGCTCGTCGGGCGTATAATCCTGAACGGCAGTGCAAACTATATCTATGCGGTTGCTCCACGGCGAGGCGGCGACATTCTCACGAGCCTGCGCGGCACTGTCGGCATCTATCTCGACGCCGACGACGTCCGCCGACGGAAAACGCTGCGCCGCAATAAGGGCGATAAGTCCCGTGCCCGTACCGATATCGAGAATACGTCGGCAACCGTCGCCCGCCGAAGCCCACGCACCCACGAGCACGCCGTCGGTTCCGACCTTCATAGCCGAACCCTCCTGCCGCACGGTGAACTGTTTGAAACGAAACATCCGTTATTGTTTCAGGAATCCGTCTATGCCCGCGCCGAACAGCGAAAAGTCGTAGCGCACGGGGTCTTCGGCATCGAACCGACGGAGGGCATCGGTGATCTCGACAGTAGCTTTCCAGTCGCTCTGCTTACGTTTCAGAAGTCCCAAAGCACGCCCCATATTGCCCGTATGCACGTCTAACGGCAGGTACAATGCCGACATAGGGATGCTCGTCCACTCGCCGAAATCCACGCCGCGTGCATCGCGGCGTACGAACCAGCGGAAATACATATTCAGGCGCTTGCAGGCCGCCCCCTTATCGATCGAGGAGAGGTGTTTTTCGCAATGCGGATCGTGGTCGCAGGAGAAAAATTCGCGACGGAAATCCGAAAGCACACGAGCTATCGACCCCGTTGCGGCATAACGCTCCTCGACGAAACGGCCTATGCCGCCGAAACGCTCGCATATCCCGCGCACGGCGATGACGAAATCGATGAAATCGCGGCCGTTGAATGTACGGTGCACATAGCTCTGCAACATCTGCAACTCCTTGTCGGACGCATTGCGCACGAAATCGGACGGAGCATCGTCCATATACTGCATCATCCGCCGCGCGCTTTTGACTATCGCCTTACGGTTGCCCCAAGCTATGGTCGAAGCGAAAAGCCCCGCTATCTCGCGATCCTCGCGCACCGAAAAGGCGTGCGGTACGCTTATGGGGTCGGCCTCGATGAACTCAGGGCAGTTATACTTGTCGTGGAGCCGTTCGAGCAGGTCGCGCAGCTCCTCTTCGGAAAAATCATAATATACATCCATCGCTCATAACTATTTTACGGTCGGCCATATCGGCGAACCCCTCATCGTGGGTAACTATCACCGCAGTCTGGCCGAATTTGTCCCTCAGTTCGAAAAAAATGCGATATATCTCCTCGCGATTGCGCGTGTCGAGATTGCCCGACGGTTCGTCGGCCAAAAGCACCGACGGCCTGTTCATCAACGCCCGCGCTATGGCCACGCGCTGCTGCTCGCCGCCCGACAACTGGCTCGGCTTATGCGACATCCGTTCGCCGAGCCCAAGCATCTCAAGCAGTTCGCGCGCACGCGCTTCGGTCTCGCCGCGATCGCGATGCGCGATAAACGCAGGTATGCATACATTCTCCAATGCCGTAAATTCGGGTAACAGATGATGGAACTGGAAGACGAACCCGATATGCGAATTGCGAAATCGCGACAGCTCCCGATCGCGCAATGTCGCCACATCCGTACCGTCTATCTCCAGACGTCCCGCATCGGCACGCGAAAGCGTCCCGAGTATCTGCAACAGCGTCGTCTTGCCCGCGCCGCTCGCGCCCGTCACGGCAACGACCTCGCCTTTCGCAACCTCCAACGACACGCCTTTGAGCACCTCAAGCGCACCGAAATTCTTGTGTATGTCGTAAGCCTTTATCATCTTTTCAGATTTCTGCCGTAAGTTTCGAATATCTTCACCGTATCGACTGCCGCGCGCGTATCGTGCACACGCAGGATGGTAGCTCCCTGCCGCAAAGCCTCCCAGCCGAGAGCTACGGTGCCCGCCAAACTCTCCGACGGAGTTACGCCCAAAAGTTTATATATCATCGACTTGCGGGACAGCCCAGCAAGCACCGGATACCCCATTCCGCATATTTCGTTCAGGCGGCCGAGCAGTTCGTAATTCTGGTCGAGCGTCTTGGCGAAGCCGAAACCTGCGTCGAGGATGATATTTTCGTCACGCATACCGCGCGACAGGAACGACTCTATTTTCTCGCCGAAATATCTCTTCACCTCGGCCGTAATGTCGTCGTAATCGGTCATAGACTGCATCGTTGCGGGAGTTCCGCGCATATGCATAGCGATATACGGCACTCCGCTTTCGACCGCGACATCGATGATTGCAGGGTCGAGCGCACCTGCCGAAATATCGTTGATGATTATACGGCTGTCGGCCGAAACGGCACGTTCGGCGACCGAAGCGCGGAACGTGTCTATCGAAACGGGAATATCGGCCGAGACGGCACGCACGCAACGTATTCCCGTCTCTACCCTCCTCCACTCCTCGTTCGGGGATACATCGTCAGCATTAGGCCGCGACGAATAGCCGCCGACATCGACTATGGAACATCCAGCCGCGACGGCTTCGCGTACGCGGGCGACAACGTCCGCCTCGTCCGTCGTACGGCTGCCTTCGTAAAACGAATCAGGCGTCACATTGACGATAGTCATCACTTGGGGACGGGAAAAGTCAATTCCGTATCTTACCGCCATTCGCTTCATATCTGAACATCTTATCCAGCTGCCCGACATCGCTGCGCAAGTAGTCGAGCGTTATGTTTACGATAGTATAATCGGCTCGCTCACGCAACTCGTCGTCGGACATCTGGTGAGCGATGCGGCTCTCCACCTGCTCGGGCATCATACCGCTGCGGCGGCATACCCGTTCTATGCGCAGATTGCGCGGCGCAACGACCGCAAGCGTACGATCGACCTCGGTATCGAAACCCGCTTCGAACAGTATGGCGCTCTCCAACAGCACATAATCCTCGCTGCGGCCCTCGCACCAGCGGCGGAAATCCTCGCGCACCGCAGGGTGGACTATGGAATTCAGCTTCGCAAGTGCGGAGTCGTCGGCAAAGACAATCGAGGCGAGCAGAGCTCTATCCAACTCTCCGTCGATATATATCCCGTCGCCGAAAGCATCCGTCAATCTGCGCCGTATCTCCGCATCCCCGTTCATCAGCCGTTTGGCATTGGCGTCGGTATCATAGACCGCAGCCCCGAGTTCTTCGAACATTCGGCAGGCGGTACTCTTGCCGCTACCGATACCGCCCGTAATTCCTACCCTAATCATCGGTGCGGGCTTTTCTTATCACGGGGACATCGCCGAGCGAAACGATCTTTATGTCGCTCATCCTGACCGAAACGGCATTCTTCAGCGAACGTTGTTCGATGATGATTATTTCATTTCCGTCCTCGTCCGCATCGTACGAATACACCAGTTCCGAAAGCGGGATGCGCAGGCGGCTGCCTATCTTCAACTTATGGTTCAGGAGGTTGGTGCCCTGCCCCTCGATTACGCACGGGACCTCGATTCTGTTGCCGTCGATATTGAGTTTGACATCGTAGTCGGCCGTATAGGTATAATTCAGTTTCGCTATATACCACAGAATGAACGATGCCACGAACAAGGCTATGAATACGGGCGAAATATATCGCCTCAACCACGCGAAAAACGTCTTCATAAATACGGATTTATTCGACAAATATAGTGAAAGGTAAGCGCACGAGCAAATGGAACACGCAGTTTTCTGATTTGCCCGTGCCGAACCGAATTATACATACGAGTGAAATCGAATATTGGCCGACGCTTAAGCAACGATCGGACTGTCTGCGGATTACAACAGTTTCTGCAACATAATCTCGTCGGCGAAGCCCTCTGCCGTCAGCATCCAGTCGCGTTTGACACCGACACGCGAATACCCCGCCTTTCCGAACAGCGCGAGACTCGGAGCGTTATCGGCGCCGACATTGCACCAAAGCGAATGCAGGTGCAGGACGTCGCGGGCATAATCCTCCGCGACACGCAGCGCATCGGCGGCATATCCTCTGCCGCGCCGCTCGCGGTCGTAGACGAGTATGCCTATTCCCGCACGCAGATTGCAGGGGTCGAAGTCGAAAATATCCACAGCGCCGACAGCCGCGCCGTCGAATGTCTCGATAATGAGCCGCAGCTGGCGGGTGGAATATATGTCGCACCGCTGCTGCTCCTCGACGAACCGTTCGATGCTGCAACGCGAAAACGGCGTCGAGGTATCGCTTGCACGCCACACCTCGACGTCGTTCTCCCAGACATACATCGTATCCGTATCGCAAGGCTCGACAGCCCTCAACCGACAAACCGAACCTTCGAGAGACATACCGAACGATGTTAAAGACCTATGACCTGATTGCGGATAAGCATCGCGACACCCCACGCATTGGCGTTGTCCGACATCTTCGACAAGCGGAACTTCGTATCCTTATACACTAAATTGAGCGAATATTTGTTGGTCGCCGACTTGAGCGGCAGCATTATATAGTCGCCCGCAGCCGCGAGATTGCCGCCCACGATAACCGTCTGAGGGTTGAACGTGTTTATAAGGAATGCGACGGCCTTGCCGACCTTCTCGCCCGCCTCCTCGATAAGTTCGATCGACAGGTTGTCGTCGTTGCGCGCGGCGGCGATGATGTCGTTGATATGTATAGGCTCGTTATTATCGTACTTTTTACGCAGGATGGTATTCACGCCGCTGCGGATAAGGTCGCATATCTTCTCCTCGATGGCGATGCCCGACACCTCGGTTTCGAGACACCCCTTCTTGCCGCAGGCGCATATCTTCTCGTTGTCGAAGAACGGGATATGGCCGAACTCGCCCGCGAAACCGTTCTTGCCGTAATAGAGTTTGCCGTCGATAACGATGCCGATAGCCACGCCGCGGCCCATATGCAGGTAGATGACGTTGCTGTCCTCCTTCGACTTGCCACACGTGTACTCGGCATAGCAGCGCGCACGGGTGTCGTTTTCGAGCAGGACGCGTATGCCTATGCGGTTCTCGATAATCTCGCGCAGCGACTCCTCGTTGGAGGTGAAATATTTGTAGCTGCGTCCCTGCACGGGATTGACGCGGCCGACGATGCAGACGCCGACGCCGAGTATCTTGCTGCGGTCGATGCCGCAGGTATCGATGAACGCCTCGATATTGGAGCATATCTTTTCGAGACACTGCGTACGGTCGCTCAGCACGAACGTATCGTCCTTGACCTCCTTTATTATGTTGTTCTGCAAATCGGTGATGACATACGTCATATTGTCGCGACCGACGTTGATGCCCGCGAAATAGATAGTCGAATTCGTAAGTCCGAAGACATTCGGGCGGCGGCCGCCGGGGGTCTCCACCTTACCCAGATCATTGACGATTCCCTCCTCCACAAGCTCCTGCACGAGTTTGGTGATCGTAGGCACGCTTATGTGCAACTCCTTGGTCAGCTCGGCGAGCGTACATTCGCCGTTCACGGCCATATGCGCGATGATATTGCGCTTGATAATGTTGTTCTTATGGGAAATCCCCTTCCCGTCGGTTTCCGGTTTATTGAAGAACTCGGTAAGTGAACTCATTGTCTTAGGGTCTGTAATGTTTGTGTTGCAAAGATATATAATATTATCAAAAATTATCAAATATTTTATGATTTTTTAATAATCGCCCGCTTCCACGCGCGGGAAGTTTGAAAAACGAGCGGGTTCGCCCGAAAGGCAAACCCGCTAAAAACAGATCGTCGGAACGCGCTAAAGCGACGCCTTAGACTCTACGGCGGCATCGGCATCCACCTTTTTTATCAACCCCTGCAACACAGTGCCCGGACCGAGTTCGGTAAACTCGTCCACGCCGTCGGCAAGCATATTCTTCACTATCTGCGTCCAGCGCACGGGCGCCGTAAGCTGGGCGATAAGATTTTCCTTGATAACCGCAGGATCGGTCTGCGGCTTCGCGTCCACATTCTGATATATCGGGCACGCGGGCGCACGGAAAGGCGCCTCCTCGATAGCCTGCGCCAGCTCCTTGCGGGCAGGCTCCATAAGCGGCGAGTGGAAAGCCCCGCCGACGGGCAGCACCAGCGCACGACGCGCACCTGCGGCCTTCAGCTTCTCGCAAGCCTCGTTCACGGCATCCACGGCACCCGAAATCACGAGCTGTCCCGGACAATTATGGTTGGCGGGAACGACTACGCCGTCGATCTCGGCACACACCTGCTCCACGACGGCATCGTCCAGTCCGAGAATCGCGGCCATCGTACCTGCCTGCGCCTCGCAAGCCGCCTGCATAGCCATCGCGCGTTTCGATACCAAGCGCAGGCCGTCCTCGAACGACAAGGCTCCCGATACGACCAAAGCCGAGAACTCGCCGAGCGAGTGCCCCGCAACGGCATCGGGCTCGACACCGAGCGACTTGGCCAAAATTACGGAGTGGAGGAACACGGCGGGCTGCGTGACTTTCGTCTGCTTCAACTCGTCGGCCGACCCTTCGAACATTATATCGGTAATGCGGAAACCGAGAATTTCATTCGCTTTTTCGAACATCTCTTTCGCCTGCGGAACATTGTCGTACAGGTCTTTACCCATTCCCGAGAACTGAGCGCCCTGACCGGGAAATACATAAGCGTGTTTCATTTTCGTATTTTTTTGTTCAATGTCTTGCACCTTTTCCCGCCGCGGCAAAGCCGAAACAAATTCAGCTTTGTTCATTCGGACCATCGAAGAGGTTCAATTATTTTGCACCTTTTCTCGCCTCAGCATAGTTCGAACAAGCTCGGCTCCGCATTCGGACTGTCGAAAAGGTTATTTTTTCCGAAATACGGCGGCAAATATAGATATTTTCCGTATCTTTGCAAAATCACAGAGGATACCCCGCAGGTGCGGGGTGTGGAGTCGGGACCGCCGCGGCAATTGCATCGCAAAATTTCGGCAGTCTATCAAGGCAACCCGATCGAGGTTGCATATTGTTCACAACGAGTTGATAACTATCGGCAAGATATGTAATACCTTGCGGTATTTATCCGTAGCTTTGTACGATTAAAACGGCACTCGACGGCAAGTCGGGATGCCGCCCATTCGGAATACAATATATAAACCCATAAATATCAATAGTTTATGAAAATCACCGAGATTACATTGCAAGGGGGGGGGTTGCGAACATACCAAGCTCCCGCCATTGAACATTTCACCGTCGAACTCGAAGCGGGATTCGCACAGTCGCTGGGAGGAGCCAACGAGGCAGGCCACCCGTTCGAAGAGAAAGACGAGAACTCCTACGATCTCTAATAAGCAACGATTATGAAAAGCATTAGGAAATCTTTCGTGCTCGTTGCAGCAGCTGCGACGGCACTCATCTCGTGCGAGAAAACCGACATAGGCAACTCCGCAGAGAATAACGGAATAAAATTCTCGATAAAGGCGCACATCGACGAGACCCGAACTTTCATCGAGCAGGACGGCAAGGTCTACACTCCGAAATGGAACAAGGACGACCTGATAGGCGTATTCTTCGGCAATATATCATCGGGAACCAAAGCCGATGCCGAATTTGCCAATGTCGCCGAAAACGGGGCTACGGCCGATTTTGAAGGCACATCGACAACAGCCGCCGAAGAGGGCACTCTTAAAGCGATATACCCCGCAACGGCCATATATGAGGGATACTCGGACGGAACTATCGGCGTTACTTTGAGCGGCACTCAAAACCCGACGCCCGATTCGTTCGACGGCACGGCCGACATTCTCGTTTCGGCACCCTGCATTTATATAGCGATAGACGGCGAAGTAGCGGTCGAAGATCTCTATTTCTCGCGCATAATGTCGGTTGTCAAAATCAACCTGAAAAGCGATTTCGCCGCAGTGCAGGGCGAAAATGTCAAGTCGGTAACGATGACTGCTCCCGATGCGGTTCTGACAGGACGCGCCAAAGTCGATTTCGATACCCGCGAAGTACAGGAGTGGACCGTAAAAACCGACAATGTAAAGGCATCGTATGACGCCGCTAATGCGATCAGCGTCAATGGAGAGAAGAATGCCGTTTATCTCGTAATCAATCCTACTGCCATAGCATCGGGCAAGGAGCTTACTTTCGACATAGAAACCGAGCATTACAGCATCTCCAAGACTGTATCGCTCTCGAAAGATATGGTGCTCCCCAAGGGCGACATCGCCGTCATCAACCTGACGATACTCGAAGAGAACTGCACCGTCAAAGAGGCAGAAGCGGACTTCTCGGGCGAATGGGTGATTTACGGAGAGAACAACAATTCGAAACAAGTGGCTATCAAATACGAAAGCGGCAACAACATCAAAGGCACGAATGTTACGCTCGACGGCGAAACGATCATTCCTTCGGATCTTACGAAGATCGCCGATGCCAAGATGACGATCGCCAAAGTTACGGAAGGCACATACGCAGGTCTTTACACCATTAAAGACGCAGGCGGATTATATTTAACGGCTACATCCACGGCAGCAAGCGGCAGCAATTATCTGCAAGGCAAAGCAGAAACCGCATTGGCAGCAGGGTCATATTGGGCAATTACCGAGAAAGACGGTGCGTTTACCATAACTGCGCCCAAGATCGATCAAAAATATGCACACGTAATGCAATTCAATACAAGCAGTGCATTATTCTCTTGCTATACTTCGGCATCCCAGAAACCCGTCAAGCTCTATCCGTGGGCGAATGTCAGGATACCGAAGACTATCAATGCGGCAGATGAAATCCAAGTCGGCGCAGCGGGCAAGGAAGCAGAGTTGATAGAATACACCACATCGGGCATCGAAGCAGGCGCCGAAATAACCGCGACTTGCGACGGCACGGTCGTGAACTACGCCGAAATAGATGATACGCACGTGCTCTATTCGTTCACATCGAACTACGGGGCCGAAGCGCGCGAAGGCAAAATAACGCTTACTTTGGCATCGGACGATACCGTCAAGAAAGAGATCGCCGTAAAGCAGGCAGGTTCGAAATTGGCTGTTTCCGTCGCAGAGATAACCATTCCCGCAACGGAGAACACGAATTCGTTCACGGTTACATCGGACGTATTCGGCGGTACGATCGTAATCGGACCGAACAATACGGACATTACGATAGACAAAACGACGTTCGTCGCAGGAGAGTCCGCCACGACGGTAACCGTTACCTGCAACACGCCAGCTGCGGCTGAAGAGCAGATCATCGCCACCATCACGGTAAGCCGTACGGAGAACGACCCGCAGGCGAAAACCGTCACAGTCAAAAAAGCGGCAGAAGGCGCATTGCCTCAGTTGAATGCTCCGACGGGAATAACCGTTTCGGATATATCGGCTTCGGGCTTCAAAGCTACGTGGAATGCAGACGAAAGCGCATCGGGATACGCATACAAGCTGACCGCCGTGAATGACGTGAATGCGGAAGCAGTTGCGGAAGGCGATAATATTGCGGAAAACTCCGTCAGCGTTACGGCAACTCTTACCGAGGGGGCAACATATTACCTTTATGTTAAATCTCTGGGCACGGAGGGAGTTTCCGCGACTTCCGAGTGGTCGCCAGCCGTAGAAGTGGTCGTGCCGAAAGAAATGGTTGTAACATTTACATTCGATGCCGGTAGCGGACAAAAAGACGGTATATCCAAAACAGACAATGTAATTACTTGTATTGCCAATACAGGGGCGGGAAGTAACGCTCCCAATGAGCACGCAAAAGATAAAGCATTACGTTTTTATGCGAAGAATACGATGACAATAAGTGGTGCGACAATTACTAAAGTGGAGTTTACTTTCTCAACAAATAAGACATTGTCAGCATCGGTCGGATCGTATAATACTTCAACAGGTATTTGGACAGGTTCGGCATCTTCGGTAACATTTACTAATACAGACTCGGCTCAAGCAAAAATAAAATCAGTAACAATTACTTATAAGCCATAAAAAATTGTTTGATTATATCACAAAGACATCGGCGGCCGAATTTCGGCCGCCGATGTCTTGTAATATGATTAGCGCAATTATTTCACTGCCAATTTTAAGTTATCTACGCGTGTGTTTTTAGCATTGTTTGCGGGATGACTCAACTTTATCATAATAGATTCGGTGCCGGCATTCACAGTGAACGTATATGTTTTTTCAGCTATCGCACCGGATTGCGTTCCGAGTTCTGTCCAAGTTGTTCCTCCATCGGTACTATACGATGACGTTACAGACGATCCGGATGTACCTTGCGAATGAGAGAATACGAGTTCCGTAGCTCCGTATAATTTTATCGCCGAAGTGGTTAGTTCACCTGCTACGGATTTGTTGAACCACAAATGTCCGCCGGAGCAATTACCGCCTGAGGAGGTCGTTGCACGTACATTATTATTCGCCGTATATGTAACAGATGTCGCGTTATCCATATAACCGGTGCGTCCGTCATATGAGTAAGAGTCGATAAGAGTACAGCTGGTAAATGTCGTGCTGTTCGTTCCGAAATTGCTCCAACCTTCCGCCCACAAGACAGTACCCGAAGCAATACTCGGCTTTTTCTCCACAACCACCTCTACGGCTGGCGACCACTCGGAAGTCGCGGAAACTCCCTCCTTGCCTAGAGATTTAACATAAAGGTAATATTCAACCGCAAAATAAGGCAAAAGGAAGAGCAAAAAACGACACGAACGGTGCGGTGCGGGATGCGAGCGGCCGTCGGAAGAGAACGCGACGGCCGACACATAACCGAATCGATATTATTTCACGGTAAAAACCCGAACCCGTCGGCTATTTCACCGTAAAGAATACGGTGAACTTCCATTCGCGGGCGTGAAGCACGTATTTATCCAAAGGCCGCGGCCCGCAACTCTCGTTCCCGACGGGAGCCATACGGTGATTGATACTCATAACGATATTCTTATGGCGTTCGAGACGGTCGGTATGGCGTGCCTGAGCTATCGCCATAGCCGTATAGTGCTTTACCGACACCTCCAACGGCGCCGAGCCGCAGACCTCGACCCCGCTGTTGTCATCGCGACGCAGAGTTGCTCTACGGACACCGTATTTGTTGCCGTTCTCCTGAGGATAGATGTAATTGTTCCACTGTTCTGCGACGGTGCCGCCCCACAAACCGTATTGCGCTCCGTCCTGCTTATCGGAGTACGCTTCCCACGGGCCTTTGCCGTACCAGTCGAAGCGGTCGCAGTCGGCAGGCACCTCGATATCATACCCCACACGTGCAACCTCGGGATTGCCTTCCGCAGGCACTATGTCGGCAGTCAGTGCAAACCCGCCGTCGTCATTGAACACATACGATTCCGAGACCGCAAACGAAACGTCTCCCGTTCCGACGAGCCTGTACCCGACATCTATCACGAAGAAGTCATCCTCCCAGCGGCTGCCGACCTTGCACTCCCTGCGGGACAGATCGTGATACCCCGCCGTCGCCCACAATTTCGTAAGTCGTCCGCCACGCGCATCGGGATAGAATTTGCCGTCGATGAAATGGCCGATGCGTCCCGTGCCGTCGTTATCGACGGGAGCGCGCCAAAAGCCGAGTTCGGGTCCGTCCGCCATAACCGTCTGCCGCAGGCCGTTGATTGCCGACACAATCCGCCCCTCGACCTTATCGAAGAGGAACTCCGCGTCCCCGCTGCGTACGGTTACGGTCGTATCGTTCTCTACGACAATCGGCCGCGACGACGACGGCGCAAGCCTGCGCGACCCGAAATCGCAAGGTTGCAGCACGAACTGCTCCCACGCTATGCGATAATCGGCATCGCACCACTTCGCAGGCGCCGTTCGGTGCAGCGACACTACGACGACATACTCTTTGCCGCCCTGCAATTCGGAGTTATCTATCGGGAGCCGCACGACCCCTCTTCGGCGCGGGGCGAGGTCGAAATGCGGCAGCAGCCCGCCGCGCACCTCGATGCCGTCCTCCAGCAGCGACCAGCGCATACGGAAATCGCCGAGCGAAGTGAAGAAAAACTTGTTCCACACCTCTATTTCGCCGCCCGCGGCGAGATTGCGGTCGTAGAACTCCACATCCTGATAAACCTTGCGCACCTCGTTGAGTTTGGCCGACGACGGCGCGAGGTCGGGCCCCATAATGCCGTTGTCGCAGAAATTCGAGTCGTTGGGTCTGTCGCCGAAATCGCCGCCGTATGCATAAAAATACTCCCCGCCCGGTTTGTTGCACTCGGACAGTGCATAATCGCGCAAATGCTCGGGTATCATCATCCCGTAGACCTTACGGTCCGAAGAACTCATAACGATACCCTGATCGACCCAATCCCATATGGTGCCTCCCGCCACGCGGTCGTATTTGTCGAACTCCAGCCAATAGTCTTTCAGACTCCCCATACCGTTGCCCATCGCGTGGGCATATTCGTTAATCATCACGGGCCGCGGGTCCTCCGCCTCGGCGAGCACGGCTATTCTGTCGGGCGACTGGTAACGCGAGGATACATTGGGCTTGGCGCTGCGCTTGATGCCGCCGCCGAGCACGTCGCACGACACGGGGTCGTTGGAAAAGTGGTAATGGGTGAACCGCGTCGGGTCGAGCGCCTTGGCCGCCTTGTGCATAGCCTCCATATTGATGCCGTTGTCGCTCTCGTTGCCCAACGACCACTGGACGACGCAGGGGTGGTTCTTGTCGCGCTCGACCATACGCACCATACGTGCCACGTGCGCCGCCTGCCATACCGTATCGCGGGCAGGCGTACCTTCACGGTAGCCGAAACCGTGCGCCTCGCAATCGGCCTCGTCGATAACCATAATGCCGTACTCGTCGCACAAATCGTAAAGGTACTCTACGGCAGGCATATGCGCCGTGCGCACCGTATTGATATTGTTGCGCTTCATAAGCAGCACCTCGCGCAGCACGCGATCACGGGTAACGTATTTCACTCCGAACGGGTCGGTCTCCACGCGGCAAACGCCCTTCATCTTCACGGCGCAGCCGTTCAGCAGAAAGCATTTGTCGCGTATCTCGAGCTTGCGGAAACCAGTGCGGGTATTGACCACGTCCACGACCTCGCCGCGGCCGTTCTTCAGCACCACCGCAACGGTGTACAATGCAGGGCTCTCGGCCGACCACTTTTTCGGGTTCGCAACGTCGGTGCGCAAGGTCACGGCAGCCGTCGCTCCCGAAGCCAAGGCCTTACCCTCCCGACGCATACGCGCCACCTCACGACGCCCGTCGAAAAGCACGGCCTCGACGGCAAACGGAGACCTGCGCCCCGAGCGGTTGTCGATCTCGACATCTACCGTCAGCGTCCCGTCATAATAGCTGGCATCCAGATCGGGTTTGACGAAAATATCCGAAATACGCATTCGCGGCGCCGCCCGCAGCGTTACGTCGCGGATTATTCCGCTGACGCGCCAACCGTCCTGATCCTCGAGGTACGAGCCGTCGCACCAACGGAAGACCTGAAGGCTCAGAGTATTTTCTCCCTCGCGCAGATAAGGCGTAATGTCGAACTCGGACGGCAGGTAGGTATCCTGCGCATAACCGACCTTATGTCCGTTCACCCATATGTAATATGCCGAACTCACACCGCCGAGGCTTATGAAAATCTCGCGCCCGTTCCAACCGTCGGGGAGCGTGAATGTCGTACGGTACGAACCTACGGGGCTGCCGTTGTCGAACAATCCGCTTATGAACGGAGGATTGCGCTCGAACGGATACTTTATATTGGTATATATCGGCGTTCCGAAGCCCTGCATCTCCCACGGGCCGGGAACGCGTATATCGCTCCATCCCGAAACGTCGAATCCGTCGGCAAAGAAATCGAGTGGCCGCTCGGCCGCATTATGGACATAATTGAATTTCCAGATGCCGTTCAGGCTCTTCACCCACGGCGACGGCTGCCCGTAAGGCAGCGCCTGCGCGACGGAGGAATAGTGTTCGAATGTTGCGTGCATATCCTCGCGACCGATGGCGAATACGCGCGGATTCTCCCAGTCGTTGCCCTCGGCACGCGCCTGCGCGAACGCACACAGCGCAGACAGGACAAGTAAAAATCTCTTCATATTAAAGGTAGCAGTCAGGTTAAAGCGATACGGCAGCCGCAACCCGTTCGATCGGGTTCGGTCGTTCCGTTCGATATGTAGACGTAAAATATTGCGTTTCCGACACCCGTACGCACACACTTTTCGCAAACGGCACTAATACGGACGTCAAACCGTCTTTTCGGATGAAGCCGAACCGTCGGCAGCGATTGCCGTATCGGGAAGGGTATCGCCGGAGATCTCTTTTGCGGGAACAGCGGGGACAGCGGAGAGATCGTGGACATCGGAGAGCTCGGCAGCTGCCTGCGCGACTTCTCTCGCCGAGTCGAATGCCGCATCCAACGCGCGCGCCGACTGCTGTTTTTTCGTTGGCAGCCCCATATCGCGCATACGCTCGCCGAGCCGTATCGCATTATTGTTGCCCGTACACAGACGTTTATAAGCCTCGTCGTAACTCGTCCGCGCCCTGTCGAGCGACTGCCCTACTCCCTCTAACGCTCCGACGAAAGCGACCAGTTGTTCGTAGAGTTTCGTACCGTAATTGACGATGTCGGCCGTATTCTTGCTCTGGGCATTGCGTTTCCAGAGGTCGTCCACGAGTTTCAACAGCGCAAACAGGTTGGTCGGCGACGAAACTATCACTTTGCGGTCGTAAGCGTCGTTCCAAATGGAGGTATCGTTCTGCAAAGCGGTGAGGAATGCGGGTTCGTTCGGAATGAACATTATCACGAAATCGGGCGACGCGAGAAGACGCTGATACTCTTTGGCTCCGAGTTCGCGCACGTGGCGGCGCACCGAGTCAATATGCGCGGCAAGCAGGCGGGCGCGAGATGCGGCATCTTCGGCAGCCGTATATTCGACGAACGCCGTGAGCGACACTTTCGAGTCGATGACTATCTGCTTGCCCTCTGGCAGATACAGAACCACATCGGGGCGCAGATTGTTGCCGTCGGCGTCCTTCAGATTATGCTGCGTGTCGTAATGTATGCCGCGAATAAGGTTCGAATTGTCGAGAATGGTTTCGAGTATCACCTCGCCCCAGTCGCCCTGCACCTTAGAATTGCCCTTAAGGGCATTGGTAAGATTGACGGTCTCCTCGGTAATCCGTTTATTTAGATTTTTCAGATTTTCGAGCTCGTTACGCAATGCCCCGCGCTGCTCGTTCTCCGAAGAGTAGATGCGCTCGACCCTCTCGCGGAAATCGGTGATATTGTCGCGGAACGGCTTGAGCAGCTTGTCCATTTCGTCCTTGTTCGTCTCACGGAAACTGCGCGTCTGCTCCCCGAGAATATCGTTTGCAAGATTTTTGAACCGCTCTTTCAGCTGCTCCTCCATAGTCTCGCGCTCGGCACGGCTCTCGTCGATGCGGGTGCGGAGATTTTTCGTCTCCTCGCGGGCGAGCGCAACGGCGACATCCGACTCGTGCAGCTGCCGTTCCGTCTCGAACAAGCGCCGCTCAGTTTCGGCGAGACGTTGCTCCGCAAGCGCCTTGTCGGCGGCTATGCGCGCCGTTTCGCGCCGTGCGGCGAAGAAAAACGATGCGAATGCGACGCAGGCGAGCGCGACGACGACCGATACGATGACAAGCAGTGTTTCCATACAGGCTAATGTTTGTGCAAATGTACGATTTTAATTTTTCAATTACGGTAATTTGAGTTACTTTTGTGAAATGCAAACCGAGCAAAATACTATGAGAATAATAGCACCGTCGATGCTGTCGGCCGATTTCGGCCACCTCGACCGCGACACGAAGATGATAGACGGTAGCTCTGCCGAATGGATACACATAGACGTTATGGACGGCGTTTTCGTGCCCAACATATCGTTCGGATTTCCCGTGCTGAAAGCCATTCGCAAGGCTTCCGCGAAATTTTTGGACGTGCACCTTATGATCGTAGAGCCCGAACGCTACGTTACGAGGTTCGTCGAGGCGGGAGCCGATATGGTAACGTTCCATATCGAAGCCTCGCGGCATACAGCCGAGTGCATAGCCGCCATACGCAGGTCGGGAGCGAAAGTCGGCGTGTCGATACGTCCGAAGACCCCGGTATCGGCATTGCAGGGGATTTTGCAGGATGTGGATATGGTGCTGATAATGAGTGTAGAACCAGGGTTCGGCGGGCAGTCTTTCATTCCCGAGTCGCTCGACAAGGTGCGGGAATTGCGCGGGATGGCCGACGCGGCAGGTCTCGACACGATAATAGAGGTAGACGGAGGAATTTCCGCATCGAACGCCGCCGCGCTCTTCGATGCGGGTGCTGACGTACTCGTTGCAGGCAGCTCGGTATTCGGGGCGGCCGATCCCGTCGAGGAGATAGATAAAATGTTGAATGCAAGATGATTTCGATAGACAATCTGTCGGTAAGCTACGGAGGTTGGACGCTTTTCGACAATATTTCGTTTCTGGTAAACCCTAAAGACCGCATAGGTCTGGTAGGTAAAAACGGAGCGGGCAAGACTACCCTGCTGCGTCTTATAATCGGCGAGCAGCAGCCCACGTCGGGCGCCGTAACCAAAAACGGAGAATGCACGGTAGGCTATCTGCCGCAGCAGATGAAGGTCGCCGACACGACCACATTGCTCGACGAGACCGCGACGGCATTCGCCGAAGTGCTGCGGTTGGAGCGGGAAATAGAACGGCTGATGCGCGAAATAGCCGAGCGCACGGATTACGAGAGCGCCGAATACGAACAGCTGCTGCATCGCCTGAACGACGCCGACGACCACTACCGCATACTCGGCGGCGAGACGCGAGATGCGGACATAGAAAAGACGCTGCTCGGTCTGGGCTTCAAACGCGAGGATTTCGGACGGCCGACGAGCGAGTTCTCGGGCGGCTGGCGAATGCGCATCGAGTTGGCGAAGCTGCTTTTGCGCCGTCCGTCGGTGTTTCTGCTCGACGAGCCGACGAACCACCTCGACATCGAAAGTATCCAATGGTTGGAAGATTATCTCAAGAACTACAACGGCGCCGTGTTGGTCATTTCGCACGACCGCGCATTCCTGGATAACGTAACGAACAGAACGATAGAGCTTTCGTTAGGCAAAATATACGACTACAAACTGCCCTATTCGAAATTCGTCGTAGCGCGTGCCGAGCGTCGTGCACAACAGATCGCCGCCTATGAAAACCAACAGCGGATGATCGAAAAGACGGAAGAGTTCATCGAGAAATTCCGCTACAAACCGACCAAATCCAATCAGGTGCAGTCGCGCATAAAGCAGCTCGACAAACTCGAACGAATAGAGGTCGAAGAGGAGGATTTGGCGACACTGAACATCAAATTCCCGCCCGCACCGCGTTCGGGGCAGGTGGTCGCGGAGATAAAGGAGGCGGGCAAGTCGTTCGGCGACAAGCACATATTCAGCGGCGCCGATTTTACGATAACCAAAGGCGACAAGATAGCCCTCGTAGGCCGCAACGGCGAGGGCAAGACGACGTTCGCCAGAATGCTTATCGGGCAGTTAGAGCCGACAGAAGGGTCGATACGTCTGGGAGCGAACGTAAACATAGGCTACTACGCCCAAAATCAGGACGATTTGATGGACGGCGAATTTACGGTCTACGACACGCTGGACCGTGTGGCCGTAGGCGACATACGCACCCGTCTGCGCGACATACTCGGCGCATTTCTGTTTCGCGGCGAGGATATAGACAAGAAGGTGAAGGTGCTGTCAGGCGGCGAGCGCTCGCGTCTGGCTATGGCGCGTATGATGCTCGAACCGCACAATCTGTTAGTGCTCGACGAGCCTACGAACCATATGGATATGCGGTCGAAAGATATTCTGAAGAACGCGATTATGAAGTACGACGGTACTGTAGTGGTAGTGTCGCACGACCGCGAATTCTTGGACGGTATGGTAGACAAGGTCTACGAGTTCCGCGACGGAGGAGTGCGCGAATATCTCGGGGGCATATACTATTTCCTCGAAAAGCGCAAGTTGGAGTCGCTGCGCGAAGTGGAGCGCAAAGACAAACCAGCTGCGCCGAGCGAACCCAAAGAGAGTTCGACGGGCAAACTCTCCTACGAACAGAAAAAAGAGCAGGAGAAGTTGGTGCGCCGTCTACGCAAGAACGTCGAGGAGATAGAGGCCGAATTGGGGCGTGTGGAGAAGGAGATCGCCGAATACGATGCACGTTTCGCGGCGGCAGCGGAATACAATGCCGATGATTACAAGGCTTACGACGAACTTAAGAGACGCTGCGACCATCTGATGCACGAGTGGGAAAAGGCGTCGTACGAGTTGGAGATAACGGAAAACTGAAAAAAAGAATGGACAAATGGCTCAGGAAAATATGATTTTCGGCATACGCCCCGTAGTCGAGGCTATCGAAGCGCACAAGCAAATCGAAAAACTGTATATCAAAAAGGGCGCCGAAGGGCAGCTGATGAGCGAACTCAAAGATCTTTGTCTGCGGCATCGCATACGCACGCAGGAGGTTCCCGTAGAGAAGCTCAACCGCCTGACGCGCGGCAATCATCAGGGCGTGGTGGCGCAGATAGCCGCCATAAATTACGTCGAACTCGAAGATATACTCGAACGCGTTCCCGAAGACGAGACGCCGCTCATAGTGCTGTTCGACGGCGTAACGGATGTACGCAATTTCGGCGGCATAGCCCGCTCGGCGGAGTGTGCGGGTGCGCACGGCCTTATAACCTCGCTCAAGAACTCGGCACCCGTAAATGCCGATGCGGTGAAGACGTCGGCAGGAGCCTTGAACGTAATACCCGTCTGTCGCGTAGGTTCGATACGCAACACGCTGAAGGCGTTGCAGGCACAGGGGTTCCAAGCAGTCGCCGCAACGGAAAAGAGCCGCAAACTGCTGTACGACGCCGATTTCCGCAAGCCGACAGTCATAGTTATGGGGGCCGAAGATACGGGAATTTCGAAAGAGGTTCTGAAGCTGTGCGACGAGCAGCTGGCAATTCCTCTTATCGGTCATATCGAGTCGCTGAACGTATCGGCGGCCGCAGCTGTTATGCTCTTCGAGGTCGTACGGCAAAGAATAGGAGAATAACTCTATGAAAGACAAACTGATATCATTCGGAGCAAAGTTCGGGAACCTGCCGAAACGCTATCCCGTAGAGACAGCATTGTCGGTATTCGCATTCGTTGCGGGATGTCTGGCATACGAAGATATAACGGCCGCAAGCAAATTCTATTCGGCTGCGCTGCTATACCCGATATTCTATGCCGCAGCATTCATACTGAACAGAACGAACGCGAAACGCGCAATCTACTATCTGTCGGTGCTGCTGCCGATACCGTTTATGTTCATCGACGGCATAGCCGAATGGGCGACACGACCAGAATACTTCATAACGCAGATATTATGTCTGCTCGCAGTGCTCATATGCGGCAGAAAGAGAGACAACAAGGCGTTCGTACAGGAGACGCTGGCGTATGCGGTGGCGGGAGCGGTCGCGGGATTGCTGTCGCTGGCGGTCGTAGCCGCAGTAGCCGCAATATACTATTCGGTAGCATACATATTCGAACTGCCGTCCGCACACTCGGTAATCGTATATGCGTGGATAGCGTCGGGCACAATCCTCTCCTCCGCGATATTCCTGATTTTTCAGGAGCGATACGAGGCGAAGCCGTTCTCGGCAGGCAATGTACTCAAGATTCTGCTCGATTACATAGTCACGCCCGCGCTGATAATATACACGGTAATATTATACGTCTATCTTATCAAGACAGCGGTAAAGTGGGAGTTGCCCAAAGGCGGCGTAGCGAATATGGTATTCGCATTCACGATAATATTCACTGCCGTGAAAGCTATGCAGGAGATTATCGAAAAGCGCCGATACGACCGTCTGTTCGACCGTTCGAGCTGGGTGGCGCTGCCGCCGACGGTGTTGTTCTGGGCAGGGACGGCACGCCGCGTAGCGGAGTACGGATTGACCGAATGGCGCGTATATCTGATAATCTGCGGAACGATAATGACGGTCTGCATAACGCTGTTTTTCTCGAAGCGGGCAGGCCGATACCTGTATGTCTGCATCGCGGCATTCATCCTGTTCGCCGCGACATATATTCCGCCCCTCTCGCCCGGACATCTCGCCGAACGCTCGCAGACGGCACGCATAATTAAAGCGGCCGCCGAAGCGGGAGTGCTCGACAATGACGGACGGCTGATACTCGGCGACGGCTCGCAGGCGGACACCGTATTCAGGAAACAGCATCGCAGGATACACAAATCGCTCGAATATATGTCTCAGGACAGCGTTGCACTGGCTCGGTTCGGGCTGTCGCATTACTTCGACTATGCGATGTCGCTGTCGCCCGAAACCCGCGAATACTGCACCGCATATCGGGAGAATGACGATATAGAAGCCACTGTCGCAGATACATTGACAGTGGAGGAGACAATCCGTGTCGAAGAAGCGGACACGAGCGGGACAAAATAGTCGATGAAGACGATTTTCGAACACCCCGTTCTCGGGGAGATAACGCTCTCGAAGAGCCTGCGGGC
Source organism: Alistipes sp. (assembly GCA_017937125.1). GTDB lineage: Bacteria > Bacteroidota > Bacteroidia > Bacteroidales > Rikenellaceae > Alistipes. The sequence goes on along the minus strand of JAGBEH010000001.1, from coordinate 479,075 downwards.
ACGGCGCATATCGATTTCCGTGCGGCCGTCGGGTGCGGTCAGACTGTCTTATCCCCATCTCGTAGCAACGCGGCAGGCGCTCGCCTTTCTCGAAAGCAAGGTGGAATGGATCGAGGATACGCGTCGGCGGTTGGCGGACAAATATTCTGAGCGGCCGACATTCACCGCCGAAGAGACAGAAGCTATGCGTGCCGCAGCCAAGCGAACGCTGCCGCAGCGGGTGGAGTTTTTCGCGCGGAAATTCGGGTTCCGATACGGGCGGGTAACGATACGCGCCGCGCGGTCGAAATGGGGTTCCTGCACGAGCGAAAACAACATATCGTTGTCGCTGTTCCTGATGGCGCTGCCCGAGCACCTGCGGGATTACGTCATAATTCACGAGCTGTGCCACACCGTCCACCACAACCACTCTCCGAAATTCCACGCGCTTGCAGACCGCTGCATGGGCGGCAACGAAAAGGAGCTGCGACGGGAGCTGCGCAAATTCTCGACGGGAAGGTAGAGGGCGTCGTTCGACCCTGTGGCTTCGGACAAGGCCTGCACCGATATGGTGTGCAATTCGGAACGCCGATTAGGATAAATTCGAATTTATGTCTATCTTTGGAAATTAAAAAAGATTATAAATGCACAAATCCGGATTCGTAAACATAATAGGCAATCCTAATGTCGGCAAATCGACGCTTATGAACGCCCTCGTCGGCGAGCGGCTGTCGATAATCACATCGAAAGCGCAGACTACGCGCCACCGCATAATGGGCATAGTCAATGGCGATGATTTCCAGATAGTCTATTCCGACACACCGGGTATACTGAAGCCCAGCTACAAACTTCAGGAGTCGATGATGAAGTTCGTGAACGGCGCGGTCAAGGATGCCGATGTCATCCTCTACGTGACCGACACGGTGGAACAGAGCGACCGTTCGGCCGAAATCATCGGCAAGATAGCCCGAAGCGGCATTCCGACGATAGTAGTCATCAACAAGATAGACCTCACGACACCCGAAGCGCTGGAAACGCTGGTCGGGAAATGGCACGCGCTGCTGCCCGATGCTACGATAGCGCCCGCGTCGGCAAAAGAGGGGTTCAACATCGGCGGGATTTTCGACGCCATACTCGAACGGCTGCCCGAGGGCGAGCCGTATTATCCGAAAGACACGCTGACGGACAAGACCTTGCGTTTTTTCGCCTCGGAGATAATACGCGAGAAGATACTTCTGAACTACGACAAGGAGATACCCTACTGTTGCGAGATAGAGATAGAGAGCTACAGGGAGGAGCCGACGATAGACCGCATATCGGCCACGATATACGTAACGCGCGACTCCCAGAAAGGCATCGTCATAGGCCATAAGGGCGAGAAACTCAAGAAGGTGGGGCGTCAGGCACGCGAAGATCTCGAAAAGTTTCTGGGCAAGAAAGTATTTCTCGAGTTGTTCGTAAAGGTCGGCGGCGACTGGCGCAACGACGAGCGCAAGCTCCGTCATTTCGGCTACGAGCAGGAGTAAAAGCGGTACGAAACAATTTTTGCGGTGCGAAAACCGTTAAGCAGGTAATGAAAAAAGGGGTATCGGTCATCATATTCGCGGTTATGCTGTTATGCGGCATGACATCGCGCGCCCAATACAACAAGGAGTATTTCTTTTGGATGGGGCGTCAGTTTATGATGAAAAACGACTACCATGAAGCCATTCGGACGCTGAACGTACTGCTGCGTTTCGACGAGGATGCCTACGAGGGATACTTCCTGCGCGGCATAGCCAAATACAACCTCAACGACCTGTTAGGTGCCGACGACGACTTCTCGATAGCGATACGCAAAAACCCCGTTTTCACGACGGCATATACCTACCGCGCGATAACGCGCTCGCGGCTGGGCAACTACGACGACGCCCTGAACGACTTCAAGGAGGCGATAGATCTGCGTCCCGACCTGCCGAGCCCGTATTACAGCCGCGGCGTCACACGTCTGCTGAACCAGCAGTTCAGGGAAGCGATAGAAGATTTCGACAAATTCATCAATCAGGAGCGCAAAGTGGCGGATGCCTACATAAACCGCGGCGTATGTTACCTCTATCTGAAAGATACGGTGCGCGCGTATGAGAATTTCGACACGGCGATACGTACCAATCGCGAGAATCCCGACAGCTACAACCGCCGCGGGCAACTGTATATGCAGCAGAAACGGTACGCCGATGCCGAAAAGGACTTCGATATGGCCATAAAATGCGATTCGAACTATCTGCTTTCGTATTTCAATCGTGCGTTGGTCTATTCGGACACCAACCGTCCGATGCAGTCGCTCGCAGATTTCGACAAGGTGATAGACCTCGACTCGACGAACTCGCTCACCTATTTCAACAGAGCCATACTGCGCTCGAACATAGGCGATTACAACCGCGCATTGGAAGACTACGACAAAGTCGCGACCTACTCTCCGAACAATGTGCTCGTATATTACAACCGTGCGATACTCTACACCCGTCTCGGCGAAATAGAGAAAGCCGTGAACGACTATTCGAAGGCCATCGAGCTGTATCCCGATTTTGCGAACGCCTACCTCAACCGCAGCTACCTGCGCTACGCGCTTCACGACCCCAAAGGCGGCAAGCGCGACAAGGATATTGCCGAGCGCAAAATCGCCGAGTACAAATCGCGTCTCAACGACAGCACCTATTCCATTTATGCGGACACCACGCGCCGTTTCGACCGTCTGCTCTCGTTCGACAGCAAGTTCTCGGGCAACAATTTCGAACGCATAGCGGCGAAATCGTCCGGAGGGGACAACCTGACCCTCATACCGTTGTTCAAGTTCACGCTTATGTATCCCGACACGTCCGCGACGGTTACGGCTTCGACACGCTATCACGCTCAACGGGCGACGGATTTCGCGTCGAGCTTCGAAAATCCGTATCTCATACTCTCCAACGACGAAAGCAACCTGCCGCCGGATTCGCTCGTAATGATCGACCGCAGGTCGGCCGAGCGCATAAACCGCGACGACGCGACGTGGAAAGAACTGTTCGAGCGCGGCATATCCCAATCGCTCATAAAGCAATATACGGGTGCGGTCGCCACGTTCTCGGCTGCGATAGAAAAGAACCCGTCCAACCCGTTCCTCTATCTGAACCGTTCGACTACCCGTGCCGAGATGATAGATTTCATCTCCTCGATAGACAATGCCTACCAACGAATAGCGATAGACTCAGACCCCGCGAACAGGCTGAACAACAATACGGCACGGACGTACAACTACGACGAGGCCATTTCGGACCTGAACAAGGCGATAAAGCTCTATCCCGATTTCGCCGTAAGCTATTACAACCGTGCGAATCTGCTCGCATTGTCGGGACAGTTGCCCGAGGCGTTCGAGGACTACTCCAAAGCGCTCTCGCTGAACCCCTATTTCGCCGAGGCGTACTACAACCGCGGTCTTATACAGATATTTATGAAAGATACGCGCAAGGGATGTCTCGACATCTCGAAAGCCGGCGAGCTGGGCATAACGCAGGCTTACGACGTTCTGAAACAATATTCGTCGCACGACTGACGCGCGGCGGCAGACGGAAGGGAACAAACACTAATTCAAACAAGATATGACGGAAACTTTTACAAAAAAACTCAACGACAGCGCATCGGTGCGCTGGGCAGCGCTGATACTCATCGCATCGATGATGTTCTTCGGCTATATGTTCGTAGATGTTATGTCGCCGCTGAAATCGCTCATAGAGTCGTCGCGCGGATGGGACAGCAGCACATTCGGCACCTATGCCGCATCGGAATATTTCCTCAACGTATTCTGCTTCTTCCTGATATTCGCGGGAATAATCCTCGACAAAACGGGCATCAGGTTCACGGGCATCCTTTCCGCCTCGCTGATGGTCATCGGCGCCGTAATCAAGTATATCGGCATCACCGACTGGTTCCAGACCACGGAGTTCTGCAACTGGCTCAACAGCTGGTGGGTGGCGCTGCCCGGAAGCGCAAAGATGGCATCGCTGGGATTTATGATCTTCGGCTGCGGATGCGAAATGGCGGGAACAACGGTATCCAAAGCCATAGCAAAATGGTTCAAGGGTAAGGAGATGGCTCTGGCAATGGGGCTCGAAATGGCCATCGCCCGTCTCGGAGTGTTCGCCGTAATGTGGATTTCGCCCATCGTGTCCAAACAGTTCGACAACTCGGTAGTCGCTCCCGTAGCGTTCTGCACCGTATTGCTGATAATCGGCCTGCTGTGCTACATCGTATTCTCGTTTATGGACAAGGCGTTGGACAAACAGCTCATAGCATCGGGCGAAATGTCGGAAGAAAAATCGGCGGAAGACGAGTTCCACATCAGCGACCTCGGGAAGATTCTCACGAGCAAGGTATTCTGGCTGGTGGCACTCCTCTGCGTGCTCTATTACAGTGCCATATTCCCGTTCCAACGTTTCGCGCCGAACTATCTTGAGGTGACGTTGGGCATCGATGCCGAAACCGCAGCGCGACTGTTCAGCTGCTTCCCCATTCTGGCAATGATTCTGACCCCGTTCCTCGGAGGCCTGCTCGACTTCAAGGGCAAGGGAGCTTCGATGCTTATGCTCGGTGCGCTGATAATGTTCGTATGCCATATGAGTTTCGCGTTCCTGCTGCCGTTATACCCGTCGAAGTGGCTGGCAGTGCTCATCATCGTCGTCCTCGGCGTATCGTTCTCGCTCGTTCCCGCTGCTCTGTGGCCCTCGGTACCGAAGATCATCGACGAGAAAGTCCTCGGCTCGGCATATTGTCTCATATTCTGGATTCAGAACATAGGTCTCTGCCTCGTGCCGCTGCTCATAGGCACCGTACTCGACGCGACAGGCGGCTATACCGTACCGATGCTCATATTCTCGTCGTTCGGCGTATTGGCATTCCTCTTCGGACTGTGGCTCAAACGTGAAGACAGCCGCCACAACTACGGGCTCGAAGAACCGAATATCAAGAAATAAGGTAACTATATACAACCTTTACACTAATCGATTTTAATAAAAAGAAAAAACGGTTGCACGAAATTCGTGCAACCGTTTTTTCTGCGTCCCGTGAATTACTTCATCTCGACGAGCGAATGTCCCGTCATTTCGGCGGGCTGCGGAACTCCCATAAGTGCCAACACCGTCGGAGCGACATCGGCCAGAATTCCGTCCTCGACACTTTTCACGCGATCGGACACCACTACAATAGGCACGGGATTGAGCGAGTGCGCCGTGTTGGGCGTACCGTCGGCATTCACCGCATGGTCGGCATTACCGTGGTCGGCAATCACCACTACCTCGTAGCCGTTGCGTTTCGCAGCTTCTACGACCTTTTCGGCACACTTATCGACAGCCTTGACAGCCTTTACGATAGCATCGTAGACACCCGTATGCCCGACCATATCGCCGTTGGCGAAGTTCAGACAGATGAAGTCGTATTTCTGCGTGTCGAGTGCAGCGGCCAGCTTGTCGGCGACCTCGTATGCGCTCATCTCGGGCTGCAAATCATAGGTCGCGACTTTGGGCGACGCCACCAGTATGCGGTCTTCGTTGCCGAACTTCTCCTCACGGCCGCCGTTCAGGAAGAACGTTACGTGCGCGTACTTCTCCGTCTCGGCGATACGCAGCTGCGACAACCCGAGCGACGAAACGTACTCGCCTATCGTATTAGCCACGTTCTCCTTGTCGAAAAGTATATGCAACCCCTTGAAATTCGCATCGTAAGGCGTCATACAGCAGTAGTACAGCGGCAGCGTATGCATTCCCTGTTCGGGCATATCATCCTGCGTGAGTACCATAGTTATCTCGCGGGCGCGGTCGTTGCGATAGTTGAAGAATATCACTAGATCGTTCGCGCAAATGCGGCCTATCGGCTGACCGTCCGCTCCGACGTGGACTATAGGTTTCACGAATTCGTCCGTAACGCCCTCGTCGTAAGACTTCTGCATAGCAGCGGCCATATCCGTTGCGTGTTCGCCCGTGCCGTTCACGAGCAGGTCGTATGCGACCTTCACACGCTCCCAGCGCTTGTCGCGGTCCATTGCATAGTAACGGCCGATTATCGACGCGATTCTGCCCGTCGATGCAGCCATATGCTTCTCCAACGACTCGATGAAGCCCTTGCCGCTCTTCGGGTCGGTATCGCGGCCGTCCATAAAGCAGTGGACGAAAGTATTCTTTATGCCGTAGTGCTCGGCTATGTCGCACAGTTTATAAAGGTGGTCGATGGACGAGTGCACGCCGCCGTCCGAAACCAGCCCCATAAAGTGCACGTTCACACCGTTCGCCTTTGCATATTCGAACGCCTTGACGACCTCCGCATTCTCCAAAATGGAGTTATCGGCACACGCACGGTTGATTTTCACCAGATCCTGATAGACGACGCGACCCGCACCTATATTGAGGTGTCCGACCTCCGAGTTACCCATCTGGCCGTCGGGCAGTCCGACATTCTCGCCGTCGGTACGCAGATGCGCGTGGGGATAGCTTGCCGTCATTTTCGAGATATACTCGGGATGCGTCGAAAAGATGACGTCGGACTTGGAGTGATCGCCGTCGCCCCAACCGTCCAGAATCATCAGTAAAACTTTCTTGTTTGCCATAGTATGATTATTTTAACTTTTCCATAATTATTTCGACCGCCTTGTCGATAGCCTGCTGCAAGCCTTCAGCATTCTTGCCGCCCGCCGTAGCGAAGAACTTCTGACCGCCGCCACCGCCGTTTATCAGCTTCGCGGCCTCGCGAACCACGGCACCCGCATCGACGCCCTTTTCGACTATCTCGTCGCCGAGCATAACCATCAGCGAGACCTTGCCGTCGTAGTTCGAACCGACGACGAACACCAGATTCTTCTTGCGTGAGCGCAAATTATAAGCCAAATCCTTGATGAAGTCGCCCGCGCGAGGTATCTGCATAGCGATCTTCATTATACCGTGATGCTCCTCCGTGTTGTTCAGAATGCGCTCCGTCCAACTTTCGACCTGCTCCTTGCGCGCCACATCGACTTCACGGCTCAACGCCTCGTTGTTCTCGACGAGCTTGCGTATGGCCTGTGCGATCTGGGCATTGCCGACGATCTCGCCTATGCTCTTGATAGTCTCTTCGGCAGCATAGAGGATATTCTCCGCCTTCTCGCCAGTAACGGCCTCGATACGGCGTACGCCGGCCGAAATGGCGGTCTCGGCAACTATCTTGAAGAACCCGATATTTCCCGTCGCGGAGGTATGGGTACCGCCGCACAACTCCACCGAGTCGCCGAAGCGTACCATACGCACCTTGTCGCCGTATTTCTCGCCGAAGAGCATCATCGCGCCCGCGGCTTTGGCCTCCTCCTGCGTGGCATCGCGCTTCTCGACGAGCGGATAGTTGGCGCGGATGCTACGGTTTACCAGTCTCTCGACCTCGCGCAGCTCCTCCGTCGTCAGCTTCTGGAAATGCGAGAAGTCGAAACGCAACCCTTCGGGCGATACCATCGAACCTTTCTGCTCGACGTGCGTACCGAGCACCTTGCGCAGCGCAGCGTGGAGCAAATGGGTAGCGGAGTGGTTGTTTGCCGCCGACCGACGCTTCGCGGCGTCGATAACGGCGTGGAACGATGCACTCGGATTTGCGGGCAGCTCGGCAGCGATATGTATTATAAGACCGTTCTCCTTTTCGGTGTCGATGATGGCTATACGGCCCTCCTCGCTCTCGATATAACCCGTATCGCCCGCCTGACCGCCCGAATTGCCGTAGAACGGCGTGCGGTCGAAGACGAGCTGATAGGTAGTCTTGTTTTTGGTCTGCACACGGCGATAGCGGGCTATCCTGACGTCGCACTCGGTCATATCGTAACCGACGAATTCGCTCTGAGTCAAAGGCATAATCTCCTGCCAGTCGTCGATATCCTGTGCCGCGGCGTTGCGCGAACGCTCTTTCTGGGCCTGCAACTCCTTCTCGAAGCCTTCGAGATCGACATCCACACCGTGTTCCTTGGCTATCAGTTCCGTAAGGTCTATCGGGAAACCGTAGGTATCGTAGAGCAGGAATGCGTCCCTGCCCGAAATTTTGCCGCCGCCTACGCCCTTTATGACGCCTTCGAGCATATTTATGCCCGTAGCGAGCGTACGCAGGAACGAAGCCTCCTCCTCCTCGATAACACGCTCGATAAGCGTCTGCTGCGCCTTGAGTTCGGGGAACTGCCCGCCCATCTGTTCGACGAGCGTCGCCACCAACTTGCAGATGAACGGCTCGTTGAAACCGAGATAGGTATAGCCGTAACGCACCGCGCGGCGAAGGATGCGGCGGATGACATATCCCGCCTTTACATTCGACGGCAGCTGGCCGTCGGCTATCGAAAATGCTATGGCGCGCAGGTGGTCGGCAATGACGCGCATAGCCACATCGGTCTTACCGTCATCGCCGTAGCGCTTGCCCGACATCGCAGAGATGCGCTGAATGGTAGGCTGGAAAACGTCCGTGTCATAATTCGACTTCTTGCCCTGCATAATCATACACAGGCGCTCGAAGCCCATACCCGTATCGACGTTCTTCGCAGGCAGCGGCTCGAGCGAACCGTTGGCCTTGCGGTTGAACTGCATAAATACGAGGTTCCATATCTCTATCACCTGCGGATGCCCCGTATTGACCATATCGCGGCCTGCCGTTTCAGCTATCTCCGCCTCGTCGCGCAGGTCGAAATGAATCTCGCTGCACGGACCGCAGGGACCCGTTTCGCCCATCTCCCAGAAATTGTCGTGCTTGTTGCCGCGAATGATATGGTCTTCGGGCAGGAACTGTTTCCAGTAGTCGTAGGCCTCGCTGTCGAACGGCACCCCGTCGCTTTCGCTGCCCTCGAATACGGTGGCGTACATACGCTCTTTAGGCAATCCGTAAACATCGGTCAGCAGCTCCCAAGCCCACGATATCGCCTCTTTCTTGAAGTAATCGCCGTACGACCAGTTGCCGAGCATTTCGAACATCGTGTGGTGATAGGTATCGTGCCCCACCTCTTCCAGGTCGTTGTGCTTGCCCGAGACGCGCAGGCATTTCTGGGTATCGGCCACACGCGGATACTTGCGCGGCGCATTGCCCAGAAAAATATCCTTGAACTGGTTCATACCCGCATTGGTGAACATCAGCGTCGGGTCGTTCTTGACGACCATCGGTGCCGACGGTACGATCGTATGGCCCTTGCTCTCGAAGAAATCGAGGAAAGCCTGTCTGATTTTGTTGGACTCCATATATACTTGCCTTACTAATTTACACGTTATAGATTCGAGTTGCAAAAATACATATTTCTAACTAATTTTGCATCATCGAAGCGCGTAAATTTCGAAGAATGGGACAAAAAGCGAACATCCGGACCGACGACACGGCGGCACACGAAAGCGAAGCGGTCAGCTATCGGTTGCGGATGTATGTACTCGTGCGCAAGATGCTCATCGGGTTCATCGCGATATCGCTTTTCAACGTCGTATTCTCGTATATGTTCTACACCCCGAAAATGTACCGCATCAACCGCGACAACCGCGAACTGGTACTCAAATACGGCATAATGCGCGACAAGATAAGAGTAGCCGAACGCAAACTCGAGGAGATAAAGCATCGCGACAATTTCGTCTATCGCGCACTGTTCTCGTCGGACACCGTAGCCGTCAGGGCCGAGCCTTATCCCGAATCGAAATACGCCTCGCTGCGCGGCGACGAATACACGACGCTTATGACCGACACGTGGCGGGATATGGATGCGCTCGCCCAGCAGATATATCTCGAATCGGTATCGTTCGACGAGTTGCAGATACTCGCGAAAAACAAGGAGCGTCTCTCGTCGGCCATACCTGCCATATGGCCTATCGACCGTGTACAGCTCAAGGCCCTCTATTCGTTCGGAATGCGCTATCACCCGATATACAAGATACGCAAATTCCACAAAGGAGTGGATATGGCCTGCGACAAAGGAGTGCCCGTATATGCTTCGGGCGACGGCATAGTCGAGAAAACGGACATCGGCCAGCGCCGCAAGGGTTACGGCAAACAGGTATTGCTCAATCACGAATTCGGCTACAAGACGCGCTATGCCCATCTGAGCGAAATTCTCGTCGAGAAAGGACAGAAAGTCACACGCGGGCAGCTGATAGGCAAGGTCGGCACGACGGGCGGCAGCACGGGTCCGCACCTGCATTACGAAGTCATATATATGGGGCAGGTAGTAAATCCCGTAAACTATTTCAACAGGAATATGAGTGTGGACGAGTATCGCAAGCTCATCGAGGAGATGAAGGATACCGACCTCGAAGTGGAATAACGGTATGAATATCGAAGACAAGAAGCGCAAACTGCTCGAATACAAGGCTCGGCGGCAGAAGATAATACGTCTGCTGACCAAATCGCTCGTATGGTTGGGGGCGGCCGTAATCTACTACGTCATATTCTCGCTCTTCTTCGACACGCCCGTCGAATACAGATTGAAGCACTCGACCGACCTCTTGCGCGAGCAATACGCCGAACTCGAAATCCGCTACGATTCGCTGGCTACCGTACTCGACAATCTCGGCGAGCGCGACCGCAACGTCTTCAACATCCTTTTCGAAGCGGATCCTTATGAACTGGGAACCGAATTCGAAACGGAACGGCTCAGGCTCCACGAACAGATGCTCGGGAAATCCAAACGGCAGCTCCGCCGCAAGCTGAACGACGGGATAGCGGTTCTCGAAACGAAAATGGCCGAACTCCGACTTTCGGGAAACAGGCTCGAGGAGGAGATGCAAAGGCTCGGCAACGGGATAAACTACATACCGTCGATACAGCCCGTCATCAACAACCGTCTGACATTGCTTACCGCAGGCTACGGGACGCTTATGCATCCGTTTTATCGCACCCTGCAATCGCATCAGGGCGTAGACTACACCGTACCCGAGGGTTCGAGCGTATTCGCCACGGCCGACGGAACGGTAAAGGAGGTTTCGGGACGCAACTCGACATTCGGGCAAAGCATAATAATAGACCACGGCAACGGCTATCAAACGCAATACAGCCACCTGTCGTCGGCGAAGGTCGGCAAGGGGCAGAAGGTAAACCGCGGCGACATCATAGCACTGTCGGGCAATTCGGGGCTTTCGCTCTCGCCGCACCTGCACTACGAAGTACGGGTAAACGGTATGCGCGTAGACCCTATACACTACTTTTTTATGGAACTTTCACCGAGCGAGTATCAGCGGATCATACGCATATCGCAATCGGGAATGCAATCTTTCGACTGACGCCTATGTCGATAAAACTGTTACTGCTCGATTTCGACGGCACGCTGGCCGATACGCGCCGCGCCAATACGCTGGCATACATAAGCGCCTTAGCCGAGGAGGGATACGCGCTCGACGAACGTACGTATGAGGAAAAATATTTCGGGATGCGCTGTCCCGAATTTCTGGCCGACATCGGGTTCGAATCCGCCGAAGACATAGCCCGCATACGGAACCGCAAGATAGAACTTTATCCGTCGTACTTCGACACCGTACGGCTGAATCGGCCGCTGTGGGATTTCGTCTGCGATTTCCGTCGCAACGGAGGGCGTGCGTGGGTAGTATCCACGGGTCACGCCGCAAACGTACGCAATGCGATGCGCTATCTGGGTATCGACGGCGGGTTCGACGGCATTATGACGGGAGACGGGACGGAGCGTCCAAAACCAAGCCCCGACTGTTTTCTGAAAGTAATGGAGACAGAAGGGGTGACACCCGCCGAAACTCTCATCTTCGAAGATTCGGAGACGGGTCTCGAAGCCGCACGCCGAAGCGGTGCGCCGTTTATCCGCATAAAATTATAGTTCCGCAAGCATATCGGAAAATAACAGGTCGCCCGCACAAGTTTATGCGCGGGCGACCGATTTCATAAAGTCTTTTACTCCTGATATGCAGAGACATCCGAACGAATCGCAAGAAAGCGGTTTTCGGAATGCCGTCGGTCATTCGGCGACATACCGTTACCGTCTTCCTCTCCCGTATTTTGCCACGCGCCAGTCGTCGATAACGCCCGACCAGTCGAGTCCGTAGGCATAATCGTAAACATTGCCGTCGGCATCCCTGTAGCACTTCATATCGAACGGCAGATCTTCGCACTGCTTCTCAACCGCCTTCATATCCGCAGGCATCTGCATCGGCAGCAGTCCCTGCGGCTCGGCCCTGCCCGCGATTATCTCCATAAAAGCCTGGTTCTGCACCTCGAAACCGCACAATACGGCATCCGCAGCCCTCTCTATCTCACCGAAAACCATAGGCCGCTGCATCGCCACGGCAACTATGACGGGTTTCCTACCCATCGCCTTGCGCGTTTCAAGCACGGTGTACATATCGGTCTTATTATAGGTGGTTGCCGTCTTGCCCTTATACGACCTGTTGTCGAACCGCTCCAACGGGTCGCCGCCTGCGATGCTTCTCGCCCGAGCGTCTACGGCCTTATAATCGCCGTATTGCAAGCTTATGGGGATATATCCGTTGCCGCCCGCCGCGACATCTTCGGCACTGTAACCGCGCCCCGTAGCGGGAGCATCGATGAATACGATGGCACAATCGGCCTCCTCGGGCGTCTCGACCACATCGAAATAGCCGCCTACCATTCCGAGACTGACGGAATAGCCCTCGCGGGCATCGTTCGCCGCCTTGCCCGTCCAGTAATTGACCGTATTGCCGAACTTGCGTTTGGGAACATACACCTTAAGGCGCCCCTTGAGCGGCAGAACGTTGCCGTGGTTCTTGACCATAACCACCGACTTGACCTGAGCATCGAAGCCCTCCTTCATAAACCCGACATTGCCCACCGTAGCCATACTGCAATGAGGTTCGATATACGGATTCTCGAACAGCCCCGTACGGAAAATATTGCGCAGCAGACGGACGGCCGACTGCTCGAATCGGGCACGCGCCGCCTCCTTGCCGAGACGTTCCTCGGCGAGTCGGTAGGCCTCGACAATATATTTGCCCGTATCGATGCCGCCGAACTGGTCTGCGCCCGCCATAATCACCATATAGTGCAACTCCGCCTCGGACAGATGCTCTACGCCCCACGGCTTGCCGTTATTGCGGTCGATGACCGTGTAGGGTTTTACGATGCCCCAGTCGGTGCAGACTACGCCGTCGTAGCCGTATTTAGTCCGCAGCAGGTCTCGGATTATATAGTCGCTGAATCCGTTGGCGATGTTCCGTCCCGACGGATCCTGCCCGTAGGATATGGTATAATACGGCATAACTGCCGAGGCCATACCCGTGCCGCCTTCGAGTTTGAACGCGCCCTCGGTAAAGGGTTTGAGGTGCTCCTCGAAATTATTCCCCGGATATACGGCATACTTGCCGAACGAGAAATGGGCATCGCGCCCCGACTCTCCGGTACCGCCGCCTGGCCAGTGCTTGACCATAGCGTTCACGCTCCGCATACCCCACGCCCCTTCCAAGGCATCATCGCCCGCCGAGGTCTGGAAACCGTCGGTATAGGCGCGTGCCATATCAGTTGCCAGCAGCGGTCCTTCGCCGAAGGTGGCCATAGCCCTGCGCCAGCGCGGATCGGTAGCGAGGTCTATCTGCGGCGACAGCGCCGTAGTCAGACCAAGCGCACGGTACTCGACCGCCGCAACTTCGCCGAAGCGCCGCGCAACGGCAGGGTCGAACGTGGCGGCCATACCCAACAGCCCCGGCCACACCGAGATTTGTCCTCCGCTGCCGATGTTGTACTCGTCGTCGGAGATAAGTCCGTGACGCGGGTCCGAACTGTTATTGGCGGGGATGCCGTGCCCGATACTTTCGCACAGCGACTGCACATTATTGTTCCATTGCGCCGCAATGTACGGGCTACGCACCTTGGTTATAAGGATGTGGCGGAGGTTATCGTCGATAATGAAACTTTTCTGACGGTCGGTAAGCTCCGAAGGTGCGACATGCGCTTCCGCATAGCTCTTGCCGCCCCACGTGCCCTTCTTGACCTGAGGTATCTGCTGATGGGAGCTGTAAAGCATCAGCCCCGCAATCTCCTCGACCGACAGTTGCGAAGCGAGGTCGGCAGCGCGTTCGTCCGACGTCAGACGCCAGTCTTCGTACGGGTCGAGCCTCCCGTTGCGGTTCAGATCCTTGAACAGATAGCCGTCGATCTCAAGCAATCGCAGCCCCGAGTCATTGCCGTAACCGAGCGTGCGGCCGTCGGTTTGGCGCACTTCGGTAAAATCGCCTTTGTCGCACTCGCTCCATTTTCTCTGCGCCGAAGCATTGACGGAGATACAGCACAACAAAGCGATAGCGACGGATTGGGTTGAATAAGGTTTCATATGTCAAATTAGGATTAGGTGTCCTGCCCGACCGTCCGACCGCCTATCGGCCGAACGGCATCTTCGGCATCCGCGGCATCTTCATATTGCCGCCGGCAGCCATCTTCATCATCTTGCGCGTATCCTCGAACTGCTTCATAAGCCTGTTCACGTCGGCCATAGTCGTACCGCTGCCTTTGGCTATACGTTCGCGACGACGCGCGTTGATAATCTCGGGATGCTCGCGCTCCGCGGGCGTCATCGAGCCTATAATAGCCTCGGTCTGCTTGAACACGTCGTCGTTGATCTCGACATCCTTCAGCGCCTTGCCCATCCCGGGGATCATCGACGCGAGGTCCTTCAGGCCGCCCATCTTCTTTATCTGGTTGATCTGCGCTATGAAATCGTTGAAATTGAATTGATTTTTAACGATTTTCTTTTTCAGCTTGCGGGCCTCCTCCTCGTCGTACTGCTCCTGTGCACGCTCGACGAGCGATACGACGTCGCCCATACCGAGAATGCGGTCCGCCATACGTTCGGGATGGAACACCTGCAAGGCGTCCATCTTCTCGCCGCTCGAGATGAATTTCAACGGCTTGTCCACGACCGACCGTATGGATATGGCCGCACCGCCGCGAGTATCGCCGTCGAGTTTGGTAAGCACTACACCGTCGAAATCGAGCCTGTCGTTGAACTCCTTGGCCGTATTCACGGCATCCTGTCCCGTCATTGCATCGACCACGAAAAGCGTCTCGCTCGGCTTCACGGCACTCTTGATAGCCGCAATCTCATCCATCATAGCCTCGTCCACGGCCAGACGTCCCGCCGTATCGACGATAACCACGTTATAGGAGTTCTGGCGCGCATACTTTATGGCGTTCTCGGCTATCTGCACGGGATTCCTGTTCCCGTCCTCCGTATAGACATCGACCCCGACCTGCCCGCCGAGAATCTTCAGCTGGTCGATAGCCGCGGGGCGGTAGACGTCGCCCGCGACGAGCAGCACCTGACGGCCCTTTTTGCTCTTGATATAAGATGCCAGCTTGCCCGAGAAGGTGGTTTTACCCGAACCCTGAAGACCCGCTATGAGTATCACGGCAGGCGTACCTTCGAGTTTTATGTCCGACGCCGTTCCGCCCATCAATACGGCGAGTTCGTCGCGGACGATCTTGGTCATCAGCTGCCCCGGTTTCACCGACTTCAACACATCCTGGCCGAGCGCCTTGGCCTTTACGCCGTCGGTAAACGACTTGGCGACCTTATAGTTCACATCGGCATCGATAAGTGCGCGGCGTATCTCTTTGAGTGTCTCGGCAACGTTGATTTCGGTTATACGGCCTTCGCCTTTCAGGATTTTGAACGACCTTTCGAGTTTATCGGTAAGATTTTCAAACATAATTTAACGTGTTTGCAAAAAGACTGCGTCTTGAATATATAAATAAGTATTCGATTCGCAAATATAATAAATCATTGCGAATTATTCGACGTTTCGCGACGTATGTACGGCCGAAAAAAACTTTTCGAGAAGCCGAGTGCAGAGCCGAGTCCGCCTCCGTGATATGCCGAGACGGGAAAAAGTGAAAAAAGACGAGCGAAACGGTGCAATCACAGCCAACCCGCTTCGAGATAAATGACTATCTGTTCTATCATCTTGTCGTCGCCGTCCTTGTCGTACTCCAGTTTGAGGTTATTGCCGAACAGTTTGGCTATGCCCTGCCAGAACCCCGCGACGAAGCCGCCGCGGAAATCCTTGACTATCTGATAGGCCGTGTATTCCGTTTCGCGGTCGATAAGTTTTACGAGCACCTTGCCCTCGAAACGCGTCATACGCTTAAGAACGGGAGTGTACTCATCCTTTATCCGTTTCTCGACGCCCTTCACATACTCCCTCTGCGCCTTTTTGGTCGACAGACGGCACAGTTCATCCTCCATATTCCGCATTTCGGCTTTGGCCTTCTGGGCTATGGGGTACACCTTCTTCACGGCGCGCACGAGCCGCTGGTAACGGCGCAGGTCCACAGGGCGTCCGAACGCATAGACGGGCAAAATGTGTATCAACGGTATCGAATCGCCGTTCTCGACCGCCCACTCCTGATGCCAATACCCCCTGCCGCGTTGTGCCTGCACGGACTGTGCGGACAGCGCGGACGCCGCAAGGAACAAAAGCGATATGGCCGCCGTTTTTTTCATCGAAACATCACCGTTATATCGCAAAGTTATCTATTTTTGTGAATCCAACGATTAAAAAACGAATAATATTGCTCGAATATGCTGGTTAAAGGATTGTCGTATACGAGCCGCACGGCTGTCTCGTATGAAAATACCGCCGCGGCTATGGGATCGGGAGACATCGACGTATTCGCCACCCCGTCGATGGTCGCGCTGATGGAGAATGCCGCTATGCGTGCCGTAGCCGACGAATTGCCCGAAGGGGCGACGACCGTAGGTGCCGAAATGAACGTCTCGCATATCAAGCCCTCGGGCATAGGGGCGGAGATAACGGCAACGGCAGTGCTCGCCGAAATCGAAGGCCGCAAACTCACGTTCAATGTCGGGGCGGCGGATGCCGAAGGCATAATCGGCGAGGGCGTGCACATACGTTACATCGTAGACCGCGGCCGTTTTATGGACAAAGTGTCACGTAAATAACGGCCGCGCAATCCGTCTCCCGATTCCGCGAACCGCAAGCCGTATGTCGGCAATAAGGCTCGGCAAACTGCAAGCCGCCCGATAGGAACTCCGCAAGCCGCAAGTCGAACGCTTCAACGTGCACCCTGCGAGCGCGATATGTATGTCCCGTTATTTTTTGTTCCGGAAATCACCCGGCGTCATACCCGTATGCCGTTTGAAATAAGTGCCGAAAAACGACGCGGTAGGGAAATGGAGCGAGTAGGCTATCTGCTGTACGCTCATATCCGAGAAATGCAACATCGTTTTGGCCTCCATAATCAATATGTCATCTATCCACATCGACACGCTCTTGCCGCTGGTCTGTTTGATAAGGGCCGAAAGATATTTCGGCGTAAGGCACAGCTTATCGGCATAGAAAGCTATCTGGTGTTCCGACCGAAAGTTCTCGACCAGCAATTCGAGGAACCTCTCGAAAAGCCTGCTGTTGCGATTATTGTAAGCCTCGCCGTAGATTTCGATACTGCGATCGACCTGACGCGCGAGCATCACGTGCAGAAAACTGAAAAACGAACTGAACAGCCCTCGGAATACATTCGTCTTATGTTCCTCACTCGACACGAACAGACGTTTGGCCAAGTCTATATACTTTATGAATATCTCCACGTCGTCTTCCGTCATTTCGAAACACGGATTCTTATGCATATGCAGCCCCACAGGCAGGAACGTGCGGAAGTCATAATGCAGCTGCTCTAAAAATTCGGTCGAAACGGCGAACAGAATTCCGTTCGTACCCGTCTGCGACTCTATTTTATATATGGTCTTGGGCAAGATCAGCACAGCCGTATTCTTCTTCAGGCGGAAAGTCTGGGTATCTATATGTATTTGCGCCTCGCCGTCGCGGCAAACGGCTATGCCTACGGCTGCGGCACGCCCCGACGATTCGGACACGGGAACGAACCGCTCCCTGTTTTCAGGAAAGCCCAACAACATAAAATTATCATCGAAACCGTCTTCGACCTTCAAAATTCGCTTAATCTCACCGAGCGTTACCCTACACGCCTCATTAACATTCTCTCCCATCGTCAGTATCAATAAGTTTTTATACTACTCATATGCGGTTCGCTGCCGTTGCCCGCAATTGCACGTGTCGGACAGGCAACGGGCGGACAATATCCTGTTACGGCAATTACAGCCGCCGTCGGTATAAATCGGCACACGACCGCATCCTTATCCGTGCAAATATAACCATATAAAACATTCGTACGACATATGAATGCCGCATTTTCACCCTAATAGAACATTACCCCCCCCCTAAAACAACAGAGGGCCCCGAAAGGACCCTCTGTTGTACACTGTACGGGAAATATTATTTGTTCTCTTTTTTCTTCATCAGGTCGTAAGCGATAGGCGTTGCGACGAATATCGACGAATACGTACCGATTACCACACCGAGAATCAGGGCGAAGATAAAGCCGCGAATGGTTTCGCCTCCGAACGAGAAGATAGCCAGCAATGTCACGAGCGTCGTTCCCGAAGTATTGACCGTACGCGACAATGTGGAGCTGATGGCGCTATTGACATTATCCTTGAACGAACGTTTGGGATAGAGACCCAGATATTCGCGGATACGGTCGAAAATCACCACGGTATCGTTGATGGAGTAACCGATAATCGTAAGGATTGCGGCGATGAACGCCTGGTCGATCTCCATCGAGAACGGCAGCAGGCCGTAGAGCATCGAGAACAGACCTATGACCACGAACGCATTCTGTGCGAGCGCGAGCGTAGCGCCGGTAGCCCACTGCCACTTCTTGAATCGTACGGCGATGTAAAGGCCGATTGCGATGAGCGAGAACAGAACGGCATACAATGCGTTGAAGATCATATCGCGGGCGATGGCAGGACCGATCTTGTTCGACGAAACGATACCGTTTACGTCGTTCTGGGTGTCACGGAACTGTTCGAACGTAATATCATAGGTATAGAGACCCTTCACGGCATCATAGATCAGGCGGTCTACTTCCGCGGTAGTGTCTTCCGACGTATCGTCGTACTTGTACTGCGTGAAGATACGCATCTGGTTCTCATTACCGAACTGCTTCACCTCGCAGCTGATGTTCGAAGCATCCGCATCCTCTATTGCAGCGAACTTCGTATTCACGGCCTCGCGAACCTGCTCGCTCGACACGTTCTGGTCGAAGCGGACAACGTAAATGCGGCCGCCGGTGAAATCGACGCCCATATTCAGATGACGCACGGAGAACGAAATTATCGACAGCACGATAAGTACGGCTACGAGAATATACGAATATTTGCGTTTGCCGACGAAATCGAAACGTATGTTGGCAAGGAAATTCTCCGAGAACTTGCGCGAGAACGACAGATGCCCCCACTTGCCCGCAACCCATTCTATGAGCAGGCGGGTGATGAATATCGAGCAGAAGAGCGAGGTGATGATACCGATAATCAACGTCGTAGCGAAGCCCTGCACGGGACCGTTACCGAAGATGAAAAGCACCAGACCAGTAATGACCGTAGTCAGCTGACCGTCGATAATTGCCGAATAAGCGTTCGAGAAACCGTCCTTGATCGCCGACGAGAGACCCTTGCCGCCGCGAAGTTCCTCCTTGATGCGCTCGTAGATAATCACGTTCGCATCCACGGCCATACCCATCGTAAGCACGATACCCGCAATACCCGGCAGGGTCAATACCGCGCCGAACGATACGAGAACGCCCATAAGCAGGAATACGTTGGTAACCAGAGCTATGTCGGCCAGCCAACCTGCCGTGCGATAGAACAGACCCATATAAATCAGCACGAGGATGAACGCTATGACGAACGATATGAGACCCGAGTTGATCGACTCCTGACCGAGCGACGGACCTACGACCTCGTCCTGAATGATACGTGCGGGAGCGGGAACCTTACCCGATTTGAGCACGTTGGCGAGGTCCTGAGCCTCCTGAATGGTGAAGTTGCCCGAGATCGACGAATTGCCGCCTTCGATCTTCTGACGAACGACGGGAGCGGAATATACGTAGTCATCGAGGACGATGGCAATGCACTTGCCCACATTGTCCGCGGTCAGACGCGCCCACTCCGAAACGCCGTTCGAATTCATCGACATCGACACTTCGGCCTCGGCGCCGCGCTGTGCATAGGCCTCGCGCGCATCGGAGATAACGCTGCCGTCCAGCGGAGCCTTTCCGTCGGGACGCTCCACCTTGATTGCATAAAGCGCGTATTTATTATCGTATGTCTCATCGGGCTTGATACCCCATTTGAACATTACATCTGCGGGGAATGCATCCTTTACGACGTCCATAGCCAGATACTTGTTCACGGTCTGGATGTCGGCCACCGTCGAAACGCCGATAACGGCACCGCCGGCATAGTAGGGGTCGAGCACCGCCAGCAAAGGATTCTCTTCGCGGGTATAATGGCGAACCGACGTCTCCGACTCCGAGTTTTCGGGAGCGGCTGCCACTTCACCGAGCAAACCGTCGCCTTCGGCGGATTTCGCGCTTTCGCTCTCAACGGTCTCAACGGTCTCCTCGGCTATCTGATCGCCGAGCGCCTCCTTCAGTGCGCGGTCGGCGCGGGCGAGAGACGACATAAGATCGGAAGCGTTGTAAGTAGTCCAGAACTCCAGCGAAGCGGTTCCCTGCAAAAGTTTGCGGACACGCTCGGGCTCCTTGACACCCGGCAGCTCGACCAGAATACGGTTCGAGTTGGGCAGGCGCTGGATATTGGGCTGCGTAACTCCGAAGTGGTCGATACGGCTGCGGATGATGTTGAACGAAGCGGCGATGGCATCGTCGGTCTTCTTGCGGAGGTCCTTTATGACATCGGCATCCGTGCTGTTGGGCGTAATGTCCTTATTGTCGGGATTCACGAAAACGGCAGACAGCGGAGCGCCGTTGCTCTCGACGGCATAAGCCTTCGCGAACGCACCTATATAATCGTCGGTACCATGTTTTACGGCCTCATTGGCGGCGGCGATTGCTGCTGCGAATGCGGGATCGTTCTGGCTGTCGCCCGCAAGAGCCTTGACGACGCCCTCGACTTCGATTTCGAGCATCACGTTCATACCGCCCTTAAGGTCGAGACCGAGGTTCACTTCACGTTCCTTGCACTCCTTGTAGGTGTACTTGCGAACGAGAACATTATAAACAGGCTCGTTCGCTACGGAGTCGAGATAATACTGCTCCATAGCCTCCTGTTCGCCGGCCTCGAAAGCACTTGCATACTTCGCGGCCGCCTTCTCCACGTTACGCGTCTTGAGCGTAAACGAGAGCTGGAAAATACAAGCAATCGCCAACAGGATTGCGAGTAATCTAATTGCGCCTTTACTTTGCATTTGAGTTGAAAATTTGTTATTATTTTGTTGTTTAATCGTTAATTCGCCCACTCCGTCACAAGGTGCGGCGGCACAAGTGCCCGCACCGAACGCCGATAAGCGTACAAAAGTATAAAAAATAATCTTAATTTCAGCAAAACAGAGCATGGAATATTGCCGCGGATATGCACATTACGAGCGAATAACGGACTATTCGGCGCATCGGCACGGATAATATGCCGTTTTCGGTCATCCGCAAAGGCGGCATAAAGGCGCCTGCACCGCCTCGCGGGGCATATGCTCCCCCACGACGAATTCCGCCCGATGGCAGGCGTACGGCACAAACCCGGCTACGGCATAAACAATGAATCGGAGTACCGAAATTCGGTACTCCGATTCATTTGTACGGGGCTATGCCCTATTTCACCTCTTCGAACTCGACATCCTCGGGCTGGCTTCCGCCCTGCTGATTTTGAGCGCCTGCATTTTGCGCACCCGCATTCTGTTGCGCGCCGCCCTGAGCCTGCTGCTGTGCGGCCTGCTGTGCATAAATATCCTGCGATGCAGCCTGCCAAGCGGTGTTCAACTCGGCGATAGCCGTGTCGATAGCCGCGATGTCGGCATTCTTGTGAGCCTCCTTGAGTTTGGCCAAAGCACCCTCGATAGCCGATTTCTTGTCGGCGGGCAGCTTGTCGCCGTACTCCTTGAGCTGCTTCTCGGTAGCGAAGATGTTCGAATCGGCGGCATTGATCTTCTCGATGCGCTCCTTCTCGGCCTTGTCCTTCTCCTCGTTGGCCTTAGCCTCGTCGCGCATACGCTGTATCTCCTGCTCGGTCAGACCGCTCGAAGCCTCGATGCGGATCTTCTGCTCCTTGCCCGTGCCCTTGTCTTTGGCCGAAACGTTCAGGATACCGTTTGCGTCGATATCGAACGTAACTTCGATCTGCGGAACGCCGCGCGGAGCTGCGGGGATGCCGTCGAGGTGGAAACGGCCTATCGACTTGTTGTCGCGCGCCATAGGACGCTCGCCCTGACATACGTTTATCTCTACCGAAGGCTGGTTGTCGGCAGCCGTCGAGAACGTCTCGCTCTTGCGGGTCGGAATGGTCGTATTGGCCTCTATGAGCTTCGTGAACACGCCGCCCAAAGTCTCGATGCCGAGCGACAGCGGAGTAACGTCCAACAGAAGCACGTCCTTGACTTCGCCCGTAAGCACACCGCCCTGAATTGCCGCACCGACAGCCACGACCTCATCGGGGTTTACGCTCTTGTTGGGAGCTTTGCCGAAGAACTTCTCGACGATCTGCTGGATCGCGGGGATACGGGTCGAACCGCCCACGAGAATCACCTCGTCGATCTGGCTGGCTTCGAGACCCGCATCGCGAAGCGCGATCTTGCAAGGCTCGATAGTCTTCTGTATGAGGTGGTCGCACAACTGCTCGAACTTCGAACGGGTGAGCTTCATCACCAGGTGCTGCGGGATGCCGTTGATAGGCATAATGTAGGGCAGGTTGATTTCGGTCTCCATGGAGGACGAAAGTTCTATCTTCGCCTTCTCGGCAGCCTCCTTCAAACGCTGCAATGCCATAGGATCCTGACGCAGGTCCACGTTGTGCTCGGCCTTGAACGCTTCGGCCATATAGTCGATAAGCACGTGGTCGAAATCGTCGCCGCCGAGGTGCGTATCGCCGTTGGTGGATTTGACCTCGAATACGCCGTCGCCGAGTTCCAGAATCGAAATATCGAACGTACCGCCGCCCAAGTCGTAAACAGCGATCTTCATATCGTTGTTCTTCTTGTCCAGACCGTAAGCCAATGCCGCAGCCGTAGGCTCGTTGATGATACGGCGCACTTTCAGTCCTGCGATTTCGCCCGCCTCTTTGGTAGCCTGACGCTGCGAGTCGGAGAAGTATGCGGGAACGGTGATGACCGCTTCGGTAACCTCCTGACCGAGATAATCCTCGGCCGTCTTCTTCATCTTCTGAAGAATAATGGCCGAAATCTCCTGCGGGGTATATTTACGGCCGTCGATGTCCACGCGCGGAGTGTTGTTGTCGCCCTTGACTATGGAATAAGGCGCACGCGAGATCTCGGAGCCTACCTTGTCGTAGGTTTCGCCCATAAAGCGCTTGATCGAGAAGACCGTACGCTTGGGGTTGGTGATGGCCTGACGCTTTGCGGGGTCGCCGACCTTGCGTTCGTTGTTGTCGGTGAATGCCACTACCGACGGAGTGGTGCGGTGTCCTTCGGAGTTGGGGATGACGACGGGTTCGTTACCCTCCATAACTGCCACGCACGAGTTGGTGGTTCCTAAATCGATACCGATAATCTTTGCCATAATTCTAAAAATTTATTCGTTATTATTAATTTTTTCCGTTTTACTGTTCCGTTCTTTCCGAACGTCGTATATATTCGAACAAAGGTTATACCAAAAGGATGAAGGCTTCGAATTAACGGTAAGGAACACGTTTTTGTCACCATGCGTCGCGCGGAGACTGACATTCGGAGACAAAATACTGCCATTGTGTCAGTCTCGTGACACAAACGTACGATAAACGGAGGGAGGGGTGAGGGAGACTCTACAATTCTATACGGCAGTTGCACGAACGGCATTCGAACCAGGGGTTATGGAGATCCTCCTTGTTGTATCGGAACTCGCTGCCATCGTCGAGCGATACCGTACGGCCGCCCGCTTCGGCGAGAATCAGTTCGCCCGCCGCAGTATCCCACTCGTAAGTGGCACTCGTGCGCACGTAATAATCGACGACGCCCTCGGCCAGCATACAAAACTTGTAGGAGCTGCCCTGCTCGACTATCTCGACATCGGGATAGCGGCGGCGTATCTTCTCTATGAATTCCGCAGTCTCGGCCGTCTGATGCGAACGCGAGACCGCCACGCGCGGATGCGGGTGCGGTCCGCTGCCGAACGGCAACGGCTTCCATGCGGAGACGATATCGTCGTAAGAATATCCGGCATCCGCCGACGGGGCCATATCGGGCACGAAATGCGCACCGTGCCCGCGCTCCCCGATATACATCTTTCGGTAGTACGGAACATACACCACGGCACCGATGCATACGTTATCCTGCATCAGGGCTATATTTACCGTAAACTCGTTGTTGCCCTTGATGAACTCCACGGTTCCGTCCAGCGGGTCCACGAGCCAGAACATCTCCCAGTTGCGCCGTTCGTCGTACAGCATCTCGCGGCCCTCCTCGCTGAGGATAGGAATGCGGGTAGTACCCAAAGCCTCCTTGATCTTGTCGTGCGCGAGTCGGTCGGCAACGGTAATCGGCGTCCTGTCGCTCTTGACACTGATGTCGTAATCGTCCGCATTCTTATAGATTTTCATTATCTCCGCTCCCGCCTTGATTGCGGCGTTCACCGCTTCTGCGATAAGGTATGCCCGTATATCACGTGTCATTGCAATCTCTGTTACTTGAGTATTCATTCGCGTTTCCGTAAGTAAAGATAACTATTTTTTCGTCTATTGTGAAATTTTTAACAATAATTTTTTGCAATTATATACCGACATCGTCCCAAAACCCTGCTGCCTTGCGGGTTCCGCCCGAAGCCGCTCCCGAGCGGCGCGAGCGCCGTTTCCGCCGTGGCGGCTCGGCCATCCGCAATCGATCGCTCCCGTCTGCCGCCGCAGTTCAAGGGCCGGCAAATGCGGCTTCGCCGCGAGCGCCCCGACCGTCGGGAGCAGAAACCTGCTATTGAAACCGATCGGCGGAAAATCGTATATAGCTACCTAAGTTTTTCGCAAAATCGCGCATAGCATACGCAAAAGCGTCGGCACCACGCAGATGGGGCGCCGCCAGCGGCATAACGCACAACACGGCAGCAGCCGTTACCGACAATGACGCCGCCACCGCAACGACAGGCCAGATATCCGTTCGGAAAGCGACTGCGGCGGCAGCGACGAACAGCACTATCGCCGTCCGACGGCAGATTCGTGCCCCCGAATCCGCCGATTTGTCCGTCGCCAGAACGCCCGCTATACGCAGCCTGTCGCGACGGCGGCAGAAACGGCGCGCACGGGAGGAGAACCCGCCGCACGCAACTATGTCGTCGCGCATAAACAGGGACAGTTCGGCACCCGACGACGCATAAACCTCGTGCGGCAGCTGCGGGGCCGAGCACATCTCCGCCACCATACGCTCCACGGCTTCAGGGCGCAGTTCCGTATTCCGCCCGACAGGCATAACATAGTCGTAGGCGGCGACGTACAAAGCGGCATCCGCATCGGCCTCGGGCGTTACGGAGACGACATCCGCCACGACCAACCGTCTGAAATGCCTGCGGCGCGAACGGTACAGTCTCCTCACCTCGGAGGCGGCCGACTCGCCCGCAGGATGATAATCCACGCGTACAAGGCAGTAGCGCTCGACGAGTTCGCTCAACAGCTCGGGATTCCGAACGGAATCGAGCGTAGCGATCACCTCGTAGCGCTCGTATTCGACGCGCAGAAGATCGGCGATATGTTCCGCATCGGCATCGGTGCATATGGCCGAAATGCCGACACGGCCCGCGCAGTCGCAAACAGCGCCGTATGCCTCCGCAAACATCCGTCGGCGGTTCTCGCCGCGGACAAGCACGGCGGCATACGCCGATGCGCACACGGTAAGCGCTACCGAACATATCGACAGCAATACGGACAAAACATCTATCCACAACATACCAGACTACGTTTATACGAGGCGACAAGGGTTTCCATATAATGTCTGTCACGGTTCGCGGCCAAACGCATTATAACCGACGCCGAATAGCCTTCGCAGGCAAGGCGGCGGCACAACGACCTCCGCTCGGACAATGACATTCCCCTCACGCGGGCGACGATTTCGCCGCGGGTGACGGGCAGGTGCATGGCGGCTACGGCGAAGATGGCTTCACGTACGTCATCCCGATCCGCATCGTCGGATATTATATCCATAAGAAAGCGCTCGGCATCCGCCATACCGAACATCCGCACTATATTCAGCCCCAGAGCTTTCAGATTATGCGACGGCGATGTCAGCAGCGGATAACACGCAAGCGGCAACAGTCCTCGTCTCAAAACCGCCGTAATGGCGGCCGTCTCGTAAGCGGTGAAGCGATGAGGATAGGTGCTCAATACGTACAGCGCCGCAGCAGGATCGGCGACGACACGGACCATCATCGCCCAGAAACGAATATGCCTGTTGCGGGAACCGGCATAACGTCCGACGAAATTCGCGGTGGACACGGATACGGGCAACGAGGCCAGCATAGACAGGTAGCGAGCACGCCCGTACCCCCGCGAACGTCTCGCACGCCCCAGCAGCCACCCCTCCACGCCGTTGGCCGCCATAATGCGCCGTACGACACCGCACCCGTCGCCGCATGTCGAACGAGATACGGACGCCAATGCGCGTGCGAGAACGCTTTTGGCACCGCGCCGCCCGCAAAATGCAAAGCGCGACATAGGAGCGCCCTCGTCCGATATGAGCAGCGCGGTTATCATACGCACGTAACGCTGCGCCAGCAGGCGTTCGCTTCTCGCCGCGATGCGGGCTTTGCAGGCGCGGTGCAACGCAACGACGAGCAGGGCTGCCGCGACCGCGAAACAAACGGCGGAATATACTATATAGATAACGGTCATCATATGCCGCGGAATATCGGAGCTCCGATTTTACGGCACAGGCGCCTCAGATTGACGGGAAAGGCAATATATTGGTTTACGCCGAACTCCAGCAGTCCCAATACGGTATGTTCGGACTGATGCCACCCTATGACATACAGTTCGGGGCGTTGCAGTCCGCAAGGCCTCAACTGCCCGACCGACATACGGCCGTCGAAGAACGGCGCCGAGCCTATGACCACCACACGGTCGAAACGGCCGCGTTTGCAGTCGGCCGCGGCTTGGGCCATATCGTCCACGCAAACGACGGCGCATCCCGCGCACTCCGCCGCTGCCGCTACCATATCGCGCGGCACTCCCGAATCCCCCACAATCAACACTTGTCGCATAATACGGTTATTAACGGCTTCGAGACCTACCCAAAAATATGCCAAATACGATTTATTCGAAAAAAAGTTCGAATATGTATTGCCGTTAAATCAAAAAACATTATCTTTGCCATCCGAAATTATGTCAAAACTGATATAACTTTTAAGATTAAATGTACGTAATAGTAGAAATCGCAGGTCAGCAATTCAAAGCTGAGAAAGGTCGCAAGCTCTATGTTCACCGTCTTCAGGGCGAAGAGAATTCGTCTTTGAGCTTCGACAAGGTCCTGCTGGTAGACAACGACGGTCAGGTCAAAGTAGGTGCACCTGTAGTAAAAGGCGCCTCGGTAAAATGTAAGATCCTCAAGCACCTGAAGGACGACAAGGTTTTGGTCTTCAAGAAAAAGCGCAGAACGGGCTATCAGAAATGCAACGGTCACCGTCAGTATCTGAGCCAGATTCTCGTGGAGGATATTGTTGCATAATTAAAAATTTAGAGAAAAATGGCACACAAAAAAGGTGTAGGTAGTTCGAAGAACGGTCGTGAGTCGGAAAGCAAACGACTCGGCATTAAACTTTTCGGTGGTCAGTTCGCTAAAGCAGGCAACATCATCGTTCGTCAGAGAGGAACCGTTCACAATCCCGGCAACAACGTAGGTATAGGCAAAGACCACACGCTCTTCGCGCTGGTGGACGGAACCGTGGTTTTCTGCAAGAAAAAAGAGGGCAAGTCTTACGTAAGCGTAACACCCGCAGTTGCGGAATAACGTACACGCATCCGACAGATTGAAAGAGGCGATAATCATATCGCCTCTTTTTTTGCGCAACATTCCTCCGTATGTTCGGCATCAGACCGAAGGCAAAAGGTGAATCGCCGCCATACGTATTCGCAATCATTCGTACGAATTAAATTTTGTCGTACGGTTTCTTTTTATTACATTTGTAGAACTTAAAAACAACTCAAATGAAAAAGCTAATCATCATTCTCACCGCAGTATTATGCGGTTATCAGTATGCAGGTGCGTGGGGACGCACGGGACACGACGCTATCGCCTATATTGCGGAGCGCAACCTTACTCCCAAGGCGAAGAAAACGATCGAGAAGTACCTCGACAACCATTCGATCGTATATTACGCTTCGTGGATGGACCAGTACAGGAAGACCCCCGGATATGAAAAGACGAGCACCTGGCACAGCGGAAGCGTGGATGCCGACCTGCGCAATACCGATGAGGTGCGCAGCCCGAAAGGCGATGCGGTAGCGGAGCTCGAAAACGCGATAGCACGTCTCAAGAACTACCGCGAGTTGGACGACTCGACCGTAAACGTAAACCTGAAATACATAATCCACCTTGTAGGAGATATGCACTGCCCGAGCCACGTGAAATACACGGGTAAAGACGTCAAGAAAATCAAGCGCGTAATACTCAACGGCAAGAAGGTATCATACCACAGCGTATGGGACAGCGGCGCACTCGCAGGCAACCACGCATGGGGTTATACGGAGTACGGCCACCAGCTGGACCGTCTGTCGAAAAAGGAGCAAAAAGCGATAACGGCAGGAACTCCCAAAGACTGGTTCGAAGAGACGGCACGCGACTGCAAGGGAATTTACGAGATGACCGAAGAGGGCGGCGAGATAGGCAAGGATTTCATCAACCAATCGCGTCATCTGGTGGATTCGCAGGTAACAAAAGCGGGCTACCGTCTGGCAAAAGTCCTCAACGACCTGTTCTGATCGGGACGGACATATTCGACGGGGCGCCTGCGGAAGCCCTGTCTTGCGAAACAGAAAACGGCTTGCACCTTCGAGGTGCAAGCCGTTTTCATAATACTATCCCGTCGGGACTACTTTTCCGATACGGCATTGTCGCCATCACCCGAAGCGGCGGCCGTACCCTTGAACCGTGCAGCCTCCACGCCGTCCGTAATAAGCACGAGCGTATCGCCGTCAATAGAATAGGAATCCGCTTCATCCAGCATACGTACGAACGCATCCTCGAGATCCATATTCGGGCACGCCATACGTGTCATTCCCATCATTCCGGTCTTGAATCCGTTATGCTCCGAAAGCTCGTAACCGCCGAAGAAACGGTTGCAGGCTCCCACACCGTTTATGGTCTCGCCGTCGAGCGTGAATGCGAAAGTACCGTCCTCCGCAAATGCGGGGTTCGCATCGCCGTTAAGCTCCACTAATTTCCACTGCGTATTTTCCAACGGCAAATCGGTATGCGAACAAGCGGCGGCAGCCAATGCCAATACGGCAATAAAAATCTTCTTCATAATCATATTCTTTTAGAGAAAAAAGCCCGAAACGCAAAACGCCTCAGGCTTTTTCCGAAATTTATCGAAATCAATATTCGAGTTTGGCCATACGCTGGTAACCTTCGTAACGCCATTTGGCATTCTCTTCGGCTGCCTTGAAGAGCTCCTGCGCCTCTGTAGGGAACGACTTCATAAGCGACGTGTAGCGAACCTCCTTCATCAGGAACTCCTGGAACTTCGTCCAGTCGGGCTCTTTCGAGTCGTAGACGAACGGGTTCTTGCCCTGCTCCTCCAACTGGGGATTATAGTGCCACAGGTGCCAGTAACCGCAAGCCACAGCCTCCTTGCCGACGGTCTGCGTGCGCGTCATACCGCCCTTGATACCGTGGTTGATACACGGAGCATACGCGATAATGAGCGACGGACCCGGATAAGCCTCGGCCTCCTTCAGCACGTTGAACAGTTGGGCCTGCGAAGCACCTATCGAAACCTGAGCCACGTATACATAACCGTAGGTCATTGCGATAGCGCCCAGATCCTTCTTGCGGATGCGCTTGCCGCTCGATGCGAACTTGGCAACCGCACCTACGGGAGTAGCCTTCGACGACTGACCGCCCGTATTGGAGTAAACCTCCGTATCCACGACGAGGATGTTCACATCCTGACCCGACGCCAGCACGTGATCGACACCGCCGAAACCGATGTCGTAGCCCCAACCGTCGCCGCCGATAATCCACTGCGACTTCTTCACGAGCCAATCCTTGTGCTCGAGGATCTCCTTGCAGGTGTCGCAGCCGCACGCCTCCATCATAGGCACCAATCGTGCCGAAACTTCGGCCGACTTGGCAGACGAACCGCGATTGTCGATCCACTCCTGCATTACGCCCTTCAACTCGGCGGAGCACTTGGGACACTCGGCGATAGCCTTCTCCATAAGAGCCTGCAAACGGTCGCGGAGCTTCTCGATACCTACGTGCATACCCAAACCGAACTCGGCATTGTCCTCGAAGAGGGAGTTAGCCCACGCGGGACCCTGCCCCTTGGAGTTGGTGCAATACGGCGTCGAGGGAGCCGAGCCCGAGTAAATCGACGTACAACCCGTAGCATTGGCAACCATCATCTTGTCGCCGAAGAGCTGGGTAATGGCCTTGATGTAAGGCGTTTCGCCGCAACCCGCGCACGCACCCGAGAACTCGAACAGCGGTTGCGTGAACTGCAAATTCTTGACCGTCTTGGTCTTGTCCACGACATCCTCCTTGTATCCGATCTTCTCGGTGAGATATTTCCAGTTTTCGGCCTGCGGCATCTGCGATTCGAGCGAACGCATAACCAGAGCCTTCTCCTTTGCGGGGCAGACATCCACGCAGTTGCCGCAGCCCGTACAATCGAGCGGCGATACCTGCACGCGGAATTTGTAAGCCTTCGTCTCACCCAAGCCCTGCTTCCACTCTATGCCCGAAGCGGCAGCCTCCTCCTCGGTCGCGAGGAAAGGACGTATGGCAGCGTGAGGGCAGACATACGAGCACTGGTTGCACTGGATACAGTTTTCGATCTTCCACTCGGGAACGTTCACCGCAATACCGCGCTTCTCGTAGGCTGCGGTACCGTTGTCCCACGTACCGTCCTCGCGGCCGTTGAATGCCGACACGGGGAGGTCGTCGCCTTTCAGCGCATTGATAGGATCGACGATGTTGCGCACAAACTCGGGACGCGATGCGTCTACGGTTTTCTCGGCTGTTTTAACCTCTATGGATGCCCACTCGGCGGGAATCTCCACCTTCTCGACGGCATTGCCGCCCGCATCCACCGCGGCGTAGTTCATATTCACGATATCCTCGCCTTTCTTGCCGTAGGATTTCAGAATGGCGTGCTTCATCTCCTCGACAGCCTTCTCGAACGGGATGACACCCGAAATCTTGAAGAATGCCGACTGCATAATCGTGTTGGTACGCGACCCGAGGCCGAGTTCCGCCGCGATCTTCGTGGCGTTGATTATGTAGAACGAGATATTGTTCTTCGCCAAATATGCCTTCATATGGTCGGGCAGCGTCTCGCAAGTGGTCTTAGCATCGTGCACCGAGTTCAGAAGGAACGAACCGCCCTTCTTCAACCCCTTGAGCACGTCGTATTTATCGACATACGACGGAACGTGGCAAGCCACGAAATCGGGAGTGGTAACCAAATAGGGCGATGTGATGGGCTTGTCGCCGAAACGAAGGTGCGAGGAGGTATAACCGCCCGACTTCTTCGAGTCGTACGAGAAATAAGCCTGACAATATTTGTCGGTCGAACCGCCGATAATCTTGATGGAGTTCTTGTTGGCACCTACGGTACCGTCGGCGCCCAGACCGAAGAACAGAGCCTCGAAAGTTCCCTCCTTGGCCATCGAAATCTCCTCGCCTACGGGCAGCGACAGATTGGTTACATCGTCGTTGATGCCGACAGTGAAATGGTCTTTCGGCTGTGCGGCCTTGAGGTTTTCGAAGACGGCCAGCATCTGTGCGGGCGTAGTGTCTTTCGACGAAAGGCCGTAGCGTCCGCCGATAATCATCGGCTGCACCGAGTTTCCGTAGAATACGTCGCGCACGTCGAGGTATAAAGGCTCGCCATTCGCACCGGGTTCCTTCGTACGGTCGAGGACGCAAATGCGTTTAACGCTCGCAGGCAGAACGTCGAAGAGATATTTTGCCGAGAACGGACGATAGAGGTGAACGGTAATGACACCGACCTTCTCGCCCTTGGCGTTCAGATAATCGACGCACTCCTTGAGGGTCTCGGTAACCGAACCCATAGCTATGACGATATTTTCCGCATCCGCTGCGCCGTAATAGGTGAACGGCTTGTAAGTGCGACCCGTAATCTTCGATATTTCGGCCATAGTTTCGGCAACCATATCGGGAATGGCGTCGTAGAACTTGTTCGAAGCCTCGCGCGTCTGGAAATAGATGTCGGGGTTCTGAGCCGTACCGCGCGTTACGGGGTGCTCGGGGTTCAGCGCACGGGCGCGGAACTCCTTCAGAGCCTCGCGGTCGAGCAGCGACGTAAGCGACGCCTCGTCGATAAGTTCGATTTTCTGTATCTCGTGCGAGGTGCGGAAACCGTCGAAGAAATGGAGGAACGGAACGCGAGCCTTGACAGCCACGAGGTGCGCTACGCCCGCCAAATCCATAACCTCCTGAACGGACGAGGTGGCCAGCATAGCGAAGCCCGTCTGGCGCGTAGCCATAACGTCCTGATGATCTCCGAATATCGAGAGCGACTGTGCAGCCAATGCACGTGCCGATACGTGGAACACGCCGGGCAGCAGTTCGCCCGAGATTTTGTACATATTGGGAATCATCAGCAGCAAGCCCTGCGATGCGGTAAACGTGGAGGTCAGAGCACCGCTCTGCAACGAACCGTGAACGGCTCCCGCAGCGCCCGCTTCCGACTGCATTTCAACGACCTTGACAGTCTCGCCGAAGATGTTTTTGCGACCTTGCGCAGCCCACTCATCGACCAGCTCGGCCATAGTCGATGAAGGCGTAATGGGATAGATAGCAGCAACTTCGGAGAACATATACGCGATATGTGCAGCCGCATAGTTGCCGTCACAGGTAATAAATTTTTTTTCTGCCATATGCCTAAAAAATTGTAATTTCGATTTGGTCGCAAAGGTACAAAATCATTGCCGATACTCCTAATAAATTCGCTGTTAAAAAAATAACATTCGCAATATCCGACAAAAACGGGTTTCGGCCGCACAGACGCATATCGGCACTACGGCCGCAGTCTGCGGTCGCGAAGCGGAGACGGGCGAATATCCCCCCCCCGTTTTCATTGTCGGAGCGACGGAAAAGCGCGTTCCGCAGACGCAAAAAATATGCGGAAACGACCTCTTCTGCCGGCAATCATACACCGGCATTTTCCCCGACCCACCGTGTCAGCTCCACGAAATCGGCTACGGACAGCTGCTCGGCGCGCTTCGAGAAAAAACGGTGTTCGGCACCGCCGAAATCGCCGAATACGGATTTCAGGGAATTGCGCAGCATCTTGCGCCGCTGACCGAACGAGGCCTTCACTACCCTGACGAAAAGGCGTTCGTCGCATCCGAGCTCGCAAACGTCATTGCGTTTGAGACGTATGACGGCGCTTTTGACCTTCGGCGGCGGATTGAAGACCTTCTCGCCCACCGTAAACAGATACTCGATGTCGTACCACGCCTGCAACAGGACGCTCAAAATCCCGTATTCGCGCGAGCCCTCCTTCTCGGCGATGCGCACGGCCACTTCGCGCTGTATCATACCCACGCACTCGGGGACGATATTTCGGTTTTCGATAATCTTGAAAAATATCTGCGAGGAGATATTGTACGGGAAATTCCCTATGATTTTGACGCCTTTAGGAAACTTTTCGGCAAGATCCATCGCCAGAAAATCGCTCGACATAAGACGCGGCGCGAACTGCGGATAGTGTGCGTTCAGATAATCGACGCTCTCGCCGTCGATCTCGACACCGTAAGTCGTAATGTCGTCGCGCTGCAACAGGAACCGCGTCAGCACGCCCATACCGCAGCCGACCTCCAGAACATCGTCAGGAGTATCGGAAGTACCGCCCGACAGCGACTCGCATATTTTACGGGCTATATTCAGATCGGTCAGGAAATGCTGACCGAGAGATTTTTTCGCTCTAACTTCACTCATTCGAAACAACGCCGCACAATCGGCGCAACGGCAAAAATACACCAATTTATCATAACCGGCAAATCGCACCGCCGCGACCGCCCGTATCGACCTCGGAACACACCGAAAACAGAGCCTCAACGACATAGCCGCGACCGCCGTCGGCATCAAACCTTCAGGAAGGTATTCTTCTTATAGAGGAACCACAAAAACAGCCAGCACACGGCGACATATCCTGTCTTCAGTACGACAACGCCGACATCTTCGGGGCAAATATCCGCAAGGCCGCCGAAGAAAAAGTCGGCTATTTTACGGAAATCGATTATGCGCTGCGCCATATATACGGTTATCGAATTAAGTCCTATCACACGAAAAAAGAGCGTCCAACGACGGTATCCGCACACATCGACGATGTAATAAAACAGCGCGAACATCAACAGGGAGTAGGCCCCCACGGCCACGACGAACGAACTCGACCACAATTTTTTATTGACAGGCAGCACCTCATTCCAGCCCAATGCCGCAAGCGCCATAACCGCTCCGACGGCGAACATAACCGAACATTTGCGCGTTCCCGAGATCCGTTCTTCGGGCAGGCGGATAAATTCGCCCGTAAAGTTGCCCAACATAGCCGTAACGACGGCAGGCAGCGTAGAGAGCAACCCTTCGGGATCGAACGTGCCGCTGTAGAGTTTGCCCGGCAGCAGGCATCTGTCCACATACCCCGCAAAACACCCCGCCTGCGAAAGAGAATCGGCTCCCGCAGGGGCATCGGGGGCAACGACCAAGGCCGACAAAGCCCAATAACCCAATAGAATGACAACCGCGATAACGGCACGCGTCCGCGTGGAGAATGCGACGAACAGCATCGCGGCGATACCCCACGCCAACCCTATGCGCGGCAGTACGCCTGCAAGGCGCAAATCGGACAGCTTCAGCTGAAAAAGGCCGTTATACACCGCTCCCAACAGCACGAGCATAGCCATACGTTTCAGGATACGCAGATATATGGAGACCGTATCGTCGCCGCGCCCGCGTTGTTTGGCGAGCGAAAACGGGAACGAGATGCCCGCGATGAAAATAAAGAGCGGGAAAATGGTGTCGTGATGATGCAGGCCGTTCCAACCGACGTGCGACATCTGGTCGGCGAGCCACGCGGACGCACCGCACGGGAACAGTGCGCAAACCGATACGACAAGGCCCGAAAAGCCCATAATGAAGAGCATATCGAAGCCTCGCAGGGCATCGAGCGAATAGAGACGTTCGTCGGGTTTGATCTGTTCTGTCATATTCGTACAACGGCCGCGATATTTTACGGCTCTCCGTAACTAATTGCCCTGCTCGCAAATGAATTTGATGCGCACCAGACGTATCTCCTCCTCGGTGTAGTCGCTGCCGAGTTCGGCTATCGCTTCGTCGAGCGAATCGCTCTGCGCATCCTCCTTGAAATAGAGATATATGTCTTCGGCCTTGTCCTCGTCCATAAAGCCGTCGATATAGTACGACACATCCAGACGGGTACCCGAGTTCACGATACCTTCGATCTCGGTAAGCAGCTCGTCGAATTCCAAATCGCGGGCACGGGCTATGTCCTCGAAATCCATCTTTCGGTCTATGGACTGAATGATGAATATCTTGTTGCCCGATTTGCTGCCCACGGACTTGACTATCATATCCTGCGGACGTACTATCTCCTTCTCCTCGACGTAAGCCTTTATCAGTTTTATGAACTCGGCGCCGAACTTCTTCGCCTTGCCCACACCAACGCCCGTGATGTTCTGCATCTCTTCGAGGGTTATGGGGTATTGCACGGACATATCTTCGAGCGACGGGTCCTGAAATACGACGAAAGGCGGCAAATCGTGCTGCTTGGCGACCTTCTTGCGCAGGTCCTTGAGCATCGCGAACAGCTCTTCGTCGGCCGCACCGCCCTTGCCCATCGGCGCTATCGATTCGGCCTCGCGCTCTTCCTCCTCGTAATCGTGGTCGAGCGCCACCATTACGGGTGTCGGCATCTTTATATACTGCTCGCCCTTGGCATTGATGGAGATAAGGCCGTAATTCTCGATATTCTTGTCTATAAGCCCCATTATCAGCGCCTGACGCAGGACGGCACCCCAAAAGCGCTCGTCGTGCGACTCGCCGACACCGAACCAGCGCAGTTTGTTGTGGCCGTAGCTCTTTATCATCGCCGTCGTACGCCCTGTAAGCAGATTCACGAGGTGGTCCATCTTGAACTTGTCGCCTATGTCGCGCAACGCCTCCAAAGCCGTCTTCATCTCGGCTTTCGCCTCGACGCGCGGGCGCGGATTGCGGCAGTTGTCGCAATTTCCGCAATTCGGCTCCGTATAATCCTCGCCGAAATAGTGCAGCAGTGTTTTGCGGCGGCATATCGAACTCTCGGCATACGAAACCGTTTCGAGCAGCAGCAGTTTGCCGATCTCCTGCTCGGCGATAGGCTTGCCCTGCATGAACTTTTCGAGTTTCTGTATATCCTTGTAACTGTAGAACGTAAGGCAATAGCCCTCGCCGCCGTCGCGGCCTGCACGCCCCGTCTCCTGATAGTAGCCCTCCAAAGATTTGGGAATGTCGTAATGAATGACGTACCGTACGTCGGGCTTGTCGATACCCATACCGAACGCAATCGTGGCCACGATGACATCTACGCGCTCCATAAGGAAATCGTCCTGATTGTTGGCGCGCGTCTGCGCATCCATACCCGCATGATATGCCAGTGCCTTTATGCCGTTGGCGACGAGCAGTTCGGCCAGCTCCTCGACCTTCTTGCGGCTCAGGCAATATATTATTCCGCTCTTGCCCTCGTTCTGCTTGATGAAGCGGATGATCTCGTGCTCGGCATTGTGCTTGGGACGTATCTCGTAATAGAGATTGGAGCGGTTGAACGACGATTTGAAGACCGAAGCGTCCGACATTCCGAGATTCTTTTGGATGTCCATCTGCACCTTCGGCGTGGCTGTCGCCGTGAGGGCGATCAGCGGAGCCTGACCTATATCGTTTATTATAGGGCGTATACGGCGGTACTCGGGACGGAAATCGTGCCCCCATTCCGAAATGCAGTGCGCCTCGTCTATGGCGTAGAACGAAATC
Organism: Alistipes sp.; assembly: GCA_017937125.1. Taxonomy (GTDB): domain Bacteria; phylum Bacteroidota; class Bacteroidia; order Bacteroidales; family Rikenellaceae; genus Alistipes. The sequence continues at coordinate 441,843 of JAGBEH010000001.1, read as the reverse complement.
TTTATCTTGCGCAGAAAAGCTACGTTGTCCTCCTTGGTAAGCGACTCGGGCGCGAAATAGAGCAGTTTGGTCTTGCCTGCCATAACATCGTCGCGCACCTGCTGTACGGCCGTCTTGTTGAGCGAAGAATTGAGGAAATGCGCGATGCCCGAATCGGCCGAGAAAGTACGCATCGAGTCCACCTGATTTTTCATCAGTGCGATAAGCGGCGAAATGACTATCGCCACGCCGTCCATCAGAAGCGCGGGCAGCTGATAACAGAGCGACTTGCCGCCGCCCGTGGGCATCAGCACGAAAGTATCCCTGCCGGCCAATACGTTGCGTATGACGGCCTCCTGATTCCCCTTGAACGAAGAAAACCCGAAATACTCTTTCAACTTGTCGCGGAGCATATCTCCGTTGCCTGCATACTCTGCCATCGCCCGTTTTCCGATTTCTCAATTTTAAGTCAAAGATAAAACTTTATTTCGAATTTTTATAATAACTTTGTAAAAAATTAATACCGGAATGCGACTTTTCACAACCGATCTTGTCAAGAAATACAAATCGCGAACCGTCGTCGATCATGTCTCCATAGATGTCAATCAGGGAGAAATAGTCGGGCTGCTGGGACCCAACGGTGCGGGGAAAACCACATCGTTCTATATGATCGTGGGCCTCATCAAGCCGAACGAAGGCCAGATATTTCTCCAGCACGACGACGGCACCACCATAGAGCTGACCAAAGAGCCCGTCTACCGACGTGCACAAATGGGTGTCGGCTATCTGGCTCAGGAAGCATCGGTATTCCGCCGCCTGTCGGTCGAGGACAACATAAAGGCTGTGCTCGAAATGACCGACTACTCGAAAGAGTATCGCACCGAACGCTGCGAAGCCCTCATCGAAGAGTTCCGTCTGCAAAAAGTGCGCAAAAGTATGGGTATACAGCTCTCGGGCGGCGAGCGCCGCCGCACGGAGATCGCCCGTGCCGTGGCGATAAACCCCGCATTCATCCTGCTCGACGAGCCGTTCGCGGGTGTGGACCCTATTGCCGTGGAGGACATCCAGAGCATCGTAGCGACGTTGAAGGACAAAAACATAGGCGTCATAATCACCGACCACAACGTCGATGAGACACTCGCCATAACCGACCGCACCTACCTGCTCTACGAAGGCAAGATACTGAAGACGGGAACGGCCGAAGATCTGGCCAACGACGAAATGGTGCGCCGAGTCTATCTCGGCAAGAATTTCGAGCTGAAACGCAATCACCGTTTCGAACCCGAAAAATAACGCACCGCATCCACTGAAACATTAACGAATATCGGATTCATATGGACACATCCGTCCCGCGCGGGCGACTCGAAGGTCGCATCACTCCCCCCTGTTCCAAGAGCTACGCACAACGTGCACTGGCTCTTTCACTGCTCGCCGAAGGCACGACGACACTGCGCAACATCGAATTCTGCGACGACACGCTCTCGGCGATGCACTGCATCGAAGCGCTCGGCGCCGAAGTGGTTCGCACGGATGCCACCACCTTGGCCGTCACGGGCGGATTCTCGCCGAAAGCCGACACTCTGAATGTCGGCGAATCGGGTCTGGCCACACGCCTTTTCACCCCCATCGCTTCGTTATGGGACCGCCCCGTTGTAATCGAGGGGCGGGGCACGCTGCTGCACAGGCCTATGGCTATGATGATAGAGCCCTTGCGGCAGCTCGGCGTTCAGGTGCGCGACGGCGGAGGGTATCTGCCCATAGAGGTTTGCGGGCCCATACGCGGCGGCGAAATAACGGTAGACGGCTCGGTATCGTCGCAATTCATCACGGGGCTGCTGCTCGCCCTGCCTATGGCCGTCGGCGACACCACGCTCCATGTCGAAGGGGCGACATCCACACCTTATATAGATATGACAGTCGAGACGGCGCGCCGTTTCGGCTGCAACATACTCCACAACGACTATACAGAATTCTTCATCGAGGGCGGACAGAGGTACACGGCCGCCGACTACGACATCGAGGGCGACTGGAGCGCAGCGGCTATGCTGCTCGTCGCGGGAGCCGTAGCCGGCGAAGTTACGGCGGACAACATCTCGTCACTCTCGAAGCAGGCGGACACGGCGGTCTGCGAAGCGTTGATACACGCTGGTGCTTCGCTCATAAACGAAGAACATTCCGTCACTGCGGCGCACCGCGAGCTGCACGCCTTCGAATTCGACGCGACCAATTCACCCGATCTGTTCCCCGCGCTGGTGGCGCTCGCCGCAGCGGCCGAGGGGACGAGCACGATCATCGGCACCTCGCGGCTGGAGCACAAAGAGAGCAACCGTGCCGAGACGCTCAAGGAAGAGTACGGCAAGTTGGGCATAGAGATAGACATCGACACCGAGAACGTTATGCGCATTCGCGGCGGCGAGATACGTTCGGCGCATACCGACAGCCACGGAGACCACCGCATAGCTATGTCGCTCGCCGTATCGGCCCTGCGCAGCGACGGCGAGGTCACGATATCGGGGGCTGAAGCCGTCGCCAAAAGTTACCCCACGTTCTTCGCCGATTTGGAAACGCTCAGGAAAGAATAGTATGCACAACAGTTTCGGGAACAGATTCAGGATGGAGATATTCGGCGCATCGCACGCCGAATGCGTCGGTATCCGCATCGACGGCATACCTGCGGGTATACCTCTCGCCGCAGAGGATTTCGAAGAGGATCTGGCCGCACGGCGTGCGGGTGCGCTCGGCTCTACGCCGCGGCGCGAAAGCGACATCCCCCAGATCGAAGGGACCATCGGCGGCCATACGACGGGCGGGAGAGTAACCGTAACTTTCCGCAACGAAAATACACGATCGGGCGACTACGACCGATTCCGCAGACATCCGCGCCCGTCGCACATCGACTTCGTTGCCGAGCATCGCTACGGCAGCGAGATCGACCTCCGCGGCAGCGGGCAGTTCTCGGGGCGTATGACCGTGGCGCTCGTGGCTGCGGGCGTAATAGCGAAAAAGATCCTGAACGGAGTACGGTTCGCGAGCGAAATAATCGAAATAGGAGGATGCCGCGAACGCGAAAAGTTCGACGGGATAATCTCGGCGGCGATTGCCGACGGCGATTCGGTCGGCGGAGTTATAGAATGCCGCATCGACGGGCTGCCCGTCGGTCTCGGAGAGCCGTTTTTCGACTCTGCCGAAAGCGTAATAAGCCATCTCCTGTTTTCCGTACCTGCCGTCAAAGGCATAGAGTTCGGCTCGGGATTCGAGGGCGTACGTCTGCGCGGATCCGAACGCAACGACCGCATAACCGATGCGGACGGCAGAACGGCAACCAACAACGAAGGAGGCATCAACGGAGGCCTCACGAACGGCAACACGCTGGTAGTAAGAGCCGCCGTAAAACCGACGGCGAGCATCGCTCTTCCGCAGGAGACATTCGATTTCGAACTCGGGCGGGTGGCTCCGCTCGCAATCGGAGGCCGCCACGACGCCTGCATAGCCGTCCGCGCACGCATCGTAATCGAAGCCGTTGCGGCCATAGCGCTGGCGGAGCTATACCTCTCGCAACAATGACACGCCGCGAAGTCCTGAAACATATAGCCGATGCCGTTACGCACCTTTACGACCGACGCGAAGCCGAGAACATAGCCCGTATGGTCGCCGCCGATCTCGAGAAGATGGATTTTTCCCGTCTCATAGCCCGTTCCGACGAACAGTCGGCCATAACCGACGAGCGGCTGACGGAGGTTACGGAACAATTAGCCGCAGGACGTCCCGTGCAGTATGTGCTGGGACATTGCGAATTCTGCGGGTTCGACTTCGAAGTCGGCGAGGGAGTGCTCATCCCCCGCCCCGAAACCGAAGAGCTGGTCGCCGCCATATGCGATACCGCCGAAGAGGGCGGCCGTATTCTCGACCTCTGCACAGGTAGCGGATGCATAGCGATATCACTGGCGAAACGGATAAAAAACAGCCGCGTAACGGCAATAGACATATCCGACAAAGCGTTATGTTATGCGCGGCGCAATGCCGCACGGCTCGCAGCTGAGATAACGTTCGTCGAGGGCGACGTTCTGGCGGGGGCCGAACGTCTCGTCGAGGGCGAGTTCGACACGGCAGTCTCCAACCCGCCATACATCCCGCGAGGCGATATGGGCTCGATGCACCGCAACGTCGTCGGGTACGAGCCGCACGAAGCGCTCTTCGTAGACGATGCAAGGCCGTTGATGTTTTACGAAGCCATAGCCGATGCGGGGCGCAAACTTCTGCGCGACGGCGGCAGTCTATGGTTCGAGGTTCACGAACTGTATGCCGAACGAACGGCCGCGATGCTTGCAGAAAAAGGCTACCGCGACATTACCGTACGCGACGACATAAACGCCAAACCGAGAATAGTATGCTGCCGAAAGTGAAACGTACGAAGACGCCCGAGCAGGCACTCGCATCACTTATGCGACTTGCGGCACGTGCCGAGCGTTCCTCGGGAGATGCCCTGCGGCTTATGCGGACGTGGGGAGTGGAGCCGTCGCAACGTCAGGACGTACTGCGCAAACTCATAGGGATGAAGTTCATCGACGACAGCCGTTATGCCGAATCGTTCGTTCGCGACAAGCTGAAATTCAGCGGTTGGGGTGCCCACAAGATACGTACGGCACTGCGAGCGAAGGGCATAGACGCGGCCGTCATAGAGCAAGCGTTGGAGCAGACCGACAGCGAAAGTATGGGACAACGCCTGACGGCACGGCTCGAACGCAAGATGCAGAGCGTAAAGTACGCTACGCCCTACGAACTGAAAAACAAACTTATGCGCTACGGACTGTCGCTCGGTTACGATTTCGAAACCGTCGCCGAGACTGTCGCGCAACTGATTCATACCGAAGAATAGACCGATGCGAATATTCGACATACGCAGATCTGCGCCCGCACTTGCGGCGCTTCTTTCATTGACCGTAACCGTAGCTCGGGCGCAGACGCCCGAGCCTGATTACTACACGTATCCCGTACTCGGGGTCGCAGGGCTTTGCTCCGCCAATTTCGGGGAGATGCGTCCCGACCACTTCCACTCGGGCATCGACATCAAGACCGACGGCGTAGAGGGCAAGCGGGTAGTGGCCGCAGCCGACGGATATGTTTCGCGCATAGCTGACAAGCCGTCGGGATACGGACGTGCTCTGTACATCGTGCATCCGAACGGGACGACATCCGTCTACGGGCATTTGTCGGCATTCCGCAACGACATAGATTCCATCGTCACGGCCGAACGTTATCGGTCTAAACGCAACTCGATAGATATTTTCCTCCGCGAGGGCGAAATCACCGTAGCACGCGGAGAGACCATAGCGCTATCGGGCAATACGGGCAACTCGTTCGGCCCGCATCTGCATTTCGAAATCCGGGACAGCCGTACGCAACGCACTCTGAATACCATAGCGCACGGACTTATCGACGTACGCGACACCATTCCGCCGATAATCTGCGGGTTGCACTACGTAGCCATAGACAGTACGGGCCGCGTACCGATCCGTACGCAACCGCAACGCATAGAAATACGCCGCGACAGACAGGGACGCTATTCGGTCGCAAAGCCCGTACGGGTAGCCCCGAAAGGATATTTCATTCTCGAAACCACAGACCGCAAAAACGACGTGCACAACCGTTTCGGAGTATATCGCGTCAGCGAGTCGCTCGACGGAGAGACCGTTTTCGAATACAGGATGGACGGATACACGTTCGACGTCTCGCGGTATTGCAATGCCGTATCCTGCTACCCTATGCAGCTTTCGGCGCGCTGCGAAGTCATACGTCTGTCCGCACTCGAAGGCAGTCGGGACGAGTTTTACACGGTATTGCAAAACAGGGCGCTGATCACGGCACGATCTGACGAGCACCGCCGCATACGCATCGAGGCTGAAGACGACTGCCGCAACGTATCCGTCCTCGAGTTCGAAATAATCGGAGGTGCCGAACCGCCGCATATGCCCGAGACGGAAGGGGCTGCCGTCATCGACCGCAACGAACCGTTCGAGTACGACTGCGGGGATATACATATCTCTATCCCGAAAAAAGCGCTCTACGAGTCTGCGGTTTTCAGCTGCGGCATAACCGATATGCAGGTACCTGCGGATTCAACTATAACCATACTGTCGCCCGTGTATGAAGTTATGAATGCCCACACGCCGCTGCAAACGGCCGCAACGTTATCGATAAAAGCGTTCGTTCCGCAGAATATGCAGGGCAAAACGGCTCTTGCGACCATATCGGCGAAGGGCAAAGCATCCTATGTCGGCGGAGAGTACCGCAACGGCAGAGTGACGGCACGCACACGGCGTTTCGGGAAATTTTATCTGGCAGCCGACACCGTACCGCCGTCCATAACGCCCGAATTCCAAATAAACGGAGATTTACGCAAGTGCAAAGGCCTCGCATTCTCGGTAAAAGACAACTTCTCGGGAATAAAGGAGTATTCGGCCTCGATCGACGGCAAATGGGTGCCGATAGACTATTCGCCCGTACGCGGCACTATGTATCACAGGTTCGACCACCTGCATTATGCCCGCGGAATGAAGCACCTCCTTACGCTGACCGTCACCGACAACTGCGGCAACACGGCGACGTGGCGCGGAGAATTTATCAGATAGCATTCGGACGAAGGTCGGGAATGTCCGACACGTCCCTCAATCGGGAAACACCCCCGTCGGAACATAGTTCGACGGGGGTGTAATCATTCGAATACGGCTTATCGGAAAGCCGCTTCATTTTCGGCATCCGTCCGCCGACGTTTCAATATTCAGGATTCGCATTCTTACGGCAAAGCCACTATGCAGCTCGACACGGCGCGCTCGCCCTCGTGGTCATACCGCTTATTGTCGTAAGGATGGTTCATAATGCCGCCGACACTGTTCCACAACGTCGTCGAACCGCCCCCGTCGAGATTGATGGCATCGACCAGTCCCAACCAGCGGCAGACCTTCACTAGTTCATCGACAGTCATACCCTCGGCATCGCCCTTGAAACGGCCGTCCACGGCAATCATCACGACCTCGCCGCGGGCCGTCGAACCTATGACACTGCGCGGGTGACGGCGGAAGAATTTTTCGGTGCGGTCGCTGTAATCGAACTCGCGGCCGTCGTCGATAAGCACCGGTCCCGACGCCAATATATTGTCGTAGCGCACGGCATAATATCCGTAGCGCGTCGTATCGCACTCGAACACATCCAGTTTACGCTTGCTTATCGTCAGAATTCCGTTCACGCGGAACGTCTCGGCACTCTCCGTGCGCGAGCAGTCGTGGCCGTCGATCCGAACGTAGGTCGATGGCTCCACCTTGCGTACGTTCCAATATCCTGCATTGACGGCGGCAACGGCACCGAGGCCCTTTGCGGTCGTACTCGTCGGCGTAAGGTCGCGCGTCTGCACTATACGCGTATAGAAACGGCCGCTGCGATAACGTACGACGGAGACGGTTTGATGAGAGCCGAAAAGTTCGATACGGGCCGTCATAGCGACCGCCCCGCGCGGCAGTTTTTCGGTTTTCCAGTCCGCCGAGACGAAAGCGAGCGAATCGGCATCTTGGGCGAAAGACAATCCCGTCGATAAGACAACGGCGACATACAGGAATAGCAAACGTTTCATATCGGTAATTAAGAGTAATTGCAAATATACGAATAAGCGAGGGCAGAAGCAAATTTATTTGATTATGCCGAGCGGAAGTATATAAGGCGAAGCCAAATATACGAATAAGCGAGGGCAGAAGCAAATTTTATTTGATTATGCCGAGCGAGAGTATATAAGGCGAAGCCAAATATACGAATAAGCGAGGGCAGAAGCAAATTTATTTGATTATGCCGAGCGTGAGTATATAAGGCGAAGCCAAATATACGAATAACCTAAAGTCGGCCGCATCGGAAAAACGCCCGTCAGAATTTATAGAACAGACCCACGGTGCTGACGATAGGATTGCGGCGCGATGAAGCGCACTGCCCGAGCCATTTGACGTTAAGCGTCAGATCCCAATGGTAGGCGATCGAATAGTCGAATCCGCCGCCGAGATTGAATCCGAACGCGAATTTATAGAGGTCGTTGAAGCTTATGCCCGCAATGGGATACAGATACCAGTTGCGCGCGACTTCGAAAGCGTAGTGGAGATTGCAGGCGACATCCACGGAACTGCCCTTGGCCGTAAGTATCATAACGGACGGTTCGATGCGCAGTCCGTCCAGCAGATTGTAACGCATAACGGGACCTATGCCCACGACACCTCCGACTCCCGTATTCGCATATACGTTCACCATAGGGCCCAAAGCCCAGCGCCCTTTCTCCTGAGCCGACAACCCCGAAACGGCCGCCAGCAGGAATATCGATAAAAACAACGTCTTCTTCATAATCGCAAATCGGTTACTGTTCATCATATGCAAAAATAGCAATAATCTGCCGAGGTAAAAAATACGGGACGACTCTTTTCGGTCGTCCCGTATTCTATAAGGCTGTACGGATGTTCGAAAAATCCGCTTCGGCGAACAGCCGTCACACCCGCAAGCCATCGCAACAAAAACGGGCCCGAAAATTTTCGGACCCGTATCGCAATCGCTATTTCTCGTTGAGAGCCGCGTGAGCCGCCGCCAGACGTGCGATAGGCACGCGGTAAGGCGAACAGCTTACGTAGTTCAGACCCGCATAGTGGCAGAACTCTACCGACGAAGGCTCGCCGCCGTGCTCGCCGCAGATACCGCACTTGAGTTCGGGGCGGGTGGAGCGTCCCTTGAATACGGCTTCGCGGATAAGCTGGCCCACGCCGTTGCGGTCAAGAATCTTGAACGGATCGGCCTTGAGTATGTTCTTTTCGAGATATACGGGCAGGAACTTGGCGATATCGTCGCGCGAGAAACCGAGCGTCATCTGCGTAAGGTCGTTGGTACCGAACGAGAAGAATTCGGCGACCTCGGCGATCTGGTTCGCCGTAACCGCCGCACGCGGAACCTCGATCATCGTACCTACGAGGTAGTCGATACGGTCGTTGCGCTCTGCGAATACGTCGTTCGCCGTGCGGTCGATGATACCCTTCTGATAACGCAACTCCTTGTGGTTACCTACCAGCGGCACCATAATCTCGACCTTCACGGGAGTACCCGCAGCCTTGACGTTCATTGCGGCCTCGATAATGGCACGTGCCTGCATCTCGGTGATTTCGGGATAGGTATTGCCCAGACGGCAGCCGCGATGTCCGAGCATCGGGTTCTGCTCGTGCAGGGCCTCCACTTTAGCTACGACCTTCTCGTATGCAATGCCCATTTCGGCCGCCATTTCGCGCTGCTCCTTCTCGGTATGGGGAACGAACTCGTGCAAAGGCGGGTCGAGCAGACGGACGATGACGGGATAGCCCTTCATAACCTTGAACAGACCCTCGAAATCGCCGCGCTGCATAGGCAGCAACTTGGCGAGAGCCACACGGCGGCCTGCCTCATCGTCGGCCAGAATCATCTCGCGGATAGCCTTGATACGGTCGCCCTCGAAGAACATATGCTCCGTACGGCAGAGACCGATACCTTCGGCACCGAATGCGAACGCCTGCTCGGCATCGCGCGGAGTGTCGGCATTGGCACGTACCTTCAGAACCGAATATTTCGAAGCGAGCTCCATAAGTTTGCCGAAGTCGCCGTCGAGATTGGCCTCCTTGGTAGCGACCTGACCGAGATAAACCTCGCCCGTAGAGCCGTTGAGCGAAATCCAGTCGCCCTCCTTTATCGTAAAGCCGTTTACTTTGATAGTACGGGCCTTGTAGTCTATTTCAAGCTCGCCCGCACCCGAAACGCAGCACTTGCCCATACCGCGGGCCACGACGGCAGCGTGCGAAGTCATACCTCCGCGAGCCGTGAGGATACCTGCGGCATCGAGCATACCCTTGAGGTCCTCGGGCGACGTCTCGATACGCACCAAAACGGCCTTGTTGCCCGTAGACGCCAAAACCTTCTCGGCATCTTCCGCGAAGAACACTACGGGACCCGTAGCGGCACCCGGCGATGCGGGCAGACCCTTCGTAACGACCTGGGCGTGCTTGATAGCCTCCTTGTCGAAGACGGGGTGGAGCAGCTCGTCGAGCTTCGCGGGCTCGCAGCGCAGCACGGCGGTCTTCTCGTCGATAAGACCCTCGCGCAGCATATCCATCGCGATCTTCACCATAGCGGCACCCGTACGCTTGCCGTTGCGGCACTGCAACATCCACAGCTTGCCGTCCTGAATGGTGAACTCTATGTCCTGCATATCGGTGAAATACTGCTCCAGATGGTGCTGTATCTCGTTCAGCTCCTTGTAAACCTCGGGCATAACCTCCTCGAGCGAAGGATACTTCGACTTGCGCTCCTCTTCGGAGATGTTCTGAGCCTTTGCCCAGCGGCGCGAACCCTCGACGGTGATCTGCTGGGGAGTGCGGATACCCGCAACGACATCCTCGCCCTGAGCGTTCACCAGATACTCGCCGTTGAATATGTTCTCGCCCGTAGCCGCGTCGCGCGAGAATGCCACGCCCGTAGCCGAGTTATTGCCCATATTGCCGAACACCATAGCCTGAACCGAAACGGCCGTGCCCCACTCTGCGGGGATATTGTTAAGCTTGCGATAGAGAATCGCACGCTCGTTCATCCACGAGCCGAACACGGCGCAGATAGCGCCCCACAGCTGATCCCAGGGATTGGTCGGGAACTCGCTGCCCGTCTGTTTCTTGATAGCGGCCTTGAAGTTCTTCACCAGCTCCTTCAGGTCGTCGGTCGTAAGGTCGGTATCCATCTTGACGCCGCGCTTCTCTTTCTGGGCATCGATAAGCACCTCGAACGGATCGTGGTCCTCCTTCGATACGGGTTTCATACCCAGCACCACGTCGCCGTACATCTGCACGAAACGGCGATACGAGTCCCAAGCGAAACGGGGATTGCCCGTACGACGGGCTACAGCCTCGACAGCCGTATCGTTCATACCCAGATTGAGGATGGTATCCATCATACCGGGCATAGAAGCGCGGGCACCCGAACGCACCGAAACCAACAGCGGCATATCCTTGTCGCCGAACTTCATACCCGTCAGGTTCTCGATATTTTTCATTGCCTTCTCCACATCGGGACGCAACATCTCTATAACCGCATCCTTGCCGTGCGCATAAAACTCCGTGCAGACCTCCGTCGTGATAGTGAATCCGGGGGGCACGGGAATACCTATGAGGTTCATCTCGGCCAGGTTAGCACCCTTGCCGCCGAGCAACTCTCGCATTTTTCCGTTACCTTCGGCCTGTTTGTTGCCGAAAGTGTAAACTCGTTTAACGTCTGCCATAATTGACTTTTGTTAGTTGATTATTTGATAGTTATATATATGCTTATCCAAGCGGAATACAAAGATACGATTTTTTTTCGTAAAAACAAGTTTTTTATCGAATATAGCAAAATACAGGCAGTCTGCGCCCGTATCCGCCGACATAACGGCTGTATTCGTACGTAGGTTCGGGACGCCCGCGAGCATCCGTCAGCCAGCGTCTGGCGAACACGTCACCCTCGGCGGACAACCGTCTGTCTACCAATATCCTATCGACGAACCGCCACCCGTCGGAGTACAACGCATTCCCGCGCCCCGCACGTTCTGCACGCTCCGTAACGTCGGACAGCCCGAGACGTTCGTATTCCGTATCGCGCATATCGCCGGCGACGACCACAAAGGCATCGGGACGGGCGAGCCGCACCTCCCCGACGAGGTCTTCGAGATTTTTGGCGCGATGAACCAGAATGATGACAAAATCCCTGCCGCCGACCGACGCTTCGACCTTGAGATAATGGCGTCCGTTCTCAACACTCGCGGGAAACAGTACGTCGCCGAAATAGAACAGCGCCAAATCGAGCCCGTCGAGAGTATTGAGCGTGCGATGGATATACGAATAGTCGCCGTTGCAACGGGCGGCAATATCACGCACGACCTGTTCGTTCTCGACCCCGTACAGTCCGACTACGGGCAGGGACAGCGAGTCTATCACGGCCGCCGCCAGCATCACCTTGCGTTCGTAGCGCTCCCGCGTCCACTCCAGCCGCCCCTGCGGCGTATAATCGCTGTCGTCGTAAAACAACGACGGGACGGTATCGTAGAGGCGATCGACATCGCAATACGCAAAGCCGACCCTCTGTTGGGCAGAGAGTCGGAGCGATAAGGTAACCAATACGACAACCGCCAGTATCCTCATTACTTTATGCCGTATTTTTTCAGCACCTTGAGAATCTTGGGCAGCCACGTATCCGTAAAGCGGTCGAAACCTACATCGTTCGGGTGAGTATCGTCCGACGTGGCTTCGTGGTCATGTCCGAGCATGTCATCGCTGTCGAGAAAATAGACGTTCTTGTAACGGCGCGCCTGCTCGGTCATAAGTCTCGTAACCGTCTCGCGGCGCTCGCGCTCCCACGCGGCCCATTTGGTATTGAACGTGCTGCGGTCGCGTATAGTCGTCTGTATGAAGATCATAGGTTTGTCGGGGTGCGCCGTTGCCACCGTCCTGACGAACGATGCCAGACGGTCCTTGATTTCTGCCGTCGAGGGGTTCGAGAACGCATCGAACACATAGGCGTCGGCCTCCGTTTCGGCGATAAGGCGGGCGAATTCGGGTTGCAGCTTGCAGTTGCCGCTGAAACCGAGGTTCACGAAATCCATACCCGTCATACGGCTCATACGCGCCGTATATGTAAGTCCCGGGCGGCTCGCCGATGCCCCGTGGGTAATGCTCGACCCGAGGACGATGATCTTATGGCTGAACGGCCAATCGAGGGGCGCTATCGAGGCATTTTCATCGATACCTATCTCCAACTGTTCTATCGCGCACCATATAGGCAGATAGAGCATACATTCCTTAGCTCCGTCGGCCATATTCTCCACGATCTTGTCCTTATTGACCCCATTCGCCGACTCGCGCGCGGGGCGTCCCACACCTGCGAATACCCAACGGCCGTCGCTCTTGATATAGAGGTCCAGACCGCGCTGAACGATGGGCGTCATGTTCGCGCCCGTAGCGCGCGGTGCGTTCTTCCATTTGGCCGAGATGTTTTTACTGTCGGTCGTGAAAAGCACGTAAACGCCTGCGCCGTAATCGCAGTAGGCGGTTATCTGTTTCGAGTCGAACTTGTGCTTCGAAGCATCGACACGGGCATACGGTTTATCCGGAACGACCTGCGTACGGCCGCCGATAGTCAATGTCGAAGCATCGACATATTTCTGCGCGACGCCCTGTGCGGTAACCGCAACCGCGAACGCCAGCATTACGAGTAGAGTTTTTCTGTTCATAGTATGCAAATTTTATTCAGGTTAGTATCATTCGTTTATGACGCCCGAGCCGACGAGCTCGTCACCGTCGTACCACGCAGCGAACTGCCCCGCAGTAATACCTCGCTGGGGTTCGTCGAAGAGTATGTACGCCCCGTCGTCGCGCATTACGAGCGACGCCTGCTGCAACGGCTGGCGATAGCGTATACGCACGGCGAAGCGCTGCGTCTCCCCCGTCTTCATCTCGCGCAAAGGATTTACCCAGTGCACCTCTTCGAGCCGCATCCTCAAAGCGCGGCGATACAGCCCTCTGTGGCCGTCGCCCTCGCCGACGTATATCACATTGTTCACCACGTCGGTAGCGAGGATGAACAGCGACTCCTTGCGGCCGCCTATACCGAGACCCTTGCGCTGGCCTATGGTGTAGAAATGGGCGCCGTTATGCTCGCCTATCTTCTTGCCGTCGCGCACCGTATAACGGTACGGCTCGGCAAGGGACGGCAAATCGTCGTCATCGATATGTCTGTCGTATTTAGGCCACGCAGGGAGTATTTCGTGTATATTTCCCTTTTTAGCAGCCAATTTCTGTTGCAGGAAAACGGGAAGATCGACCTTGCCGACGAAACATATGCCCTGCGAATCCTTGCGTTTCGCTGTCGCGAGGTGCTGTTCCTCGGCAATGCGGCGCACTTCGGGCTTTACGATATCACCGACAGGGAACATCGCATACCGCAACTGCTCCTGCGACAACTGGCACAGGAAATAGCTCTGGTCCTTGTTGGGATCGGCGCCCGCAAGCAATCTATAAACCGTCTTACCGTCCGCGACCTCTTCGGCCTTGCGGCAGTAGTGCCCCGTAGCGACATAGTCGGCGCCTAACTTGAGCGCCTCCTTCAGAAAGACATCGAACTTTATTTCGCGGTTGCACAGCACATCAGGGTTCGGCGTACGCCCTTTTTCGTACTCCGAAAACATATAGTCCACAACGCGATGACGGTAAGCCTCCGACAAATCGACGACGTGCAGGGGAATATCCAAACGTTTGGCGACCAGTTCGGCGAAAACGCGGTCGTCATGCCACGGGCAATCGCCCTCGAGCGTGCCGGTAGTGTCGTGCCAGTTTATCATAAACAGCCCGATGACGTCATATCCCTGCTGCTTGAGCAGGTATGCCGCCACCGAAGAATCGACGCCGCCGGAGAGTCCGACCACCACACGCTGTGCCATATTCAGTTACAAATCGATAAGTCCGTCGGGCAATACCATTCGGATATGTCTGCCGTCGAAATCTATGCCCGCGATAAATTCTTCGGCGGCAGGGACCAGACATTCATCGCGTCCGTCGAACGTTATGCCCAACAGCGGGTTTACATCGCTGTCATAGAAGTCGGTGACCGTTCCGCGTCTCCCGCCCGCCGTCACAGAGAATCCGATAAGGTCTTCCATCACGAACTCGTCGTCATCCGTCTCCGCATTCTCCGCATAGAGTTCGCGGCCGACGAACTCACCCGCACGCTTCGCCGTATCCAGATCGGAGAACAGCGCCCTGGCACCGCGGCTGCCGTGCGGTTCGAACCGCTCGCACCACAACGGCACGGGCAGATTATCCGCCATAACGAACAGCGGAGTATCGGATGTAAAATCCTCGGGGAAGTTCTCGTACAGATTGAGCAATACGCCGCCATCCGTACCGAAAAGTTTGCTTATACGTGCGACTGCCTGCATAAATCAAAGGTAACCATATACTAATTTACTCCTTATTTATTTTAATACCCCGCTCTCTACTCCGACGGTCGAATCGCTCGCGGCGAAGCCGCGTTTACAGATTTGACCCACCCCTAAATCCACGCCTTAGGCAGGGACTTCGAGTGAAACCCGCGAAACAACAGGATTTTAGAATAAAGTCCGTGCAAAATCATATACAATTGCCGATATAAAAAATCCCCCTTTTGCGAGGGGGATCGAGTTCGTTAGCCTCGCGGCCGATTACTCTGCGGCTTCTGCGGGAGCTTCCGCAGCTTCCTCAGAGGACTGCTCCTCAGCCTGAGCGGCTGCGGCTTCAGCCTCTGCCGCGGCCTTCTTCTCGGCTATCGCCTTTGCGCGCTCCTCGGCAACCTTGGCCTCAGCGGCAAGACGTGCCTTCTCGGCCGACTTGGCATCGCCTGCGAGTTTATTCACTTTCGCGGCAACCTTGCCCTCTTTTTCACCGAGCCACTTGTTGAACTTGGCTTCGGCTTCGCTCTCCGAGAACGCGCCCTTGGCTACGCCTCCGAGCAGGTGCTTCTTATACAGGACACCCTTGTACGAAAGTATTGCCCGACAAGTATCGGTGGGTTGTGCGCCTTTCTGTAACCAATCAAGAGCTCTGTCGAAGCTCAAGTCGATCGTAGCAGGATTCGTATTGGGATTGTAGGTACCCAACTTCTCGATGAATTTACCATCACGTGGCGCTCTGCTATCTGCGGCAACGATATGATAGAAAGCATAACCCTTCTTACCATGACGTGCCAGACGAATTTTAACAGCCATTTCGCTATAAAATTTAGTTAATAATTAGTTAAACGCTCTCCCTTTCGGGCATTCGAGTGCGCGAAGATAGTAATAAATCGGCAAACTGCAATGAAAACCGACGCTTTTTTCACCGTTTATCGCACTCGGGGCGGTTATCGTACGTCGGGGCCCGCAAATGCGGGCCCCGACGAGGATTATTTACGCCACTCGAAATCTACGATCACGGGCAGGTGGTCCGACGACTTGTCGAAGAACCGCGTATCCTTGTTCCACTTGCCGAGCGTGAAGCCCTCTTTCGGGCTCTTGGCCTTAATCATACGCTTCATCATCGGTTCGGAGCCGTACATCAGGTCGATACGCCCCCAGCCCTGAGTGGACGGGATGATCACATCGCGGCGATCGAACGTATTGTAGACCTTCACCAGATCGAATGCGGGAACATTTTCGAGCATATATTTCTGTCCCAGATAACGGGGATTATCGACACCCAGATCGTGGAACCCGTCGTCCAGCGGCGTAGCGCAGTTCATATCGCCCATTATGAGCCAGTTCTTCTCGCCAGCATATTCGGGATTGAGAATCGTGCGCTCCATAAAAATACGGAACTCGTCTTCGCGCGTCTTGTCGCCGCCGTGTTCGAGTTTGCTCTGCTCGCGCTCGGCAGGTGTCTTAGCGCTCTTGCGCCACGCCTGCGGCCACGTATGGAAACCGACCAGATTGACCGTTTCGCCATCGACCGACACCTGAGCGTGCAGGCCTCCGTGCGACACCTCGGGGCCGCCCAGCTTCTGCGTAAACGTTATGGGGTATTTCGACGTGATGACTACGGGATAGTTGTCCTGATGGGCGCCCACCTTCACGAACGTATGTCCCCAGCGTGCCGCCAGTTCGATCCAGCCTTCAGGCTCCATATTCGGATCGACGCCGCGCTGATAGTCCTTATATTTGTAGGGGAGATACTGCTCCGCCCTCTTCATATGCTTGTTCGTGCCGTTGTAATATATCGTCTGCGCCTCGCAGAAAATCGCGATGTCGGGGTCTGCCGACTTCATATATTCGACGAAATTGTCGTAATTGTTCTGCTGATCCGCCCACATACCGTTCTGGATATTGTAATCCATCACGCGCAGGATCTTCGAGCGGGGAACGCTCCTCAGCAGGCGCACCTCTATGTCGTCGAGGAAAAAGCCGTTCACGTAGTTACCGCTCGACTGCTCGGAGAGCCATTGCAGTCTGGTATCCGATGTGGCGCCGCCGATGACTAACCTGACCGTATGCCACGGTTTGCTCTCCTCCTCGGTCTTGGGAACGGGAATCGCACCGTTCTTGATGCGGATGCGCTCTCTGTTGCTGGCGACGAACGGGTAGTTTATATTGCTGAACGAGCGACGTATGCCGTCTATGTAATACTCCTTGACTATACCAGCATTCATCACCTCGCACAGTACGCATGAGGTAGCCTTCGCCTGCAACGATACCTTGAACGTAACCTCGATGTCGCACAGCCCGTCGAGTCCCGACAAGGCGGGAGTAGCGACGATACCGCGCGTATTGTCCTTCACGCCCACGCCTATGAATCCCTGGTATTCCTGGGCGCGGAACATCATATTCCAATCGGCGATATTGCGATTGTTCAGATATTTACGGCTCATAACCGGCGCTTCGCGCAGGCTTACGGTATAGTCATCCTGAATATACGTCGAACCGGCGCTCCCGAATTCGGACAGATACACGGCACGCTCCGTACCGTCGTAAAGATAATTTACGGCACCGTTGGTCTTCACGGGGCCGAATCCCTTGCAATGCTTGCCGCCGACACGGTTGCCGCCATACACGAAATTATCGAAATGCTCGGCGAATACGAGGTCGTCCGCAGGCTTGTATTCCAATGCAGGCAGTGCCGCGACGGCATCCCGAGTAATTTCCAAGGGATGCTTCAGGTCGTATACGGACATACGGTGCGCACGGTCGGTAACCGATACGGTAAGGCCGTCGGGATAGTTGCGCGCAGGCATCACGATATAAAAATCAGTGCCCCGCCCGTCGAGTTCAACGCCCTTGCCGCCGTTGCTGCAATCAAGCACCGCAAATCCGACGCCCGCAGCCGTCTTGGGACGGCAAACGAGCTTACCGGCCGCCGCATCATAATTGAAGTATCCCGAGAGATAGGCTCCCGAATTGTCTTCGACCTTTATGCAGTTTATGCAGGCATCGCCCTTGAGCGTAATCTTCAACACGCCGCACAGGTTTTTCATCGACAGCTTGCCGTCCGCAGCCTCCGCGGCATACATAGGCATATACTCCCGAGCCGCCGCACCCGCCTTATACACCTGCATCGGTACGAGACGCATATGGCTGTCGGTCGGGTTGTCGATAAACGCGCAGTCGGCAGGATAAGCAGCCGAATACCTGCCGTCGGCACTGGCTTCGACCTCGACATAGCA
Source organism: Alistipes sp. (assembly GCA_017937125.1). Classification (GTDB taxonomy): domain Bacteria; phylum Bacteroidota; class Bacteroidia; order Bacteroidales; family Rikenellaceae; genus Alistipes. Next base: position 423,639 of record JAGBEH010000001.1, on the reverse strand, counting down.
TACTCCCTTCTTATTGAACGCCAGATCGGTTTCCTTACCGTTCACCTTGATTTTGTCGCCGGGGAGCAGCTGTTCGGAGGCGGTCTCCACGATAAGTTTTACGGGCTTCGCCGCCTGCGACCCGACGGAGGATACGGCTGCCGCCAAAAGAATCAATAATAACTTTTTCATATTAGGATGTAGAATTAGATGATTGACATTATCGCCATTCGAAATCGACTATCACGGGCAGATGGTCCGACGAGCCGTCGTAAAATCTCATTTTACTGTTGTACTTCGCCCTCGTAAAGCCTGCATTCGGGCTTTTGGCGCTGATTACGCGCCGCATCATCGACTCGGTGCCGTACATAATGTCTATGCGGCCGTGGCTGTGCGTCGTGAAAGGCACGACATCGCGCTTGTCCGTATTGCAGTACGTCTTGACAATATCGCGGCAGGGCGTGTTCTCCAGTATATAGCGGTTGCCGGCATATCGGGGACTTTCGAGACCGTGCTCGTAAAGGGCATCGTCGAGGGGCGAAGGACAGTTCGTATCGCCCATAATCAGCCAGTTCTTCTCGCCCGCATATTCGGGATCGAGTATCGTACTGTCGATGAAATATTTCATTTCATACAGGCGGTACATATCGCCGCCGAAAGCCTCCGTGCTCCTGCGTCTCGCCTCCGTGCCGTTCTTCATAACATCGCGGGCATAGCCGAACGGCCACGGGTGGAAGCCCACGATATTGACATATTCGCCGTCCACCTCGACACGGGCATACACTCCACCGTGCCATATGTCCTCGCCGCCCAACTTACGCACCACCGTTATCGGGTATTTGGACGTGATGACTACGGGATGGTTGTCCTGATGAGCGCCGATACCCCAGTAGTTATGGCCGAAGCGTGCGGCCAATTCGCCCCAATGGTCGGGCAGGTAACGCTCCTCGGGTTTGCACTTATCGTGGGTCGCGGGATAGTATATGGTCTGCGCCTCGCAGAACACGCATATATCGGGATCGACCGTTTTGACATATTCCACGAAATTATCGTAATTGTTCGGCTCGTCTGCCCACATACCGTTCTGGATATTGTAGTCCATCACGCGCAGGATCTTCGAGCGGGGTACGCTCCTCAGCAGGCGCACCTCTATGTCGTCGAGATAGAAGCCGTTGATATATTTCGGGCTGAACTGTTCGGATGTCCACTTGAGCGTCGTTGCAGCCGTAGCCCCGCCTATAACGAGCCGCACGGTATGCCACTTCTTGGGCGCCTTGTCGTCGCGCGGCACGGCAACAGCCCCGTTACGCAGACGGATGCACTCGGTGTCGTTGCCCATATACGGGTAGTTGGTATTCTGAAGCGTATGGCGTATGCCGTCGAGCCAATACTCCCTGATCACGCCGACATTGCTTGCCGAGAACATCACACAGGAATTGGCATTGGTCTGCACGCATACCTTGAACGATACCTCTATGTCGCACAGCCCGTCGAGCGAAGCGAGCGCAGGTATCTCGACTATGCCGCGCGTGTTGTCCTTCACTCCCACGCCTATGAATCCACGATACTCCTGAGCGCGGAACATCATATTCCAGTCCGCGACATTGCGGTTGGCTAAATAATCGCGTCCCATAGTCGGGTTCGCACCGAGCTTCACGGTATGGTCGCTCTGCAAGTACCCCGAACCCGCTTTGTCGAAACCTACGCCGTACACGGCACGCTCCGTACCGTCGAAACGGGAGTTTATCTCCGCGCCGTTTTTCACGGGCGAGAATCCGCCGCAATCCTTGCCGCCGACACGATCGCCGCCATAAACGAAGTTGTCGAAATGTTCGGCGAATACCAGATCGACATCCGGCTCGAATACCAGCGGTTTGAGTGCCGTAACCCGTCCTGCGCCTATTTCGAAAGCGGCACAGACGTAGACCTCAATACGGTGCGCGCGGTCGGTGACGGATATTTTAATGCCTTCGGTATACTCGCGCGCAGGCATAACGAGGTAAAAATCCCTGCCCGCGGCTGTGAGTCCGACTCCTTTGCCGCCGTTGCTGCAATCGAGGACGAGAGCATCCGCGTTCGCTGCCGTACGTTCGCCGCACACGGCCTTTCCTGCTGCGGCATCGTATTCGAAACGCCCTGCAAGACAGCCGCCCGCATTATCCTCGACCTTGATGCAGTTCACGTCGGCATCGCCCTTGAGTGTAATCTTCAATACGCCGCAGACGCTCTTCAACGTCAGCCTGCCGTCGGCGGCGGATGCCGCGAACATAGGCATATAGATATTGTCGAACGCCTCGCCGCCGTAGGTCTGCGCAGGGACGAGATGCACATATCGGCCGCCGTTGCCGTCCGTACTCCAGCAATCGGCGGGACGGGCGGCGCTGTAGGCGCCTGCGCTCTCGACATCCACGCGCGACACACCGTCGGCACCGGTAACGGCGACATACGACTTGCCGTTGATATCTATCTTCTCATCGGCCTGCAATCTGTCCAGATTCGGCGCCGTTTTCAAAGCCGCATTCGATTCTACGACCACCTCCAGACGCTCGGAGGCGGCATATGTCTCGACGGACAGCAGTGTCGCCGTCAAGAGCAGGGCAAACGTTTTTTTCATCGGTTCAAGGTTTAGATTGTTCAGTTGTTCAGTGCCACTCGAAATCCACGATTACGGGCAGATGGTCCGACGAACCCTCGTGGAAGCGGAATCCCGCACGTTTCGTCGCCCGCGTAAAGCCCTCCTTGGGAGTCTTCACCCTTATTACACGCTCCATCATAGGCTCGGTACCGTACATAATATCGATGCGGCGTTTGTTCTGAATGGTCGAAATCATCACATCGCGCTCCTCGGGACAATTATAGCGCTTGGCGATGTCGATGCAGGGCGTATTTTCGAGAATATAGGTGTGTCCCCAATACAGGGGGCTGCTCTTGCCGTGCTCGAAATAGCGGTCGTCGAGCGGGGAGAGGCAATTGGTGTCGCCCATAATCAGCCAGTTCTTTTCATCCGCATACTCGGGATTGAGAATCGTCCGCTCCATAAATATCTTCATCTCCTCCGTACGGAACTTTTCGCCGTCGAATCTGCGCGCACTCTCCGTCCTCTCGCTTTCGGGTATATTGCGGCCGTAATGCGCGGGATAGGTGTGGAAGCCGACGAAATTCACGCGCTCCCCGTCGACGGTAACCTGCGCGTGGATGCCGCCGTGCGACACTTCGTCGCCGCCCAGCTTCTGCACGAGCGTAACGGGATATTTGGATGTTATGACTACGGGGTGGTTGTCCTGATGGGCGCCTATCGCCCAATAGCCGTGTCCCCAGCGCGCCGCGAATTCGCCCCAGTGCGCAGGCAGATAGCGCTCGGCAATCGGCTCGGGCATACGGCGGTCCTCCCCTGTAACGTAGTTCGACTGCGCCTCGCAGAAGATGACGACATCGGCATCGACGGATTTCATATATTCCACGAAATTATCGTAATCGTTACCCTGATCGGCCCACATACCGTTCTGAATGTTATAATCCACGACGCGCAAAGTCTTCGCACGCGGCACGCTCGACAGCACGCGGGCTTCGGCGCCGCCGAAACGGAAACCTTCGGGCGCGTTGTTGCCGTAACGCTCGATGCTCCACTTGAAAGACGAACGTGGCGTAACGCCGCTGACCACCACACGCGCCGTATGCCACAGCTCCTTATCCGAAACGGCGAGAGCCGCTCCGTTCTCGAGACGCAACATCTCCTGGCGGCTTCCCTTATACGGATAATTGCGGTCGGTAAGCGTACGCCGCACGCCGTCGAGTTCATACTCGCGGATAACGCCCGCGTCGAAAACGTGGAACCAGACGCTCGAACGTGAGAGACGGCGGAAACGGAATGTTACCTCCACCTCGCTGATACCGTCCAGATGCGACAGTGCGCGGGTCGTCACGCATTCATGCAGCTGCTCGGCATCGCCTGCTACGGCAAATTTCATAACTCCGCCGTCGATGCTCATTTCGGCACGGGCACACGCCTCGTTCTTTTCATTCGCAACGGCATCGGTCGCAGCCGTCACGCTCTGCACCGCAATGGCGAATGCGGCGAACAACAATATCTTCTTCATAATAAGATGTTTTTTGTGCGTACGAGAATTTCCGAATCGCGGCCGTAAGAATCTCGGGAGAAAAACGACCGACGGATGAACTGCGTACGGCCGCAACGGCAGGGCGCACTTGCGGGAAGCGGCGAACGGAGAACAGGGTCGGTCATTGCAGGTCGGTTTTATGGCCTCGGTCTTATGCGAAGGCGATTACCCGAACCGCGACGCCAGTGCGCATCGACCCAAGCCGCATTTACAAGTGATTCCGGCGCGGTTCGAACGCGCGACCCACAGCTTAGAAGGCTGTTGCTCTATCCAACTGAGCTACGGAACCGATAATAAAATCGTACAAATGTAATATAAAATTTACAATCGGGCAACTTTTATCCGCCACTTCGGCATTTCTTTTTCCTTTTGTTCATTTTGCTCCCGACTGCGGCTTAAGAGCCGCAGTTTTGTCGCGAAAAATATTGCGGCAAAGAAACTTTGTAAACAACGTTCGCAATCCTGCGGGATTGCGCATCTTATGCGGCTCGGCCGAAGGCCGACCCCCGCAGCCGCAGAAGATGAATGCGGAGAAGATTTCGGGTGGCTATTTCAGGTGCGAGCGAAGAGAAAAGTAATAAACAAAAGAACCCCCGCGCGGATAGCGCGGGTTCAGATAAACCGCACCGCGAAACTCGAGGGAAAAGGGCGGAGCGAAGATTGAGGAAAAGCGGAGGAGACGTTTTGTTTACAAAACCGCGAACGCGTCCGTAGCCCGAAAGCGAGCGACAGACCCCGAAGAGGTTCGCAGTGCGGGAGTTTTGGGTACCTTTTGTGGACAAAAGGTACGAAAGTTTACGAAAAAACTCACTCGCTGCGTGCGTCGGTTGCGGGAGTTTTGGCGCCACCTTTTACGGATAAAAGGTGGCAAAAGAAAAGAATTTCGAGTTTGCCCGTAAACAGAAAAAGCCGTCGGTATCCATTCGACACCGACGGCCAATTATCTGTTGCCGCTCAAGGCTTAGAAGCAGTAAACGCAGGAGATACCGAGGTTGCACAGACCGCGCTCGTTGAAATCGGATGCGCTGCCGCCCTTGATCTTATAACCGCCGACGGTCTGGCTGCCCCAGTAAGCGATCTCGGCGCCGAATGCGGGAGTCCAGTCGAACGAAAGACGGAGAGGAACCTTATGGAACTTGATACCCAATTTGGCACAGCCTGCCGCACCTACGAAAGCATAGTGCTCGCGACCGCCGACATTGATACCGCAGCCTGCGTCGAAGAACCACTCGCCTGCCGAAGGCGTCCAGTCCATAGTGCAGACATTCCAGTTATACAAAGCCGTGAAGTCGGCAACGAGGCTCGGATATGCCCACGACATACCGAAACGGGCTTCCACATAGTTGTTGTTGGCAAAACGGTACTCGCCCTGAGCCTGAAGGCCCGAACCCAAACGTCCGCCGACTGCCCACTCCTGAGCCGAAACGCTCAATGCGCAAAAACATACTGCCAATGTAAGCAAAATCTTTTTCATAATCGTAAATTTAATTTGGTTATAAATATAATGAAACTTTTTACTTTCGGTTATGCGATACAAAAATAATACTTTTTCGACTAAATATCCGTCCTTACGAATTATTTTGTTTTATACGAACATCTGAAACGTCCTTTGGCAAGGTTCACGAGTTTGCCGCGCAGCAGATTCCGGCGCAACGGCGACAGATGATCGGTAAAGACTTCGCCTTCGATATGGTCGTACTCGTGCTGGATGACACGCGCGGGCAGTCCGTCGAACTCCTCGTCGTGCTCGACGAAATTTTCGTCCAAATAACGCATACGGATACTTACGGGGCGCCGTACATCCTCGTGCAGCCCCGGCAGCGAGAGACAGCCCTCGTTGAACAGTCCCGTCTGTTCGCTTCGCTCGTAAATCTCGGCATTGATGAAGACGCGTTTATAGTCGGCCAGCGACGGATCGTCATCGCCCCACGGCGTACAGTCCACGATGAACAGGCGGATATTCTTGCCTATCTGCGGAGCCGCCAAACCAACGCCTTCGGCTTCGGAAAGCGTCAGGAACATATCGTCTATGAGTTTTTTCAACTCGGGATAATCGGCAGAGATATTTTCGGACTTCTGCCGCAAAATCGGCGAACCGTATATGACAATAGGATAAATCATAATTATTACTTTATATTCATTTTCGTTTGCGAACGGCGAGCATCTTCAGTTGCGAGCCTTCGCTGGGCGAAGCTGCGACTCGCGCAGCTCAAAGAGCCGCAGTTTATCGCAAAATATCAAACGTCTCCGCACGCGCTACTGCGGCATCGGCGAGATATAATTCTTCTTGGTCTTTAGCACCTTGTTCACCGCTTCGAGCGCCAGCGGCTCCATAATTTCGATATAGCACTCCAGATTGGGATGCACCTCGTCGGGGCACCACTTCGACGGCATACCGCCGCGCTCATCGACCAATGCGGAGTAGTAATCAAGATACGGTATCTTCTCCGATGCGGCATAGGCGCGCAGCATCTCGTTGAACTTCACGATATCCTGCGCGGGCGTCAGTTCGGGACGCCAGCGGAACTGCACGGCAGGCGTTACCGAACACAGTATGACCTTGATTTTATGCAGCTTGGCAAGCTCGCACATAGACTTTATATTGCCTAACGCGTTTTCGAGCGTGATGATGCCGTTATTCATAGCGATGTCGTTGATTCCCGCCATTATGACCACGACTTTCGGCTTCAGTTCGAGCACGTCGCGGCGGAACCGCACCAACATCTGCGAGGTGGTTTGTCCGCCGATACCGCGACCCGCAAAATTGTTCTTTTTGAAAAAATCGGGGTCTTTCTTCGCCCAGCCGTCGGTAATGGAGTTGCCCAGAAATACGGCATCGACTTTCGTACCGCTCGCCGCAAGTTCGGCATTCGCCTTTTCGTAGCGATAGAACCGAGCCCAATCCTTCGGGGCCTTCTTCTCCTGAGCCGATACGCCCGCGACGAGCAGCACGGCTGCCAAAACAGTTATTATACGTTTCATATCCAAATATTTACATAAATATTTTTTTCGCAACATTTCGAAATCGTGGGTCCCGACATATCCTCTTCGTATCCCGAGGCGGTACCCGAAGCGGCACGGGGCACGGGAGCTTCGTTTCCCGCTACCTGCCGTCAGGCTTCTATTTCCTGCTATCCATATAGGATTGCAGAATTATCGTCGCCGAAATCTTGTCCACCAGCGCCCTGTCCCTGCGTGCCATCCTGCCGATGCCGCTTTCGAGCATCGTCCGATGCGCCATAACGGAGGTGAACCGCTCGTCGTACAGCACTATATCCTTCGAAGGATATGTCTTGCGCAAACGCCCGACCAAAGGTTCGATATATCGAAACGACTCCGACGGCTGTCCGTTCATCTGCATAGGCTTGCCCACCACGATAACGTCCACCTCGTTCGCCGCGCAATATTCGGCGATGAACTTCTCCAACCCTTTGGTATCGACGGTAGTAAGCCCGCCCGCAATGATTCGCAGAGGATCGCTTACGGCTATCCCCGTACGCCGCGTACCGTAATCTATGGCCAGAATCCTACCCAAGCGGTGCGGTTATTACAGGTTCAATTTACGGAACAGCTTGCGGTACGACACCTCCTCCTCGACCATAGCATGGAGTTTCTCTATGGCGATGCGTTCCTGCTGCATCGTGTCGCGGTGACGTACGGTAACGGTGCCGTCTTCGAGCGTCTGATGGTCTACGGTTACGCAGAACGGAGTACCGACGGCATCCTGACGGCGATAGCGCTTGCCTATCGAATCCTTTTCGTCGTAAACCACGTTATAGTCGTATTTCAGTTCGTCGATGATCTTCTGTGCTACGTCGGGCAGCCCGTCCTTCTTCACGAGCGGCATAACGGCCACCTTCGTAGGTGCCAGAGCCGCAGGAATGCGCAGGACGACACGCTCCTCGCCGTTTTCGAGCTTCTCCTCGCAATATGCCGCCGACAGCACCTGCAACACCATACGGTCTACGCCTATCGAGGTCTCGACGACATACGGTACGAAGCTCTCGCCCGATTCGGGGTCGAAATACTGCATCTTCTTGCCCGAGAACTTCTGGTGGTTGCCCAAGTCGAAATCGGTGCGCGAGTGGATACCCTCGACCTCCTTGAAACCGAACGGGAAATTATACTCGATGTCGGTGGCGGCATTGGCATAGTGCGCCAGTTTGTCGTGGTCGTGGAAACGGTAGTTGTCGTCGCCGAAGCCGAGTGCACGGTGCCAAGCCATACGGGTCTGTTTCCACTCGTTCCACCACTGCATCTCCGTACCCGGTTTCACGAAGAACTGCATCTCCATCTGCTCGAACTCGCGCATACGGAAGATGAACTGGCGGGCTACTATCTCGTTGCGGAACGCCTTGCCTATCTGCGCGATACCGAACGGGAGTTTCATACGTCCCGTCTTCTGGACATTCAGGAAATTGACGAAGATACCCTGCGCCGTTTCGGGGCGGAGATATATCGTATTGGCACCGTCGGCCGTCGAACCCATCTGCGTAGAGAACATAAGATTGAACTGCCGAACCTCGGTCCAGTTGCGCGTACCCGAAATCGGGCATACGATTTCGCAGTCGATGATAATCTGGCGCAAAGCCGCCAGATCGTTGGCATTCAGGGCATCGGAGAAACGCTTATGCACCTCCTCGCGCTTGGCGGCCGTTTCGAGCACGCGGGGCGACGTCGCACGGTACTGCTGCTCGTCGAAAGCCTCGCCGAAACGCTTGCGCGCCTTCTCCACCTCCTTTTCTATCTTCTCGTCCTGCTTGGCGAGCCAATCCTCGATAAGTACGTCCGCACGATAACGCTTTTTCGAGTCCTTGTTGTCGATCAACGGGTCGTTGAACGCGCCGACATGCCCCGAAGCCTCCCACGTTTTGGGGTGCATAAATATCGCGGCATCGATGCCGACTATATTTTCGTGGAGCTTGACCATCGAGTCCCACCAGTAACGTTTGATGTTGTTCTTAAGCTCGACGCCGTTCTGCCCGTAATCGTATACGGCACCCAATCCGTCGTAGATTTCGCTCGACGGGAATATGAATCCGTACTCCTTGCAGTGAGCGACCAGTTTTTTGAAAAGTTCCTCCTGTGTCATATTTATATGTTTTTTCGGTTTCCGCTATATTATCTTGCAAAGATAATAAACAATCGGGACATTATCCCGCATTATCGCAATTTTATGCTTGCGACACGGCAAACGGAAACCGCCGTGCGGATGCACGGCGGTCAAAACGCGAGGCTGTCAGAATAAAAACGGCCGCAGGCAGCCGCTTCCGACAGACGTAACGGGCCGAACCGTTCGGAACTATGCCGAGACGGGAAAAATTTCGAAAATCGGGCTATTTCGCGCCGCCGAAAATGGTTTTGAGGAAAAGGTCCGTAGCGCCCTGGTTCTTAACGGTGTAATCCTTGGATATGCGACTCACCTTGCGCAGGAATACCTCGTTGTCGCGCAGAGGAGCGAACCAGCGGCTCAACTGCTTGTAATCTATTACGGACGAAGCCGCGCCGAGCGTCACCAGATCGCGCGCCTCCTTGAATTTCTGATAATTAGGGCCGAATGCTATGGGCAGACCGAAAGTTGCCGCCTCGAGCGTGTTGTGGATGCCTACGCCGAAGCCGCCGCCGATATATGCCCACGTGGCATAGCCGTACACCGACGAGAGCAGGCCGACGGTATCGAGCACAAGCACCTGCTTGGACCCGAAAGAGGTCAGCGGCGTACAACAGGTATATCGCAATGCCCCGCCCTTAGTCTCGGCGAGAATACGTTCGATACGCTTCTCATCCATCTCGTGGGGGGCGATGATGAACTTCACCGAAGGGTTGTCGTTGATGAGCTGCAAGAGAATATCTTCGTCGGGCTCCCACGTGGACCCCGCGACGAACAGGCGTCCCGAGCCGCGGAAACGGTCGATAAGGTCTATCTTCTTGGCCTGCGCGGCAATCTGCGCCACGCGGTCGAATCTGCTGTCGCCCGCAACGACCACATTGCCGAAGCCGATTTCGGCCAGCAGCTTCGCAGATTCCCCGTTCTGCACGAAGATGGTATCGAAACTCTTGAGCGCACGGCGCCATATCGAACCGTAGAAACGGAAAAACACCGAATTGCGGCGAAATATGGACGAGACGATGTACGTACGGATTTTACGGAGCCTGAGTTCGGTCAGCAGATTGATCCAGAACTCGTATTTTACGAATATGGCTATTTCGGGATGTACGATGTCGAGAAAACGGCGGGCATTCGAGGGGGTGTCGGCAGGCAGATAGAATATATAGTCGGCACCTGCGTAGTTCTTGCGTATTTCATAGCCCGAGGGGGAGAAGAACGTAAGGAAAATCTTATATTCTGGATGGAGCTCGCGTATCTTCTCGATGATAGGGCGCCCCTGCTCGAACTCCCCGAGAGACGCCACGTGCACCCAAACTATCCTGTCCTCGGGTCGCACGGCCGCAGCCATACGCTCGAACAAATCCCTGCGCCCGTCGCGCCACAACCTTGCTTTGGGGTACCACGCAGCCGCAAGCCCGATGCACTTGGTATAGATGACAATGCCTATATTATATAACCACATCTCGAAGTTCGGAGTTTAGCAGGCGCAAATGTAGTATATTTTGTCCGAAATACAAAATTACCAATGACTTTGCATCGCATTTTCAACATATCGTATGTCATATCCGCCGTCGGGAAACATATCGACGGCTATCAAATCGAACTGCGGCTCCAACCCTCGTCCGTAAGTCGCAAGATAGGCGGACGCGCAGCGAAACAGCGAACGGCACTTGTCGGGCGTAACGGTCTCCTCGGGGGACAGCAGCCCGCGCACCGAACGGGTTCTGACCTCGACGAAATGGACGATATCGCCGTTAAGTGCTATTATATCCGTCTCGTAACGTCCGCTGCGCCAATTACGTTCGAGGATCATATACCCGTGCGCACGCAGCCACTCGACGGCAAGGCGCTCCCCCTCCTGCCCTATTTCGGCCGAACCCGTTCGTTGCATTATATATTAAGGTATCATCTAAAGGAGGAACGACAAATCATCTCCGGCATTCACCTCCGAGGGCTGCAACCCCTTTTTGAAAACACGCATAGGACGGTTGCCGATGAGTTCCAGTCGGCCGTTCTCAAGGCGGAGCATACACCCCTCGCGCAAACCCACCGCATAACGTCGGGGATTGGCTTCGATATACTCCAGTATCCGCTGCTCGCGGGTTTCGCCCGCGTGCCCTTCGGGATTGGCATCGAGGTAATGTGGGTTTATCTGGAACTTAACGGCACCGACAGCCTTGAACGACCGCGGCTCCACTATAGGCATATCGTTCGTCGTGCAGATCGTGGGACAGCACACATTGCTGCCTGCCGACCAGCCGACATACGGCGTGCCGGCCTTTATCTTGCGGAGGACTGCCGACATAAGCCCCTGTTCCTGCATCTTCTTGGCCAAGGCGAACGTATTGCCGCCGCCGACGCATACGGCCTCCGCATCGCGAATCATACGGGCAGGATTATCGGAGCGGTGCACCGACCGCACACGTATGCCTATTTCGTCGAAACGTGCCTGAACCTTGGATTCGTAATCGTCGTAGGAGAACGTAACGGCCGCATACGGAATGAATGCGACCTCGCGCACACCTTCGAGAAAACGCGATATCTCTCCTATCGGATATTTCAGGTACTCCTCGCCCGCATTGGTCGAATTGGAGATCAGTAATAATTTCATAACGATTTAATATTAAACACGTTACCCGACACGTGCGTTCGATGTCGAGTAAAATAATAACGTAATAATGCCAAAAATAATAAAAAAGTGTTATTTTTGCACGGAAATCGTTCATTATTTTATGACATGTACCTTTTCCCGTCTCGGCACGGTTCGAACAGGCTCTGCCGACAGAAAAGGTTCGAAAAAATTTGAACAATTCATACATACCAACAAAATAAATGTTTAACTAAAATTTGAAAATTATGTCAGAGATTCAGACTAAAGTCGTTGAGATTATCGTAGACAAACTCGGCGTTAAAGAGTCGGAGGTAACTCCCGAAGCAAGTTTCACCGGCCACCTCGGTGCGGATTCGCTCGATACGGTCGAGCTCATTATGGAGTTCGAGAAGGCTTTCGACATCCAGATTCCCGACGAGGATGCTGAGAAGATAGCTACCGTAGGCGACGCAATCAACTACATCGAAGAGCACAAGAAATAATAATCTCAATCATCTTTAGCGGACGAAACGACGAACCTCGATATGAGCAACAGACGTGTAGTAATCACGGGTATCGGCACGATAAACCCTATCGGAAACAATGTGGCGGAGTATTTCGCCAACCTTGAAAAGGGCGTAAGCGGCGCCGCACCCATCACGCATTTCGACGCTCAAAAATTCAAAACTCGGTTCGCCTGCGAAATAAAAAATTACGACGGTTCGCGATATTTCGACCGCAGGGAAATCCGCAAGCACGACCTCTACGCGCAATATGCCCTCATAGCAGTTGCCGAAGCCGTCGCCGACTGCGGAATCGACTTCGCACAGTGCGATGCCGAACGTGCGGGAGTGATATGGAGTACCGGTGTCGGAGGATTGACATCTTTCTTCGACGAAGTTACGGACTATGCCGCGGGAGACGGAACTCCCCGGTTTAGTCCGTTTTTCATTCCGCGAATGATCCCCGACCTCGCAGCGGGACATATCTCGATGAAGTACGGATTGAAGGGACCCAACTACTGCGTCTCGTCGGCCTGCGCCTCATCCAACCACGGAATGATAAGTGCACTCGACCAGATAAGACTGGGACGTGCGGACATTATGATCGCCGGAGGTTCGGAGGCGGTCGTAAACATACCGGGTGTGGGCGGTTTCAACTCTATGCAGGCGCTCTCGACCCGTAACGACGATCCCGAGCACGCATCGCGTCCGTTCGATGCCGACCGCGACGGGTTCGTAATAGGCGAAGGCGCAGCGGCGCTCATACTCGAAGAGTACGAGCATGCCAAGGCCCGAGGAGCCAAAATTTACTGCGAATTCGCAGGCGGAGGAATGTCGGCCGACGCCCATCATATGACGGCCCCCGACCCCGACGGCTGCGGCGCACTCAAATCGATGAAAGACGCATTGGCGGATGCGGGTTTATCTCCCGAACAGATCGACTACGTCAATGTGCACGGAACATCCACCCCGCTCGGCGATGTGGCCGAAATCAAAGCGCTCGAAAAACTGTTCGGCGACAAAATCTACGACGTAAACATATCCTCGACCAAGTCGATGACGGGACACCTGTTAGGCGCTGCCGCTGCCGTAGAAGCTTTGGCCTGCATATTCGCTATCGACAAGGGGACGGTTCCGCCGACGATAAATGTCGAAAATCTCGACCCTGCGATAGACAACCGACTGAACCTCACGCTCGGCAAGGCGCAAAAGCGCGACGTACATGCGGCGTTGAGCAACACGTTCGGTTTCGGCGGCCACAACTCGACCGTCGTATTCCGCAAATTATAACCGAAAAACCGTTTTCAACGTGTTCACATTCATTACACGCTTCTTCAAGCGCCGATTCGGCGTCGATAAGGAGTATTTCAGATTCATAGACGATATGTTCGGCTTCATCCCGCACAATATCGATCTTTATAAAGTTGCGCTGATACACAAATCGGCATCTCAATCCATCGGAGGGCACAGCATCAACAACGAACGTCTCGAATATCTCGGCGACGCCGTAATAGAAAGCATCACCTCCGATTTCCTGTTTATAGAATTTCCCGACCACAACGAGGGTTTTCTCACCCAGATGCGCTCGAAGATAGTCTCGCGCCAATCGCTCAACGATATAGCCTGCCGAATAGGATTAGACAAGTACGTGATATATAATATGAGCGGCAACTTCGCCCACAAACATATCTACGGCGACGCGTTCGAGGCGATGATAGGCTCGATCTACCTCGATCAGGGATACGATTTCGTGAACAGGCTGCTCATCAACAGAATATACGCCAAGTATCTGAATATGACGGAACTGACCGAGTCTGAATACGATTTCAAGAGCCGACTTATCGAATGGTGTCAGAAGAACCGCCACAAGATAGCGTTCCGCACCCGCACGCAATCCCAACACCGCTCCTCCCTGCTGTTCTACACCACGGTGCTTATCGACGGCATAGAGGTGGGGCACGGTTCGGGCAACTCGAAAAAGGAGTCGGAACAGAAAGCTGCCTGCTCCGTATCGCATCAGATGAGCGACGAGGAGTGTGCAGACATACTCGACAGGCTGGACTACCTCAGTAACAAGTCGGACGGCAGGAGCGAAATCACTGCCGACGGCGACGGGAAATCGGAGGGCGGCGAACGTCCGCACACATCCCGTTCGCGCAGAAGGCGCAAGGGGAAATCGACGGGAAACGCGTCGGAGCACAACACGGCCGACACATCCGCCGATAACGAAACGGCCGCAAACGGCATACAGCCCGAAACCGATGCACAAGTCGCAGAGCCGCAGAAGGAGGAGGCCAAGAAGGCAAAGAGCAGAAAAGCAGAAGCCGTAAAAACAGAAGTCCCGAAGGCGGAGATAAAAGTCGAGACTGCCGACGAGCGGCAGGAGACGGCGAATACGGATGCGGGAAAACCGCATACGTCTCGGCGCAGGAGATCATCGGCAGCTGCAAAGGCACTCTCCGAAACTTCCGACAAGCAGCAAACCGCAGCCGATGCGGACGAAAATATCGTCGAGAAACCCGCGGCACGGCGCAGGCGCGGATCCAAAAAGGCGGCATCGCAAGAGGATACGCTCGGCGGAATAACCGAGGCGGCGAACGAGCAGAAGTCGGAAAGCCCCGTATCCGAAGCAGAGGTTTCCACGCAGGGCGATACGCAGGCTGCACCTCGCAATACCCCGCGGACAAAGCGGGTGCGAACGGGCAAGGCAGAGACGGAACCCGACGGGCAGACGGCTGCATCCGCGGATGCGCAATCCGAAAGCAAACGCCCGACAAAAAGGCGTACGCGCAAGACTTCCGACTCGGAAAATCGCGAAGCGCCCGAAACCCCGACGG
Source organism: Alistipes sp. (assembly GCA_017937125.1). GTDB lineage: Bacteria > Bacteroidota > Bacteroidia > Bacteroidales > Rikenellaceae > Alistipes. The sequence goes on along the minus strand of JAGBEH010000001.1, from coordinate 408,502 downwards.
GCGAAAGTGCAGGCGAATAGGTCTCGCGGGACAACCGCTACCGACGGCATATGGATTTCATCTACAACAAAATAGCTACACGCGGCATCGGTTCGCTGACCGATGCCGAATTGTTGGCCGTGCTCCTCGAAGACGCCAATTCATCCGTACCGGCCGTTACGCTGGCGGAACGTGTGCTGGCAGAGTGCGGCTCTGCGGCCAATATGAGCAGGATGGAGACGGCTCGTCTGCGTATGGTCGAAGGCGTCGGGCTGAAACGGGCGCAACGCATAGCTGCCGCCGCCGAACTCGGACGTCGCTTTATGACGGCCGAGGCCGACACCGTAAATGCGATATCCACCAGCAAAGACGTAGCACGCATATTCCGCCCGCTATTCGACGGGCTCAAGTATGAGGAATGCTGGGCACTCTATCTCACCAATTCGAACAGGATAATCGAGCGGCAGCGGCTCAGCCAGGGCGGCGTACAGGGCACGGTCGTCGATCGACGGCTTATCGCCAAACGCGCGTTGGAACTGCTCGCAACGCAGGTCATTATGGTACACAACCATCCGTCGGGCGAAGCCGAACCGAGCATTCAGGACAAGGAACTCACGCACAATGTCGCGGAAGCTCTGGCGCTGTTCGACATACGGCTGCTCGACCATATAATCATCGCGGACAAACACGAGTTCAGCTTCCGACAGGCAGGGCTGCTGAGATAGCGCCGTTCACCGACGGACAAAAAACAGACGCACGGCAGACAAATACCGTGCGTCATTCATATCGATACGGGAAGTCCGTCATTCCGACATCTTCATCATATAGTATTTTCGGAAATCGTCCCAGCGATAATAGGGGAAAATATCGGTATCGAAAGGCAAGCGGCAGACGCCCTCGTTATGCAGTACCTTGACTATCACCTCCCCGCTCTTATTACGGTAAAAGACGAACTGTACGTTGGTCGCCATAGGCGTAATATACGTATCGCACCAATACTCGTGCAGGTTCTCCAGATTGTCGTTCGTCACGCGCGCGCATTTGCCCTCGACACCCAGCAGGCTGACGAGCGGCACTACATTGACATCGTGCCCGAAACGGAGAAACGCGGCACGCCCGCCTGAAGCGATCACTTCATCGGCATCCCCGATAATGTGTTTCAACAGCGCGGCGGCATCGGCCATCATCGCATCCCCGTACTTCGCCGAAGGTCCGTAAGTCAAATAACTCTGAACATTATAACCGCTCCACAGCGAGAACAGCTCCTCCTCGGTGAACAGATCGTGGAACGAAAGGCCGAGATAATCGACATCCTGAGTTATGCACGACATACGGTACATATTGCGCATCAGGAATTTGGGATTACGAAGGGATGCCGCATAATCGGCCTTGAACAACGACGAAATGAAACGGTCCGTACGGATATGTCCGTCGATCCACCTGTCGGCATCGGCCTGACTGGCAGGACGTACGGCATTCATATTCTTGACGCTGAACATAAAGGGAAGGTATCGCTTGCCTATCTCGCGATTGATCTCTATCGACGGGTCCAGTTCCTTCAACCTCTCGCAGAACGACGTCATACTCATCAGGCAGCGCGGCACCAAAGTCGAACGCGCTTCGATGCGGCAGCGCCGTTTCGGGGACGAAGCAAACACTTCGGGATAGTTGCGATACATTCTCTCAGCTATGCCGCGGTGCTCGGCGACACCCTTGGGGGACAATTGGCCGGCACGTCCCGCCGCATCCGCATAGAGCACCTTCATACGCCCGTAAACATCCCTGCCCAAATCCGTCAGTGCATCGGCAGCCGCTGCATCCTCGAAATATTTCAACGTGACGACATACAGCGAATCGCGCGAATGCCAGCGGCTGCCGTGACGCCCGTAATGGCTGATATAAAAAGGCTTGTATCCCTTCGGAGCGGGTTCCTCGGCCGTCGCATCGCAATGGTACGACGAATAAATGCTCCCCGCAATATCAGGATTCGCCTTTATCGCTTCGCGAATATCGGTTTGCGCCGCGAGTGAAAATATGCCCGCGAACAGAGAAATCAGCAACAGTTTGAATTTCATAATCATTTGCATTTCGTCGTCATTATATTCAGAATCATCTTATCGGTCTCGTTCATACCCTCACGGCCTATAGCCGTAAGGTTACGGATGCATTTGTCCGCATCATCGTCCACGATACCCTCGACCGAGGTAGTACAACGGTGCTCCATAGCCAGCATCGCCGACAATACCGATGTCGATACGCCGCTGGTGACCTTAAGCGAACAACTCGGCTTCGCTCCGTCGCAAATCATACCCGTAAGGTTGGCCACCATATTCTTAACGGCGAAAGTGACCTCTTCGTATCCGCCGCCCATAAGATATGTTATGCCGCAGCTCGAACCCGTAGCCGCCACAACGCATCCGCACAGCGCCGACAGACATCCCAAACTCTGTTTTATATAGATTACCGTAAGGTGGCTCAGTACCAATGCCCGCACCATCTGCTCGTGCGACGCCCCGCACTCGCGGCCGTACACCACAACGGGCACCGTGGCGGCTATACCCTGATTTCCGCTGCCCGAATTGCTCATCACGGGAACCGTAGCGCCGCTCATACGGGCATCGCACGCCCCCGACGTATAGGCCAGTATACGCGAGAACAGCGTATCGCCCATAATCCGTATCTCATTGTCATTCCGCAGAATACGACCGAGTCCGTGTCCGTAATTCCCTTCGAACGACACTTCGGCGGCCGCCATATTCAGCCTTTCGGCTTCGGATATGAACTCTATATCTTGCAGCGGCACCGTCATCGCGAAGTCGTAGACCTTGCGCAGTGTCAGTTCGGGATACTCGTCGCAACGGCATTCATCCGCTGCCATATCGCCCGCACCGACCGTCTCGCCGTTGCGTTCGACGCTCGGACGGCTCGTATGCGACCCGCGCTGCACCACGCGCACGGTATCGCCGCCCGCCGACACTTCGACCTCGACATACAATTTGTCTTCTATGCCCTCTTTCAGCCCTATTTCGGGAGGCGTCCGCTCTAGAAACCGTTTACCGCGCTCGACATCGTCGTCCGTCATACGTTTGAAAATCTCCAGCCCGTCCGCCGAGCGCCCCGCCACGATGCCGAGCGATACGGCGATAGGCAAGCCCGTCATCCCCGTATGCGGGATACCGACACCCATAGCGTTCTTCAACATATTGGCGCTCAGCCTCACCGCGACACTCTCGGGACACCGTCCCAAAGTCTCGGCGGCAAGAGCCGCGCATACGGCCACAATGACGGGTTCGGTACATCCTACTGCCGGCACCACTTCGCGCTTTATCAGCGCAATGATCTTTTCATATTCGGTCTCCACATCCGCAAGTCTATTCATTCAGTTTCAACGAAGCCAAAGATAAGGATTTTTCGATATCTTTGCAACGACAAACACCTCAAATATGGAAAAACCTGAGAACAGAAAATGGGATGTGCTGTCGAGCGAATATATCGCCCGTGAAGCGTGGCACACGGTCCGCCGAGACACGGTGCGTCTGCCGAACGGCACCGTCATACCCTCGTGGTACGTATTCGAATTTCCGAACTGGATAGACGTAATCGCCGTAACACGCGACCGTAAATTCGTCTTCATCAGCCAGTACCGCCACGGGTTGCAGGAGACGCACTACGAACTGCCGGCAGGAGTGATCGACCCCGAAGACGCATCGCCCGAGGCAGCCGCTCGGCGCGAGCTGTCGGAAGAGACGGGCTACGGCAACGGCAAGTGGGAACTGTTTATGACGGTATCGCCCAACCCGACGAACCACAACAATTTTTCGTATACGTTTCTTGCGACGGATGTCGAACCGACCGCAGCGCAGCACGTCGAAGCGAGCGAAGATATTCGCGTGCATCTGTTCACCGAAGACGAGGTGCGCGAGATGCTCGACGATGGCGAAATAATTCAGGCGTTGCACGCAGCACCGCTCTGGAAATATTTCGCGACGAAAGGGAGACGACGAAACGCAAACGATACGAGCGGGATTCGGACATCCGAAGCGGATGCCGAAAGTATGAACGCATAACAGTCGGCAACGCGGTCGATGTCCGCCGCTCCCGACACCTATTTCTTCTTTCCGCCGGACTTGCCGCCGCCCGATTTTCTGGCATACGGCTTCTTGCGCACCGACCATCCGAAATGACCGAGCGCCTTGCCGAGCGCGAAATATTCTCCGTGAGAGTATGCCAACAAACCTGCGCGTTCGAGTTCGAACTTGCCCGTCTCATCATCGATTACACGCTCGTCTACAAGGACATTGACCACCTCCGCGATGAACATATCGTGCGAGCCCAGCGGGATTACCTGCCGCACACGGCACTCTATCGCTACGGGAGACTCACCGACAACGGGAGCCGCCACCTTTTCGGCCTTCTCGGGCGTCAGTCCCGTTTCGGCGAACTTGTCGTAATCACGCCCCGAGCGCACGCCGCACCAGTCCACGGCACGCGCCAGCTTTTCGGTGGTAAGATTTATGACGAATTCGCCCGTACGCTTGATTATCTCGTACGAATGCCTTTCGGGACGCACGGAGATGTAGCACATAGCAGGGTCGCTGCAAATCGTTCCCGTCCACGCGACAGTCAGCAGATTATACTCTTCGGGCGTGGCGCCGCAGCTGACCAACACCGCAGGCAACGGATATATCATCGTTCCGACTTTAACGCTTCGTTTCATATTCGAATGGTAATTATCGACAAATATAACTATTTTGCGGCAGAAAATTTGGATTTAGAAAAATAATGCCTATCTTTGCACCACGATTTCGGAGAAACACTCCCCTGTCGCACAAACGATGGTGCCATAGCTCAGTTGGTAGAGCAAAGGACTGAAAATCCTTGTGTCCCTGGTTCGATTCCCGGTGGTACCACGAAAACAAACGACCTGCCGATTAGGCAGGTCGTTTGTTTTCGTAATACGGCACCCGTCTTTACTTTACGACGATCTTCTCTACGGGCTGCCGCTGCTCCCTGTCCAGCGGATGCGACTGATATGCGACCTTGCCGAAATCGATGTCCGCAAGATCGATGCAGCGTATCGTATTGTTATAAGCCGTCTTATAGTAAACCCTGCGGTTCGTCAAATCTATCGCCGATGTCCATTGCGTCGCGCTCGGGATGTCGGGAGCCTTGCCGACGGGATGTTCGATACCTATGGGAATATCGAAATTGTTCAGTATATGGAAACATTGCTGCACCGTGTCGAAAGCGGTAGCGCGCTGCGGCGCCGTAGCGCGATAAAATGCGGCGCGTACGAACCGCGACGGCGGCGTGGCATCGCCAGGAATACCGAGAAAGCCCGAATTGCCGCCTATGGGCTGCAACGTTATGCCGCTCAACCGATTATCGGGAGCGTTGCCGGCATAGAGATTTACATAGTTGTTCAGATTCGTAAGATGCCATTCGAACCCCGGGGCATTCGTCAGAACGCCGACCTCGTTCTCGTAAAAATGCGGCACACCATCGACAATCTCCAACACGACCTGCCGCCCCGATTTCTCGCCTATGCGCCAGTGCACGACCGAAGTCTGTTCAAGCCCCGCTATCCGCACCGATGATATGGCCGCCTTGACCTCATCGATAGTTGCGAAACGGGACAACATCCACACCACGACCTGCAAATCGGCCAACGTTCGATCATTCTGCTCGGGAGCATAGTTCTCGTAACCGCCGTAACGGGGAAAGAAAAACAGCCCCGCCGACAATCCCGCCTCGTTGATGCCTTCGGCAATAAACTCTCTGAGCACTACCGACAATCCCACCACTCCGTATTTGGCGGTGAATTTCAATCCGTTGCGTCCCGACGGAGTAAACGACACCAGCCGCTCGCCGCGCGGGATAATCACATACTCGCTCTTCAATACGCCGCTCGCCCACTCTATGGTCCGCGCCTGCACGTAACTTCCGTCCTTGCCGGTCAGTGAAACTCCCGTACACGCAACCGTCGGGAGAACGCAGCCGCAGGCCGCTATGACTCCCGAAATCAACATTTCAGTCATAATTTTCATAGCCAATCATATATTACGGTTTATTTACTCTCTGCCGTATACCGACCGCTACCAGACGAGACCCAAAATACGGGCCAGAACCGTACGGCCGCATAACTTTTTCGTCCCGCGCCTGACACAACTTCGCCCCGCACCCGACAACGCACGGCCACAAAGCCGCGGCTCGCCGACGGCATACGGACAGATAATCCGTACTTGAACGCACCCGCACGGTTTTTAGTTTGCATATACGATGAAAATAAATAACTTTGCACGTATATTGCGCCGTCGAAGGCGTATGAAAGATACGAATAAGCGAGGACAAAAGCAAACCCGTTTGCGATTTCGCCGAGCGACAGTATCCAAAACGAAGTTAAAGACAAGAAAAAATGATGAAAAAGTTCGGAGTAGCAGCAGCCGTGCTGCTCGTAATCGCATTTGCGATATTCTTTTATTTCCGCTTCTATTTCGTATTCGGCGAAGGCGTAAAGAGCGGAGAACTCAATTACGTCGTATATAAAGGGGTCGTATTCAAGACCTACGAAGGCAAACTCATCCAGTCGGGCATACGCTCGAAAACGGCAGGCTCCATACAGTCGTACGAGTTCGAATTTTCGGTAGACAACGAAGAACTCGCACGCAAGCTGATGCTTCAGGGCGGCAAGACCGTAGAATTGCACTACAAAGAGTATTTCGGGGCACTGCCCTGGCGCGGTTTTACCAAATTCGTCGTAGACAGCATCGTAACTTCACGCCCTGCGGCGACGGAAATCACCCTGCCGCCGACGGAACTCAAAGAACTGTAACGGCCGAACCTGCGCCCGATGCAAAAGGCGACCGAACATAGATTCCACGCATTCGGCAACGATGCCGACGGTATCGACCTGCCGACAAAATTCAACGATCCGTTCGATTACACACCGCACCCATTGTGTATGAAAGCCGCCGATGAGGTGAGACGGTACATACGCTCGCACGAGGAGTGGCGCGACGAGTTGGCCGCAGGCAAAATGTTCGGCGTGCTCATCGTACGAAGACAGTGCGACGCAAAGCATAACGGCCGGCAGCGGACCGACGACGACAGACCGGCAGCCGAAGGCGAAATCGGTTTTCTGGCCGCATTCTCGGGCAATCTCGCAGGCACCAACGACCACGATTTTTTCGTTCCTCCCGTTTACAATATGCTGCGCCCGAACGATTTCTTTCGGCAGGAAGAGGCTGCCATATCGGCCATAAACAGGCGTATCGCCGAACTGGAGAACGCACCGCAGCTTGCCGAAGCGGTGCGCAGGCGGGTAGAAACGGAAGCATCGGCGAACGAAGCCGTCGCAAGGTTCAGGCGGGAAATGCAATCTGCGAAAGCCCTGCGCGACGAACGCAGGCGTACGACCGACGACCCCGTTTCGCTCGAAGCTCTCCTCAACGAAAGCCGCCGACAAAAAGCCGAATATCATAAACTGAAACTGTACAGACGGGAACTTATCGACGCAGCCGACAGAGAGATCGGCCGTATGAACGGCGAAATCGAAGCTTTGAAATCCGAACGCCGCCGTCGCTCCGAAGCCCTGCAAATACGTCTGTTCCGCAATTTCGAGATGCTCGACGCACGCGGCAGAAAACGCGACCTGTACGACATCTTCGCATCTGCAACACAACGCATACCGCCTGCGGGTGCGGGAGAATGCGCTGCACCCAAACTGCTGCAATACGCCTACATCCGCCATATGCGCCCCGTCGCGATGGCAGAGTTCTGGTACGGAGCGTCGCCCAAAGGCGAAATACGCCGCGACGGCTGCTTCTATCCCGCCTGCAACGGCAAATGCAGGCCCATACTCGGCCATATGCTGCAAGGTCTCGACGTCGAGCGGCACGATATGCCGACGATACCCGAACCCGAAATAGTTTACGAAGACCAATGGCTGGCGGTAATAGACAAACCTGCCGGAATGCTCTCGACGGCAGGGAAAATCGGGATGCAATCCGTCGAGGAATGGGCGCGGCAGCGCTTTGCGGACGCCTCGCGCGCAGCGGCGGTTCACCGACTCGATATGGCTACGTCGGGGCTGATGGTCATAGCCAAAGATCTGGACACATATCGTAATTTGCAGGAGCAATTCCGCAAGCGCACGGTAAACAAACGCTACGTCGCCCTTTTAGACGGCGAAACGGCACGGGACGAAGGGCGCATCGAGCTGCCGTTGCGTGCCGATATTCTCGACCGTCCGCGGCAGACGGCAGACCCCGTACACGGCAAAAGCGCCGTCACCGAATACCGCGTCAGGGAACGGCGCGGCGGAACCACTCTCGTAGAACTCCGCCCGCACACGGGACGTACGCACCAGCTGCGCGTGCACGCAGCCCACGAGCAAGGGCTGAATGCCCCGATAGTGGGCGACGCTCTGTACGGCACGGCATCCGCGAGGTTATGTCTCCACGCCGAATACATAGCTTTCGACCACCCGCACACGGGCGAACGGGTCAGCTTCGAAAGGCGGGCGGAATTCCGATAAACACGGGAATATCCGCCGAGCACCGAACATTACGGAATCGCCCCGTCGGAGATATTTCCGACGGGGCGATTCGGATTTCGGGAACCTACCGCATTACATTCCCGACAAACGGCACACCTAAAGTTTCACCTCGAACAGATATTCGCCCGACCCGACCTCCACTACGGCATATCCGTTCTCGAGGCCCTTTATCTTCACATCGTCGGCATTCTCCAACCGTTTGCCGCCCTCCGTAACCGCTTCGAGCGAAGTTGCGGGAACATATACGACAGCTTTCGTATTTACGGGAACCGCGACCTTCAAGCTCTTAAGGCGATCGTTTTCGGCATACCATTCGGCCGCAAGGCGACCGTACGGCGTCATCTCCTCGGCAGCCATACGGGTAAATCCGCCGCCCGTATGGGGTTTGATACGAATATTTTTGAATCCCGCTTCGGTCTCCTGCAACCCCACGGCCTCGCGATAAAGCCAGTCGCCGATAGCGCCGTAAGAGTAGTGATTGAAAGAATTCATACCGTTATTCGGAATCGAACCGTCGGGTTTCATACTGTCCCAGCGCTCCCAGATCGTCGTCGCCCCCATCGATATGGGATATATCCAGCTCGGCACGGTCTTCTGCAACAACAATTCATACGCGACATCGGCATAACCGTATCGGGAAAGCACGTGGCATATATAGGGAGTACCTACGAAGCCCGTAGTAATGTGATATTTATAACGCCGAATATTTTCCACGAGGCGGCGTGCGGCCTGTGCGCGCAGATTTTCGGGCAGCAGATCGAAATGCAGAGCCAAGGTATAGGCCGTCTGGGTGTCGGACGACACCATACCGTTCGGTGTAACATACTCGTCGAGCAATGCCTTCGCGGCATTGGCGCGTATCTCGTCGTAACGGCGGAAGTCGTCGTCGCGGCCGAGTATCCGTGCCGTTTCGGCCACTATCTCGGCCGAACGTGCGAAGAAACATTGGGCGATGAAGTGCCTGTTGGTTACGGCCGACTTGCCGTCGCGATCGTTAGGTGTAGACCAGAACAGCCAGTCGCCGTAGTGGTTACCGTTATTCCACAACCAATTACGGCTCTGGGACACCATATAATCGACCCACCGCTTCATACTATCGAACTGCCTTACGAGTATCGACTTGTCGCCGTAAGCCATATAGTGCTGCCAAACTATTATGGTCGCCGCGTCGCCCCACGCAGACGATATGCGCCCCGGCATCTGCTCGACATACGGGATTATACGCGGCACGGCACCGTTATCGAACTGGTCCGCCGCGAGGTCGCCGAGCCACTTCGCGAAAAACGTATTCACATTGCGCAGGAATGTCGCCGTTCGGAAAAACACCTGCGCATCTCCCGTCCAGCCCAAACGCTCGTCGCGCTGCGGGCAGTCGGTAGGGACATCGACGAAATTGCCGCGCAACCCCCACTCGATGTTGCTTTGCAATTTATTTATAATCTCGTCGGACGACGAGAACGAGCCGTTACGCTCTATGCCCGAGCCGACGACCTGAGCCGCGAAGTCGTCGGGATCGAGATCGCCGTCGATGCCTTCGACCTTGATATATCGAAATCCGTAAAACGTAAACTGCGGCTCGAAACGGCGTTTGCCCTCGCCTGACAATATGTATGTGCTCGTCGCCTTCGCCGACCGAAGGTTCGTGGTATAGAACCTGCCGTCCTTATCGAGCACTTCGGCGTGGTAAATACGCACCGTATCGCCCTTTCGCCCGTCGAGACAGGCAATCTCCCACCCGACGAGATTCTGCCCGAAATCCAGAACCTTGTCGCCGTCGGGGGTAACTATGTATTTCACGGGTTTCACGACTTCGTGCCGTACGACGGGTTCATTGACGGTAGATATGATATTGCCGTATCCGTAGTCGGCGGTTTCGACACGCTGCCAGTCGCCGTCGTCGAACGATGCCGTATTCCAACCGTCCCGCGCCGAATTGCGGTCCGTGGTCTGGCCGTGATAAAGCGTGGCATAACGTATCTCGCCGTCGGAGACTTTCCACGTACCGTCGGTGGCGAGGAGTGCGCGGCTGCCGTCAGAGAATACCACCGCGACCTGCATAAGCAGAGCGTTGCGATCGCCGTAAACATTATTCTCGGCATTTTTCCAACCCAGACCGCTCTTATACCAACCGTCAGCTACTATCGCACCTATCGCGTTCCGCCCTTTCGCCAACAGGGAAGTGACGTCGTATGCCTGATACTGCAAGCGTTTGCCGTACGACGTCCAGCCCGGAGTCAAAAGCCAATCGCCCACACGGTGCCCGTTGATATACGCTTCGTACCATCCGTGCGCCGTGACATAAGCAGTCGCCGACACTATCTTTTTGTCGATATCGAACGTACGGCGGAAATATACGGGACGATGCCCGTTACCGTCGGTCGTTATCCACTCGGCCGACCATTCGTCGTTGCCGATGCCCGTCTGCCAACGTGCCGACGCCCACTCGGAGACACGTCCGTAATTATCCCACACGCGCACACGCCATTCGTAACGCGTATCGGAGCATATCGGACCGCCGTAAACGACACCCGTCGAAGCGTCGGACAACATCTTCCCCGTTTTCCACACGGTGGCACCGCCCGACGTCACACGTATTTCATACGCCGTCTGTACGGTATTGCGTCTGTCGCTTTCTACCACCCAGCTCAATGTCGGAGCAGTCGGAGAAAGGCCGACCGGATCGGTCAGCCCGTCGGTCCTGAGTCCGGTAACGGATACCTGCGCCACTGCGGTCGCAATGAACAGGGAAAGGATCGAAGACAAAATCGTTTTTTTCATGGTCATCTGGTTCTTCATACAAAGTTAAGGATTCTCTCCGAAATACATTCGCAGACGGATACCGAAGCACTGCGTCAGATACGTTCGATTATCTCGTCCGCAGTTTTACGGCTGCGCGGAGCACCTGCCGCTTCCGCCGGATAGCCGAGCGGAGTAATCGCCACGGGGCGTACTGCTTCGGGCAATCCGAGTGCGGAGACACACTCAGCCACGTCGAAATTGCATATCCAGCAGGTGCCGAGCCCGAGCTCCGCAGCCGCAAGGCATATGTGCTCCGTCGCTATGGCGGCATCTATATCGGCGTGGTCGCGGCCGTCGCAACCGCGTTTCCACGACTCGTCGAGGTTCGCGCACACGACTATGCAGACGGGCGCTTCGGCGAACCATTCGCGGGGATAACATCTGCGCAATGCCGCCTTCCGCTCTTCGCTACAGACGACATAGAACCGCCACGGCTGGCGATTGCAGGCCGACGGTGCAAGCCGTGCACATTCGAGTATGTAGTCGAGTTTTTCGCGCTCGACGGGACGCGAGAGATAACTGCGCACGGAGCGGCGCAAAGAGACGAGTTCGAGAAAATTCATAAGGTTCAATTCGTTTTGCACCTTTTCCCGCCTCGGCATAGCCCGAGCGAACTCGGCTCTGCACTCGGCTTGTAGAAAAGGTCGGTTTACCGGTTCAATAAAAATTTTTCCACGACAAAGGCCACACCGTCCTCGTCGTTGCTCTTCGTGACGTAATCGGCGACGGCGCGCACCGGCTCGCAGGCATTGCCCATAGCCACGCCCAAACCGGCGTATTCTATCATCTGAATATCGTTGAAACCGTCGCCGCAGGCCATAAGCTCCTCGCGCCCGACGCCGAGCCTTCCGAGCATCATCTCAAGGGCTTTGGCCTTGTTCAGGCCGTCGGGCACGAACTCGAGGAAATACGGCTCGGAACGGAATACACCCATACGGTCGCCTATGGCGGCACGCATCTCCGTTTCGAGCGGAGCCAGCACCGAAGGATCGCCCGTAACGAGACATTTCGGCACGGGGAAATCGACAGCCGCAACGAGGTCGTCCACCTTATGCAGCGTCATACGGTTCACGGTTTTCTCCTCGATCAGGTATTTATCCTCAGGCATCTCGGTATATATCAGATCGTTGCGATAGGTGCATATTTGAAGGCCGCGCTCCTTGGCACACCTGCATATATAGCGGAACAGCTCGGGTTCGACATAACTTTGCGCTACCGTACGCCCCGTAGAGCACTCTATTACCTGCACGCCGTTGAACGCCATTATGTATCCGCCGTATTTCTCCAATTCCAACTCTTCGGCCAGGCGGTAAATACCGTTGGCCGGACGTCCCGACACGAGCAGCACCCTTACGCCGCGCCGCTGCGCTTCGATAACGGCCGCACGCGTACGCGGCAAAATACTCTTGGCAGAATCGGTCAGCGTACCGTCGAGATCGAGAGCAAGAATCTTATAACTCATATTCGAATGGATTTTGGATTGACAAAGATAAACATTTCATTCGGACTTTACCATACTACATTCCGCCGCAAGTTCCGTTATCCCGACATCCGACATCCCGCACACACGTAACATCGCCTCATACGGCTCTCCCCCGAGCCCGAGCATAGCGTAGCAGCGGCGCCGAACGGGATTGTCGCCGCGGAGACAGTCGGGCGAGGTGAAGTCGGAAACAGACATAATGCTACATCTTCAATGTCTTGAGATAAGCCTTGCGCACATCGTCTATCCGATAGCTCTCGACAGCCTTCCGTATGGCCATATTTTGGACACGGCGGTCGAGCGTGCGGCTCTCCAGCAGCGGCAGGGCAGCTTCATACTGCTTTATCAGTGCGAAACTTAAATACCACGCGGCCGCCATATAGATATAGTACTCGTCTCTACGCACCGACGCGACGAGATCAAGATGTTCACGGCGGAAACGGTCGTCCAGATAGAACCCGAGCAACGTCACTATGGCAAAACGCACGGTATAGGTATGCTCGCTCGCTATCCACTCGCGAATCTTGCATTCGACGCGTTCGGGATATTTCGCGAAGATTTTCGGCGGGAACATATCGCACGTAGCCCAATTATCGACATAAGGCAGAAACTCGTCGATGCGTGCCAGCACCTCATCGATGTCGCGGCTTATCGTTCCCGCAAGCCAAGCGTGGAGATTGTTCTCCTCGTAATATCGGTGCGGCAGTTCGGCCATAAAGGCATCCCTGTCGCCGCTTGCCGCTATCTCGCGTGCATAGGCCCTCAACTGCGGCGTGCGCACGCCTATGATGCACTCCTTGTCGATGTCGGGTATCAGTCGGGCGTGGAAATCGCGATAGGCGGTATCCCTCATTTCGAACAGACGGTCCGTTATCTTTTTCATAGGCCATCGCTTTTTTCATACTCCAACAAACGCCGTTTCAAATCGGCACCCCAATAATATTGTCCCGTCGTCCCGTCGCTGCGCACAACACGGTGGCACGGCACGACTACGCTTATCGGATTGCTCGCGACGGCCGACGCGGCGGCTCGAACGGCACGCGGCACCCCCGCCATTGCGGCCAGCTGCGCATATGTAACGGTACTGCCCTTCCCGACCTTCAGCAGCGTTTTCCATATGTTGCGCCGAAACCGAGACCCCGCGATATGGATGGAGTCTGTTTCTCCGAACACGTCCGCGGCGGCATTCGCGTTCTCCGCAAGTTCGGCATGCGGGAACCGCGTCCGCAATTCGTCCAGCGCACGACCGCGACCATCCGTAACGAAACCCGCAAAGCACAAGCCGATGTCATCGCACGCCGTCAGCACCTCGCCGAAACGGGAATCGACGAACGCATACTCCAGTTTCGCAATCGAGCCTGCATCGTCGCTTTCATATATATGTATCCGTTCCATATCCATAACAAAAATGGTATTTTTAATCTCCGTTATGCAAAAATACGAAAATTAGGTCGGACGGATGCAAAATATCGTGCGATTATTTCATACCTTTGGGAAGCAATCGGAAAATCATATTGCAATGTATACGTTCACAGGGCTCCTGCTTCCGTTCATAGGCACCGCACTCGGCGCCGCGACCGTTTTTCTCCTGCGGCAGGAGATCTCGCCGCGCATACAGAAACTGCTGCTCGGATTCGCCTCGGGCGTTATGATAGCGGCATCCGTCTGGTCGCTGCTGCTGCCGTCGATAGAGATCTCGGAACGGCAATCGGCACTCCCGTGGCTGCCCGCAGCCGTAGGATTCCTCGGCGGCATCGCATTTCTGCTGCTGCTCGACACCCTCATCCCCCACCTCCACATCAACTCCGACGAACCCGAAGGTATCGCCGCCAAACTAAAACGTTCGACCAAGCTTATGCTGGCAGTCACCCTCCACAACATCCCCGAAGGAATGGCCGTGGGCGTAGTGCTGGCTGGGGCGATGAGCGGCAATACGGGAATATCCGTCGCAGGGGCGATGACCCTGTCGCTCGGCATCGCCATACAGAACTTCCCCGAAGGGGCGATAATCTCTATGCCGCTGAAAGCCGAAGGCATACGGAAAGGGCGGGCGTTCCTCTACGGTATGCTGTCGGGCATAGTCGAACCCATAGCGGGAATCATAACCATCCTGCTCATAGACCTCGTAATGCCGCTGCTGCCGTACCTGCTCGCATTCGCCGCAGGCGCAATGATTTACGTCGTGGTCGAAGAACTGATACCCGAATCGCAGAGCGGCAGGCACTCGAACATAGCGACCATAGGCGTAGCCATAGGATTCGTGCTGATGATGGTTCTGGACATAGCATTCGGATAACTCGCGGCACCCCGCTTACGTCCGTTCTCCAATGTTAATTTTACGTTAATTTTTTCAGCCGTAATTGTAACTGTTTGGTCATCATAATAACTTTGTAGACTATTACTACAGCTGTTATGGACTATATTTACACCTTTATGCTTGCCGTAATGGTCGTCCTCGCGATCACGGGGCTGTTCATCGGAGTTATGAACGATGCGGCCAATTTCCTCAATTCGGCAATCGCTTCCAAAGCTGCATCCCTTAAGATAATAATGGCCGTAGCCTCCGTCGGCATAGTCATCGGCGCCGCGACATCGAGCGGGATGATGGAGGTGGCCCGCAGCGGAATGTTCGACCCCGCGAACTTCTCTTTCCGCGACGTTATGATACTCTACCTGTCGGTAATGCTCGCAAATATCATCCTGCTGGACGTATATAACACTATGGGGCTGCCTACATCGACGACCGTCGCCCTCGTATTCTGCCTGTTGGGTGCCGCTCTCGCCGTTTCGATAGCGGTAATTACATCGAACGACGCCGTCTCGCTGACCGAAATAGGCAAATACATAAATTCCATACGGGCGTTGGCCATAGTTGCGGGCATATTGCTCTCGGTGATACTGTCGTTCACGTTCGGGTCGCTCGTAATGTACGTTTCGCGCATAATATTCTCATTCCGCTACCACACGGTATTCAGGCGGTTCGGGGCTATGTGGTGCGGCATATCGTTCACGGCCATCGTATATTTCGCACTGTTCAAGGGCCTTAAAAACGTACTGGCCGACTCGGTGATAATAAACCTCATAGCGGACAACACGGCAATTTCGCTGTGCATCATCTGGGCGATGTGCACGGCACTGCTATATTTCCTCCAGTTCTTCAAAATAAACATCCTCAAACTCAATATTCTGGCGGGAACTTTCGCCCTCGCGCTCGCCTTTGCGGGCAACGACCTCGTAAACTTCGTGGGCGTCCCCGTCGCGGGCTACGATTCGTATATGATGGCCCGCGAGAGCGGCGATACGGCGATGAAAATGGGGGCTTTGGCGACCGATGTCTCGGCAAACATATATCTGCTGCTGATTGCGGGCGGAATAATGATAGTCACGTTATGGACATCCAAACGCGCCCTCTCGGTCAGCAAGACGGAGCTGTCGCTGTCCAATCAGGACGACAGCGACGGCGAATTCGGCTCGACGGCGGCATCGCGCGGACTGGTGCGTATGGCGATGAACATCAACACGGCATTCGCCAACATAACCCCGAAGTTCGTCAAGGATTTCATCGGCAGCCGCTTCGTCAAACTGCCCGAAGCCGAACGCGACGGAGGATCGTACGACCTTATCCGAGCGACCGTAAACCTCACGACCTCGGCAATACTCATATCGATAGCCACGTCGCTCAAGCTGCCGCTCTCGACCACCTACGTATGCTTTATGGTCTCGATGGGTTCGGCCCTTGCCGACAAGGCCTGGGGACGCGAGAGCGCCGTATATCGTATTTCAGGCGTACTGACAGTGGTTTCGGGATGGTTCGTGACGGGATTCGGGGCATTCCTCATAGCTTTCATCGTAGGTTTGGCGCTGATGTACGGCGGCAATATCGTGATAATCGGGATATCGGCACTATGCGGTTGGATGCTCGTACGCAGCAACCTCAAAAAGAACAAGAAAGCCGCTCGGGAAGAGGAGACGCACGAAATAAAGGCCCGCAATGCGGCCGACATAGTGGCGCTCGGCATAACGGAGGTCTGCGAGACGATGCGGCAGGTGACAAAAATATACGACCGTACGATGATAGCCGTTTTCAAGGAAAACCGCAAGGTGCTGCGCGAAATGGTACAACAGTCGGACGAGATTTTCGCCCGCTCGCGGGAGCGCAAATACAGCATAATGCCCATTCTCCACACGCTGAAGGACAACGAGGTGAATGCCGCATACTATTACGCCCAAGTGGTAGATTATATGAATGAGATAGCCAAGTCGCTCGCTCATATCACGCGCCCCTGCTTCGAGCATATAGACAACAACCACGAGGGTATGACCAAAGAGCAGATCGAGGACCTGATGCAGATAAACGACGATGTGGAGAATATCTTCGCCCACGTAAACAGCACCCTGCGCAACAACGATTTCAGCCGTGTGGAATACATCGTAGCCCTGCGCGAAGAGCTGTTCGAGACTATTTCCGAGGCGATGACCAAGCAGTTGCGCCGCCTCAAGCACAAACAGACCTCCACGAAGGCAAGTTTATTGTATATCACGATTCTGAACGAGACCAAAACAATGGTGCTCCACTCGCGCAACCTGGTAAAATCCCAGAAATATTTCCTGCAACACGAAGAAAATTGAGATTATGAAGCTCAAATACGAACTCAACGACCGTCCGCGCATCGTTCCGATGCTGATGTACGGTCTTCAATGGCTGCTCATAGCCATCCCCGTCGTACTCACCAGCACGTTCGTGGCGCCCGAAGGCGAAACCGTAATGTTCACCCGCAAACTGTTCGGCATAATGGGCGCGGGAATGATTTTGCAGGCACTGTTCGGCCATCGCCTGCCGCTTATTTCGGGACCTGCCGCCGCCCTGCTTATGGGCATACTCGCGGCTACGTTGCAGGGCTACGGCTCGGCGGCGATCTACACATCGATATTCATCGGCGGCGCCGTAATCGCACTGGCAGCCCTGTGCGGCATCACAGAACGCGTCGGACACCTCTTCACACCTCGCATCGTGATCGTCATCCTGATGCTCATAGCCTTCACCATAGCCCGCCCCATACTCGGACTTATATTCTCCGACAGTGAGCACCAGCTGCTGGCATTCTGCTTCTCAACAATATGCGTACTGCTGATGGCTGCGGCCAACAACCTGCTGCGCGGGACGTGGAAAACCACGGTAGTGACCATAGCATTGATATTCGGCAGCCTCATATACTATGCAATTACGGGATTCCCCTCTGCGATAGCCGCCGACACGCACAGTTCGCCGCTGTTCGTATTCACGCCGGAGTTCGACTTCGGGCTGATACTGTCGTTTCTGTTCTGTTACATCGCCTTTTTCATCAACGAGGTAGGCTCCATACAGTCGCTCGGAACGATGATCGGCGCCGATGCGATGAAATCGCGCAACCGCCGCGGAATGGGTATGGTCGGCATACTCAATATGCTGGCAGGCTCTATGGGGACGATAGGTCCGATAGACTATTCGCTCAGTCCCGGTGTCGTAGCCTCCACATCGTGCGCATCGCGCTATACGGTGATTCCTGCGGGCATCGCGATGATCGCCATAGCCTTCTGGCCGCAGGCCGTAGGCGTATTGATGACAATCCCCGCAACGGTTATGGGCACCATACTGCTGTTCCTGATGGGCACGCAGCTCGCCGCAGGATTCGAAATGACGCACAGCACCCGCAGCGTCACTTCGTTCCGTCACGGACTGATTATCGGCATTCCGATAATGTTCGACGTCATACTGTCATTCGCCCCAGCCGAAGCCATAGCCCAAATTCCCGCACTGATACGTCCGATAGCAGGCAACGGATTCGTTATGGGCGTGATAATAGTGCTGATACTCGAACATATAATCCTTAAAGACGGGCAAGAGGTCCGACCGACAAAAGAGCGATAATACGCCCCGCATCGGGAGAAGAGGGGAAAAGGACACTGCCACACGGCTCTACGTACGACAGAACGCCTCGAAAACGCCACGCTGCACACCTCAAGAAGCATTCCGCCGCAGTGTCCATTCCGCACCGCATCGCAAAGAAAGCAGTCCGCAGTTTCCATTCCGCCCCATATCGTGGGGAAAATCAGTCCACAGTTTCCCGTTCCGCCCCATATCGCGGGGAAAAGCAGGCCGCGGATTCGTCCCCGACCTCGGCAAATCGGACAGTCTCGGCAAATCGGACCGCGGCATTCTCCCCACTAACGCATCACCCCTGTCGGAACACGTTCCGACAGGGGTGATTTTCAGTCTCGGGGATTCGTCAGACATCCCCTTTATTTATAACCGTCGAAACGGCAATAGTCGATCAGTTGATCCAACCGTGCGAATTGAACGCCTTATAGCTCAAATCGGCCTTCAGCGAATAATACGTAACCTCCTCGACCTTATCCTCTCCGAAAGGTTCGTCCGAAGGAATAACCTCCTCCTCGACGGATTCGGTCTTCGTAATCATATGGACATGAACCAAGAAGTGGATATTCAGTCCCGAAGCCTTATCGACGAAACGGACTACATATGCAGGGTGCGATTCGGATGTCCATACATTGTCTTTCTCCTCGTCCTGCACCTCAGCCTCGGGCAGAATTGCCGACGGCTGGAAATCGAGCTCGTCATTATCGATAACATTCTTGAGATTTACGGACGTAACGCTCGCATATTCGCCCTCGAGCTGAGCAATCTTGCAATCGAGAATCTTGTCCGACTCCTTATCGCCCGCAGCAGTCCATTTGTCGGCACGCAGCGTGTAATAATCATCGCTTTCGATATACTCTATCGACAGTTTGATGTAATTGCCGTTGATATGATATATCTCCTTACGGTTAGCCGTCTGTCGATCGACATCCAACGCCGTACTGTAAGTCATCGAAGTGAAGGTCGGCGTAGACGTTTCGGCAGGCGAATACTCGTCCTTGTCGGAGCAACCTGCAGCCAAAACCACGGCCGCCAATATGAATAATAATTTTTTCATTGCTTCAATTTTTTATTGGGATCGGACGGCCGCTGCCGAAGCGGCGACCGCCTCTCCCGATTAAATACTCTATACGTCTCGTCCGACTACTTGCCGAAAGGATATACCTTTGCCGTTCTTACGATATTCGTTTTCGGACGCGTCAATATCGACGAACTGACGGGATTGATATTACGTAACGATTTACGATTTATCGAAGCCGTTGCAGTTCCGGCAGCAGTCTGCGGCATAAATATCGTCTCAAGTGAGAAATGCAGATAGTCTTGATTGTTATAATAATATGCCACGAACTCATTATTATCGGAATCGTATACATAATACGCTACCGCAAAGCCGTTGATTTCAAGACCAGATCCGTCATTCGACGAAGAACCTAAAATCAATATCTCACCCAGATCTGCATCATTCGTAAGATAAAGTGCACACTCGGCACCTTCAGCAACAACCTCCGACGCATAATAATAAGTCGAGGGATCTTTGGGATTTGATGCATCATAAAAAGCTTCAGACACTACAGGTACGAAATACGGGAAATATTTCATTCCACCCAACTGCCATACAGGTTTATAATAGAACTGCGCAGGAATAATCACACTGTTCGATACCGGATCGTAAGTACCCTTCAACGTACCGCCCGATACGCCGAGAGCCTGCATTTGCGCCGTTCCAATAAGACCGTCGATAATCACACCGTAAGGAGCGTTATCGGGATCTTTCGATATTGTTACCTGCGACGTTATCATTCCATAATCGGGGCTAATCTGCACAGGTTGCTCCCCGCTTGTATCATAAACAGGACATTTCTGCAATTCCGTAGAACCGTGTGTAAACGAGCCTATAAATTTCTCAAAATCGACATCCGCAGCGGCGAACTCGATGGTTTCGGCGTAATCGCCTACCTTGTTGCCGTCGGCGAAATGGATTTTCACTCCGAACGTAATCTTCGCGATAGAACCGTTCTCGGCAAATTCGATAGCACTCTTCACATCGTCGCTCTGAGATATGTAGAGGTCCTTGCCGAATGCCTGCTCGCCGAGCGGCTGTTCGGGAACGACGGTTGCGGTGGTTCCGTTCCAGAGCAGAGCGAGGCCCAACGGGTTTTCTTCGGTCGATGTTCCGTAAGGATCGGCGACATAGAATACCGTATTACCCGCTATGCTTTCATAACCTTTGTACAGGTTCTTGGATGCTTCGTTGGACTTGTACTCCGATTTGAACGTACCCTCGCCTGCGGGAGTATACATAAGGTCATTATTATAATCTACCTTGAAATAGTTAGCCCAATCCTCTTCGAGTTTATTGGTATCCCAAGTAATTATAAACGGAGATGGCCATAACGTACCATCCGCACTATTCAATGCCCAGTATGCAACACCGAAAGTATAAACATTATTAACACGTGATGTAGTTCCGAAATTATACGATTGCGGGAATGCAACAATATATGTTTCCCCATAACCGGATATGGAGAGAGGAACACTGGCCAAAAACAGTCTATCTCCAGACTGTAGTTTCACACTCGATACGCTTCCATCTACAGAACTTACACCTATCACCGGAGACAATGGATAACCAGTGGTAACTTGTTTCGGATTAAGAGGATGAGGATGTGTCGTTGCAGCATCTTCCATCGGTTCATATCCCAATGTCATCGTAAGCATCAAGCCGTCTCCGTTTGCAAAAACTTCCAGATCATCTTCTTCATATGCCCCATCACCTGCGGCAATAGAAGCGGATGCCACTTGATACATAAATTTAGGAATAAAGAAACGAACGCCGTCATAATCCAACTTCGGAGCAGTTCCTGCAGACTTTGCATCATTGATAGCCTTAAGGTCATCATTATGTATCTGTATTACACAATTAGAATACACGCCGCTTGGAACACCGAGCATATCTCTGAAGAAAGTCTCTTCGATAGTTATCGTACCGATATCGGTAAACGGCAGTTCTACGGGAACCATATGATTTATCGCAAAATCGAAATCGGAAGATCCGTACTGCGTTCCGGAAACATCTTCTCCGAGAGCGGCATTGAACTCGTAGTCGTAATTATCGACAAGATTATGAACATCGAACCCGATGACAAGGGCCGCCTTATCGGCACCCTCCGCGAAAGATACGGGAACCGAATAAGTAGTCGTTTTCGATGTCGAGCCCAATTTGGTAGAGCCCTGAGGCAGCGTAAAGAGCGAAGCCTCTTCGGTCAGCATAGTAAGTTCTACGGTAACATCGAGCACGTCGAGTTTGGCAGCGTTACGACCGATCTCCAGTTCGATCTGCTTGTCATCCTCCAGTTCGGGCTTGATGTCGGCACGAGTAGAGTTCTTGTTCAGCTTCTCCAGTTCCTCCTCAGCCTTCTCCTTGTCCTCCTTCGACTGAACGTAGAAAGTGGACTTGGCATTGCTGATATACACTTTGTCGCCCGAAATATCACCGCCCTCGGTGTACGTATCGTCCTTCACGCACCCGACGAATGCGAGTGCTGCGAAAGCGACAAGTACATATAACAGATTTTTAATCGTTTTCATATATTTAATCTTATTTTTCGGTTATTATACTATTCCATCTCATCGGGTACGAGATCCGACGGGTCGGGATTAGATACGACGGCATTGTTGTTATTGTGCTCGGTGCGGACGATGCACATATTCATCCACGGAGCGAGGCTGCCTTTCGTATCGAAGCGCGAATCGGGAATATGGTTCGTATCCGCATAAGCTCGGTTCACGGGCATATCCAAACGTTTGTAGTCGAAGAATATTATACCCTCGCCCCAGAACTCGACACGCTTCTGGAAAATAACCTCCGATACCAGCGCATCGCCCGAAGCCGTACATACGTAATCGGGATTACGATACGATTTCATAAAGTTCACGAGCGAACTGCTGTTGCCCTGGCGGGCATCGCACTCGGCGATGATGAACATCATCTCCTCCATACGCATCAGCGGATAGTCGCACACTGCACCCGGATCGGAATCATCGGGATTGCCGCTGCCCGGACGGAACTTGACGCAACCGTATTCGGGAACAGTCTCGGCACCCTTGTACGTAGCCGTAGCCGCAACCATAGGAACATTTATCGAAACGCCCTCGGGAGCTTTCCACGACTTTTTGCGGAAATCCGAATTGGGAATGCGGTTGTAGAAACGCACGTCGGCCAAACGGAACGGGCCTGCCGAAGCATAACCGAAAGCCGTCTCGGAGCATATCCACGAGGCGAAATTGACGATAGAGGTCTTAACTGCATCGTCCTCCTTGACGAGGAGCGAAGCCCACATCCACGATTTCTGCGAGGATGCGTCGTTGAAACCCGTCGAGGTATCGGTCCACTGAGCCTCGGTCAGAGGCGAATAGTTGCCTGCATCCAGTGCATTCTGCGCTGCGACTTTGGCCTGCTCGTAATTGCCCTCCCAAAGGTAGGCGCGAGCCTGCAAACCGTAAGCGACGCTCAAATCGGGTTCCGCCATAGACATACGGCTGAAACGGTCGGCCTTGTCGTCGGATTCGCCGCCGAAGAAACGGATGGCCTTCACAAGGTCGCCATGGATGAATTCGAGAAGAGCGGCCTTATCGACACGCGGATTGTTGCGTGCCTCCTGCTCGGTAAGATTCTCACGGATAATGGGAATCGTTTTGCCTACAAGCTCCTCGGCCGAGGTAAAAGAGTTGCGCTTGAACTCGAACATACGGCCCATATCGAGGTTGATCATCGCACGGTAGCAGTACGCCATTGCCAAATACTGGAGCTGCGTCTTGGATGCGGAATTCTCATCCACGGCGGCGATAACCGAATTGGCAGTATAGAGGAACTGCGTATAGTAGTTCCACAGGAACTGAGGATAGAGGTGAGAGTCGCTCTGTCCGCGATTGGTAATCCACGCGGTATAGTGCTCGTAACCGCTCGCTGCGGTAGACATATCCTCGCACATAAGGTCGCGAATCATACCGATGGACGGATAACCGTAATCCCAGTGGTTGGACACATCCGAGTCCATCGTACCGACATTATTGACATACGCGGCCATACCATTGACCATAGCCGACAATGCCGAAGGGTTGGCAGCAACCTGCTCCTTGGTCGCGGTGCTCGTCGGGAAAGTCTCCTCGATGCAACTGCTCAGCAAAGCCGTCGCAGAGATCGCCACAAATCCTAATTTCAATATATTTTTCATATTCCTTTTCTCCTTTCTTTAATTAGAATGTCAGGTTGATACCTCCCGAGATAGTACGAACAGCCGAATAGGTCGTAGCGTTGTTCGAACCCGTAAGGCTCAGACGCGGGTCGAAGCCCTGACGACGGGACCATACCCATACATTCTCGCAAGCCAAATAGATACGTACCTTATCGATGCTGATCTTGCTCGTCCACTTCTTCGGCAGAGTATAACCGAAGTTGATATTCTGCAAGCTCAGGTAGCTGCCGTCGATCAGGAAACGGTCGGATGCAGCAGTGATATTCTGGTCGTTATACTGGAAACGGGGTATGTTGGAACCCGAGTTGGAGGGAGTCCAAGCATTCAACAGGTCGCGGTGATAGTTCATACCCACGCTTCCCGACGAAGGCGAGCCCATAAGCAAAGCATAACCCGAATCGTAGATCAGACCGCCGATCTGATAAGTGAAATTGATCGTAAAGTCGAATCCGAAGAACTCCAAAGTCGTTCCGAAACCGCCGTATGCATCGGGCAGAGGATCGCCGCAGATGTACTTCGTGGAGTTGCTGTACTCGGTAGTCGTCACGGTGCTGACCTTACCGTTCTCATCGGTAACATCCATATACCACATCGGAAGACCCGTCGATTTGTCCACACCTGCATATTTGCTCATATAATAAGAGTAAAGCGACAAACCTTCACCGTAGAAACGGTCGCCCGACGAGTAACCCTTATATCCCTCCGGCGTAGTCATAGACAAACGCGAAGGCGCGAGTTTCGTAATCTTGTTATTGACATACGTCAGGTTGGCATTGAGGCTCCACGTAACATCCTTCGTGCGGATGGGAGTTGCATACAACTCGACCTCGAGACCCTTATTGACCATATCTCCGATATTGGCCCAGTAGCCCGAGTAACCCAGCGAGGGCGGAACCGTGAACCACGACAACATATCGGTCGTCTTGCGGTAGAAACCTTCGATGCTACCGCCGAGCTTGCCCTTGAACAGGTCGAACTCGACACCCGCATTGAAGTTGCCGTTGGTCTCCCACGTAATGAATTCGTTACCCTTGACCGCAGGAACGAGCGAAACGTTGCCGGCCGAGTTTACGATATCGTAAGTATCGGTATAGAGATAGCTCGAAATACCGTCGTTACCCTGCGAACCGTACGAAGCCTTGATCTTCAGCATATCGACCCAGCTTGCGTTGAACCAGTCCTCGCGGCTGATGATCCACGCCGCACCGACAGACCAGAAGTTACCCCAACGGTGATCGGGATGGAACTTCGACGATGCGTCGCGACGGTACGAACCCGAAACGAACAGTTTCTCTTTCCAGTCGTACTGCGCACGTGCGAAATAACCCTCGGTATTGTAGTCCGTAGTATAGGAGTTTGCCGAACGGTCCGTAACGGCACCCGAAAGTTCGAGGTTGTCGGGCGAGAACATATTGGATTTCGAACCCGAAAGCGAATAACCTTTCGAACGATAGTTTTCGTGACCTATCATAATATCCACGGTATGCACATCGGCGAACGTATGCGACCAGTTGAGCAGCTGCTGGAAGTTATACGACCACGCACGGGTATGTCCTTTGCTGACGATACCGTTCGACGGTGCATACTGTCCGTAGAAAGCGTTGGTCAAAGAGGTCGAACGACGCTCGTCGAGCGAAGTACCGAGGTTCATCGTGAACTTGAAGTCCTTGAGGAACGTAACATCGAAGAAAGCCGTACCGGTGAACGCGTTGCCGTCGTAACCGTTTCGGTTCAGCAGGTGGTCGCCCAATGCATTGGCGTTACCGTAAACGGGACGCTCGAGACCTGCATTCGAACCGGCGCCGGTAGATGTACCGTAGTCATAAACCGTATAGCCGTTGGCATCCTTCATAATCTGCTTGTTGCCGTTGCGGACATAAAGCGGATAGATAGGTGCCACCTGCGTAGTAGCCGCAAAGATGTTTACGGACGAGTTCGACGTACCGCTCTCGTCTTCGAGGTTGCCTTTATAGTGGGTATAAGATGCATTTGCACCTACACGCAGCCACTTCTTGGCCTGATAGTCGGCTCTCAAACGTGCGGTATAACGCTCGTAGTCGGTTCTCTGGACGATACCCTTGTTGTTCAGATAACCGAACGACGAGTAGAACTGCGCACGGTTCGTACCGCCCGAGACGCTTACGTTATACTCCTGACGGAGCGAGTTCTTCATAGCCTCGTCGGTCCAGTTGTCGGGATAGAGATAATAATCCTCGCCGTTGTAGGATACCATATTACCGAGCGTAGCGTTGGGATTGACCTTGCCGTTTCTACCGATAAAGAACTGACCGTCAGGTACGTTGAACACCTGATATACCAGACCTCCGTTGGCAGCGGAGCCGGTCAAAGCATCATTGGCCCTGAGGTGTGCCTCGGCAGCCGAATATCCGCCGGAATTGACATAGTAGTTGTTCAAAGCCTTATAGTGCTGCTCATAGTATCCCGCAGGGTTCTTGATATAGTCGTAATCGGGCACCGCGCGCGAGTTCACACCCCACTTGGCATCGACATTGACTACCGCGTCCTGACTCTTGGCGCGCTTCGTCGTAATCATAATGACGCCGTTGGCACCGCGCGAACCGTACAAAGCGTTCGAAGCGGCGTCCTTCAACACGGTCATAGATTCTATATCCGCCGGATTGATATTGTTCATACTGCCGCCATAGGGGATACCGTCCAATACGATGAGCGGAGCGTTATCTGCATTGATAGAACTGAAACCGCGGATGCGGATCGTAGGGCTGTCGCCTGCAGGAGAACCCGAAGGATTCGCCATCTGCACGCCGGCAACCTTACCGTTCAGTGCGTTCATTGCATTGGACACTTGCGAATTGGCAAGCTCATCGGCGCCGATTACCGTAGCGGAGCCGGTAAAAGCCTCTTTCTTGGCCTCACCGAACGCCACGACAATCACATCGTCGATGGCCTTGTGATCTTCCAAAAGAACGACATCGACCGCCGTTTTACCGGCAACGGAAACCGACTGCTCCTTGTAGCCGATGAACGACACGTTCAAATGCGCATCGATCGGTGCCGTAACAGAGAATCGTCCTGCCGCATCGGTGGTAGTACCCGTGGTGGTACCTTCCACTACAACAGTCGCACCGGCGATGGGAGCTCCGTCCGCACCGGTAACTGTACCCGAAACCTGCCTACTCTGTGCGAAAAGTGACAAACACCCCGCAGCCAGAATAATTGCAACAGATAGTACAATTTTCTTAACCATAAGCATAATCTTTAACATTATAATATAAAAAGTAACGTCACAAAGTTAAAGCATTCAAACGTATTTATCAAATAAAATTTGCAAAAAGACGCACCATATATTAAATTTCCTTAAAAACTCGCTCGGAGCTTTCGAATCGTAACCGATATACCGAATTTACTTACGAATTGAAACCGATGATTTCGGGCGTTATGCGGCACGAGCCATCGCTTTAGGCAGCAATACGACCGAAAGGCCGCAGGACAATCCGTTTCATCGCGCACAGCACCGTATTTATACCTATTTATATATAATAAGGGGACATACGCCCTACAATGCGTGACCGACGGCAACAGGTCTCCCCGTATCGCTTTTGCCGCAGGCGGCATCGGGAAACGTGATGCCGCCCACCGAATCCGAAAACGACGCAAACCCGTTCACACACCCTAAGCAGTGCTCGAAACAGCGCCCGAAATTGCACAATAACAGGATGTCGGAAGAAAAAAATGCACATTTTTTGTAAAAATACACTATTATGTATTGCATAGTATTAAAATTTATCATATATTTGCAGTACCAAAATACTTAGAACGGCCGGATGCGGCTCGCGCCGCGGGAAACGCAGGCGAACGCACATGGCCGACGAGACACAAAAGGTCAAAACCTAAGGCATAAGAAAGTAACATTATGAAAGAAACAGTAACGGTGAGTATTGCATCGCAAGCATTCACAATCGACAAAGATGCGTATCGGATTCTCGGCAACTATCTGGAGAACATCCGTACCCGCATCGCAGCCGACGACAACGACACGATGTCGGATGTGGAGAATCGCATTGCCGAGATTTTCCGCGAGAAACTTCCGTCTGCTATGATGGTGGTCTCTGCCGCCATCGTTCGCGAAACGATGGCACAACTCGGGACGCCCGACGATTTCGGCACTAATATCGGCACAGGCACGGCATCCGACAATGCCTACGCCTCTCCGAACAAGGGGGGGGGATTGCGACGTTCCCGTAAGGATCGCGTATTGGCAGGCGTATGCAGCGGACTGGCCGAACATTTCGGATTCGACACGGGATTGGTACGGCTCATAACTTTGATGCTGATAATATTCGGAGGGTTGTCCATATGGGTTTACATCATATTATGGCTCATAATTCCGGCAGAGCCGAAACAACTGTAAAAAGGAGGGATTGCAATGAACGAAGAGAATGTAAAGGCGCAAATGCGCAAAGGTATTCTGGAGTATTGCATACTTGCAATCATTTCGCGCGAAGACTCCTATGCTCCGAAAATAATAGCAGAGCTCAAACAGGCGCAGATGATCGTGGTCGAGGGCACGCTCTACCCGATACTCACAAGACAGAAGAATGCGGGGCTGCTGACATATCGCTGGGAAGAGTCGCCCCAAGGTCCGCCCAGAAAATATTATATGCTTACCGACAAGGGACGCGCACATCTGGCTGCGCTCGACGAAGCGTGGAACGAAATGGTCGAGCAGATAAAAACCATACGCAACAAAGGATAAAAAACATACGGTTATGAAAAAAGTCATCATCTTTATGGTTGCAGTCGTAGTCGCAACCGCCTTTTCGAGTCGCGCCAACGCCGCCGACAACCTGATATTCGGCAAAAGAATCAAGGCCGAAGGCAAAAAAATCACCGAAGTCCGCACCAGCGCGATGAAGTTCGACAAAATAGAGGTTTCGCGCGGCGTACACGTCATCGTCGAGGAGCGCACAGACGGGGACATTCAGGTTACCACCCTGTCGTCGATTATGCCCTATGTCGAACTGGGGGTCAGCAAAGGGGTCTTCAAGGCTACGTTGAGCGACAACCTGAAATCCGTAAACGGCAACTACACGATCGAGGTTCGCATTCCGAACAACGGAAAAATCAACGATATAGGAGTCTATGCGGCCGGGTCCGTAACGGTCATTCCGACGCTTCAGTCCAATGAGATAAACCTCAGCGCATACGGCGCCGCGAAGATAAAAGCGACTGTAAAGGCGGCAAAATGCGAGGCCGAAGCGAGCGGGGCATCCTGCCTCGACCTCATTGTCGAGGGCGGCGAGATCGATGCCGAGATTTCGGGGGCATCCAAGGGATATCTGGAACTCCGAACGCTGAAGAGCGTCATCGAAGTCTCCGGTGCATCGAACCTGACGGCTACGGGTAAAAGCGACTTCCTCGACATCGACGTTTCGGGCGCCTCCAAAGCCGATGCGAGCGGAATGACGGCCTTGGTTTGCAATGCCGAAGCAGGCGGGGCATCGAAACTGGCGGTAAAATGCACCGAATCGCTGTCCGCCGAGGCCTCGGGAGCGTCGAAGATAGTGTATTCGGGAGGTTGCAGACTGGCCTCTTCGTCCGCGGGAGGAGCGAGCAGCATATCCAAAAACTAACCCTTAAACCCCGTCAGCAATGAACGAAATTAAAAAATGCAGCATCTCGGGAATCTCGTTCACTATGGAGATCGATGCGTACAAGACCCTGAATGACTATCTCGAGACCCTCAAACGCACGTACGGCAACGAAAAGGACGGCGACGAAATAACAGCCGACATCGAAGCGCGCATCGCCGAGTTGATACTTTCGACCCAAGACAACGGCAAAATAGTCGAGCGTCCGCTGATAGCCAACATCATAGCGCAATTAGGCTCGGCAGAGGACATATCCGAAGAGAGCTCTACCGAAGAGAAGAAACCGACGGAGCCGCGCATACCGCGCCGTATGTACCGCGATATGGACAATGCCCGTTTGGGCGGTGTATGTGCGGGCATAGCCAAATATTTCGCCATCGACCCCACGTGGATACGTCTGGGCGTATTCGCTCCGATATTGCTAATGTTCGCATCGAACATACCGTTTTTCGGCTGGCTCGACGATCTCGGCGGCAGCCTGTTCGGCGTGGTCATCCTGAGTTACCTCGTAATGTGGTTCGCCGTGCCCGCAGCCCGCACGCCGCGGCAGAAATTAGAGATGAACGGAGAGAAGATCACGGCCCAGTCCATACGTGAAACCGCGGCGTCGAGCAACGATATAGACAACACCGCACGTCCCGTGATAGCAGACACGGTAACCGTCTTCGGGAAGGTCCTCACCGTACTGCTCAAAATATTCGCAGCGATAATCATCTTCGGCCTTATGCTCGTGGCGATGGGATTGATAATAGGTATGTTCACGTTAGGCATAACCGGCGGCGACTTCTTCGATTCGTTCGGACCTGCGAGCAGCCAAATATTCGGTGCGGACACTACGGCCGTACTGGGGATACTCGGCATCCTCGTAGTGCTGATTCCTACAATATTGCTGCTCTACATACTGATATGCCTCGTAATCAATCACAAGACCAACCGCACGGCGCTGCTCGTAATGTTCATACTCTGGGTTCTGACATTTATAGCACTGCCCGTAGCGGCCGTAAAACTGGCCGTGACCAAGAACGACGCTCCCGTTCACGCGACCGTAACGACCGCCCGCGATGTCGAAGAGCACGAACGTCTGGTAGACTCGATAGACAATCTGGCCGAGCGCTTCACACTGCCCGAGGCCGAGAAGAAGGAGAACGCCAAGCGCTCCGTCACCCTGCACATCGACAGCAAGAATAAGGACGGGGAGGATCAGGCCAATATCCGCATCAGCATAGACGAAGATTGACCGTCGGCAGGCATTTACGTTACCGGAGCCGTCCTTTAGAACAGGACGGCTCCGATTTTATTTGGCATATTATTCGAAAGTTTTATTATCTTTGCGAGGTTCGGAAATATGCCTGCCGCACGGAGGTTGCTACGGCAGCCGCGGCATCGGGCGATATCGGACATTTTTAATCGGAGTACCACAATGGGAAGAATCAAATGCATAGGCATACTCACCTCGGGAGGCGATGCCCCCGGAATGAATGCCGCAATTCGTGCCGTAACGAGAACGGCGATATTCAACGGGCTGACGGTCAAAGGCATAATGCGCGGCTATCACGGTTTGGTGACGAATGAAATCATCGACTTCAAGTCGCAGAGCGTCAGCAACATCATCCAGAAGGGAGGCACCATACTCAAAACGGCCCGCAGCAAGGAGTTTATGACCGAGGAGGGACGCAAGGCCGCATATGATAATATGCAGGCCAACGGCATCGACGCTCTGGTGGTCATCGGCGGCGACGGCTCGCTGACGGGAGCGCAGCTCTTCGCCCGCGAATACGACATACCTATCGTGGGGCTGCCCGGAACTATCGACAACGACCTCAGCGGCACCGACTCGACGATAGGATACGATACGGCATTGAACACCATTATGGATGCGGTCGATAAACTGCGCGACACGGCCACCAGCCACGAACGTCTTTTCTTCGTGGAGGTTATGGGCAACACGGCAGGCTACCTCGCCCTCAACGGGGCCATTGCGTCGGGTGCCGAGGCGGCGATAATTCCCGAGATGGAGACCGAGGTCGATCAGTTGAGCCAACTCATAGACCACGGATTCCGCAAGAGCAAGAACTCGGCTATCGTACTCGTTGCCGAGAACAAGAAGACGGGAGGTGCGATGGGGCTCGCCGAGCGTATCAAACACGAATATCCGCAATACGACGCCCGCGTAACCATTCTCGGGCACATACAGCGCGGCGGCTCGCCGACGGCGATAGACCGCATACTCGCATCGCGTATGGGTGCGGCAGCCATACAGGCGCTGCTCGACGGACAGCGCAACGTGATGATAGGCATACAGAACGGCGAAATGACATACGTGCCGTTCGCCAAAGCCGTCAGCCGCGAGAAGAAACTCGACCGCGGCAGCATAGACCTCGTAAAAATACTGTCGATATAACGACCGAAACAAGACAACAGCCCGATATACGAAATGAAGAAAGTTATAGGCATAGGCAATGCCCTGACCGATATGCTTGTGAATCTGCGTTCCGACGATGTCCTCCATCGCTACGAGTTGCAGAAAGGCTCTATGAATCTCGTAAACTCGCAACTGCAAACCGCCATATCGAAGTCGGTGGCAGGCCTGCCGTATGCACTCTCGCTGGGCGGCTCGGCAGGCAATACCATACGCGCGATGTCGCGTCTCGGATGTCATGTCGGGTTCATCGGCAAGGTCGGGCAGGATAAAACGGGCGAATTTTTCAAGCAGGCGCTCGAGAACCTCGACATCGAACCGTTCATCTTCAAAGGCAAAGAACGTTCGGGCAAGTGCGTATCGCTCATATCGCCCGACGGCGAGCGGACGATGGTAACGCACCTCGGTGCCGCCTTGGAGCTGACGGCACAGGAGATCTCGGCGGAGATATTCGCAAACTACGATTGTCTCTATGTCGAAGGGTATCTCGTGCAGAACCGCGACCTTATCAGCAACGTGATAAAGACCGCCAAGGAGAGCGGGCTGAAGATAGCTATCGACCTGGCGAGCTTCAATGTCGTGGAGGAGAATCTCGACTTCCTGCGCTCGATAGTTGCGGATTACGTAGATATACTATTCGCCAACGAAGACGAAGCCAAGGCGTTCACGGGCGAAGCGGAACCGATCAACGCCTTGCAGGCGATCTCCGATATGTGCGAGCTGGTAATTGTGAAAATCGGCACGCGCGGCGCCCTCATAAAAAACGGCGGCGAGGTCCTGCATGTAGGCATTATGGCGGCCGCGAAACGCGTCGATACTACGGGTGCGGGCGACTTCTACGCTGCGGGGTTCCTGTCGGGATTGTGCAACGGCCTCTCTCTGCGGCAATGCGGCACGATAGGAGCCATTACGGCAGGCAAGGTCATCGAGGTGGTCGGCACCACTTTCGGCGAAGAGACGTGGAACGAGGTGTTGCGCCTGGTAAGCAAGGTCGAGACGGAAAAGTATCTTTTCTGACAAAGGTGCATATCCGCCACCGAACGAAAAAATAAGGCAATTATATACTATTTTACACTAACCTTATTCCAAAACCCTGCTGCCCTGCTGCGGGTTCCACCGAAATCCGCTCCCCGAGGGAGGGGTCTACGGCGCAAGCGCCGTTTCTGCTTACTCTTTTCGCATTATTCCGCGCGATATGCCGTACCGCATCTTCACTAACCATATGCCCTTACTCGGACGCAGCGTCGCGATATAACATACCGCCAGTACGAGCGTTGCGCCCCATTTGACCGCCTCTCCCGCGAACAGACGCCCGACACGCCCGTGCAGTTCGGCGCGTCGGCGCTGGCTCACCCCCGTATTGAACGACAAACGCGCAAAGTAATCGGCCGTAAGTTTTTCCGAAGGGATGATATGCCATATTATCGCGTCAGGGACATACGTAAACCGCACTCCGTCATCCGCCATTCTCTCGAACAGGTCGCTCTCCTCGCCGCCCGTAAGCTTGCTTCCGACACGCCCCAATGACGTATCGAAACCGCCGTACCGCAACAGTGCATCGCGGCGAAAAGCCATATTGCCGCCCGCAGGTATCCGCCCTGCGGGAAACGGGCGCACCTCGCACCCCCAGTCCGTAGGATTGGCGACAGGCTTCTCGGTAAAGCGCGACATCCACGCGGGACGTCCCGACGGATATTCGGGCACTACACGCCCGCCCGCCGCGACACAATCGGGATGCGCATCGAAAAGGTCCGTATAAGCCCGTATGAATTCGGGATTGACACGTTCGTCATCGTCGATAACGGCTACATATTCGCCCCTACTCTCGGCGATGCCGCGATTGCGGGCATACGAAAGCCCCTGGTTCGTTTCGGTAACGATGCGCAGGTTCAGCGACGGGTGTTCTCCCGCAAAATCCCCGAACACGCGCTGCGTATCATCCGACGAGTTGTTGTCCACGACTATGCACTCCCACTCTTCGGGTACGGCCGTCTGCGCCGCAACCGAGCGCAGCGCGACGAGCAGCTGCGCGGAGCGATTGTATGTCGCTATTATCAACGAAAGTCTGACCATAATCAATATCGGCGTCATCACGGACGGCAGACGGATGTATGCCGCGACGCCGTTTGCAAAATTAAAAAAAAAAGACGGTTCTGTTGCCCGATCCGTCCTATTTTATTAAATTAGCATCGATTTTAACACTAAAACCGCCTCAAATGAAAAAATTAATTCTGTCTCTGTTTGCCGCAGCGATATGCTCGGCAAGCCTGTTCGCCGCTCCGGCCGAACGCTTCGTAAAGGTCGTAGTCACGCCCGACAATTCGGAATGGCGTTACGACTGCGGGCAAAAACCCGTTTTCACGGTT
Organism: Alistipes sp.; assembly: GCA_017937125.1. GTDB lineage: Bacteria > Bacteroidota > Bacteroidia > Bacteroidales > Rikenellaceae > Alistipes. Next base: position 374,097 of record JAGBEH010000001.1, on the reverse strand, counting down.
ACCGTCCTGAAGCATAACAATCCGATAGAGAACGCAGTGGTCAGCTACGAAATATCGGAAGATATGATGAAACCGCACGTTTCGAAGACACTTACGCTCAAGAACGGCACGGGCACTATCACGCTCGGCACGATGAAAGTCCCGGGATTCCTGCGCTGCCGCGTATTCTATAAGGATGGCGACTTCACCTACGAAGGCACGGCTACGGCAGGCTTCGAACCCGAAAAGATACGGCCGACGACTACCCTGCCCGACGATTTCGACAAATTCTGGAGCGACGCCGTAGAGGCCAACGGCAAACTCCCGCTCGAACCCGTCATCACGCCGATGCCCGAACTGTGCACAGGCAAGGCCGACGTTTACCACATAAGTTTCCAGAACTACACCAAAGGCAGCCGCTTCTACGGCATTCTCTGCGTGCCGGTCGGCGGAGGCAAACATCCCGCGATTCTGGCCGTTCCGGGTGCCGGCGTACGCGGATACAGAGGTATGGTATCGATGGCCGAGCAGGGATACGTCACATTGCAGGTCGGCATTCACGGAATACCCGTGAATCTCGATCCCAAGGTTTACACCGACCTTTACTCGGGAGCGCTCAGAAGCTACAACCGCTACCGTCTCGACAACCGCGACCAGTATTACTACAAGCGGGTATATCTCGGCTGTGCACGCGCGATCGATTTTCTCGCCGAGCTGGAGTCGGTGGATGCGGAACGCATAGCCGTTTGCGGAGGAAGCCAGGGCGGCGCACTCTCTATCACCACTGCGGTTCTGAACCCCAAAGTCAAGTATCTGGCGGCATACTACCCCGCACTCTGCGATATGACGGGTTATCTCTACGGGCGCGGCGGAGGCTGGCCGCATCTGTTCAGCAGGTCTGCGGACGATAATTTGCGCAACGACAAGTGTATCGAGACCACCAAATATTACGATGTGGTCAATTTCGCCCGCAAAGTGAATATTCCCGTATTTATGTCGATGGGCTACAACGATATGACGTGCTGTCCCACCTCCACGATGTCGGCCTACAACGTCATTTCCTCGGAAAAAGAATTGCTGCTTTTCCACGACACCAAGCACTACACCTACACCGAGCAGGATGTAATCCGCAACAAATGGTTGTATGAACATTTAGGGAAATGACCCCGACACACATATGACAAGACGAATCGCCTGACACGCAGAGTGTCAGGCGATTCACTATGTTATAAGTCTCCTTCGTCGCCGAAATCGAAATATTCCGACGGAAAGGCGGAAACGGCCGCTATCGGTCACCTCAATGCCTTCACCGAGACCATTCCGATACGCAGAATCAACTGTTTCTTGAAATCGGGAGATATGACCCCGCCGATAGAATCATCCGACGGATCGGCCGGAATAACCGCCATACGGTTCGATGCGGGCGACAACCGCACAACGACCTTCTTCTGTCCGAACAGAGAAGCGGGCAGTGCAACGCTGTGTTCCGTAAAGCCGAACGCGGCGTCATAAGACACCGAACGATCGCCTACGCCCTTGACATTGCCCTCCGTATAAGGCGTCGAACGCAGAATTATCCTGTCGGCGGCAGTAACGAACTTTACGCCGTCGGTCGAATACTCGACTTTCCACTCGGCAGGAAAGCCCCACGAATTGTTGATGTCGTGATTGCCTGCACCGAAAGTAAAGTCGAACGACAACGCACGCCCCGACAAACCCTCGGTAGAAAACTCCGCGAACAACCCCTTACCGTCTGCCAGCCAGTTCTGGACATCGGCCTCCAGACGCAGGCATCCGTACTTGCGCATTCCCGCATTATCGTTGGCATAACGCATATCGTAATCGGAATCGAGCCGTATGCCCGCACTCGTGTCCGTAAACAGGAAACCCGCACCGACATCGGGCAGGATACGGTCGTCGCCATACTTCTCCGCCCGCATCGCGCGGCGCTTTTCACCCGCCTTTTCGAATTTCAACGCCGCCTCGTAATTACGGTTCCAGTTCCACTCGGCTATGATGTCGTACGAAGATGCCTCCTCCCACGGAATGGTCAGCACATCCCCGACATCCACTGGCCGTATGGAATAGCGCCCCATATCGCCGCCGTAACGGCGCATAGGGGTATGCACAACAATGCCCGACATGCTGCCGACACCCTTCGGCACTCCGCGCCCGTCTCGGCGCCAGGTGCATTTCGTATTGACGAGCATATAGACAGACGCATTCTCCTTATCCTTGAGCAGAGACGCCCAACCGTCCATATACTCATTAGGCCGCGTCGGTTTGTAATGGTTCAGATACGTACATTGGGCCATACGCTCGAATATGTCGGTATAACTGCCCTGCTTGCTCATAAATTCCACACCCTCGAGCGTAACGAACGTATAGACATCCTCGTCCGTCAGGGTGTTGATCGTACGCTTCTTGGACGGCAGCGGCGCACCCGCCTCTTTAGACACGACATTCTCGGCCGTCAGTCCACTGACGGTATATCTTTCGGGATTATTCTCGCGCGTCACCGTGCACCCGCGAAGGTCGAGCGAGACCTTATCGCCGCGCGACAGACGGTTATCGTATATGCCGTCGAAAACCAGTCGGAAGCCGTATTTTCCGTCCTCGCTTTCGATATACGCCGTCCGTTTGTTTACCCTCAAATCCACCTTGTTATACGCCGTATTGGGGCAAAGCTCCATATTCTGCGAACGATAATCGCCGATGACGATCCCCGTTATTTTCGCATTTCCGAGCACCGTACCTTTGGTCGTCGCCTTCTTGCGTATGTCGGCAAACGAGTCGGCGGCAACGGGCAGGACGAACAGAACGGCAAGCATAGCACAGAAAAGTCTCTTCGGATCTTTCATAACGTCAGAATTTAAGTTGGACGGTTAATATCGTTCAAAGATAGCAAAACAATTACAAATGTCACGATAAAAACCCGAAGTTTTTACTTCTATCGTTTTTTCGAGTCGCAGACCGATATTTTTACGATATTTTCGTTATCTTTGCTACATATACCCGAACCGAAAATTTCAGGATTATGAAAAAATACGCACTCCTCGCATCGGCATTGTTCACCCTCCTCCCGCAAATATCCATAGCATGGGGCGGGCTCGGACACCGGCTCATAGCCCGCATCGCCGAACGGCACATCACGCCGAGAACACAAGCCAATCTCGACAGATACCTCGATCATTCGATAGTCGAATATTCGACGTGGATGGACGAATTCCGCACATCGCCCGGATACGAGATGACGACGTGGTGGCATATGGGGACGATAGACGAAAACGGCGAACCCTGCGGCACGATACGCCCCAACGGCGACGGCGATGCCCTGCCGCAACTCATCAATGCCGTAGAGAGGCTCAAGGACGGCAAATGGCGCGAATTGAGCGATTCGACGGTAAATGTGAACATAAAATACATAATCCACATAATCAGCGATATGCACTGTCCCGCGCATATCTTTTTCTCGGACCTGCCGGGCGGCCGCGAGAACAGATACGGCTGGTTCCGCCTCAACTACAACGGCAAGACGGAGGCCTACCACGGATTGTGGGACGGGAAATCGCTCAGCGACGTACATCCCGAATGGAAAGGCGACATCGATATTTTCCGCGACAATTTCGACACATTCACGGACGACGAACGCCGTGCATTGAGTGCGGGTACGCCGACGGACTGGATGCGCGATTGCGGGCAAAGCTGCCACGTGATTTACGACTGGGCGAAACCGGGCGATTCCATAGACGCACGGTTTTTCGTCGAACATAAGGAGTTGGCACAGTCGCAGATAGTAAAAGCCGCGTATCGTCTTGCCCGCACACTCAACGAATTATTCGACAATTAAGCGGCGTTTGCACGGTATTTGCGGCTTGCTTATCAGGCGGGGAGCGAGAGGGGAACGAAAATAAATTTGGATAATTGATTTTTTTTACCTACCTTTGCACCAGCAAAGCCGAAAAGGCGGCGCGAAGAGACAACGATATTACTCGTTAATAAAGACATATCGCGGGATAGAGCAGTTGGTAGCTCGTCGGGCTCATAACCCGAAGGTCGGAGGTTCGAGTCCTTCTCCCGCTACCACAGCGGACGATTCTTTCGAATCGTCCGCTTTTTTTATCGGCACGGTTCACGCCTGCCGTTGCAAAAAGCGGTTCGGTCGGGAGTTTCCGACCGAACCGCTCGGCTTTCGAAAAAGGAGAAGGCAGTTCCGCCCCCGCTTCATCGGCATACTACGCCAGATGCTCGGCTACGACCTCCGACAGATCTTTCACGGGCAATGACGAACCGCGGGCGACCGTCTTTTTGCACAACGGGCACGAAGTCACCACGGTCGAAGCTCCGGTCTGCTCGAACTCCGCGGACATCGAGCGGGCGATACGCAACTGCTGTGCGTCGTTTATCACGGTATTGGCAAGCGAAGCGCCGCAGCACAATGAATCTTCGCGCGTATGTTTCGGTTCGAGCAACTCGCCAACAGCCTCGATAACGGCACGCGGCTGGTCGTAAATGCCGCACCCGCGGCCCAGTTCGCAAGGGTCGTGATAGGTGAATCTGCCGCCCGCGGCGTCCACTTTCAGGCGTCCCTGACGCATCAGGCGCAGGATATACTCGGAGTGGTGCAGCACCTCGATACCGCGCAAGGCATACTCATCGCGGAATACGCGCAGGCATATCGGGCACGAGGTGACGAGCGTAGTGATATTGTGTTTGTAAAACAGCTCCTTGTTGTAGCGCATCATCTTTTTCGCCGAGTCTGTCTCGCCCGAGAGTTTCAACGGCCGTCCACAACATACCCCGCCGTTACGGTCCGCCCACCAGACATCTTCGCCCGCCGCAGCGAATATCCGCTCCATAGCCGACAGCGTACGCGGCGTAAGCAACGTCATACACCCAGCGAAATAGCCGACGCGCCCCTCGCCCTGCGAACGGTCGAGCGACGCCAAATAGCCGTAGCGCGACTCGTCGGGAATATTGCGCATCGTATCGCGCGAATTCTGACGCAACGAATTGAGATTGATACCCACCGGACATTTGGCTTCGCACCGTCCGCACATAAGGCAATTATTGGCGACGGCGAGTTTCAGACGGTTGTAACGTCTGTCGCGCAGGAAATAGACCGACTGCACGTCATTTATGCCCAATTCGCTCTGAAGCTGGCAGGGGTCGAGACAGATGCCGCAGCGCGAACAGGCCTGTATCTCGAAATTATCGTACGAAGACTCCTTTTCGCGCGGCCGCAGCTGATAGCGGCGCAGGAAAATGAGCGGTATTTCGGTAAATATGTGCATATAGCGCGAGAACGGCAGTGCGACGAAGAATATGCCGAGCATCGACGAGTAGAACCACCACGACGGTTCGTACAGCGCTGCGAGCAGGCTGCCGCTTACGTGTTCGGCGAGGAACGAACTTATCGAACCCGTAAGGAAACCCCCGCCGCCGTAGATGGCGCAGGTAAGGCTCTCGGCAACGAGACGTGCGGGAAATATGAACCACAGTGCCGAAAGGGCTACACGGTCGCCCAAGACATGTTTGGTCGTGCGGCGCATACCCATAGCTTTCGAATAGAGACGCTTGCCCCACGCCAAAGCCACGCCCGACAGCACGATAAGCAGCAGCAGGTCCATCAGGAAATCGAAGACGGGTTTATGTTCGGCGATACACGTCGCGAAATACTTGAAAAACACGTGTCCCTGCAACGGCACGTAGCGGAACCCGAGATATGCTATCGTCTCGATCCATCCGACGGTAATAAGCAAAAACCAGCCGAATGCGAGGCTCGCGTGCATATATCCCAACAGAGGATTCACCTTGAATATGCGGCGGTGGAGCAGCGATTCGCTTATGACCTCGCCGACGGCCTTGATGCTCTGTACGGTAAATATACCGCTGACAAGCAATTTACGATCGGCACGCGGAAGATGCCAAATCCACAAGACATATTTCAGCACGAGGGCAACGGCCATAACGGCAGCGCCGACCATAAACGGTATGCAGAACGGAGCAAAAAAATTCATCGCTAAAAGTCTCCCAATTTACGTTTGATTAGCATTACCACACCGCGCGTATTGATCCCGCGCGGGCACAGCAGGCGGCATTTGCCGCACAACATACATTTGTTCATCTCCTCGTATGCGCCCTGATACTCGCCGCGCCGCACGAGGGTGTGCACCTTGCGGAAATTGAACTCCGTAAGGTTTCCCGCCGTACAGCTCGCGGTGCAGGCGCCGCATCCGATGCAACACTGCAATTCGGGCATCTCGCGCAATATCTCGTCGCTCTTGCGGAGATTGTTGTTGTCTATATCTATCGTACGCGGGCGGTTTATGGAAAAGCCCCAGTCTATAGCAGCCATACTAACCCAAATATCCCGTTACGGCTTCGGCGACCGCCGCACCGTCGTTCAACACCTCGCCGACGCTCTTGGGGGCAGTAACGGCACCCGCATAGAAAATGCCCCCGACACCGCTTGCGACATTCGAGAGGAACATATCCGCAGGAGCCATAAACCCGCTCGGAGCACATTGCAGCCCCGAATGTTCGGCGAACCGCGCATTATCGTCGTTGCTGCGCATACCCACGAGCAGCACCAGCATATCGACGCTTATCTTCAGAGGACGCCCCGTAAGCGTATCCTCGGCCTTGAGCTGCAAGCGTCCGTCGATTGTCGGCGCCGCCTCCGATATGCGGCCGCGCACGAAATGGATATTATATTTCTGTTGAGCCTCGCGGTACATCTCCTCGTAGCCGGGGCCGAACATACGTATGTCCATATAGAAATTGAATACGTCCGCCTCGGGAAACAGCTGCTTCATCTCGATAGCCTGTTTGACGCCCGTCACGCAGCAGACCTTCGAGCAGTGGCGCTGGCAGACCTTCTCGTCGCGCGAACCTACGCAGTGCAGGAAAGCTATGCGCCGCGGCCGCCCTCCGTTCTTCAGCTCCACACGCCCCTTGTTGAGCATCGCCTCGATATCGACCGACGTATAGACGTTATCGTAAATGCCGTATCCGTACTCCTCCTTGATACGCGCGTCGAAGAGCGTGAATCCCGAGCACAGGACCACGGCGTCGCACTCTATCCTCTCGCCGTCGGCCAATACGACATGATGGCGGTCGAACTCGACGACTTCGGCATTCAACCGCACCTCGACCCCGCTGTCTGCAATCCGTTGCTTCAACGTATCCGTGACCTCCGTTGCGGGAGTGAATGAGGGGAAAAGACAATGCCAGTTGAGCAGTTTTCCGCCCAAACGGTTGCTTTTCTCGACGACCGTTACGTCGAATCCGCGTTTTTTCAGGCTCAATGCGGACTGCATACCCGCAATACCGCCTCCTATGACTACAACGTGTTTCATTACAATTTAATGTCGTAAATAAAATCCTGCGAACAACCGTTCACGACGGCCGCAGAGGGTTTTCCTATGAATTTTCCGTTACGGCCGAGGTATTTGGCCGCGGGGTCGTAATCTACGCCCATCTTATCGAGCAGCGGCTCGACATCCACCTGGTGCATTTGCATACCCAACTCCCAAGGGTCGTAGCCGAGCACCAGCCCCGCCATCTCCTCGTAAGTAAGCACGGGTATGCCATGCCCGTTCCCGCCGTACGTACGGCCGTCCATCTCGGCAATGGTGTACTGCCACTTGTCGAGAAACATAGTGCAGCCGGGGCAGTTGGCCACGATGAAATCGGGATGATACGGGGCCATACTTTCGAGCTTCTTCTGCGAATTGGCCACCGAGTAGCCGCGGTTGGCCTGCACCAGATAGTTGCGGAAACCGAAACCGCAGCAATGGCGGCGTTCGGGATAATCGACGCACTCGCCGCCCCACGCATCCACCATACCGGCCAACACATACGGAAACTCCGAACCGCCTATACCCGACTTGGGAAACAGCTTGGCATAGTGGCAGCCGATATGTTCGACGACCTTCAGCGGTTCTTCGGTTCCCGAATTTACGAGACGCCGCTTGGCGAGGCGCGCAATATCTTCGCGGAAATGGAATATTATGTCCGACGTATGCGCCAGACACTTCGGTTTGCGGAACTCGCGCCCCGTAGTCTTGTAGAGGTTTTCGCGCGTACGCTCCTCCGTTTCGGGAAACTCCTCCCACGTGGCGAGAATCTCGGTATATATGCCGAAAGAGGTGATGCACGACGTGACGAAATTCTCGTACCCCGACTCGGTCATCATCGCGAACTGGCGGGCGACGACCGTCATAATGGTCTCTAACGGCACTATGTCCGAATGGTAACCGATACCCGTGCACGACGAATGCGCAGGGTCATCGAATATGTCCTTGCCCAAGTCCTTGCTCAATATATCGAGAAAAGCCTTTTCGCTTCCGGGGAAAAAGTTCTGGCGGATGCAGCTGCGGGCGTAGTAGTATTTGTCGTCGGCAATATCCTTCTGATACTCCGACCATGTAGCTCTTTTCATAAGCGGCTAATCGTGTTCGTTATCCGAATTTCGGGTGTAGGTCTCCATCATATATTCCTGCGTGGCGCCGTCGTAACCCATTTCGCGCGCCTTGCGGTCGGAGTGCCGCTCGATAGTATCGAACATCTCCGTACCGCCGCTGACGTCGAATATGCGGCGTATCTCGTCGAGCGACTCATCGTCTATGCGACGCAGGGCACCCGCGCCGTTGCGATTGTAAACGGGAGTGAATTTGCCGTATACCTCCTCGTCGTTATCGTATATCCAACGCCAAACGGTCCCCTGCTCGGGATGCAGCGCAGGGTCCACGAGCCGCGGCACGAGGCAGTAGCCCGTACGCAATATATTCTCGCCGATGATGCGCTTGAGCGCGAGCTGCTGGCGCCCCTTTTCGCTCTCGACGAAAAAGCCCAGCTTCTGCGACAGCGTACGCAGCGCCTGAATGACATACCCGGGCGTATTGCCGCGGGGGCATCGCGGGCGGCAGGACATACACTCTCCGCAAAACCATATCGTATCGCTCTTGAGCAGCTCCTCGATAGCGTCATCGTCGCGCGTCTGCACGATATTGACTATTTGGCGCGGGTCGTAATTGTAAAATTCGGCGGCGGGACATACTCCCGTACACACGCCGCAGTTCATACACGACTTCAGACCCTCGCGCAGGCGGACGTCCTCCATCAGCATATCGAAATATTTACCCATAAACTTATAAACTATGTATGATTCCGCCCCGCCGCTTTTCGTCCCCGCCGTATATCCAGCCTGTCGGACGCTCTCGAAGGCTCAGCGTACCTGACGCCCGCCCCGCAAAGCGGATTGCGCAGATGCACGCGAAACCTCGGGTTTCGGAGGGGCTTTCGGGCAAAATCGTATCGCAAAAAAAATAACTTCGCCTCTTTTGTGGCAAAGTTATCGATTCGTTCTATGATATATATCGGTATAAATACTTAATCGCGCCGCTCGTAGACCTCGAACACAAAGGGATATTCGTACTTCTCGCCCCGTTCGAAACGCTCTGCGCCCACCTTGCGCCATTCGGCGGGATTCCACGCGGGGAATGACGTGTCGCCCTCGTAATCGTGCTCCACACGGGTAAGATAAAACCTGTCTGCTACGGGCAGAGCTTCGGCATAAATCTGTGCGCCGCCGATAACGAACACCTCCTCTTCGCGTGGGAACAACGCAACGGCTTCGGCCAGAGAATGGACGACCGTGCAACCCTCGACTTCGATATTCTGCCGCGAGATAATCACATTCTTACGGTTCGGCAGCGGACGGCCGAGCGACTCGAACGTCTTGCGTCCCATAATCACGGGATGCCCCGTAGTAATACGTTTGAAATTACGCAGGTCTTCGCTTATATGCCACAGCAACCTGTTTTTATCGCCTATCACGCCGTTAGCCGCAACGGCCACTATTATCGACAACATAATTTTTCCTCCTTCGAAACGGTCTCGGATTTCAGAATGACATCGGAGCCTTGATTGCGGGATACGGATCGTAACCTTCGAGCGTGAAATCCTCGAAACGGAATTCGAAAACGGATTTCACGTCGGGATTCATCCGCATCGTCGGCAAAGGTCTCGGCGTGCGCGACAACTGCTCGTCCGCCTGCTCCAGATGATTGAGATACAGATGCGTATCGCCCAAAGTATGGATAAACTCGCCCGCCTCCAGTCCGCACACCTGCGCAATCATCATCGTCAGCAGGGCATACGATGCGATATTGAACGGCACGCCCAGAAACGTATCGGCGCTGCGCTGGTAGAGCTGGCACGACAGCCGTCCGTCGGCCACGTAGAACTGGAACAGCACGTGGCAGGGCGGCAGGGCCATATCGCCTATCTCGGCGACATTCCACGCCGACACTATCATACGCCGCGAGTCGGGATTTTTGCGGATAGTATCGACGACTTCGGCGATCTGGTCGATGACACCGCCGTCGGACGCAGGCCACGAACGCCACTGATAGCCGTAAACGTGATTCAGGTCGCCGAAGCGGTAACCGTCTATCGGCGACTCGACGCCTGCCGACGCGAGGAACGTATCGCGCTCGACGGGCAATATGCCATAGCGGACGCACAGCTCGTTATAGTAGCGGTATGCGTCGTTATCCCATATATGCACGCCGTTATCGACGAGATATTTTATATTCGTATCGCCCGACAGGAACCACAGCAGTTCGTGGATAATGCCCTTTACAAAGACCTTTTTCGTGGTCAGCAGCGGAAATCCGTCGCGCAGGTCGAAGCGCATCTGGTATCCGAACACGCTTTTGGTACCCGTACCCGTCCGGTCGCCCTTGACTACGCCCTCCTCCTTGATTTTGCGGAGCAGATCGAGATATTGTTTCATTCGGTTTTCAGATATTTAAGTGTAAGCTCGCCCTCGTCGGTCATCTCCGCGTAAGCGGGAGCCGTCTCCCATTCGCCCAGAAACAGCACGCGCATATGCTCGGTAACGATATCGGCTGCCAAATGCATATGTCCGAATATGCAGCATTCGAGGTCGTGCACGTTCCCCAATTCGCCCGCATACTCCGCCAGCGGTTTCAGTACCGAGCGGTCGATCTCCGCGCCGTGGGCCTTACGCGATTTGCCGCTCCACCAGCGGCCGAACCGCACCGCAAGATCGGGATGCACCAGCCACGAAAAGAGGAAACGCAGCGTCTTCGAACGGAATACCGTATTCATAAATTTCAGCAACGGCTGCCCCTCTATCTTCATATTGTCGCCGTGAGCGACGAAAAGCCGTTTGCCACCCAGTTCGACGAACATCGGGCGCGTATGCACCTCTACGCCGCACTCCTTTTCGAGATAATCGCCGACCCACATATCGTGGTTGCCCGTAAGGAACACCACGCGGATGCCGTGCGAGGTCATATCGGCCAATTTCCCGAGTGTACGCACGAACCCTTTGGGTACCACCCTGCCGTATTCGAACCAGAAATCGAACAGGTCGCCGACGATGAAAACGGCCTTCGCATCCCGCGACACTTCGTCGAGCCACGCCGTAAAACGAGCCTCGATGCGACGTGCCGTGGCCTCGTCGCCCGCACCCAAATGTATGTCCGAAGCGAAATAGTACATTTTTTCAGTGCAGCAGTTCGGCGAGTTTGTCGTCGAGCTCCTTGCCGTAAAGGTCCTTGCCGACGATGGAGCCGTTCGTGTCTATCAGGAAGTTCGCCGGCAGCTTGCCTACGTTGTACGTCCCCAGAAACGGGGAGCGTTCGCCGCGGAGGTCGCACACCGAAATCCAGTCGAGCCGCTGTTCCTGCACGGCATTTATCCACAGCGCTTTCGACGTATCGACACTCACCTGATATATCTCGAAACCCTTGTCGGCATATTTCCCGTACGTATGTTTCAGTTCGGCGTTCAAGGCGTTCGAATTGCCCGTCGCCGCCGACCAAAACCACAACAGTATAACCTTGCCGCCCAACGACGAGAGCCGAACCTCTTTGCCGTACATATCGGGCAGAGATATATCGGGATAGTTCGCCTCGGCGATCTGCGACATCAGCGTTATGCGCGCATCCATACGGGCTATTTCGGTACGCAGCGTCGGCAGGAACGGAGAGTCGGGGCAGCTCTGCTCGACGGCATCGGCCACCGTGCGGTAATAGATAATGTCGCCGTCGTTGCTGAACAGGAACTTTTCGCCGGGGAAACGCTGGTAAAGGGCATAAATGGCCGCTATCTTGTCCTTGTTCTCGACTATGAATTTCAACTGCTCGCGTTTGGCCTTACGATACTCGTTCGTGTACTCCTTCATAAGGGCATCGCGCTCCGCGGACGAGAGCGAATTGCCCGAAAACCGTTCGAGAATTATGTTCATACGCTCCAGGCCCTCGACATACGCCTTGTTGAATCGGCGCAACAGCTCCGACTCGCCGCTGCCCTGCACCGTGTAGTTGCGCAGCAGGCTGCCGACGGAATTGACCGTTACCCTCTCGCCGCCTACCAGCAGCAGAGGGATACGCTCGCCGTTATAGACTATGTTGTAGAGCGACGGCGTGGAAGATACGTCGTTCAGACGGAAAGCATATGTCCCGTCCTCGCCGAGCGCCACCGAATCGATAAGTTTTTCGCCGCCCGAGGAGACCTGCTCCAGATAGACGCTCTTGGCATTCAGGCCCAGCAGCCGCCCCGAGATCTTCACGGTAGAGGATTTGCAACCGCATATCATAAACACGGCCGCAACGGCAGCCGCAGTCAGGATTTTCTTCATAACACTCTTTTAATTCACAAATATAAGCAATCCCGATCAAAACGTCAAATTACTTGGCCGAATTGTGTTTGGCCCCGTTTTTCTGAATGCGTCCTCCGTAAGGCTGGCGGGGAGCCATACCCTTGCCGTTCTTCTGAGGGGCCTTCATTCCGTTTTTCTTGTTCTGCTTGCCGTTCTGGGGACGTGCCGAAAAGTGCTGTTTATAGTCGCTTCGGAGATTGTTCAGGGCAATTTCGTCCAGAATTATGCCGTCTCCGGACATCTTGCGTATATCTTTTATGATTACCTCGTTGTTGGGGTGCTCCTGATTGTATTCGTAGCTTTTGGTACGCATATACCGAGCGATGTTATCGACCGAACGCGCTACCGATTCGGGGTTGCCGCCTTCGGCCAGCTTGCGCAACATACGGCCGACATACTTGCCGTAATGCTTGTGCGAGATATAGCTTTGGGGATACCTCATACGCTGCGGCGTAACGGTCAGATCCTGACGCGACGGCAGCGGATAGGGGGAATCCACATCGAGCTTGAAATCAGACATTATTATAAGGTGGTCCCACAATTTATGCGTGAAATCGGACGTATCCCGCAGCAGCGGATTGAGGTTGCCCATAACGGCGATTACGGCTTTGGCCTGCCGCGTACGTTCGCGGCGGTCTTCGATTTCGAGCAGCGAATCGACCATCTCCTGAATATGGCGTCCGTACTCGGGCAGATACAACTTGCGTCGTGTGTAATTATAATTTTTTCTCATATGCGTTAAAGTCGGTAAGCGCAGATCTTTCGGTAAAAGATACCGCATTCGGGGTAAAACCGTTGCCGAAAAGGCGCGCGCAATAGACATTTACGGATCGTTCAAAGCTGCCTGAACCCTGTTTGCGCACCGCATAGGGTCTGATGGTGCGGTCGGGTAAAGTTGCTAACTTTGATGCAAAAGTATACAATTTTTTATCAAATACAACTATGCCGAAGGTTTTAATTTTAGACCGATCAAAAAGTATGCGAAATACGCTGCGCGAACGTCTCGAATTCGAGGGCTTCTCGACCGAAGCGGCCGAAGACGACGCTCTGGCATCGCAGATGTGCGAGAAAATACCGTTCGACGCCATCATCTCCGACAGCAGTTGCAAGGTTCCCGATGCGGGCGTACCGTTCATAGTGCTGTCGGCCGAAAACGACCTCGACTCGGCCATCGAAGCGTTGAAAAGCGGAGCCGAGGATTTTCTGACAAAGCCCATCGATATGAACCGTCTGCTCAAGGCTCTCCGCCGGGCAGTTGATGCGGCCGACAATAACGATGCCGCGACAGCACGCCCGCAACCCCGCGCCCGCCGTCACGCCCCGACGGCCGCCGAGCCGATAATCGGCGAATCGGACGCCATTACGCACGTGCGCACGCTTATAGACAAGGTCGCACGCTCCGAAGCCCGCGTTCTGATAACGGGCGAGAACGGCACGGGCAAGGAACTCGTGGCGCGCTGGCTCCACGAAAAGAGCAGGCGCAGCGCGGCGCCGTTCGTCGAGGTGAACTGTGCGGCCATACCGTCGGAACTTATCGAAAGCGAGCTTTTCGGGCACGAACGCGGGGCATTCACCTCGGCGATAAAGCAGCGCAAGGGCAAATTCGAGCAGGCGAACGGCGGCACGCTCTTTATGGACGAGATAGGCGATATGTCGCTGTCGGCACAGGCGAAGGTGCTGCGTGCACTGCAAGAGAACAAGATAAGCCGCGTAGGCAGCGACAAGGACATAGACGTGGATGTGCGCATAGTTGCGGCGACGAACAAGAACCTGCGCGACGAGATAGCCAAAGGCAATTTCCGCGAGGACCTTTATCACCGAATAGGGGTCATCGTAATCAAGGTCCCGCCGTTGCGCGAACGCGCCGACGATATTCCGCTGCTGACGGACTATTTCATAACGCACATATGCGCCGAGTACGGCATTGCGCCGAAAAGCATATCGCCCGAAGCGGTCGAGGAGCTGAAGCGTATGCGGTGGAGCGGCAACATACGCGAACTGCGCAACGTAATAGAGCGGCTGATAGTCCTCAGCGGCGACGGCATCACGGCCGATGACATAAAGATCTACTGTTGAGCCGTACTCGGACAGACGGTGCGCACTATCTTATAGCCTACCGCCGAGACTGCGACCGACATCAGCGGGCTGACGAGGTTGAAGATGCAGTAAGGAAGATACGTGAATGTAGATACACCCAGCACGGTGGCCTGTGTCATCCCGCACGAGTTCCACGGAATAAGCACCGAGCAAACGGTCGCCGAATCCTCGACGGATCGGCTCAACAGCCGCGCTTCGAGCCCGTTCTTGCGGTACAGGTCGCGGAAAAGGTTGCCCGTAAGGATTATGGATATGTACTGATCGGCCGTACACACATTGAAGAATATGCCCGCACCGACGGTCGAAGCGACCACGGAGCCGACCCTGCGGACACAGCGCAGGAAAATATCGGTAATGGACGCGAGCATCCCGCTGCCAGTCATCACGCCGCCGAAGCACATAGCGCAGACCACGAGCCATATCGTGTTGAGCATACCTGCCATACCGCGCGTAGAGACCAGCCCGTCGAGTTCGGGGCTGCCCGTATCGACAGCCGTCGGGCCGTAGCAGCTCATCATAACGCCCTTGAACCCCGAGATGAAATCGAGGTGTTCCGCACCCGCTATTTCGGCAAGGATATGCGGCTGGAACACGACGAGTGCTATGCAGGCCATAACGCACGAAACGAACAGCGTCACGAGTGCGGGCAATTTGCGGACGATAAGGATACCCGTAAGCAACGGTATGAGCATCAGCCAGCCGTTTATACGGAATGTCGAACGGAGGGCATCCGTCACCTCGGCTATCTGCACTTCGGAGGGAGAGTACACGAACCCCGCGACGGCGAACACGGTCAGAGCGATGACGAACGACGGCACGGTGGTGTACATCATATACCTTATATGCGTGAAAATAGGCACCTTGACCGTAGACGACGCCAGCACGGTGGTATCCGACAGCATCGATACCTTATCGCCGAAATACGCTCCCGAAATTATGGCGCCCGCAATCCAGCCGTCGCAGAACCCCTGCGCACGTCCGATGCCCATAAGCGCTACGCCGATAGTCGCAATGGTGGTCCACGAGCTGCCCGTGATTATCGACACCATAGCGCATATGGCACACGTAGCCACAAGGAAGACCGAAGGATGCAGCACCTTGAGACCGTAGCATATCATTGTGGGAACTACGCCGCTGACCATCCACGTGCCCGCGATGGCGCCTATGAGCAGCAGGATGACGATGCTCGACGCCGAGGTGTGTATGTTGTCGAGTATGGCGTCCTCGAGCCGTCTCCAGTCGCAGCCGCAGAAAAATACGGCTATTATCACGCAGACCGAGGCCGCGGACAACAGCGCGACCTGACTGCCGCCCGAAATGGCATCGGCGCCGAAACAGCGTATGACGAGCGCCAGCAGCCCCACCAGAACCGCAAGCGGAACGGCGGAGAGCAGCGCCGAAGGACGGCGGAATTCTCTCTTTCTTTTCAATTTTACGGAGTTTAGAATGTTCTCATTAACCTTGAGCGACAAATTTAACCATTTTTCACGACAGAGAAGAGAAAGAGTTTGACAAATCGATTTTTATTTGTAATTTTGATATGATACACGACAGAAAGATATGAAAGACAAGCTGGTCGCCATAGCCGGATTTTACATCGACGGATTTCGACAGATGCGCTTGGGGCGCACCCTGTGGGCGATAATCCTTATCAAGCTGTTCATTATGTTCGCCATACTGCGGCTGTTCTTCTTTCCCGACCCTCTCGGCGGCAAATCCGACGCCGAACGTGCCGACTTCATAATAGAAAACCTCACCGAAAAACCTTAAACTGCAAACGATATGAACGATTTTATGCAAACCGTCGATTGGTCGCGGGCGCAATTCGCCCTGACGGCCATCTACCACTGGCTGTTCGTTCCACTCACGCTCGGGCTGGGCTTCATCTGCGCGATAATGGAGACCGTATATTACCGCACGGGCGACGAGTTCTGGAAACGGACTACCAAATTCTGGCTGCGCCTGTTCGGCATCAACTTCGCCATAGGCATAGCCACGGGACTGATACTCGAATTCGAGTTCGGAACCAACTGGTCGAACTATTCGCATTTCGTCGGCGACATCTTCGGCGCACCGCTGGCGATCGAGGGCATTATGGCGTTCTTTTTGGAGGCCACTTTCGTCGCCGTCGTATTTTTCGGGTGGAACAAGGTAAGCAAGGGCTTCCACCTCGCTTCGACGTGGCTCACGGCCATAGGAGCGAATCTGTCGGCATTGTGGATACTTGTCGCCAATGCGTGGATGCAATATCCCGTCGGCTGCACGTTCAACCTCGAAACCGTACGCAACGAGATGACCTCGTTTTGGGATGTGCTGTTCTCGCCAGTAGCCGTAAACAAATTCACCCACACCGTCACCTCGTCGTTCGTGCTGGCCGCCGTATTCGTAATCGGCGTCAGCGCGTGGTACCTGCTCAAGGGGCGCGAAGAGAAGATGGCGAAAAAGAGCATCGCCATAGCGTCTGTATTCGGCCTGATATTTTCACTCGTGACGGCATTCTCGGGCGACCGCTCGGGTGCGATAATAGCCGAAGTGCAGCCTATGAAGCTCGCCGCTATGGAGGGGCTCTACGACGGTGAAGAGGGTGCGGGACTTACCGTAATCGGCATCCTGCGTCCCGAAAGCGAACGTTCGTCGAACGACGCCGCCTTCTACTTCAAGTTGGGCATTCCGAAGTTGCTTTCGATAATGAGTTACCGCGATGCCGAAGCCTACGTGGCTGGCATAAACGATCTGGTGAACGGCAACCCCGCCTACGGCATTATGTCTGCGGAGGAGAAGATCGAGCGCGGGCGCAAGGCGGTCGAAGAACTCGCCCGCTACCGCGATGCCAAACGCAACGGAGATCAGGCGGCGATAGACGAGATAACCGCCGAGTTCGACCCCTCGACGCCCGAGGGCGAAGAGTTCCTGCGCGAATATTTCGCATATTTCGGCTACGGCTACCTCGACTCGCCGAGCGACATCGTACCCGACGTACCGCTCACATTCTATATGTTCCGCATAATGGTCGGGCTGGGAGCGTTCTTCATACTGCTGTTCGCTGTGTTCCTGTGGCTCTCGTACAAGGACCGGCTCGAACGTTATCGCTGGATACTGTGGATAGCGATATTCTCGGTGCCGCTCGCCTATCTGGCAGGACAGGCAGGCTGGTGCATAGCCGAAGTCGGACGCCAGCCGTGGGTTATTCAGGACCTTATGCCCACGTCGATAGCCGCCTCCCGCATCGGCAGCGGAGCGGTAATAACCACATTCTTCCTCTTCCTCGCGCTCTTCTCGATACTGCTGGCAGCCGAGTTGCGCATAATGTTCAAACAGATAGCCCTCGGGCCCGATAAAGAAAAATAAGACAGCTATGGATACTATGATTTTTCTGCAACACTACTGGTGGTTCATAATATCGCTGTTGGGCGCGCTGCTCGTCTTCCTGCTGTTCGTACAGGGAGGACAGGGACTGCTCTACACGATAGGCCGTACGCCCGACCAGCGCAATATGATAGTCAATACGCTCGGACGCAAATGGGAGTTCACCTTCACGACGCTCGTGACGTTCGGCGGCGCATTCTTCGCATCGTTCCCGCTCTTCTACTCCACGAGTTTCGGCGGCGCGTTCTACGTATGGATGCTCATACTCTTCGTGTTCGTCATTCAGGCCGTCGCCTACGAATACCGCCGCAAGCCCGACAACCTTTTAGGCGAAAAGACGTTCGACCTGTTCCTGATGATAAACGGCGTTGCGGGCGCCCTGCTGTTAGGCGTGGCCGTAGGCACCCTTTTCACGGGTGCGAACTTCACCGTAGACCGCCTCAACATATCCGACCTCGGCGGCGACACGACAATATCGCAGTGGAGCAACCGCTGGCACGGGCTCGAAGCGCTGCTCGACTATCGCAATATAGCACTCGGGCTCGCCGTACTGTTCCTTTCGCGCCTGCTCGGCCTGCATTATTTCCTCAACACCATCGACGACGCGGAAATCCGCGAGCGCTCGCGGAAACGCTCCCTGTGCGCAGCCGTCCCGTTCCTCGTATTCTTCCTTACGTTTCTCGTAAGTCTGATGTTCGCCGCAGGCTACGCATACGATCCCGCAACGGGGGCGATTGCGGTCGAGCCGTACAAGTATCTGCACAATATGCTCGAAATGCCCGTCGTAACAACGGTTATGCTTATCGGCATCGTAATGGTAATTTGCGGAATCGTCGCAGGAGGATTGAAAGGCAGCCGCAAAGCGATATGGATGAGCGGCTCGGGAACCGTACTGACGGTGCTCGCGCTGCTGCTGACGGCAGGCTGGAACCGCACCTGCTACTACCCGTCGCTCAGCGATATGCAGTCGTCGCTCAACATCGCAAACTCGTCGTCGAGCCGCTTCACGCTTACGGCGATGAGCATCGTGTCGCTCCTGATACCGTTCGTCATAGCATACATCTGGTATGCGTGGAGAGCACTCACGCGAACGCCCCTGACAAGCGACGAAATAAAAAAGGACGAGCACGCGTATTGAGCGATTTGTCCCGCTTCGCAAAGGTTGCGGAACAGATTGCGGGAACGTAAAATCGGCGGTTTTTACGTTTTTTCGGAATAACTTATTATCTTTGCGGTGCGTATGCGACATATGCACCGCAAACGGCTCTATAGTTCAAGGGATAGAACGAGGGTTTCCTAAACCCTAAATTCGCGTTCGAGTCGCGGTGGAGCTACGATATGGCGATCGGAATTTCACTTCATTTCCGATCGGGAAGGGAATAAGGTTAAGAGAAAAATATGAAAAACGGCAGAGCTACTTTTGGCAGCCGTCTCAGTGCGATACTCGTCGCGGCGGGCAGCGCTGTCGGATTGGGCAATATCTGGCGATTTCCGTACGTCGCAGGCGAAAACGGAGGCGGAGCATTCCTTTTGATTTACATCGGTTGCATATTGCTGTTGGGGTTACCGGTACTGCTGGCCGAATTCGCTATCGGACGTAATTCGCGCCGCAATTCCGTAGGCGCCTACAAATCCATAGCCGAAAAGTCGAAAGGCTGGTCGATAATCGGCTATAACAGCGTCGCGGCATCGTTTCTCATTCTCGGGTTCTATTTCGTAGTATCGGGCTGGACGTTGGAATACTTCATAACCTCGGTTACGGGCGACATCGCCGAATACACATCTTCTACCATAAACGCAGAGCGGTTCGACGCCTTTATGCTCCACCCCGTACGCCCGATAATCTATACCCTGATTTTCGTACTGCTGACGCACACTGTTATCGTAATGGGCGTACAGAAAGGCATCGAACGATCGGCTAAGATGTTGATGCCGCTGCTGTTCATAATATTGATAGTCTTGTCGATAAGATCGATAACCCTGCCCGACGGCATAGAAGGTCTGAAATTCTTCTTCCGTCCGGACTTCTCGAAAGTTACGGCCGGAACGTTCCTCGACGCTTTGGGGCAGGCATTTTTCTCGTTGTCGATAAGTTTGGGATGTATGATTACATACGCATCCTATTTCAAGGACGACACCGACCTGCGTACTACGGCCCTCAACGTTACGCTGCTCGACTCGGTGGTGGCCGTTCTGGCGGGAACCGTCATATTTCCCGCCGTTTTCAGTGCGGGCATAGCCCCCGCAGCAGGTCCGTCGCTCGTATTCATCACGCTGCCGAGCATATTCAACACTATGTCCTTGGGTGCAGTATGGTCAGCCATATTCTTTTTGCTGTTGGTACTCGCTGCCCTTACATCGACGATATCGTTGCACGAGGTGCTCACTGCCTACGTTCACGAAGAGTGGCATCTTTCGCGTAAAAACGCTGCACGGGCAGCCACGCTCGCGACCGCACTGCTCGCCTGCGTCGCGTCGCTGTCGCTCGGTATATGGCGCGAATACACGATATGCGGATCGACGCTGTTCGACGCTCTCGACCTGCTGACGGCCAATATTATGTTGCCGCTCGGAGGGCTGTTCACATCGCTGTTCGTCGGCTGGAAAATGAACGGAACCGTCCTGCACGACGAAATAACCAATCGCGGCAAACTCAAATTCGGGATGTATCGCGCGTTCGTGATTTTGTTGCGATACGTATGTCCCTTGCTGTTATTGATGATTTTTCTGTACAATTCAGGGCTATTTAGTCTGTAATTTGCAGGTGAAAAGAGGTGAACGGACGAACTTATCGAAAAGTTTTCATATCTTTGCATCGCTCAAAAAAAACGGACATAAACGTCAACAACTTATAAAACACCTGTATTATGGTATCTTACAAAGAATTGGGCCTGGTAAACACCCGCGAGATGTTCGCAAAGGCCGTTAAAGGAGGCTATGCCATTCCGGCATTCAACTTCAACAATATGGAGCAGTTGCAGGCCATCATTATGGCTTCGGCGGAGACTAAATCGCCCGTAATCCTTCAGGTTTCGAAGGGTGCGCGCAACTACGCCAACCAAACCCTGTTGCGTTATATGGCGGAAGGCGCCGTAGAGTATGCGAAGGAACTCGGCTGGGAGAAACCCCAGATCGTCCTGCACCTCGACCACGGCGACAGCTTCGAGCTCTGCAAGAGCTGCGTCGATATGGGCTTCTCGTCGGTAATGATCGACGGCTCGTCGCTTCCCTATGACGAGAATGTCGCCCTGACCAAGAAAGTCGTGGAGTATGCACACAAGTACGACGTTACCGTAGAGGGCGAGCTCGGCGTGCTGGCAGGCGTAGAGGACGAGGTGGCTGCCGAAGAGAGCCACTACACCAAACCCGAGGAGGTCGTGGATTTCGTTACCAAGACGGGCGTAGACTCGCTGGCGATATCGATAGGTACGTCGCACGGAGCTTACAAGTTCACTCCCGAGCAGTGCACGGTAGATCCCAAGACGGGACGTCTGGTTCCGCCGCCGTTGGCATTCGACGTATTGGCCGCAATCGAGAAGGAACTCCCCGGATTCCCCATCGTGCTTCACGGTTCGTCGTCGGTTCCCCAAGAGGAGGTAGACACCATCAACAAGTACGGAGGTGCGCTGAAGGCTGCCGTAGGCATTCCCGAAGAGGAGCTTCGCAAGGCTGCCAAGAGCGCTGTCTGCAAAATCAACATCGACTCCGACTCGCGTCTGGCTATGACCGCAGCGATCCGCGAGGTATTCGCTACGAAGCCCGCAGAGTTCGACCCGCGCAAGTATCTCGGTCCCGCCCGCGACAATATGAAGAAACTCTACATCCACAAGATCAAGGAGGTTCTCGGTTCGGACGGCAAAGCCGAATAATTCGGCCGACACCGACAAAAAAAGAGTGTCCGAAAATTTCGGACACTCTTTTTTTGCGGTAACCGATTCGGTACGGCAGGCATTTTCAGGCACCCGCTACCGCCGCAGGAAATACCAGCCTATCTCCATACCGCAGCGAAACTGTTTGGCGGAACCTGCGACTATAGGTTTCAAATCATACTGGAAATAGATGTTGAAATCTATACGTCCGCCGCCGAAACCCACCTGCCCCAACGCCGAATAAGTATTGCTGTTCACCAACGACCTGTCGATGTCCGTATGCGATTCCGACGGCGTGCTCACCGACATATTCCAGTTGTAGGACGCACCTGCACCGATGTACATACTCGCGCTCAACACATTTACCCGCAGAATATTGAATCTGAGAGTCAAAGGCACGGAAAGCTGGTCGGCCGAAAAGGAACTGCCGTCGTAAGACGACGATACCGACATATATTTCACACCGATAACACCGTTTATGATATTGTGGGGATTGCCGAATCTCAGATTCACCATACCGCCCAAACCCAACACGTCGTCGGTGCCGTAATCCATCAGAAAGCTCGCGCCCAGCGCGAAGACGCCCGCACCCGACGGACGGCGTTTCGAAACGGCCGTATCGTTGCCGCTGCTTTGCGTATCGTATCGAGAGCCGCGACGGCGTGCATCGTACTCCTTCATCATCTTTTTCTGTGCCTTGCCCGCATCCGAGATCTTGGATTCGGCATAACGGCGCATCTGCGTGGAGCGCGCATACTTGAGGGCGTTGTCATAATCGGTCTGCACGGAGAAGGCATTCAGCCCGTCGCTCAGCATACGGCACACCTCATCCGACACCTTGTCGGCATACTTGCCGTCAGGGTACTCGTTGAGAAACGCTTCTCCCGACACCACCGACGGGTTGTTTCTGAACTGCCGGTATGCCGCCGCCTCCGATTGCGTCTGCGCCGCGACAGTCGTCGGCCACAGCAGCACCGCACAGAATAAAAGCATCAAAAATCGTTTCATAAAATATGACTATACACGGTTATTTCACCTCCTCTATTTCGAAAACGGCACTCGAGAAGAGCTTTTTCAACGGGATTTCTATACCCTCGTTCATCAGATAATCGCCGCCGAACGCCTTGCCCTCGCCCCAGAATATCGGTTTGTTCTGAACGTTTATCTCCTTCAGGCGATAGCGTTTCGAAGCGTCCAGACCGTCGAGTTTCAATCGGCAGGCACGGTAACCGCCCTGATACTTGAAACAATATGCGAAGAGCACCGCACGCTTCTTGTCCTTCGACACATACATCGACGAAGCGTAGCCTTTGGCATCGTACGGAGAACGCAGGCGATAGAGATCGCCGTACATAATCGTCGGGCGCAGGCGCTTGTAGTCGGCGATGGCGCGGCGCGAGAACTCCTTCTCCCCGTCCGACAGATCTTTGGGCTGCAACTCCATACCCAGGCGCCCGCTCATCGCCACGTCGAAGCGGAACTTCAGCGGCGTAACGGCCGCCGTCTGGTGATTGGGCACGGCCGAAACGTGCGACCCCATCGCTACGGCAGGATATATATGGCTCATACCGTACTGGATGAATATTCGCGACAGGGCATCGGTATTGTCGCTCGTCCACGCCTCGTCGTGGTACTTCAGAGCGCCGTACTCCACACGGCCGCCGCCCGAAGCGCAGGCCTGTATCATAACGTCGGGATACGCCTTGCGGATACGTTCGTAAACCTTGTAAAGCCCTTCGGTGTACTTGACCCAAAACGCGCTCTGCGACCTGCCGTCGAGATAGGACGAGCCGACATTCTCGACGTGGCGGTTGGCATCCCACTTTATATAAGATATATGGGGCGACAGCTTCATCGTGTTGTCGAAGACGCCGAAGACGAAATCCTGCACTTCGGGGTTGGTCAGATCGAGCAGCCACTGCTGGCGCATAGTCGTCTGTTCGCGGCCGTTATTGCCTACGACCCATTCGGGATGTTCGCGCGCAAGCACGCTTTGGGGATTGACCATTTCGGGTTCGATCCATATACCGAATTTCAACCCTTTGGAGACGGCGTACGAAGCTATGTCGTCGATGCCTGCGGGCAATTTCTTCTCGTTCACCTGCCAGTCGCCCAAACCCGCTTTCGACGAGTTGCGCGGGAACTCGTTGCCGAACCAGCCGTCGTCCAGCACGAACATCTCCAGACCCATATCGGCCGCATCGTCGATCATCTTCTTCAGGACGGCCGCATCAAACTTGAAATATGCTCCCTCCCAACTGTTCAGCAAGGTCGGGCAGACGACTTCGGGCTTATACACTCCGTTACGGTTGCGCGCCCAGTCGTGCAGGTTGCGCGACGCACGCCCCGCACCTTCGGACGAGAAGGTAAGGATGGCATTCGGCGTCGAGAACGTCTCGCCCGATGCGAGCGGATATTCGGCCGAATAAGGATTGATACCCGCACGAACGGCGAGAATGTCGAGGTCATCGACCTCGAAACTCAAATCGAAATTGCCCGTCCACGCCAGAGCTCCCGCTATGACATCGCCGCTCTTCTCGGCGAGCGGAGCATCGAGCGAAAGGATGAAACTCGGGTTCTCGCAATGTACGGCGCGCACGTGCTTGAGCGAGCTGACTTTCTTGATACCGTGCGTGAGTTCTATCTCAGCCATAGTCATCTCCTTGGCCCACTCGCCGTAGAAATAGTTCAGGAAATAGCGGTCGGCGAAAGCCGTAAGATTGACGCTGTAGTAGTTGCGGAGGATGACGGGGTCACTCTCGCGGTTGGTAATCTCCGTATGGGCCACGATAACGTCTTCGGCGGGATACGCCTCGTAAACGAGACGCACGTCGAACGGGTGTTTGAGGTCGGCAAGCTGCACGGTCGTAACCGTCGCGCCGTCCTTCCGCTCCGTTTTGTGCGAGACATAGCGCAGCTGCGTATTCAGATCGCCGTCGGAGTGCGTTACGGCCAAAGCCGCCTCGCGAACCTCGCGGCCGCCCTGCACGGAATAGGCCTGCGGTTCGGTCCCGAGGTCGGCACGTTTGTAGTTCTTCTTCTCCGTGAGCGGCGACGGGTCGGAAACGGGCCTGCCGTAGTATCCGAACAGCACTTCGCCGTCGGAATTGACTTTAAGTATCAATTCGGTATTATCGGTGGCGATTTCGATAAGGCGCGGCGTGCGGTCTATATCGAGCGGGCGTGCCGCCTGTTTTTTCGCAGCGGAAACAGCCGCTAAAGAAAATGCCGTAAAGGCCAAGAGCAGACAGATTTTTTTCATTTCGAGATACATTCGGTTAGTTTTTTGCGAAGATACGAAAAAATCGCGTACGACGCCTTATCGCTCTCCGCTTTTTTTACTAAATTTGCGGGACAGGAAAAAACGAAGGCGGAACACCCTGTCCGCCGCTAACTAATAAAGACAAAAACAATGGCTGAATTCATCTATCAGGAACCGTTCCCTATCGAAAAGGAGACGACGGAGTACCGTCTGCTCACGAAAGACTACGTGAAAGTCGTCGAATGCGACGGCCGCAAAATTCTCAAGATAGACCCCAAAGGTCTGGAGCTGCTTTCCAAAGAGGCATATGCCGACGTATCGTTCTATCTCCGTGCGTCGCATCTCCAGAAGCTGCGCAACATTCTGGACGACCCCGAAGCTACCGACAACGACAAGTTCGTGGCATATACGATGCTGCTCAACCAGTGCGTGGCGGCCGAAGGCGAGTTGCCGACGTGTCAGGATACGGGTACGGCCATCTGCATAGGCAAGAAGGGCGAGGACGTATACACGGGAGCGGACGATGCCGAGTGCATCGCACGCGGCGTATATGAAACCTACAGGGACCGCAACCTCCGCTACTCGCAGGTGGTGCCCATAACGATGACCGACGAGCATAACTCGGGCACGAACCTGCCCGCACAGATAGACCTCTACGCCACCGAAGGCAACGAGTACAAGTTCCTCTTCATCACCAAAGGCGGCGGTTCTGCGAACAAGACGTTCCTCTACCAGCAGACCAAAGCCCTGCTTAACGAGGAGTCGCTCACCAAGTTCTTCAAGGAGCATATCAAGGATCTCGGAACGTCGGCCTGCCCGCCCTACCACCTCGCGGTCTGCATAGGCGGAACGTCGGCCGAGATGTGTCTCGCGACGGTCAAGAAGGCTTCGGCGGGATACCTCGACCACCTGCCCACGTCGGGCAACGAGGGCGGACGCTGTTTCCGCGATCTGGAATGGGAGGCCAAGATACAGAAGATATGTCAGGAGATGGGCATCGGCGCCCAGTTCGGCGGCAAGTATCTCGTACACGACGTGCGTGTCATCCGCGCACCGCGTCACGCCGCATCCTGCCCCGTAGCCATAGGCGTAAGCTGCTCGGCCGACCGCAATATCAAGGCCAAGATCACGCCCGACGGCATATTCCTCGAACAACTCGAAAAGAACCCCGCGCGCTTCCTTCCGAAAGAGGCGCCCGCAATGTCGCCCGCAGTGGACATCGATCTGGACGAGGGTATGGACAAGGTGCGCGCGATATTGACGAAATACCCCATAAAGACGCGTCTCAATCTGAAGGGAACGCTTATCGTGGCACGCGACATCGCCCACGCCCGCATAAAGAAAATGCTCGACGAAGGCAAGCCTATGCCCGAATATTTCAAGAAGCATCCCGTATATTACGCAGGTCCCGCCAAGACGCCGAGCGGAATGGCATCGGGCTCTTTCGGTCCCACGACGGCAGGACGTATGGACCCGTACGTCGATCTGTTCCAGAAGAACGGCGGCTCGCTGGTAATGGTGGCCAAAGGCAACCGCTCGCAGGAGGTAACCGACGCCTGCAAGGCAAACGGAGGTTTCTACCTCGGTTCGATAGGAGGCCCCGCCGCAATTCTCGCGAAGAACTCGATAAAGAGCGTCGAGGTAATCGATTTCCCCGAGCTCGGAATGGAGGCCGTGCGCAAGATTTACGTCGAGAACTTCCCCGCGTTCATCATCGTGGACGACAAGGGCAACGACTTCTTCGCCGACTTCAAGCACTGACGGCTATCGGCGGCGTACATTTTCCAGGTGTACGCCGCCTTTGCCTGTACGACAATAAAAACCGAGTTTTTACGTTGAGTTGGAAATGACAACGAAAAATGCTTAATTTCAAGAGAATAATCGTTATTTTGGCGACGCTTTGCGCAAGCGTCGCGGCATTCGCCGACGAAAAGGTGACTTTCGAGGTCAATGCGCCGATGATAGTCGCGGCGGGCGAAGCGTTCAAGGTGGAGTTCGCCCTGAACGCCATACCCGACAAGGAGTCGTTCTCGGCTCCCGATTTCACCGACTTCGATGTTCTGGCAGGCCCCGCCACGTCGCGCGGGTCGTCCGTACAGTTCATCAACGGCAAGATGAACAAGAGCGTAAGCTACACCATAACCTACGTCCTGCTGCCGCAAAAGAGCGGCACCTTCACCATAGGTGCGGCGGCGATAGAGGCAGACGGCAAGCGCTACTCGACATCTCCCACGCAAATAGAGGTCAAGGAGGGCGGTGCGCAGCAACAGAGTGCGGCAGGCAGTCGGCAGGAATCGCGCGACGATTCGTCGATAGAGGCGCAGGCACAGGGGCAGATCGCCAAAGACGACCTCTTGCTGCGTCTGAACCTCTCGCGCACTACCGTCTTCAAGGGCGAACCTATACGCGCCGCGCTGAAACTCTACAACCGCGTAAGTCTGGCCGACTACAGCGTGCAGAAGATGCCGTCGTTCAACGGCTTCTGGACGCAGCAGCTCGAAGCCGACAATACGCCTCGCCGCGAGACGTACAACGGCAAGGTCTACGAAGTTTACACGCTGATCGAATATCTGCTCTACCCGCAGCAGTCGGGAACGCTGACCATCGATCCCGTCGATCTGACGGCCATAGTGCAGGTGATAATACAAAACAACGACAATTTCGACCCGTTCTTCGGCGGAGGTCGCGAAATATACAATGTCCGCCGCGAATTGCATACGCCGCGTATAACGGTAAATGTCAAGGACTTCCCCGCAGGGGCGCCCGCAAGTTTCACGGGCGCGGTCGGCAGGTTCACGATGGACGCCTCGCCGGCAACCTCCTCGCTCGCCGCCAACTCGGCATCGACATATACGGTAAGGATAACCGGATCGGGCAACCTCGCGTTCATACAGCCGCCGACGCTTCCGCTGCCGTCGTCGTTCGAACAATATCAGGTCAAGACCTCCGAATCGTTCAAATCCACGGGAAGCGGGACCACGGGATACCGTCGGTTCGAATATCCGTTCATAGCGCGCGCCGAGGGCGAGTACACCATACCGCCCGTGGAGTTCTCCTACTTCGACCCCGAACGCGGGCGTTATGAAAAACTGGAATCGCAAGCCTATATGCTCGACATTACGCCCGACACCAGCGGCGGATCCCCGCAGATAGTCTCGTCCGTCTCGAAAGAGGACGTGCGGTTGCTGGGAAACGACATACGTTTCATCAAGTTAGGCAAGCCGTCGTTGCGGACGCAGGAAAAACCCGCGATCTTCAGCGGAGCCTATTTTCTGTCGGTATTCGGCATATTCGGTCTTGCGGCCATCGCTTTCGGCCTTATTTCCAAGCGTATGCGCGACCGTAAAAACATCGTCTCCATACGCGGCAAGCGGGCCAACAAAATAGCCGTACAGCGTTTCCGCGCTGCCGAAAAACATATGAAGCAGAACGACAGGCACGCATTCTACGAGGAGATGCTCAAAGCTCTGTGGGGATATATGAGCGACAAATTCAACATCCCCGTGGCCAATCTCACGAAAGAGAACGTACGCGAGGAGCTGATAAAACGCGGAATCTCGTCCGAGAATGCGCAACGTTTCACCTCGATAATTTCGCAATGCGACGAAGCGCAATACGCTCCTGCGGCATCCACGCGTATGAACGAGGTTTACGCCGAGGGTATAAACATAATCTCGCTTATCGAGACGACAATCAAAAAGTAGCCGATTATGAACAGAATAACAATACTCGTCGCATCCGTATCGCTGCTCGCGACTGCGGCATTCGCATCGGCACCCGCCGAGACGGCGGCAGAGACCGCGACGACGGTCGAAAGCCCCGCAGCGGAGACCGAAAATCACGCGGCGGATGTAACGGCAGCCGCGGCCGAGGCCGCAGCCCCCGCCACTCCCGAAGCCATATGGGATGCGGCGAACGACGCATACATAAACTCCGAATACGAAAAGGCCGCACGGCTGTACGAAAGCATTCTGGCCGAGGGTCTCTTCTCGATGAAACTCTACTACAACCTCGCCAACGCATATTTCCGAAACGGCGAGACCGGCAAGGCCATACTGTACTACAACCGTGCGCTCGTACTGGCTCCGAACAACGACGACGTACGCCATAATCTCGCGATAGCCGAAAGCTACACCAAAGACAAAATCGAGGAGGTCCCCGAATTTTTCTTCAACAGTTGGATGCGCACGGTACGCAACACCCTGAGTTGCAGCTCGTGGACATTCGTTTCTCTGGCACTGTTGGCGCTGACGCTGGCATTAGGCATCGTGTATCTGCTTTCGCAGCGCATCGCGGCGCGCAAAGGCGGTTTTTACGGTATGCTCGCATCGCTGTTGCTCTTCATCGTCGCCACATCGTTCGCCGCATCCGAACATCATAAGATGACAGACCGCGAGCAGGCTGTCGTGATGAGCGGCACGGCTTCGGTAAAAAGTTCTCCCGACCGCTCGGCGACAGACCTTTTCGTTCTGCACGAGGGCACGAAGGTACGCATAGTGGAGACCGTCGAAGACTGGAGCGAGATCGTCATAGCCGACGGCAAGAAAGGGTGGATCGAAAACGGCAAAATCGAACGTATTTAACGTCCGTCCAAAATGTCGAAACTCTTACAGGACACCGTCGGCGAACTCTCGAAGTTGCCGGGAATCGGCCGCAGGACAGCCCTGCGGCTTGCGATGCATATTCTTAAGATGGAGCAGCAGTCGGTCCTCGATATGACATCGAGCATCGAGCGCTTCCGTACGCAGATACGCCACTGTTCGCAATGCAACAACCTTTCGGACGAGGAGATCTGCCCGATTTGTGCGGATGCGACGCGCGACCGCTCGACGATATGCGTCGTCGAGCAGGTGGCGGACCTTATGTCGATAGAGAATACGCACCAGTATCGCGGGCTGTACCATGTGCTCGGGGGCGTGATTTCGCCGATGCAGGGCATAGCGCCGTCCGACCTGAAAATAGACCTGCTGACAGAAAAGATCGAACGCGGCGGTATCCGCGAGGTGATTCTCGCCATATCGACATCGGTCGAGGGAGAGACCACCCTCTTTTACATTATGAACCGACTGCGCGGCTTTACCGACCTGAAGGTCACGACCATAGCCCGCGGCATAGGCTTCGGCGACGAACTGGAATACGTGGACGAACTCACCATAACCCACGCCCTGATGAACAGGCGCGAAATAGAATAGCGAATGATGAAAAGAATTGCGACATACGCCGTAATCACCGTTGCGGCATTTGCGGTCGGGTGCTGCCCCTGCCGCTTCAGCACCAAACACGCCAAGCCGCTCGTCGGCACGGTATGGCATCTCGTACAACTCTCGGGAACCGACCTCGATTACGACGCATCGGTATTCAACGTCACGTTCGGCGACGACGGCAAACTCTCGGGCATCGGCGCCTGCAACCGTTTCAGCGCCCCCTACACAACCACCGAACGTTTCGGCATCGACATCGGCGGCATAGCATCCACGCGAATGTACTGCCCCGAACTCGATCGCGAGCAGAGACTGTTCCGCGAGTTGGACGACGCCACGCACTATGAAATAGACGGCCCTATGCTGCTGATTCTGAACAACGGCGAGATACGCGCCGTATTCTCCGCGGCGGAGACACGGACGGACGCTGAAAAATAACCGCGAGGCACGCCCGTCCGACACATCGTTCCGCCGATACGAGTTTTCGGTACGGCGCATACCGGACAGCTATCCGCAAGTAAAATAAAAGGCAATTTTATCCTTGCCGAATATTGGTTTTAGTATAATAATTCATTACCTTTGTCGATACATAACCGAAAAGAATCGAACAACCTTTTATAAATCAGAAACCTTAAATCACTATGAAACGACTTTTCCTGTTGTTGTCGGCAATTATCCCGACAATGGCCGCACTTGCGGGCGGTCACATCAAAAGCGATGCCTCGTCATCGGTCATCCCCTGTCCGGTCAAAATGACCGTACGGGAGGGCGTTTTCAAATTGTCGCCCGCAACCCCCGTTGTCGTAACGTTCGAGGACGACAAGATGCAATACGCCACCGATTTCCTCAACTCGGTGCTCGAACCCGTATTCGGGAAACAGCTCAAGGTAGTCGCAGGCCCTGCGAAAAAAGGGGCGATAAACATCGCTAAAAACCCGTCGCTCGACGAGGAGGGTTATACGCTCGACGTAACCGGAAACGGAGTAAATATCTCCGCATCGTCGGCGCATGGCGTATTCTACGCATTCCAGACCTTGCGTCAGCTGCTGCCGACAGCCGCACTGAAAGCAGGCGATGCCAAATCGGTGGGCATTTCGGCGGTAAGCATCGAGGACAAACCCCATTTTCCCTATCGCGGTACGCTCTTCGACATATGCCGCCACTTCTTCACCGTCGATCAGGTGAAAGAGGTCATCGATATGGCAGCAATGCACAAGATGAACCGTTTCCACTGGCATCTGACCGAGGACCAGGGCTGGCGCATCGAGATAAAGAAATACCCGAAACTGACCGAAATAGGCAGCAAGCGCGAGGATTCGCAGGTAGTGGGCACCCACCACGCAGTCGATCTGAAGATGGAGGGCAAACCCTACGGACCTTATTTCTATACCCAGGACGAAGTACGCGACATAGTTAAATATGCCGAAGAGCGTTTCATCACCGTAATTCCCGAAATAGAAATCCCCGGCCACTCGGTAGCCGCTCTGGCTGCATATCCCGAATTGGGATGTACGGGCGAGAGCTACAAGGTACGCACCATCTGGGGCATATCTAAAGAGGTGGCCTGCCCCGGCAAGGAGTCTACATTCAAGTTCTGGGAAGACGTGCTTGCCGAAGTGCTCGAACTCTTCCCGTCGGAGTATATCCATATCGGCGGCGACGAGTGTCCGCGCGATGCGTGGAAAGTCTGCCCCGCCTGTCAGGCGCGCATCAAGGCCGAAGGGCTGAAGAACGAGGCCGAGTTGCAGACATACGTAAACCACCGTATCGAGAAGTTCCTCACGCAGCACGGGCGCAAGATGATCGGCTGGGACGAGATTCTCGAAGGCGGCGTGTCGCCCACCACCACGGTAATGTCGTGGCGCGGGTCGAAAGGCGGCATAGCGGCCGCAAAAGCGGGCAACACGGTGATTATGTCCCCGAACACGCACTGCTACCTCGACTATCCCCAAGGGAACGACACCTCGATAGAGCCGCCGTTCGGCGAACGTCCCGGACGCCGCCACTATCTGCCGTTGGAGAAGGTCTACCAACTCGACCCCTACGACCAGCTCAAACCCAGCGAGCGCAAATACGTCATCGGCGTGCAGGGCAACCTGTGGACAGAGCACATCGACACGTTCGAATTGGTCCAGTATATGTACCTGCCTCGTCTGGCGGCGATCGCAGACATCGGCTGGAACTACAAGGGCAGAAATTTCAGCCGTTTCAAGAGCGACGTACTCCGCCTGCTGAAACTGTATGATGCCGAGGGATACAACTATTCGACATCGTATTGGCGCGAGAACGCCGAGAAATAGCTCGGCACGGGGCAGAACTCGGAAAGAAAGGTAACGCGATATACAACTTTACACCGAATCGATTTCAATCATCGGTTCCTGCTACAGACGGTCGGGTCGCTCGCGGCAAAGCCGCGTTTACAAATATGACCCACCCCCGCACCCCCGCCTCAGGCAGGGGCTTCGGGTGAAACCCGCAAGGCGGCAGGGTTTTGGAATAAGGTTAGTGTAGAATCGTATATAATTACCTAATAAATATAGAGACATAGATCGTATAAACTATGAAAAGCAAGTATTCATTACCTAAGGACGGAGGATTGAACCTCGATGTCGTTCCGCGCGACATCATCCACCGCTATGAAAAAATCCCCACGTCCATCTACAAGAGCGAATACGACGGCGTGCAGTATGTCGCCGACCGTATCGTGAAGATGATCAGGGATTACGAACAGCGCAACCAGAGCGACGAATTCAGCGGCGCTCCCGACCCGTTCGTGCTGGGATTAACCACGGGGCGCACTCCGCTCGGTCTTTATCGCGAACTGGTGCAACGCTACCGCCGCGGAGAGATAAGTTTCCGCAATGTCGCAGTCTTCAGTCTCGACGAGTTCTACCCCATATCGGCCAAAGAACACCAGAGCCGCAACTTCCGCATTCACGAGGATTTCCTCAACCATATCGATATTTTACCCGAGAACGTACACCTGCCGGACGGCACCGTACCTGTCGGCAAAATATCGGAATACTGCGCATCCTACGACAAGGCCATACGCAAGATACATCTGATGATTATCGGTATGGGCGAACAGGGGCAGATCGGCTTCAACGAACCGGGCTCTTATGCCAAATCGCGGACGAGGCTCGTACAGCTCTCCTACCACTCGCGCAAGATACAGTCGGGTGCATTCGGAGGTCTCGATCATACCCCGACGATGGCCATAACCTTGGGGCTCAATACCGTTTCGCGCGCCGAGAAGATCATACTTATGGCGTGGGGCGAGGACAAGGCCGATGTGGTGCACCGTGTAGTCGAGGGCGAAATCACCGATCAGATACCCGCATCGCATCTCCAGTCGCATCCCGATATCGAGGTTGTCATCGACGAGAATGCCGCGCAGCATCTGACCTGCGAGCAGACGCCCTGGCTCGTCGGACAGTGCGAATGGACGCCCAAATTCATACGCAAGGCCGTAGTATGGCTGTGCGGCGTAGTGAACAAGCCTATCCTCAAGCTGACGTACGACGACTACATCGAAAATTCGCTCGGCGACCTGTTAGAGAATGCGGGCTGCACATACGATAAGATAAACATCAATGTCTTCAACGACTTGCAGCACACCATAACGGGTTGGCCCGGCGGCAAACCCAATGCCGACGACTCGACGCGTCCCGCGCCGTCGCTGCCCTATCCGAAGCGTGTCGTAATCTTCTCCCCGCATCCCGACGACGACGTCATCTCGATGGGAGGAACGTTCCACCGATTGGTTCAGCAGGGACACGACGTACACGTCGCTTACGAAACGTCGGGCAACGTAGCGGTCTACGACGACGTCGTATTGCAGAACATCGACACCGCCCGCGAACTGGGTTACGGCGACCGTTTCGAAGAGATAGAAAAGATCATAGCGGCAAAACGCAGCGGCGAACCCGAGCCGCGTGCACTGCTCGACCTCAAGGGTGCCATACGTCGTGCCGAAGCGCGTGCCGCGTGCCGCACGCTCGGTCTCAACGACCGTACGAACGCCCATTTTCTCAATCTGCCCTTCTACGAAACGGGAGGCATCAAGAAAGGCGAATTGTCCGAGAAAGACATCAACATCATCGTCGAACTGCTCCGCAAGGTAAAACCCCACCAGATATACCTCGCGGGCGACCTTTCGGATCCTCACGGCACGCACCGCGTATGCGCGGAAGCCGTACTGGGCGCACTCGAAGTCGTCGAAGGAGACGAATGGGTGAATGATTGCCATATATGGCTCTATCGCGGAGCTTGGCAGGAGTGGGACTTGGGTATGGTCGATATGGCCGTTCCGTTGAGCCCCGACGAGATGATAAAGAAGCGTCACGCCATATATCGCCACCTCTCGCAGAAAGATATTATGCCGTTCCCGGGTGCCGACAAGCGCGAATTCTGGCAGCGTGCGGAAGAACGCACGCAGAATACCGCACGTATGTACGACAAATTGGGTATGGCCGAGTATCAGGCAATAGAGGTATTCGTCAAGATGAAATAAAAAGCAGATATGAGACTTATAATCGAAGAAAACGACCTCGCGGTCGGTCGCTGGACAGCCGACTATATCGCTGCCCGCATAAACGCCCACAAGGGCGACAAACCGTTCGTACTCGGACTGCCCACAGGCTCTACTCCGCTCAGCACATACCGCTCGCTCATTGAGCTGTACAAGGCTGGTAAGGTGTCGTTTGCCGATGTGGTTACGTTCAATATGGACGAGTATGTCGGTCTGCCCGAAGAGCATCCCGAGAGCTACCATTCGTTTATGTGGAACAACTTCTTCAGCCACATAGACATCAAACGCGAGAACGTAAACATCCTGAACGGCAACGCAGCCGATTTGGCGGCCGAATGCGAAGCCTACGAAAAACGCATACTTGCGGCAGGCGGCATAGACCTTTTTCTGGGCGGGGTCGGCGAAGACGGGCACCTCGCATTCAACGAGCCTTTCTCGTCGCTTGCATCGCGTACGCGCGTAAAGACGCTCACGCAGGATACGATAATCGTCAATTCGCGCTTTTTCGACAACGACGTAAATAAAGTGCCGAAGCTCGCCCTGACGGTAGGCGTAGGAACGGTATTGTCGGCACGCGAAGTGGTGATTCTCGCCGTCGGGCACAAGAAAGCGCGCGCCGTGCGTCACGCTGTCGAGGGTTCGCTCAGCCACGTTTGGACTATCTCCGCATTGCAGACACACCCGAAAGGAATGATCGTCTGCGACGAGGCGGCAACGGTCGAACTGAAGGTCGGCACCTACAAATATTTCAAGGATATCGAAAAGAACAATCTTTAGACTTTCCTTTCGAGTGCATTCGCGTCCGACCGCCTTATGTGGCGGTCGGACGTTTTATTTGCCTGATTATTTGGAGATTCGGATTATTTTACTTATATTGCATTGAAACCATAAAGCCCGCTATATGAACCAGTATCCGTTCATCGTTATCACCGCCGCTGCACGCCGAATTATAATATTTGCCGGCTATGATTACTAAAATATCTAAACTATTGCTGATACTGGTGATTGCAGTGTCGATGGCTTGTACTGTAGATCGGATATATACATCACGATTTACAATCGTCAATGAAAGTTCGCACGACATAGAGATAGAATGGGTATTCGCATCATTCGATCTGCCGCAGAAAACAGTACTGAAAGTTTCGGAAAGTATTACATACATCGATGGGTATGAAGCCTCCGAACCGCCTATTCCGACAATACATATCGTTGATATAATTTATGACGGGAATATAAAAACAACCTATACGGAACCGAGTTTCCACAGCATCTGCGACTATCGCAACTATCAATACAGCAAAACGGGAAAATACGAAGGCACATTCACCTTTACTTTCACCGATGAGGATTACGAATATGCACTGTCGCAACAAACCGAATGATATGATTGTTAAATTACTGAAGCCACTGCTAACGCTGATAATTGCAGGGATAACAGCTTATACCGTAGATCGCGGATACGGTTCTATGTTCGTCATAGTCAATGACAGTTCGCACGAAATCGAAATAAAATGCGATAAAGCAGGCGATGCGCTGAAAATTCCCGAAACGGTAACCATTGCAAGCGGCAATCGTGCATCATTCCCCTGCGGATGTTACGAAGAGGGCTTCACAAAACCGATAATCATCCGCGTTATCGTAGTTTTCGATTCGAACATATCGGTAGAACATATATGCACGACTAAATATCACAGTATTTGCAACAGCAGTGAATACGTCTTCGAGCAAACGGGAAAATACGAAGGCACATTCACCTTTGCTTTCGCCGATGAGGATTACGAATACGCCCTGTCGCAACAGACGGTCGAGTAAGACATAATCGAATAAACACAAGCGGGATAGCCAAAAGGTTATCCCGCTTCAACATTATCAGCCAACACGACGAACTCCGCGCGACGGCTGTCGCATCCGTATGCGGATACACAACCTCGCGAGCATCAGAACATACCCGTCAGCATAACGTGTATCTGGTTGCGCGACTTGACGGCGTCGTCGGTAAAGGTCTGACGCGTATAATTGACCTGAAAGCGCAGGTATTTGAACGGACGATAATCCACGCCGACCGTATAGAACGGCTGTGCAGTCTCCTTGCGGGTACGAATATTCTCGGCATAATACTCCACTCTGACAAGAGGAGCCAGCGTATGCTTCAGGAACCATACGCCTGCCATAACATAGGCACCCTCGCTCTTCAGATTGCCTTCGTAACCCTTTATGCCGCCCGTCATACCCCATATATATTCGCCGCGCGCGAAAAACTTCTTGTCGTCGTACAGGAAACCTGCGCTCCAGCGATGACGGTCGTAATATACGGTCTTCCCGCCGCTCGCGGTCGCGGGGCTCCACTCGCCGTAGTACAGCGAACCGACAAGCGCCAGATTCTTAACGGGATTCACCCTCAACATCGCCGCAATATCCTTGGACTTGTTCGTGTCCTTGGCCGATATGCCCGCGCCGTTGAAGACACCTATGCGATACTCCAGCGTATTGAATCCGCGTTTATTGAAAAACCCGCCGTACAGCTGCAATCCGATGTCGCGACCGCCGCCGCTGACACCCGAAATGTCGCCCAAAGTCGTCATCTTCTTCACGACCTGCGGATAGTCGATGGCTTCCATAGAAGTAGCGCCGTAAAAGACGTTTTCGAGCGTGAAAGACGGGCGGAACGACCCAGCCTGAAGATTGAGCTGCCTGAACGGCGTGATGCGGACATACGCATCGAGCAGTTTCACCGAGCCTGCGAAATCGGGCATTA
Organism: Alistipes sp.; assembly: GCA_017937125.1. Taxonomy (GTDB): domain Bacteria; phylum Bacteroidota; class Bacteroidia; order Bacteroidales; family Rikenellaceae; genus Alistipes. Next base: position 336,337 of record JAGBEH010000001.1, on the reverse strand, counting down.
TGCAGTAATCGGCGAAATCCTTATAAATCTTGCCTTTCAGGGTTACACGCGCACGGCGTATCTGAAACGTAGACTCGTCCTCCACCCACGAATACTGGAACTGCACGAATCCCGAGATGTTCGGCAGCTTCGAAACGATCTTCTCCAATTTCGAGACTTTCCTGTCGAGAACGGCTACCGAATCCGCTTCCGCAGCCGCTTCGGGTAACTCATCCTGAGCCGACGCGGAAAACGGCAGCAAAGAAAAGACTGTTGCAATAACGGCTCCCGCCCAACGTATTTTTTTTATAAACCGCATAAAATCAAATCATAATTGTCCGTTTATGCAAAGATACGAATACTCTTCGTCGCGACAATCGGTATTTATACCAAATCGAGACAGATCGGGATGCCGCTATTTCTCGGCGGTCAAGCGCGCCGTAGCACGACACAGCTCGCCTTCGGAGGTAATGCCTTCGAGAACTACGTTGTAGTCGTTGCGCCTGTCGGCCGACCAGAACGTGACACGCGCCTTGCCGTCGGCGCCGCTGCGCAACCGCGGCTCCCAAGCGATGGTGGAACGAATATCCTTCTTGCGGTCGGGGTCGGGACGGTCGTAGCAAGGTGCAAAGAACTCGACCGGCTTGCAATATCCGGGGACAAGGACTTTCGCCATAGTTTCATTCTCCGACGTAACGGCATTGCGCACATCCTTCACCTCCATAATTATCGCCCCGTATTTCGCCTCGGCTCCGAGAAAAATGGCATCCGCGGCATCCACGTACGACAGGCTCTTGACATCCTCCAGAGAATAGAGATCCAAAGAATTGACGTCCGCCGACATTCCGTTGATGTAGACGGCAGGCACAGCCTCCTCCTCATCCGCCATATCCGCATCCGTATCGCCCATCATATCCCCTATCTCCACGAAATTGCGCCGCTCCCGTCGGACCGTCACGTTGGTACCCGAGACATTCAGTTTGCGGAACCGCTGCAAGGCATCGTAGATCGACGCATAGTTCGACAACCCGCGCAGCGTATTGAAACTGTCCACGACCGAAGAATACGAATAGTTCTCCACACGCTGGGCGGTAACCACCACCTCCTCTATATCGATTATGCGCATACCGCCGTCGTTGTAATAGCTCTCTTTCGAGCGCATAAGAAAATTCTCGGGAACGGACGACGTCAGACTCTTGAAATGAGGTCGGTACAGTCCCGCATTCGTCGGAGGATACGTGTCGGGATCGACCCTTATCCTTACCGCACGGCTGTGACCGCGACGGTTGAGAGCCTGAATATAATAGTAGGCGGTATCGGGGACATCGAGCCCCGTAATGATGAAATTATTCGATTCCGTAAGTTCGAAAAGTCCCGAATAACGGCTCTTCTTCTCCATTATCAACAGGCTGGGGCTCTTGGCCTTGCCTACGATACCCGTAACATAACCGGTGATGCGCTGGGTGGATTCGACCGGATAGCGTATCTCGTTGCATTTGCCCGCGAGCAGCGATTCGAGCGAATAGCGGCGCCATCCGTGCGTCAGCATCACGAGGTCGAGATTGTCGGCACGTACGGCATCGTCGGACTCGAAATAATATGTCGGGTTTTCGATACGCCCCCGCAAGTCGGAGGTAAGCAGCAAATAAGAGAAGATATTGTCACCGCCGTTATCGTCGCGTACGACAGCAGCATCGGTCACCGACACGACGAAATCGCCCTCGACAGGATTGCCGTCGCTGTTGCGGACATCTATGTCGAGCGTGATTTTCTGGTGGGGAGCGAACTCCGAGGTATTCGCCGCAATATCGGCCGACGCGAATTTGCGGTTATTGACGAAAAAGAGACGTTCGGCAATAACCCTCTTCGAAGGCTTATCGATGACGGATATTTGCGCCACGCCGCTCTGCATCTTGTCGAGCGGCAGCCTGTTGATACGAGCTGGGTTCTCCACAACGCACTCGGCCTTGCCGCGCGCCTGCACCACGATGGCGAGACGGTCCAAAGGCAGGTCGTCCGTAGTTTGCAGCCGTATGAGAAGGCTGTTGCCGGCACTGCGCTTCACGTGCAGCGCACATCCCGAAGGCTGGGCCGCAGGCAATGCAAAGGTGCGCGTAACTCCGCGTGAAGACGTTACGGTAGCCGTATATTTCACACCCTCATAGGCCGTAAATATGAACATCCCCATACCCGCATGGCGCGAAGATATGTCGCAGATGCGTTCGCCCGAAGCGTTCGATACATACCCCTCGACATCCGCCGAAGCGCCGTCCACACCCGTTGCCTTGAATGCCACGATCTGCGAAAGTCCCGCAATGAGATTGCCGCCTTCGGGCATAAACTGCAATGCGAAGTCGTCGGAAAAGGTAGGCAGCGGAACCGTACGATTGAGTATGCGGTTATTGGCCTCGATCCTGAAGCTCAGGCAGTCGCCGGCGTCGAGCGACGGTTTGAACTTGAACGACAGCACACCCTTTTCGTTCGTTTTCGATGCGTAGCTGTTCGTCTTGCCGTTGATATGGAGCGAATACTCCACGGGGCACGACACTATAGGTTCGCCCGCATCGGTCTCGAATGCGATGCGCGCAGCCACCGAACGGTCATTGTTTATGGTGTAGGTTATCCGCGGCTGCACGGCGTCATCTATGGGGTTGGCTATCTCTATCTCCTTGCGGAAGAGGAAAGAATCGTCGAAATTGGTCATCCATTTGGTATAGGCACGCAACGTATAACGCCCTGCCGCGAGTTTCGCGGGCAGCTCCATACAATTGTCGAAGCGGCCGTTCTCGCCCTTGACTTTCAGACGCGTAACGAGTCCGCCTTCACCGCTCACAAGTTCCACGTAGATGAACGACGATTCGGTAAATCGGGTGAAAAACAGAGAATTGAGAACGAATGCGCTGAACCATACGGTCTCTCCCGCACTGTAATAAGGCTTGTCGGTCACGAGATATAGTTTCTCCTGCAAACCGCCGTGCTTATAGTGATTGAGAAACGCTTCGGTGATCTGTCCCGTAAAATCGGACTCCGCAGGTAACGCCTGAGCATAGACGCCCTGTGTAAAACAGCCCGTCAAAACAATAAAAATCGAAATCAGCAGGCGTCTCATCCGTTCTTGGCTATAATTCGTTCCACCCGTTCAACAATCATTAGGGGGGTTACCGTATGAATGCATCGGTAATCTCCGTACTTGCACTTCGTATTGCCGTAGGTCGAGCAGGGACGGCATTTCATATCCGCCTGCAAAATACCCTCGGGGTCGCATCCGTATCCGAAAAAGCCCATCTTCGGATGGGTGGCGCCCCATACGGAGACGACGGGCGTAGCCGTCAGCGACGCGAGATGCATCACCAGCGAATCCATCGACACGACGCAATCGAGGTTGGAAATGAGGTTCATCTCCTCGCCGAAACCTCCCGATTTCCCGTACATCGCCGTGACATTGGGATATTCGGCCTCCATCTCGGCCGCGAAGCGAGCCTCCCCGCCACCACCGCCGTGGATGAACACGCGATCGTAACGTTCGGAAAGCATACGTACGACCTCGCGGCTCAAATCCTCGGGATATGTCTTGCCCTTATGCGCCGAAAAGGGTGCGAATCCCACCCATATGCCGTTTTTCGGCCCCATAGGATTGGGGCGCTCCTTCTTTACGGGCGGCTGCGGGTCGTCGAACACGAAGCCGAACTTGCGGAATACGTCGCAATAACGTGTGACGGTATGTTTCAGCAGATTATTGTTGGAATGAGCGTGTTTCACCCTGTACCATTTCTGAAAATGGTCTTTGGTTATGCGCGCCGTACGCACGCCGTGGAGCCACAGCACGGCCCTCACGAAAAACGATCTCAAAACGTGATGCGCATCGGCGAAGGCATCGATCCCCATCGTACGTATATCGCGCGACAAGGCGAGCAGCCCCTTTATGCCGTGGTGCTCCCTGCGCACCTCGACAGGCATAAATCCGACGTCCAGCCCCTCGAAAAAAGGTCTGAACATCTCACGCGTAGCCACGGTGACCTTAACGTCGGGATAAGCGGTCTTCAATGCCCCTATGGCATGCGGCAGCATCGCCACATCGCCCATAGCCGACAGACGCACGACGAGAATATGTCGAGGCAGCGCCCTACTTCTTATTCCCATACAGAACAGGGTTGAGCGCAGGATCGTTGTACATCTTCATCTGTTTGTAGGTCTTCATATATTTGCGCCCCGCCTCTATGTCGGAGATAAGCTCCTCTATGGCAGCCGACAAATCGCGCTGCTGTTCGAGCAGGGTGTCGAGTTTCTTGCGGCAGGCGTTGCGGTGAGCGTCATCGACATCGGTGCGCATCGCCTCGCGACGCATATGATAAATCTTCAACTCGAGAATCGACAGGCGGTCTATAGCCCACGCGGGCGTCTCGGTATTGATCGAGGCATCGGCGGCAGGCACCACGTCCTTATACTTGTCGAGCAGATACGAGTCTATATATTCGACCATATCCGTACGCACCTGATTCGAGGCGTCTATACGGCGCTTGATTTTCAACGCTTCGACGGGATCGATGTTCGGGTCGCGGATAATATCCTCGAGATGCCACTGCACGGCATCGATCCAATTCTTCTTATATAGCAGATAATCGAGAGTCCCGTCCTCATAAGGATTCTGTTCCGCGTGATCCACATCATCGAATCGGTGATAATCTTCGACCGACCGATTGAAAATTTTCATCGCATTTTCAGTAAACATATCTTATTTCGGTTTTGTTGTTATTCTCGGCAGAAAAACATATCTTTGCCTTGATCTAAATACAAAGATAATGATTTTTTCGAAACAAACAATACTTTCGGCCGTTTTGTTGGCCCTTTCGGTCGGCACGGCGGTATCCCAGAACCTTACGCGCGAGGAGTATGTGAACCGCTACAAGCACATAGCCATAGCGCATATGCAGCGTTACGGGATTCCAGCCAGCATAACTATGGCCCAAGGAATTCTCGAGTCGGGCAACGGCAACAGCCCTCTGGCACGCTCGTCGAACAACCATTTCGGCATCAAATGCAAAAAGGACTGGACGGGCGAAACGTTCCACTATGACGACGACGAAAAGGCCGAATGCTTCCGCAAATACCCCTCGGTAGAGGCCTCGTATCAGGACCACGCCGAGTTTCTCGACCGACAGCCGCGCTACGACTCGCTGTTCGTCTACTCCTCGACCGACTATAAAAGCTGGGCGCGGGGACTCAAGGCCGCAGGTTACGCCACGGCCCCCGACTATGCCGAACGGCTCATACGCCTGATCGAGGAGAACAAACTCTATCTGCTCGACACCGACGAGGGCGAGCGCGCCTACGCCGCGGCACACGGCGCATCGGAGACCGGAGAGGCCGTCCCCGCGACCGCAGGCGGCTCCGGAGGCATAGACCCCGATGCCTACCGCGTAACGATAAACGCGCACCGAGGATACAATGTCTATCGCACGAACGACGTATGCTACGTAATAGCCAAGAAAGACGATATGTACGAGCACATAGCCTCGCTGTTCCTCGTCTCGCCGAAAAGTCTGCGTCGCTTCAATGACGCGAATGCCGCATCGCAGCCCTCCGAAGGCGACATAATATACATCGAGCCGAAGCGCAAACGCTGGGAGGGCAACACCCTGCTGCACACTGTGCGCCAAGGCGAGACGCTCCGTATGCTGGCACAATCCTACGGCATAAAGGTCAAATCGCTGGCGAAGATCAACAAAATGAAACCCGACACGCCTCTGCCCGTCGGTAAAACCATAAAATTACGTTAAACATTACGCTCAATATGGTCACACAATCATTACGCGAGAAAATATTGGCGACGATAGTCGAAAAATCGACGCTGAAACAGAAAGTATTCGACAACACGTTCGCAGCATTCAACGAACTGAAAGACACGCTGTTCGAAATGGCATCGGAAATGGACGACGCGCTCGAGGGCAAGCTCGACAAGCGCGTACGTCTGGAATACCGCGACCGCGGCAAGCACGAGGCGCAGTTGCAGATAGCCAGCGACCTGCTGATATTCCAGATGCACACCGACGTCTTCGAGTTCGACTCGAACCACATAATATGGCAGAATCGCTACGTACAGGAGGACAAGGCCAATTCGTATTGCGGCGTCATCAACATCTACAACTTCCTGTCGGATTCGTTCAAATACAACAGAAATGCCGACGGAGGCTACCTCATTGGCCGCATATTCATCAACCGCGAGCGGAAATTCTTCGTCGAGGGCAAACGCCAGACGCTCGTACGCCCGATGAGTTTCGGCAACTCGGAGATCGACCGCGCATCGCTCGTGACAATACTCGAGACGGCGATAAACTATGCCCTGAACTTCGACCTGCTGATGCCGCCGTTCGAATGCAACAAGCGCGTCACCGTAGACCAGTTCAATACCAAAATGGACAATTCCAAGTTCGTGACCGACAAGCGGATGGGCTACGATTTCAATGTGGACGACATTTAACGGTACTATGGACATAAGGAAATATATCCTCGCGGCCGTACTCGCCTGCATGGCCGTTGCGGTTCGGGCGCAGGACGACTATGCCCGCATCGCCGAACTGAAACGGGCCGACAGCCGCATTTCGGGTCTGCGCCCGACGGCCGACGGCCGCAACTATACATTCCGCACGCGCAACGGCATCGCGATGCGCAGCTATGAGGACAAGGAGCGGACGGTCGGGATAGCGGACATTCCGTTCAAATGGATAGACTACATCTTCTCCCCCGACGAACGGCACATCCTCATCGCCTCGGAGGAGGGTTTCGAAACGATATACCGCCACTCGTATCTGGCCGACTACTGGCTCGCAGAGACCGGAGGGGCACCCCGCAAAATACTGTCGCGAGTACGCGACGCGACTTTCTCACCCGACGGCAGGCTGCTGGCATACGCCCGAGAGAACGACCTCTACCTTTTCGATCCCGTATCGGAACGGACGACGGCGGTAACCGACGACGGCGAGTGGAACTCCGTAATCAACGGCACGACCGACTGGGTGTACGAGGAAGAGTTCGGGTTCACACGGGCGTATGCCTTCTCACCCGACAGCCGCCGGATTGCCTATCTCCGTTTCGACGAAAGTCGTGTGCCGTTATTCAAAATGATGCGTTACGACGCCCCGCTCGACGGGCAGCCGTACACATTCAAATATCCTCGGGCGGGCGAGACCAACTCTACGGTCGAACTGTGGGTCTACGACATCGACTCAGGTATGAAACGCAAGGTCGATGTCGGGCCGAATACCGACCAATACATCTCGTCGATCGGCTGGACACCCGACGGCGCTCTATACTTTTTCCGCGTAAGCCGCAAACAGGACAGATTCGAGATAGTCACCGACCGCAACGGCGTACAAAAGGTGATTTACGACGAACGGGCGCCGCAATATGTCGAGAGGAAGAGCGCCGACGACGTACTGTTCATCGACGGCGACCGATTCATCGTACGCGAGGAGACCTCTGCGGGATATATGCACCTCTACCTGCACAGCGCCGAGCACGGCTTGCTTAACGCCGTAACGGCAGGCGACTACGAGGTGACGCAGCTTGCGGGCTGCGACGGAAAACGCGTATGGTACGTATCCGCCGAGGGTTCGCCCCTGCGCCGCAGTCTGTGGTCGGTAAAACTCAACGGCAAAGACAAGCGCAAGTTGTCGTCGGACGAGGGATTTTACGCCATAGCTCCGAGCGAGGGGATGAAATACTATGTTTCGACATTCTCGAATGCCTCCACACCGCATATCGTCACCGTGCACCGTGCCGACGGAAAAGCGATAGACACGTTGTCCGACAGCCGTGCGCGCGTAGCCGCCTTCGGCGAACTCCCGCACAAGGAGTTTTTCACGTTCACGACAGAACGGGGCGACACGCTCAATGCCTATATGATACGGCCGCTCGACTTCGATCCCGCAAAGCGTTATCCCATACTGCTCACGCAGTATTCGGGTCCCGGTTCGCAGCAGGTCGCCGACCGCTGGAGCATAGACTGGGAGAACGCCTTGGTCGATCACGGCTACATAGTGGTCTGCACCGACGGCCGCGGGACGGGATTGCGCGGTGAAAAATTCAAGAAATCGACATACGGCAGTCTGGGTGCACGGGAAGTCGAAGACCAGATATCGTTCGCCCGCCATATGGCATCGCAGCCATATGTAGATCCCGAACGCATAGGCATTTACGGCTGGTCGTACGGCGGATTTACGGCTTTGGGGTGCGCTCTCAAGGGAGAAGGACTTTTCAAGATGGCGATAGCCGTAGCCCCCGTGACCACGTGGCGATACTACGACACTATTTACACGGAAATATACAACGGCCTGCCGCAGGAGAACCCGTCGGGATACGACGACAATTCGCCAGTGAATTTCGCCGACAAGCTCGACAGCCGTACGCGCCTGCTGATTATGCACGGCACAGCCGACGACAACGTACACCTGCAAAACACCATCGAAATGGCACGGGCGCTCAACCGCGCGGGCAAAAGTTACGATATGATGATCTACCCCGACCAGAACCACTCGATGCTGCCCGACGACACGGCGAACATACGCCGGAAAATGATAAGCTACACGCTGGCCAACCTATAAACGGGATTGGAGCGGATTTTGCATAATATGACAGTAATACGATAACCGTTGCACATTATGAAACTATTATTTTTAACACTGTTATTTATGACGACCGACACAGCTGTAAAGACATTCACACTGGCGCCATTGCCGTATGAATACACGGCACTCGCTCCGGAAATCTCGGAGGAGACACTGCGCTACCACCACGACAAACACGCCGCGGCATACGTGGCGAAACTCAACGAACTGATCGCAGGCACGCCCTACGAAAAGATGTCGCTCGAAGCGATTATAGAAAAGAGCGACGGTGCGATTTTCAACAACGCCGCACAGGCCTGGAACCACGAATTCTATTTCGCGACGCTGTCACCGCACCCTCAGCATGAACCCGAAGGCGCCCTGCGCAAGGCGATAGACGCCCAATTCGGGTCGGTAGAAAAGCTCAAGGAGCAGATGACGGCCGCAGCCGCGGCGCTATTCGGCTCGGGCTGGGTATGGCTCGCGGAGGACAAGTCGGGAAAGCTCGCGATTTTCAGCGGCCAGAATGCCGATAACCCTCTGCGTCACGGTATGCGTCCGCTGCTCTGCATAGACGTATGGGAACACGCCTACTACATCGACTATCGCAATGCACGCGCCGATTCGGTGAAAGCGCTCTGGAAACGCATAGACTGGAAGACGGTCGGAGAACGTTACGACCGCCGCTGAACGTAGCTCGATAAAACATATCGGCCTCCTTTGCACCGGCCGTAGCGGATATGTCCGAGACAAGTCGTACGACAACGATATGCCGTTTATGACGGCTCGGGCATCGGCCGTAACGGAGTACGCCCGAGACAGCATCTGCATCAGACAGCCGCCCCGCAGAAAGATTTCTGCGGGGCGGCTGTCTTAAAATCCGTATTGCAGGGCAGTAATTTCCGCTGCATCAGGAATGAAACATCTACTCCACGGGCGAGAAATCGGATTTGCCGACACCGCACACGGGACATACCCAACCATCGGGAAGGTCTTCGAAAGCCGTACCTGCCGCGATACCTCCGTCGGGATCGCCCACTGCCGGATCATAGACCCATTCGCAAACATCACATTTGTACTTTTTCATAATCGAGTTTTTTAGGTGATTGTATCGATACCTTTATTTCTGAGCCTCGAAATATCTGAGGAACTGCGTACGTTCGAGCTTGTCGGCACTCTCGAGATCACGGGCATTCATTCGGCCGCGATAGTCCGACGGCGAAGCGAACCCGTGACGGCACTGCCAATCGAGTACATACTCCAAGGCGGGTTTTATCCACTCGGCACCCTCTTCATACAGGACGCTGCATACCTCCACGGCCGAAGCGCCGGCGAGTATGGATTTTACCACATCCGCACCGCTGCGGACACCGCCCGAAACGGCATAGCTCATCTGTTTCACTGCCGCCGATGCCAAGCCCGTCCAACGGAGCGATGCCGAAAGATCATCCGAGGTGCTGAACACGCGCCCCGAGACATACTCCATCTTCTCCACATCTATATCGGGACGATAGAGCCTGTTGAACAATACGGTCCCCTCAGCGCCGTAGGCCTGCAAGCGGCCGATAAGGTTCACGGGATTCGACAGGTTGGCCCCGAGCTTGACTATGACGGGAATTTTAACGCACTTTCTGACCGAGTCGAGAATATCGGTATGCAGACGTTCGAAATCGCCGTCATCATACTTCACAGCGGTACGTATGCTCATAACATTGAGTTCGAGCGCATCGGCACCCGCCTGCTCGATCAGGGAGGCGAACTCGGCCCACTCGCCGCGCGTAAAGCAGTTTATGCTGGCTATGACGGGAATGGAACAAAGGCGCTTCGTGTCCCTGATAAGTGCGATATACTCCTGCAACATCTGCGATCGCAGGTAGCCCTGCAAATAATCGGCCTCCTCGGTATGCCCCATAGGGTCGGTCATACCCTCGGCCTGCAAGACTATATTCTCCTCGAAAAGCGACTTGAGCACTACCGCAGCCGCACCCGCATCCTCGAAGGCCTTATTGTTAGCGGCATTGCCCGTACGTCCGCAGCTGCTGACAATCAACGGGTTTTTAAGTTCGAGACCCGCAAAGACAGTTTTCAGATCATTCATAATTACAATTCGATATCCGTTTACACACATTTATTAAACATGTCCGCCGTCATCTTGTTGCCATTGCCGCAACAAAATGCCGACCGTATTTGCCCGATGAATCATTACGTACATAAAAATGCCCGAAGATCCGATCGGCCGCTTACAAAGATACGAAAAGTCGAGGGCAAAAGCAAACCCGTTTGCGATTTTGCCGAACGGGAGTATCTTCGGCGCAAGCCAAAGATAGGAAAAATTTATTTTTTTATGAAAAAACTTTGCAGAATAAAAAAAACGCCTTATATTTGCACTCGCAAACCGGGAACGGAAGCAACATATGCGGAAATAGCTCAGTTGGTAGAGCACAACCTTGCCAAGGTTGGGGTCGCGAGTTCGAGTCTCGTTTTCCGCTCCAAGTCCAAAAGTTTTAAGGACAAAATCAAGCAAAACCCTTTGAAACATCGTTTCAGAGGGTTTTTCATTTGTTGTCGGTCGGTATCGCTCCGACACGGAGAAGCCCCTACCCGACATAGCCCGAACCTCGAAGTGTCCCTTCGAATATCCACCGTGAAAATAAGGGACACTTACTCCGAAATGAGGGGACACTTTGATAATTTTTTCGACTTTCCACAAACTTCTCAGCTGGCAGTTGCCTACACTTTCTAAAAAACAGTCAGATGAAAAGTACATTCAGAATCCTATTCTACGCCAAGTGGGAGGCAAGCGACGAGGCAAAAATGCTCCCAATCTATGTTCGCATTACAATCAACGGCACAAAGGCTCGTTTCAGCCTTAAAATCCGTGTATCAGAGAAAATCTGGGACGCCAAGAGTGGTCGCGCCATCGGGCATAGCCACGAGGCCCTGCAAGCCAACCGCTACCTTGATAGCGTCGTTACACGCATCAATACCATATATTATCGCCTATGCGAGCAGAGCGAGGCTGTAACAGCTCAGATGGTGCGCGATGAGTTTCTCGGTGTGAAAGCACCCAGTAAGACGCTACTTTCGGTGTTTGCCGAGTTCAACGATAGACAGGAGAATCTTATCGGCGTGGATATTACGCAATCGACATTCAACAAGTTTGACTTGACATTTCGTCGCTTGGAAGAGTTCCTGCGGGTGAAACGCAATCGACCGGATATCCCCGTATCGTTGGTCGATAGAGATTTTGTGCTCGACTTTGAGGCCTATTTGAAGGTCGATTACCACCTGCAAGCCAACTCTGCCGAAAAGTTGATGCGTATCTTCAAGCGTATTACCACGATGTGTTTCAAGAGCGGACTGATGGCGAAAGACCCATTCTGCGATGTGCGATTAAAGAAGGTCAAGAAGGATAGAGGCTATCTAACTCGCCACGAATTGGAGCTGATACTCAACTATAAACCAACGAAGAAGCGATTGGAGAAGGCGCGCGATGTCTTTGTGTTTTGTTGTTTCACGGGTTTCGACTATTCGACCACTGCATCATTGACCGAACAAAACCTTGTTTTGGCAGATGACGGCTCGATGTGGATTGAAACGCACCGAGTAAAGACCGGCGTCGCTTCAAAGGTCAAGTTGCTCGATATACCGCTTTCAATCCTGAAAAAGTACGAATCGACACGCATTAACGGCTATCTCCTCCCCGTGTTGAGCAACGCCAAATACAACCTCTACCTCAAAGAGATAGCCACCACATTGGGCATCCAGAAACGAGTAACCTCGCATCTTGCCCGCCATACATTCGCGACGACCGTAACCTACGCCAATGGCGTGTCCATCGAGTCGATTAGCAAGATGCTCGGCCACACCAAACTCGCCACCACCCAAATCTACGCCCGCATTGTGGATCAAACAGTAAGCCGAGAGATGGACAAACTCTCCGCCAAACTAAGCGGCACAAGCTTCAGCCTACAATAGATATACCTCAAATAATTAGATTACAAGTAGGTATTGGATACCTACTTGTAATCTCTTAATCGATATAAAAAAATGTTTTTATTTCATCTATCCATGGTGGTGTTTGAGTTTCTTCGTGTATATGCTCTATATATTTATTTGCAAACATCACCTTATTATCACCATGATTTGCATTGAAGAAATTATCTAATTTTGTTTTATCGGAATGTCGCAAATCTAATGCATAATAACTAGAAGATTCATCATCGCACTCTTCATCAACAAACGTAAGATCGTACTCTTCCTTAAAATATGATAATGCTCTAACAGTAGTTTTCCCATTTAGTGCATCCTCAATATCCGTATTAGGGGCTTTCGGGTTTGTTGCTAAATCCGTTTTTACTAATTTCGCATGCCGAATATCTTCACAATTAACAATACGTCTTGCACGTAAGTATTGTTCTAATGAAGGATCTGTTTCAAATGCAAATGACTGCGCATCTGTATCTATTAGTAAAAAAACCCTACCGTGTAGTATATTCTTAACCTCTTCAAATAACACCTTTAGGCGATTATAGGTATTTTTTACTTCTGAAGCCGAACACACTGGTATAACTCGAAGTTTTTTATTTTGTACAAGATCGCTTAAATAGGCATCTAAGTATATTTTATCAGAAGAACCCTCACATATCAGCCAATTATATGCTTCTCCCTCATCTTTGTTGATAACACTCATTAATACAGATTGGATGAAATCATTTGAACCCTTTAACATTACATCAATGGGGAGCTCAGTGTGCAGTTCTTGGCGATACTCTTTATTTTCAAGTTTGATTTCTTCTCTATATTTTCGAATATTAAATATGTATGCCGTATGATTATGATTATCAAAGCAAATATTAGTAATTGTTCCATTTAGCATAGCAGGAATAAAACCATACCAATGTGACGTAACAAGTATCTGGGGACAATATAGACTCAGTTCATTCAATCGCTCAAACTGATTATAACATGCAGATATATGCAATGATGACTCAGGTTCATCTACTGCAATTATCAAATTGTTATTCTTTCTGTAATTCTTGATTATGCTGTATACCAAATTTAATATTGCCTGTTGTTTTTCACCTGAACTTAATTGCTTTAATGAAAGTTCCTTTCCATCTTTAGATTCTTTATGCAATTCACGCGTGGAGAAAAAATCATCAATTATCAGAGAGTATATTTTATCCGGTTTCAGGTTTGGCTGATATGAAGACGGATGCTTGAATTTATACCCAGTTATAGTTCTTGATAGGTTTTCAATAAAGGCTTTTAGACCTGTACTAATTTCTTGAATAGTGTCCTTTGACAAAAGATCAGAAACAATCTTTTCTAGGTTTTTACCTAATAAAGTTTGAATTTCTTTTGTTTCAAACTGCACTATCTTTTCAGGTTCAACATCTTTTGGAATATAAACATACTGATAGTATGACTCTATTTTTGTAAGAATTGGAGCCAATTTGTCGCAAGCTTCAGCTACACGTGCATCTGTTGTGCTTGCTTCTGTATCGGGAGTAAGAGCTTCTAAAAATACTAAATCTCTAAAAATGCCAAAATTTATGACTCTGTCAGGATTTAATCCAATAGGGATAATATAATGGCTTTCCTCGGTAATGTTATTATCAGCAATGCTTACAAAGTGTTTATTTAACGCCTTAAATAGTTCAATATAATTATAATTAATTGTTGGGGTAGTTGGTTCTTTACTAATGATGTCCCAAACTACTGAACTATATTTTTCAACTAACGATTTTTCATCTTCGCTGAATTCTATAGACTCTTTTTTAATACAAAAAATGGGAGTTATATAGGCCTCATCTCGATTATTGTTAATATTGCGGTTAAAAGATCGTTTATTAAAAAAAACATCTAGAGATTCTAATACAGAACTTTTTCCCACTCCATTACGACCTATAAGGCTACAAAACTTATCCCCATTTGAAATAGGAATGTAAGTTATATTTTTAAATGACTTATAATTTCGATATAAAATTCCAAGTATCATATTCATGTATAATTACAATATATCCCTCAAAATATTAATAAACACAAATGGATCCCTGAACATCTCCTTCTTTGTGTTATATAAGGTTTGAAGATGCTCTAATCCGGCATTTGCATAGCCTTCGATACGGGTTATAATCTTCTTAACCGCGTCTTTACCTTCTTCCTCCTTCATTGCCTCTAACTCCATCCAAGCAAAGTTCATTTTTTCTTTGCTTTCAGAGAGTATTAGCATAAGGATATAATCTACCATTGCACTTGGCCTCCAGTGCGACATATCTGCAAAGGTATCAGACTTATCACCACTTTCAACGATAGGCACACATTCACCCTTGCGATATCCTATCATAAAAGCGTACATATATGTCTGATAGAATGGGCCGAAGCGGACATAGTCGCCACCGCCTGATGTTCCCTTATTTGAGATTGCTTCCAACAAAGGCTTGTACTTGATTAAATAACGAGGTCGCTTAATCTCTATCTCTTGTCTTAAATCTTTACTATTCATAACGAGGAGCTTTACGTTGTTCAATTTTAGTTGTTTGAGTTATTCTATCACCCTTGCCATCAACGAGTGTGGCGCCTTCATCATTGATAATAGAATTAACATAGAAGGATCCTTCAATGTCTCCATCCTTCAATCTATCAAGCAGTTTATTACCATCCTCGGTTATCAGAGTTTGTGCATTAACATCATACAACTCCTTAATAAGGATAATACTCTGATTGAATACCGCTGGCACAGCCTCCAAGAAATTGTTTATAAAATTTCTACCATATGCTGAGAATGGGGCATCCGCAATGAATGGGTATACAAAATGGCTCTCTCCAAGTTTGGATGAAATAATAGCCATAACAATTGCCACTTTCTTCATTCTTTGGAAACCTTCAGACGCTTCTGTCAATTGATTGCCTCTTGCGTCAATCACATTGATATCAATAGTGTCATATGATGTCCTCTCAAACTTGAGATGTCCTCCATATACTGCATTACCTTTGGTAAGTTCCTGATAGAAGTGATTAGCCTTCTTCTCGAGAGTAGAAATCACTTCATTGTATATGCGCTCTTTCATATTTGAGAACATAATACGTGCATCATCAATCAGGTCTTTCATATCTTCATATTCATGTGGGACATCCTTGCCTCCACACTTTTTCATATCCTGATCAATTCTCTTAATGTCCTCTTCTGCTTTCTGAATTTGTTTTTCAGCCTCTCTGATTAAATCTGCATACTTTTTTTGATCACCTTGGGCTCTCGCAAACCTATTTACTAGATTCTCATCAGCATCTTTATCCTTTGCCGAATCCTCGCCACCATAATTAAGAAACTCGCTTGTAGTGTCCTTTAAGTCTTGATTCAACTTCTTGATTTTGCCTTCAAGTTGATTAGACTGCAATATGACACAAGCAATATCACCTTTTATCTCGTCTACATTAGTCAACGATGTGACACTTTTTTGGATATCACCAAAGAAAGAGTGCAAATCATTCACACTAGCAGACTCCTCAATCTGTTTGGATCTATTCAACACACTCTCAATATGCCTCCATTCGGGTGAGCCTTTTTTTGCCTCTCGACCACACACAAAGCAACAGCCTTTCTGTAGCATCATCTTCAATGAGCCATCATCAGGGCTACCCTCAGGGAGCGGAGAAAAGAACGAGCCTGGATTGCTGAGAATCTCTATTTTAGCTCTATCTTTCATATATTGCTCGCGCAGCTCAATATACTGGTCAACATAACCATTGGTATTGAGCAAAATCCAAGGCATATTGCTCTTAAATAGTTTGTCATTAACGCTAGCCAATAATTGGTCTCGCTCCTCAACTACTCGTGCAATGTCGGCCTTGATTCTTTTTATTTTTTCTCTGTATTCGACACGCTTTTCGGTGTTTGCAATTTTGGATAGGAGTTTTTCGTAAGTTTCTTTCGCACGTTCTAAATCCGCTTGATAGACATCACGACTCTCATTATATTTTACGATTTGCTCTTCAAGAAACTTTTTCTTTTTTGCTAAACTCTCAAACTCGAACTGGTCATTTGCCTGTGCACTTTGCTTTGTTTGTAAGTCTCGACCTGCATTTTGAGCAAGAACATGACAAGTTCGTTCTATATTTTTCAGCTCCCCAATATCTGTCAATGCCTCAACTGTCGAAGCCAAACGCTTTGCATTTGACAAGTCTACAATATTATCAATCGCCTCACCCTGCAACA
Organism: Alistipes sp.; assembly: GCA_017937125.1. GTDB lineage: Bacteria > Bacteroidota > Bacteroidia > Bacteroidales > Rikenellaceae > Alistipes. Next base: position 319,534 of record JAGBEH010000001.1, on the reverse strand, counting down.
GCGCATACGACTGCATATCAGGGTTAATAATGTAGCTGTTAAGTATCTTCTTCTGCTCGTCAGTGTCGTATATCGTGATTGTATTATTCGAGATAAGATCAGTTTGAAGAATGTCTATTCGTGGTTGTTTTATCTCCCAGTCACTCGTATTGCTTGTACTCGGATTCTGCACTTTCTTCTCATAACGAATACTTTTACATACCTCGTATCGAATATTATCACAATCAAACACTATTCTAACGCCCATAATAGGGGTATCATCCAATAACTTTGCTTTATCGGATAGCAACTTTAATGGCGTTGAATCTGCGCTAATCGTAGTTTTAGTATCAGCATCATACACTTGATCTTTAATCACCCAAAGAAAGCCATTAAAAATCTTTGATTTACCCATACCATTATCTGCGTTGACAATATTCAAGCCCTCGCCGAAATAGTATATATTATCATTGTAATCTCCGTAGAAATTATAGAAATTCTTAAAAGAGATAGAGCGTATTATCGATCCCATAGTAGTTAGTCTTTAATACCAAAATTAATAGCCTTAATCTGCTTATAAACATTTACATCCGACTGATTCTGTGTTTTAAGCAGTACAATAGTTTTCAGCACTTCAATGATTTGATGATTAGATGTGCTGTCAAAGCTAGCCGAAAGAATATCCTCGTCTGAAAGATTGTATTTATCTTTCAACATAGGATCTTTCAACACCTCTTTTAATAAATCCGTAGCAGTCATAGGTCTTCAAATATTTATTGTTTTTCTAGTTCTTTTATCAATGTACCAACCTCTAAATTGTAATAATCCAGCATATCTTGAATTGACTCACAAGCCAAATGGTAGTTGCTTGCTAATGATGCAAAATATGCTACGCGAGTTAACTCACCTTTAACTAATGAACGCTCCATTTCATATGTCTCAGCATCTGGATATAATTTGTAATTAGGGGTTACAATTATATCGTAGATTCGCGCAAATCTCTTTTGTGGATGTACGCGTAATAATCGACCTCGCCTTTGAATAAACTGTCTAGGGTTACCCGTACTTGATGTAAATACTCCAACTTCAGCTCGGGGCACATCAACGCCTTCGTCCAAGCACTTCATCGCAAATAACATATCAATATGTCCATCCGCAAAACTTTTAAGTTTCTCTTTTTTATGCTTCTCGCCTCCAAGATATGTATTAGTTGTAATATCTGGATATCTCGTATTTACAATATCTTTTAAAGTTTCAAGTATTCTTTGAGAATTATCAACACGGAAATCTTTACCCTCTGGAGCGTACACAAAACAGTATTCAGCTTTGTTCTGCGCAACTAACTCTGAAATTATATCTTCAAATACACGATACTTATCCTGTGCTTTATGAATAATGCGCTTACGCTTCATCAGCAACTCTGTAGCCTCTTTATTGTTCTTGAGACTAAGTTCGTCTTTATTGAAATACTGTAAAAGGACTTTGGTCAGTTTTATGTATTGCCTCATCTCTGCCTCATCCAAATAAGCGATACGAGGGAAATACAAGTATTCCATCAATCTTGGAGGATTGCAATGTATTGCTTCTTCCATAGAGAATGAGCAACAATATGGTGGTTGATCATTGAAGAAACTCTCAATAGCCATTGTCCCTTCAATGTCATACGCACGTTTTGGGGTGGCAGATAGGGCGATACGCTTCTTTATGCTCAATTTCTCAAAAACTTCTCTTACCTGCGGGGAACCCACATTGTGGGCCTCATCTGCGATGAGAATCATATTTTCATTCATTGCCTCTATTAAATCCAAGAAGTATGGATTCTTAAAGGAGTCATATGTTGATATAATAACAAAGTCCTGAGCCCCTCCCCATTTAACAACAGTACTTAACTGTGTTAATGATTTTCTCCAATCAGTTTGACCATTAACCACATAAGTCTTATGTGATGGCACATTAAATTTAGCAACCTCTCCAATCCACTGATTAACCAAATCTATAGATGGAACTAAAATAAGCACATTATAAATACCTGTTTTCTTATATTCTTGAAGCACACAATTAAGAGATGTTATTGTCTTACCGGTACCTGTGGCCATTGCAAAAATGCCGTGATAGTTATTTTCTACCCAGTTTTTATAAGCATTAGTTTGGTATTCAAATGGGCCCGTAGAATATGGAAAATGCAACTCGTCGTTATCAACATCCAGTTCATAAGGAGTAAACGACGAAGCATTTGGCGAAGATAATTTAGCAATTAGCTCAGCCTCTTCCTCTAATAATTGCTCTACATCTGGAGATGGATACTTTGTTTTGATAAAATCATTTAGAACCGTAGGTTCGTATGTGAGAACCGCCTCTGATTTGCCACTAAATATTGATTCGAAATCATCTTCAGACTTCGATATTCTTCCAATATTTCCCTCTTCCCAAGAAGTATAGCAGTCTATTGTTTCTATGTTGCGGAGTAAAGCACTCGCCGTAAAATTAAGTGAGCCCGAGAAGCACACTTTGTCATTGTTGGCATCTGTTAAAATGCCAAATTTTTGGTGAGCAATACCCCCGGCTTTAGGGACGACAATCTTAATGTCTATTCTATGACTACATATCAAATATGATAGACAGTTAAAGAAGTGCTTATCCCTCTTTGAAAGCAATGAGGTCATTGCAGCAACATCAGCAATAAGTTTCTCTTCCAGCATTTCTGTCGGCATAGAAGAGATAGCCTTAACATCCTCATCAGACAAGTTCTGATTTATGTACATACGCATTTTGCCGCCATTAGATATAAATCGAGCAAAACCTGTTGCGAGCACATTAATACTGGCCGAACTAAAAAAGCCCAAGCCTAAATCAAAGTTAACACTATTCGATAGAGTGTCAGTAAAGAACTGTATTGGAGTATCTTTACTTCCTGTTGAATAGCGATATTTTATGTCAATATCTCGTAGCATCACACATCCTATTAATCTAACATTATCAGTTGTATGAGTTCCTTAAACAATGGTTCTTGCCACTCTGCTAACTGTTTATTCTTATATAGCTCTGCGTTTTGAAGTAACCATTTATTATGGCGATTTTTAATTTCTCCAAAACACTGCTGGTTAATAATGTCTCTTAATTCTATAAAAGTTCGATGCCAAATATAATCGCATTGAGACACTTTATAATGGCTATACTTGGTATTAATATAATCGTAAATTTGTTTATTCTCCGCATCTATATCGCCATGCGTATAGCAGTAAGTTTGATTGTACCAAAAGCGATATAATCGAGGCTCATCATCCGGGCCAGAGGAGAATGGGAATCTTTTATGCTCAACAATAAAGTTTTCCAATAAGGTGTAACTTTGTTTTGTACTCCTTCGCTCAGAGCTTTCGTCATTTATAGCTGCGATATAACAATCATCATATTGAACGGATGTTAGTCCAATATATCGCTCGCCATCATAGAAGTATAAGCCAAATTTACCAGACGCCTCTGCTAAAAGATTTGATTGAATACTATCCTCTTCAACATCTTTCCTAAATTGGCTAATATATTCGCATAGAGCATCAATACGCACAATCTTTGCAGGACTATTTACGATACATTCATATGCAAATTCGCGAATGGTACCACCTCTTGCATAACCATCTTTCCATTCAGATAGAGTATATTTTCCACTTCTTCCTAATGGTTTAATATTTTTATTTTGATGTATGCTGGCTCTGATATTCTTTGGTTCGATCTCTTTCAGAGGATATAGCTCTTTATATTTCGCGTAAATCTCATCAAGCGACATCACATCCCCATTTGCACGAATAATATCCTCTATTATTTCTGGTGCATTCTTTACAGCATTAGCCCTAAATATTAAATCACCTTCATACAATAAGCAATCTACTTCATAGTCAATGATTCTTCTTGCAAAATCTTCTAACTCTTCAACTATCTCAAATAAGACGCGTCCTCTAAAAAAGTTATAAATTAACTCTCTCAGATTGTAACGCTCTTCTTCATATCGCTTTTCAGATGCAAGATTGTTTATATGCTCAATAAAACTATGTATATCAAAAATGTCATATAGGCGTTTGGGCATTAAATACAACGGTTTAATCCTACCGTGGTATGTTTTGAATGCCGACATAGGATCACCTATTAAATACACCTCACTGTCAACCAAAGATATTAGCCATCTAACGAAGTTTTGAGTAAATGAAACTCCTTCGGTTTCACATACTGCCAACCACGCATCCTTTTCAAAAATAGGATAATGGTAGTCTCCAAGAAGTTCTCGCCACGATGACACCGTTCGTTGAATAATTCCAACCTGTTTTGTTGCCAGTTGTCTCACTCGCTCCTTAGATAGAGATAACTCTGTGGCCATATCATCTAAATCAAGCTCAACTCCACCTCTAATTGTAAGCAGATATTCCTTGAATATTCGCATTTCTCGCTCTGGCAGATTGTTAATTAACTGATTAACGGCCGCAAGCAGTGGGAAATGCCCAATGTTGTCCTCTAATTGTATTATTGCATCAGGGTTCGGAATTGCAAATCCTGCATAGTGCTGAATCCTATTTATGGATTCCAATCTTTCTATGCCATCTTGTGATGAGCATTCTGCACAAAGTGCCAAAACTCTGTTCCTGAAATCCATAATTTCAGGAACACTATTCTTGCCTATAGTACGCAGTTTTATAGGATTAAATTGTGAGGCTGACAAAGTCTCAACAAGCTGATATACACTGTCATTGCAATTTGTTATCAACGAAAGTATCCCATTCTTTGAGCGTACAGAATAATTGTCTGCAAATGAGCGAATAACTGGCAATAGGGCATTTAGATTCTCTACATTGTAGAATGTAGCTACCACATTAGGAGAAGATTCTCCTTCATCTTGTTTTACGACATATTCCGCATCTCCATTTAGGTATTCTGACAACTTGCGTGATAAATCAATGATTTGTCTGGCTGTGTTACGACCAACTAGAGGGAGCCTTAATATAGAATCAAAATCAACACTAAGAAGATACTTAATAAACTCTTCTTTATCACTATATGTAGATTCGATATAGTTTAAACGATTAATGGTGCGAGTGTCGTTCTCGTATTTCAGTTCTTGATACAAAGAATATAATTCTGCATACCCAATCTTCGCGTTTGGTGCAGTATTAGTATCTATCGCATTAGCGTCCGTTAAACCATTATTGTCTTGAACAGGATTTGGAATGTTGAATTCTGACTTCAAATATGTAATATCCGACATTACATCATTTGGGATATTGTCCGCTATAGCCAATAAACCATTTACCGTGTCAATACTATTTTCAACACAGTAAAGGAATGTGCTACCACTAACAATCCCTTGATTATAGAGATCCGATATGTAGGAGTCTACTGTCATTCCTCCATTAAACCATTAAGTCCAGTTTCAATCTTGTCTATTAAATAATCATATCCATTCAAGTTCGGATTATCTCGCAACTCTTTATTCATTAGTTGCAGACCATCATCTATATGCAGTTTGATATATTTCGGAATATCTTTATCTGTCTTATACAAACCATATTTTACACATATAAGACCTATATAATATGGCATATTGCTGCCAAATAAGACATTCTTACTATACTCTTTCCCTTGAGAATCCGCAATGTCAGACAATAACAACAAACGATTCTGCGACAGCGAATAAGTTAATGCAATACGTGCTATGATATTCTCTGCGCCCAAATTAAATTTGCGGCTTAAATCCGTAACAATATCCTTGTTTGCCCTAGATGTTTTTATTGATGTAAACATAGCTACGATAGTGTTTCAAATAATCTACTTGGTTCTACTTTCTTGAATGATGAGCATCCATCTTTATTTTCGATGACATATACTCTGTTAACATTAGGCAACAGAGCATTGTACTCTTCTTCAGACAACTCTTTACCAAGCAGAGGAAAGATAACCACCTGTTTTGATACACTCGGATAAAACTTCGTGATAATGTTGTGAGAGTGGATGCTATCAAACTTTTGAAGAGGGCTATCAATGAATACAGGGAACTCAATGCCAGACTCTTCAACAAGCGCATTAAGTATAGCTGTAGCGTATAGCTGTTGCTCACCTTTTGATAGTTTCTCCTTACTTATAATCTCACCAGCCTTATCAAGTAGTTCAATCTCAATTATATCATCTTTCAGATCAATTCTCACATTATGGATAAAATCTGCTTTGTGCATCAAAACATCAATGCCAGCCATAATCTTCTTTTCGAGAGAGAACTTGCGCTTTGCTCTTAACTCGAATAAGAATGTGGTTAATTCAGCGATGAGTCGTTCAGCAATGATATCCTTTTCTTTGTCAGACTTATTAACACGCACATGCTTTGCTACCTCTGACAACTGCTTTTTGAGCACTTTAAGGTCTTTATTCAATGTACCTATCAACTCAGACAATTGTCGAGTTTGAATATCTAATTGCGCTAACAATTCATCTACTTCTGCTTTACGCATTCTTGCCTCTTTGATATCTGCATTTCCATCGTCATATTCTGCCTCAACAATCTTTCGCTGTGTTTTGGCAAGGAACAATGCGTTGTTCTTGATATCCTTAACAAGTTGCTTGAAAATAGTGTTGAAAGAGTACTTGATATTATCGTGTAACGCCTGGAATTCATTAGCCTCATTATCGTTAAAATCAACCAATATTTTCACATCGGCTTGAATCTCGCTTGTGTCAACAACATTTTGCGTAAATGCTTCTGCAATAATATGCTCAATTGCTCTCTTCTGAGGCACCGTTAGTTTTAATCCTGAAACGCCATCAGATATCATAGATTGAGTGGACTGTAAAGCAGCATTGATAGCCGCACAGCTTGCTGCAGTTGTTTTTGCCTTCTTTTCAGCAATAACTTGCTCCATTAGGTCTGCGAACAACTTACCAGAAATGGCAAAAGGTGCAATATCTAACATATCGCGTAATTGACCTTTGAGTTTGGCGTCCTTCTCTTTCAACGCGACCAGTAATTCTTTTTGCTTTTTTAGTTCCTCAACGCTAATAGCATTTCCCTCTCGAATCAATCGTTCTTGTAGTTGTGCGGACTCGGCTCTATATTGCTGAATTTGGGTGTCAATATTCTCTCGCTCTTCTTCTTTCGTTTTGATTTGAGCTTCCATATCGGCAACACTGTTCTGCAATTTGTCTAACTTGGCTTTACTTGCTGTAGAACCGGCACTCTTCCTGAATTTCAAGCGAAGATTTTCAAGATTTCGTTTAATGTCTTCGTATTTCTTGATACCTAAAACCTCACTATACGCAGTACTCAAACGACGCTTTTCATCAAGTGATTTTACCTCCGCTAGGTTTACAATCTTCTCGGCATCAAAGAAAAAGAACTTGGCAATATCCTTTGAAAGAATAAAGTCATTAATAAAAATATCGTAGCCGACCTCCTTTGCCAATTCATTTACCTGTCCATCAATTAATACCTCAACGAATTCTGTATCTAAGAAATAATCATAGGTTCGTCGAATTGTAATTGTGCGACAAGGGATAGATGGAATAAATACATCAGAAAGAGTAATCTCAACATAATATTGAGCATCCTCCTTAATGTATTCGCTTTCCGAAGAATAGCCATGCTTAACTATCTGTTTGCGGTCTTCGGGACTTACTTCATATGTATTTACGGCACTTGCTAACTCTTTATGCAAACTTTGGCGGGCATAGTTCTTATAGCCCTGTGCATCGTTGATATCTCGCCTAAACTTTTCATCAACATCGGCCATTAATTTGCCATATAGACACCATACGAGGGATGTGAGAAATGTTGTCTTACCAAAACCATTATTGCCGGCTACAAGAAAGATATTCTTTACATCCGGCTTAAAAGAGGTTTGGTTATGCCCCTTGTATGCCCTGTAATTATGTAATATTATTGACTCTATAAACATAGCTTACTGCTGGTTGAGGTAGTTATCTAATCGTTTCTCAATATCTCCCTGAAGGCCATTGTTATTCATCAAAATAGTCTTGCTTTTTTGAAGTGATACCAAATCATTTATCAAGTGATAATCTTCAGGATGTTCTGCACATACTTTCTCAAGGATCAATCGCTCCTGGTACTGCATATTCTCAAGAGGCATATTTCGTTTATATACCTCATTGTAGATATCGGTTACTTTTGGCGCAAAGAATCCATCGCGATACCAGTTGATTTGAATCGCAACTAATTCTTGATTCGAAATCAACTCCATATGCGGCTTTACTTTCTGCATATCACGCTGCAATTCCAATAATTTACGAAGCATCTCGCATCGATACTCAAAAGTGTAATTGCCCTGATTATGCCCATCTGCATCTTGAGCAGCCTGACCATTTCTACGAGTTGCATATCTATTCTCTGAAATATTGCGACCCGCAACCATTTCATCTCGATATTTCAACAAAGGAGCCATCCATTGATTGCCATTGTTGATAAGGGCCATCATTGACTTATCTTCCTTAACTACGGTGCAAACCCAACAACCAAATCGGCTTTGACCACACGAAGGCTGTGTCTTATCCGTAATTACAGTAGGACACTCATAATCATCTGCTGTGGCATCAGCATATATTTGGAACAACTTCTTATTGTCATAACCCCAAGGTGATGGCTCATTGTTGAGTATATACCACACCTCTTCCAAATACAAATCTTTAATCGGAGGATATGTGTATGTATTGGGGTTCAACGGATGCTTAGTTAAGCGCTTTCCTTTGATTTCATGACGACGAATTGATTTCGCACGAGTAGCACTCTCGGTAAGGCGAGTGCCAATGAGAACAATCGCCTCACCCATCGCATCTACCTTATCAAGGATAAATTGCGTGGTAGGCTTGATCTTTAATCGATCAGTACACCATCTAAAAGTATTATTCGGAACAGGGTATCCCTTACCCAAGAAGCTAATCCAGAAGCTATCCTCTAATTTGGGTACTGTTGTTTGAACATTAATAGGTAGTTTTTGCTCAATAGCTGCAATCCGAATACTATCCATTACCTCAACAATGTAGTCGGTAATAATAGGATTCTCTACCAAAGTGTCATTATTTACGACATACACCTGTCGAGCAAGAGCTGCATCGCCTAACTCTTCTCGTATAGACAGCAAAGCTCGCCATACTAAAGTTAGTACAACCGTACTATCTTTTCCTCCACTAAAGCCGATAATCCAAGGAATGTTATTATCCCTCTCAAGATACTGCTCCTTGATATCAGCAATTATATTATTTATGCGTTTCGACATTTATTTTCCTCCTGCATTATTCATTTATAAGTTGCTTAACATCAACTTCGAGCACCTTGGCTATATTTACTAAAATATCCAGAGATGGCTGAGTTGTATTTGAACACCATTTAGAAACTGTTGATGGGTCTTTGCCCAACTGTTCAGCAAGCCATTTACCAGTTCTTTTCCTCTCAACCAGCACTAATTTAAGCCTATTTATATCTTTTTTCATTGGTCGAAAAATTGATTTCACACAAAGATATTGAAAATAATTCAATTTGCATTGAAATTTTGAGACAAAAAAAGAGAAAAAGCCGAAACTTTTTCTCTTCTCTCGCAAACCGAATGGTCATTGCTCACTATGTTTGCCTCCTAAATTCTGGTAAATTCGTTTTAATTCACAATTCTACTGCTCCACGGCCACCTTAATCACGCCGTCGAGCTTGTTCTCGAACAGGTGGTATGCCTCGGCGATGTCGGCGAGTGTGTAGCGGTGCGTAATCAGGGGCGTGGTGTCAATCTTACCAGCCTCGATTAAATGCAAAATCTCCGCGCAATCGCAGCCGTCCACGCCACCCGTTTTGAAGGTCAGATTCTTGCCGTACATCTCGGGCAGCGGCAGCATCTGTGGCTTATCGTATAGCGCCACAACCGTCACAATCGCATTAGGACGAGCGCACTCCCACGCCAGACGGAAGGTGTCTTCCGCACCCGCAACCTCCAACACCACATCAGCACCTCCTCGCTCGCATTTTTGGCGCACCGTGGCGAGGCAATCCTCCGGCGCAACAACTTCCACGCTCGGATAGTGTTCGCACACAAAACGAGCTCTTTCGGGCGATTCCTCGCACACGATTATATGCTTCGGCTGCTTCAACATCACGCAGAGCAGCGTGCAAATTCCCGTAGGTCCTGCGCCGATAATCAGCACCGTGTCATCGGGCTTAATCTCCGAAATTCGAGTCGCCCAAAATCCCGTCGCCAACACATCGCCCACGAATAATGCCTGCTCGTCGCTCACGCTGTCGGGGATGCGGTTGAGGCCCTGATCGGCATACGGCACACGCACATACTCCGCCTGCCCGCCATCTATGCGACAACCGAGCGCCCAGCCGCCATTGGGGTCGGTGCAGTTGTTCACGAAGCCGTTTTTGCAGAAAAAACACTCGCCACAGAAGGTCTCCACATTGACCGTCACGCGGTCGCCTGGCTTGACATTGCGGACCTCGGCGCCGACCTTCTCAACGATGCCAACCATCTCGTGGCCAACGGTTATGCCCTGAACGGCACGCGGTACACTACCATGCTTGATATGCAGGTCGCTGGTGCAGATACTGCCGAGCGTAATGCGCACAATGGCATCACGTGGCCCTTGTAACTCGGGCTTCGGCTTGTCGATCAACTCGAATTTGCCGGGGGATATGTAGGTGTAGGCGAGCATAGGTTTATATTCTATTTGTTACATTAACATTTGTTTGGTATAACGGCGTGTGATTAAAAGATGCTTGTTCTGTCCAAACATCAAAGGCTCTGTCTTTAATCTCAATGCATATATTGCCATTGCTTCTTGTTGTTAATACTTTGCCTTCACGTGGAATTCCGTTTATAACATTATATACGGCACCGCAAGCATAATTGCTGTATTGAGTGGCTACATCTGTTCCATCTTTGCCAGCTTCGGAGTCCTTGGAGTGAATAACCATTTTTACATTTCCGATGACATCAAACAATGCTTTTGGGAAACCAGATTTATGTCCATGATGTGGGGCAATTAAAATATCAACACCATATTTTATTGTTTGTACAAAATCTTGATCGTGCGCAATCAACCACTCCCAGCCAGCAGATTCAAGATCACCGGTAAATAACACTTTAACACCATTATATGCTATATATCTCAAAATGCTGGAGTTGTTGCGAACTTTATCTTTCAGTTTAGGATTGTTTCGCACAACTTCTATGGGTATAGAAAATGTTTTATTGATGTCAAATCCCCAATCGATAGCTTCAGGGTTAGAACCCCTATAACAATTATCAAGAAGAGTTCTATACTCATTGTAGATGTCTGTCCCATCAGGGAATTCTTCCCACTTCGTTTTATGCATTAAGTATGGAGTCAGTTCTTTCTTTATTCTTACTGCATTCCTTACGTGATCTTCATCAGGGTGTGTTATATGTAAAAGCCCCAAGGGATATGACATTCCTTGGCGAGTAACATAACTCCTGAGTTGCAACCAATTTCTATATCGATAAATTGTATCTACGGGATTCTCTTTATCCTCGTTTGATCCGCAATCCACCATTAATCCGTAGCCATTTGGACTTGATATTATGGAACAAAATGCATTTCCTACATCAAATATTATTAGTTTCATTGTTTTAATTTTTTCTAATGTTTATATATTCACAAAGCACTTCTCGAGCGTAATAATAACCACGCATCTTACATCGATACCACGCAACAAATATTATGGGTAGTGCAATTACATAAAGCTGCCAATGACAGTAAAACTTAACAGCCAAAATAATTGTACTGATTATGGCAAAAGTTAGCATTACTCTTGAAAAAGCGTATTGTTCGTTGAAGGTTGGTACCCGTGAATCTTTATTCCGACCTATAGTTCTCACAGCAATACCAAACCATTTATCTTCATCTACCTCTGCACACTCTTCTTTTAATAAGTTAATTGCTTTTTGTGTTTCATAGAATGGTACTCGTGCTATTCCAGAGTATCCTTTGGCCTCATTTATTTTTAGAATATTTGCAGAAGGTTTTCCTCCAAAAGTCCAAAAATAGACAGGTTCTAGCATACTACTGATAGCATTAACAAAGTATCCCATCACAAAACCGCATGCAATGTATGCGACAGCAAGATCATCTTTGTAATCCAGTTCTCCGATAATTATAATCAGAAATAATAGAGTATATCCAAGTACCAAATTAACCAGTGTATCGTAATAATTAAATTTCATATATTTCGAATATTGACATCTTTCCTACAAAGGAAAACATAATTTTAATACAAATAGTAGAGAATCATCAATAATCCTCTTCATAATCATCGTAGTCGTATGACGAATCGTAGTCGCGAGTGTTGTCGTGCGACCTATTGTCCGACTCATCATCTAACACTTCCTCATAAATCCACGCTGCAAGCAGCCAATCCCAAAGTGACATAACAAGCAAATTTAAGGGTTACTTTACTGCAAAGTAACCCCTAGTTTTTGACAACTTCTGACAATCGGAAATAAAAAAGAGAAAAAGCCGAAACTTTTTCTCTCCACTCGCAATCCACACAGTTATAGCCCACTGCGATTGCACCCTAAATCTGGCGATATGTCGCAAAGATACGAAATTCCCCCATAAGAGTTTTTCACAAATTCACGCTTTCTCAAAAATTTTCTATATCTTTGTAATGGCTTATGGCTTTTGCCGTTGAGCCGTACATATTTGATTGGATATTTTTTGACGATTCTTCCGAACTCAAAAACTTGGCGGTTTTAACAAATCTGAAGAACGCAACAGATGTCCACCAGAGATGTTATATCTCCGCATTGTGCCCGTTTGGCTCAATGTGTGTTTGCATATATCATCCGGCGTGGGCTGTCTGTGTTGCTTGTTCAGATTTGTGGGCAGCCAAGGCCTTGAGTTCGGGATAAGTAAATGCAGCGCCTGCGCTTTTTTATGGACTTATCCGGAAATAAGGACTTGCTCGACAGAGAGTTGGTGGCATTATTCGCTTCGCGGAAAGCAACGCCACACGACACGCAATTGGCTCTGCAATGGGCCGAATCCATCTACCAAACCGATAAAGTCGTCATCAGCGGCTTCCACTCCCCACTCGAAAAAGAGATTTTGAACTACCTGCTTGAACGCAAGCATCCTGTGATTTTTGCACTCGGACGGGCACTTTATAAAAAGGTACCACCACAGCTGAAATCGGCTTTTGACGAGGGGAATTTACTGTTTATTTCGTTTCGTGGCTACACGCGCCATAGCTGGAACTCCGCCCAACAACGCAACTGGGGCGCCGCCGACCTCGCCGACGAGGTCTATTTCTCCCAATTCGACAACACCAGCTCCCTCAGCACCCTCCACTTCACGCTTGACAGATATAGCGATACGCCGGTGTATGTTTTGAGGTGACAAAAAGAGAACTTATCATTAGAATGTAGTCTTTATAAATATCCTGCTCATATAATAGTTGAGACCGCTAATAAGCAGCCTCAACTCTATAATTCCTCTTTGAAATATACTTTGTAATATTTACCCTTTTCGTCCTCTCCTTGTTCGATTAACTTTCTATCTCCGTGGATATATATGTGGAAGTTTTTATCAAGTTTGATAACGCTTTTGAATGATCGAGCCTGTTTCTTGACAGCTGAATCAGAAATTACAAACTCATCGGCAATTTGTACTTCATGTTCCGCCTCGTAAGCTACTCTGTATTGATTGAAACTTTCGATAACTTCTGGTTGTCCAATAACTTCATTGGCAAACTCCTCCATATCGAAATTATCGTGGGCCTTGAAAAATGCTACAGACTTATTTAGGATTTCAGCTTGGTCAGCAAGCTCCACCTCAAATTGTTCGGGCAAACCTTTCTTTACAAAAGATTTACACATCATTAAGGCATGATGGGTATTGTAGAAATTGTCTTTGACAGATTTCAAATGTAGGAAATTATCTGTCCAGTATTTGGCGTCCTCTCCTTTATTTGTATTATCGATAATCGAAATATGGTATCCTTCGCCCTTGTTAATGTTCATAATTATAGCACCTTTATCCATCTTACGGAGATTGATGCCATCCAGTGCTTCAATGTCAATACTTCTGTCACTATTATGAATTCTTAAAAAGGTCTCTTTGTTTTCAGTTTTAAATAGTCCTATCGCATCTGCGATTCTACCTTCGAATTCACAATCTCTAAATAAAACTACATAGAACTCTCCCTGTTTGATATTGTGATGCGTGCTATTTCTATGTAGACAATTTGCAAGCATAACAGAGTTATCATACAGGCTATTCGGAGTATCAAAAATGTCTGCTATGATATTATACACCTCATTGTACTTTATGTCATTCTCATGAAAGAAAGAATATGCTTCATTGCGAACAATCGAATTATAAAAATATGTACACAAGAGACTATTCAAATCTTGAGAAATTGTAATGGGCTGTTTTGTAATAACAATATCATCATTGCTATTACCCACTATGTGTATTGCTAAATTTTCAATATACATACTTACTATTTTTTAGAAACAATTAAATACAAATCTAATGATATTGATATAATCATCAAAATTACATGAATAGACATACCTATCATTATGCTGATAAATTGTAAATGCCTACATGCATCTTCAATAAAATAAGGAAGTGTTAGTAGCAACAGTAGTATTATACTTTGTAGCAAAATAGTATAACATAAATCTATTATTATGCGATCATATAATGATAGTTGCTTATCTGAAAACAATTGTTTACCGACCTTGTACTCTTTTGCTCCGTTTATATTTTGATTATCTCCACTGATTATAATAGCCAATATAGAGATGATGAAACCCAGCAGTATGCCAATGACATTTAAAATTGAATCTCCTGCGGTTGTAATTAAATTGCTAGGTAGGTTGCTACAATAAAAGGTTAGTACACCAACAATCACAGAAACTACTAGGTTAATCCAATAACGATAACCCTTTCTAGTTGACAAAAATTCCAATATCAAAACTGCTATTTCCATTCTACATCGGTATAATCATTTCCTTTAATTGTCTATATATAGAGAATGTTTTAACCTCTCCTGTGTCTGGATTAATGTCGCATGAAATCTCAGTCTTCTTACCAAATAATTCAGTATCTATTAAGATATGCTGACCATCATCTGTGTTTCCCCAAACTCTCATGCGAGATATTCCAGCAGGCCCGCCACCTACTTTCTGCAAACAATCAAAACTAAACTCTTGTAGTGAAAATCCTTTCTTGGCCTTGACCATTAATACAACATCTTCTTTTACCGCAATTTGTCGATTCGAATAGTTTAACGCATCAGAACCAAGCAATTGTTTATTCATATGTATTTCAGCGATTCTTACTCTATTCATACTACCTAAAACATCTCTAAAATCGCTTCGTAGAATTGACATATGTTTGATAGTATACGATCTTTTTAAATTTTTAGATTTAATCAATTTTTTATTAAATTCATTTAGATACTCTATTATTTGATTTATGCTAATCCCATATCCGTTCTTCTCCAATACTATAAAGACTTCTTGATATTCGGCCTCATTGACAACCTTAATACAAAAGTGAGTTTTCTCGATTTCACCCTCTTTCTTCTCTTTAGGGTTGTCTCGTTCAACTGCAGTTGATGTATTTATGAGTTTTGGTCTAAAATCCTTTATTGCGCTCTTAAATAATCCGCATATCAATATGTTCCCTTCATTGTTCTCCACAACAAAATCATCTAATAGGCAGCACTTAGAGTTCTTAAGTTCATAAAATCTCTTCGCTCTGGCTTGTCGTTTAATGAATTTCAGCAAATCAACGACTTCCATCAAAGGCTGAATCGCATTATCTTCCATTCTCCACATTTTCTTCACAAGAGTATGATACTCAATTTGTCTGAGCTTAGTTGTCTGCATAGCCGTATATTTTTAGAATTACCCTCAAAGATAATAAAAAAGATGCTAAACATAAGCTTACAAACAACAATGATTATGAATTTTTGTTTAATTATAGGGAATTTATCGTTCCAACTAATATGTTTTAGAGAAACTTTATATCATTAAACCTTAATAAACCACACGGTCGAGGCGATATAGTGCCCCAACCGTGCGGTTTGCTGACATTCATTCACAACTCATTGCGGAACTAATTCACTCGTTTACATCGTCATAACCTTCTTGATAGTCACCGTGATATCAAAGTTATTCATTCGCAGGATGTCTGGGATTGAGTAAGGGTGGTATGCGTTGAGGCTGTGGATGGCGAAACAGATATTGATGTGTTTGAACTTATCCGCCTGTGGTTGCCAATCCTCGTAGGCAGTCTCCCAATTGCCATTATCAAAGTCGTTAACAAGGTCTGACGCTCTTACGTAATCGGCGCATTTGATGGGGAGATATCCCTGATCAAACAGCATATCGATAACCTGGTGAATTTTGGCAAAATCAGAGCCAAAATACTCGTCGTTCTCCATCTGTAAAATGGCACCGGCAGCATTGGGATTATAGTTGAGTCGCCCCTCAGCCTCGAAGTTGCCATCAACGAAAATCTTTGCCGCATCCTCATTTACATTCGCTACGCGCTCGTGCATTTGGCGTGTGATAGCTTTTAGCTGGTCGTTAAGTTTATCCATACGCATAACCTCATTGGGTGTCGCCTGGAACAACGCATCCAAGGCATCCTTACGCTCCTCAATAAGTTTTGCAAGATATGCACCCTTATCATCGGATACGCAGCAAGCTGCACCATCGTCTGTGAGGGCAAGGATTTCGCGCTCAATTTTCTCCACTTGCTCTTTGTAGTACGGAGTCTTCGCAACATTTACATTCATAGTTTTTTTTTGTTTTTGTGGCTGGTGTTATGCCTAACCGGATTTCTAATCGATTATCACTTTAAGAGTAGAGGGTGCTTCGGGAAAAGGTTTGAAGATGGGTAATTTTCGAAAAAAATGGCAGATTGCCCGTTTTGAGGTTTTCTAGCGGATGTAATTCAAAGCAAAAATCAAAAAGTTATCAACAATTCAAATGTGTATAGTGGAAATCCTTACAACCGTCTTGTAATCAGCCATTAACGCAAAAACAATGTTGACAGACTTTGAAAGCTTAAAAATCCCATAATGTTTATAACAATCTAAAATAGAGTTTGTTAGAGAGTCGTATTCGGCTTATATTTACACTCGGAAGTCGGTCTTAGAACCGGTAAAAAAGAGTGCTAAACTTAAAGAGAAAAACAATATGTCAAAGAGAACTTTAGATCGAAATGGTATGCCAACCGATTTGGCTTTTACCAAATTTTACAACATCTTTTTCGGAATCTTTTCTCCTGATGAGATCGTATTTCTTCTATATGTTGTCAATTTGCATTACCTGAAGAAAGCCGGTTTCTCAATGGTTAAAAGTAAACCTGACCACAGTTTAAAGTGCGGGATGAGTTCGGAACGCCTTGATATGTGTGTTGAGAAATTCTCAGATATGGGACTGATATCAGTTGATAAGCCTAAGATAGGTTATTATGATTATAATCTCAACAAGACTAATTACCAACTCCTTATCGATATTCTAGCTGAGATTAGAAATTTCTCAGTAGCAAAGAAGATGTGCACTAAGCACTTTAAGGTAGAAAAACGAACCATTGATTCTATTACTGATGATGAACGAGATAGCTGGGTAGAAGAGAGTAAAAAGTTAGCTAATAGTTTTCAACCTAAATAACTATAACAACACATAATGATATAACCCAGTCTATTGTACATTAATAGGCTGGGGTTTTAAGAGAGTTAATGATATAAGAGGTTAGCTTTTTTCTATTTAATTTTCAGACAAGAAAATATGGATATAAAAACTTAATCAAATAAGTAATTGATAAGATGTCATAGTATAAGATATAATATATATTAAGAAATATGCTTTTTTATTTTATTTCTTATAAGAAAGTCATTTTTTATTAAGAAACAAAATAAGAAAAAAGAAAAGAAACTTTTCGTAAGAAAAGTCATATATGGGGGAGAAAGTAAAATAATGCAGGAAATGTGATACACCCAAAAGGCAGAAGCAAGCAAAACAGAACATAGACCCCCCCCCATTTCCTCAGTATATCAAAAAACAAAAATATATCCTTCTATATACATATACCACCACATCATCACACAACCAATCGAATCCCATTTCGCCGGCTGCTTGCTCCTGTTCGCCTGACTATTACCCACACACTGCACTTATGTGTATAATTTATTTGTAACTTCTTTCTGTCTTGTAAACTCTTTGATATAAAATGCTCTAAACTGCACAAAAAAATAACTTTTCCAAAATGATATCTTTTCTCTGTTCGCTTTTGCATAGTCGCTTGAGTATTAAAAGATTGACTTTTGTAGAGCCATATGATATTGACCATAAGAGCGATAATAATGTAAACTAATCGGTGCAAGTTGATTCGGTACAACAACTTTTCTCTATCCACTTTTTGAGGCTGAATTCCTGAACAGCGGGAACGACAACTTTAATATACGATTTTGGCGAGCGGTTCGCAATCTAACAATATCTCGCATAATTTCTTGTATTGTACTGATTATACAGTAATTACAATGTTTACAATATAGAGAAGTAAACATTGCGAATACTCGTTTTGAACAAATATTTCTGTGTTTTTATCGCCCATAAATCGCACAAAATAATTCTCAAAATTTCAGACTCAGAAATCATAACCTTTTATACAAATACAACCCCGCCTCAGAAGTCATTTTGCAAAAATGCAAACCACGCTCAAACTATCATATAATAGAGATTATGTGCTGTTTGTGTATATTTTATGATGGGTTGATAATTTCAGGCAAACGATTACTTCGGAGCCTATTTAATCGTTCAATTTATTGAAATTCTTACTATCTTTGTATCATATATATGGCACTATGGAAATAATCAATCTACTCCATTTTAAGGACCGCTCCGAGCTTAGGCAATGGCTTGCTGATAACCATTGCAAAGAGAGGTGTTGTTGGGTTGTGACCTATCGTAGCAAATGCCCCGAATGGTCGGCCATTCCATACATCGAAGTTGTGGAAGAGGCTCTGTGCTTCGGCTGGATAGACTCCACTCTCAAACGCCTACCCGATGGTCGATTAGTTCAACGCCTTTCGCCTCGTCGTCCTAAAAGCCATTGGACACAACTGAATTTAGATAGATGTATGGAGCTCGAAGACCGAGGCTTGATGACGAACGCTGGAAGAGTTGCTTTTGAAAAGGCTTTTGAGTATGAAGTTGTCACGACTGATTCAGAGATGAATCAAATGATTGAAGACGACAACAAACTCAGACGCCCCGAGTTGTACAAATAGTGTAGAGATTATAATCGTCCTCACAACACAAAAATTTATATACTTTAGTATATAGTCTAATTATCTGAAGATTAGTGTGTAAAATCTTTGGAAGTAGCGTGTCAAATCACTATCTTTGCACTCCCGATATGGGATAAAACAGAAACTAAAATGCAGCAGAATAGAATGCACATATTGCTTGCAACTATTGGTCACGTTCAGGGCGTAAAACGCTTTGAAGGTGTTCTGTGTGTGCCTATTTCAAGCGTTAAAACCGTAGATTCTATTGGGAATACTATCCAACTGAAACATACTCGAACACGGATATAATAGATGCAGATATCCGAGTTAAGAGAATAGATAAGAATCGTTGGAAAGTTCCTCACTTTTCAACGATTTTTGTTTATACCCATTGGTGATGCTTAACCTCTCCATCAATTCCGTCCAATGGCAATCAACGAACTAATTATTAACAACGCAGTGATGCGGTAAACAATGAGATTATGAATTACAAATTTGATGGAGATAGGGTGTTCTTTACATCCGACACTCATTTCTACCACGCCAATATTATCAACTTCTGTGGTAGGCCATTTAAGAATGTGGAGGTTATGAACGAAACACTCATAGCCAACTGGAATAGCGTAGTCGGCCCTGACGATATTGTGTTTCATCTCGGCGACTTTTGTTTGGGAGGCTCCGCAGAGTGGACCAATATCCTTAATAGGCTTAATGGTAAGATTTATCTGATTGTCGGCAACCACGATCTCAAAAATCTCAGGAAGGGATATTACAAGAGGTTTGAAGATGTTGTGATGCAGATGCACATAGAAGTGGACAAGCAAAGGATTTACTTAAACCACTGCCCATTCTTGTGCTATGCTGGAGCCTATGACGGTGCTTGGCAACTATTCGGTCATGTGCACACCAGCAAACAAAACACCGGCATAGATGCACCACGACTGCATATGCTATTCCCGACCCAATATGATGTTGGGGTGGATAATAACAACTTTACACCTGTCTCATTTGAGCAGGTAAAGAGGATAATAGAAAGACATGTAGAACAGAGTAAGAAATAAAAAGATTGAGTTATGAGCGAATACACAACTATCTATTTGAGAAACAGGAATACTCCCCTGTTGGAGTATAGAGAACATCCATCCTTTGAGGAAACAAGCAATTTATCAAAAGATGAGATAATAGCAGCTATATATAAGGTAGATGAATACAATAAGAATGTTCACAAATCTTTCGGATGTGAGTTGTTCCGCCTTTCTACTACCCTAAGTCGTCAATTAGATGTGCTTCAGTGGAGTTCTTCTCCACGAACATTGACAGTAGAACAGCTCGATAGAGTTTTAGCCTTTTATAATGAAGAAATAGAGGATTATAAGAGGTCTATTGCAAAGCACAAGGCCACTATAGCTAAGTTAGAAACTCGCATACTCAAGGCTAATGTGGATTTGTATGATAAGATTAGTAAGGATATTGATAAATACAATGAAAGCATAGGCTTTTTAGAGGAAGAACTTGAAAACACGCAATGTCAATACAATAAGTTCTATTTCGCTAAGGGCATATTAGATAACAAGTCTAATGCGGAGGAGTATGAATTGATTTATACAAAAAGTTAAAAGAACTGATAACTATGAAAATACAATTTGCATCTGACATCCATTTAGAATTGTCGGATAATTCAAGATTTATAAAGAGTGAGCCGTTTGAGGCTACTGGCGATGTTTTGGTCTTTGCAGGTGATACTGGTTACCTACGGGATAGGACATTGCCAAATCTGAAGTTCTGGAAGTGGGCATCAGCAAATTATCGTGAGGTGTTGTTGGTGCCCGGCAACCACGAGTTTTATGGCAATGGCGATGTGTTAGCTTATGGTGACAGTTGGAGCCGTAAGATATTGCCAAATGTGCATTACCACCAAAACAAGGTTGTGAGAATTGACGAAATTGATTTTATTCTCTCAACCCTTTGGTCGCACATTCGCCCCGAGGATGAGTATTTTGTGCATCGAGGGATGAATGATTTTCGGCAGATTCTGTACAATGGTCGCCGCTTTACCCCTGCCGACTTTAACGCCGAGCACGAGAAATGTCTGGACTTTATCAAGCGGAGTGTTGCGGAGAGCACCGCCGAGCGTATCGTGGTGGTAACCCATCATCTGCCTACAATGGCAGTCGTTGCTCCAGAACATAAGGGCAACTTGCTGAATAGTGCCTTCGCAACGGAGTTGGGCGACTTTATTGCTGACAGCCGTATTGATACGTGGATTTTCGGGCACTCGCACGCCAACATTGATGCGATAATCGGCAATACCCGCATTGTCTGCAACCAGCTCGGATATGTCTATTACCGTGAGAATCTCGGCGGCTTCGATGGCAGAAAGTTTATTGAGGTGTAGGATACTCGAAGAGAATCGGCAATAAACCAATTATTGCCGATTCTTAGTTGCTCTTTATACAGAATTCGCAAATATATAAGCTATGTATGGATAAATTCATAAAATTTTAGGGACAATAGGCATATTAATTTTGCACATATTTAAACTGTGCTTTTTGTAGGCCATTACATAGAATTGTATTCTTATATGGTAGATGAGACTATTGACAAGAAATCAAGAGCCCGAGCCCTGGGCTCTTGATATAAAAGACCTCATAAGTCGAACATAGGGTTATGTGTGTGAAATGTCTTTGAGCTCTGTACCCTATGTATGTTTGGGCGCAAACATAATCAAGAATAGACTTCTTGACTAATTTTTGCATTTAGTTCTTTTGTTATATCAATGCCTGCCCACTTTGTAAACATAAATTTTTGTCGTTTCATATAACATATAATTTCTTCACTAATACGCCTAGATACACCTACCTGCTGAAGAAACTTCTTTTTAATACTATCCTGAATGTATGGACATGCTGCCAAATCCAATGCAAATATAACAAATTCCGCTGATATTTTACGCCTTGGCTCATAGATTGATTCAATATATTGTCGAGTTTGCTCAATTAAGAGTGTTTTAAGTTCTTCATAGCGTTTTGAATTCCCAAAGTAATATATTAGAATTGTTACGGCCAACATGTTTAATTGACGTAAAGGTTTGATAGAACCGTCAGTGCCTCTTTCAATCTTGAGATATTTTTCTACTTCTAATCTTGTTAAATGATATTTACGATTCATGCTACGCAGTACGATGAGAAAATACAGTGTTTCCAACTGTATGTTTTCATTCACTGGTGCAACTTGCATAACTACACTAATCTCATCTCTTATTTTTTTGAATACGATTTCTCTTGCATATTCAGAAAATCTACGTACAACTTTTTTGTTATTCCCATCCTCAATGCAATAATCATTGTCTAAATATATCCTAATTGTATTTAATATCTGGATAACTTTAAGGGTCGTGTTTACACGCTTACTATTTGCATATAAAAAGAATACTGTATCTAAAACATTAAACAGATACCTCGAAAGTGATTTCTCACATCTTTTTCTTTCTTTATTAGCCAGTGCATGCAGGTCTACTAATTGGGGATCCTCAGCTATAAGACATAATACTTTATAATGCTTATCAAATTTTTTCAAAGATCGTTCTAGTCTGCTTGCAAATCGAGCCATAGTGTAGTTTAAAACGCTTATTAACTCTACATTACTAGTAGATACAATTGCTTTGAATCTCTTATTAAAGTCCGTTGAGTTTAATTTGAAAAATACTTTTTTATCTATATTTTCGACAGCAGTATTTCTGTCGACTTCTATCGTCCATTCATCTTTATCTTCTGATAAGTCTAATTCGGTTTGCTCTAATTCATCTTCTGAATAAACAGAGGATTCCACATCTTCTGAATATAATTTGATATTATCATTTAATAGCTCATCTAACTCAATTTTAGCTTTTGTTATGTTAGTTATGAATGGACGATCTATGATCTCACACTTTTCTTGGTTAAGACTTAACTTAAACTCCTTTAGATAAAATTGCAATAAATACTCAACCTCTTTTTTTACAGCGTCATCATTATAAAAAAAGAAATAGTCATCGACATAACGATAACATTCATAGTCTACTTTGTGTCGGTATCCTTTTTCTAATAGTTGTTGTTCTACCATATGATCCACATGCTGCATAATAACCTCTGCAAATATACGTGAACACTCTGGCCCGATAACAATACCATTGGTTTCATTATAGTTCATTTCTTGCATCATCTTGTCCCAATGAGCTCCAATTGAACCATCAAATTTGCCATTAAAACTATCTTTGTAGATATCGACACCTCCGCTAATAGCCCACGGCTATTGAATGAGTGTATATGCTATCAAAACAACATTGTACATCCATTTTTAATAAATGAGCAAATTTCTTCTCTGCTCGTTGATATCTATAATCTTCATAAAATTTATAGATGTTGGTGTAATGTTTATAACTAAAAAAGGTTTTTAAATTCTCATACTCACTAAAATACATCTCCACCTTATCTGTTTTCTTGCCCAATAACACATTATGGAGTCTGTCCTTATAATAAAAATAACATGCTACTTTATTGGGAAAACGAATAGAAAAATTGCTTTTGTTACAGAGATAAATTATTGCATCCTTGTACTTGTTATAAAATTCGACAACTTTTATTTGGTTGGCTGGATGTATTAATGACAAATATCGATGTTTTAGAGGTTTATGTTGGAATGCCATACACAAATGGGATCCTTTTAAGATCATATACATTAAGTGATAAAGAATTTCTGCCTTTAAAGTCTTCAATAGGTCGGTTAAAAATTATAGATAGTATTCCAAGAATACCATTATCACTGGTAAGATTCCAATGTAATGTGTTTTTATCATTGGCTCCGAACTCAAGCCGAATACCATTTTTAACAAGAAACTTATAGAAGTAACGGTTGCTAAATATAAGCGGTAGTTCATATGGTAATACGTCAGAGAATACAACACGCTCTTTTTTATAACGTAATCTTATCTTTTTTCTTCTCATAGCCATTTCTCTATTTCTTGAATACGATGAATGTTGAATGTAAACATTTTGCGGTCTAGCCACCTCTGTTTAAAATCGATATTTGCAATACGTTTTTCAATTTTAGCTTTTATAACATCACAATCTTTCAATCCTACATATGGATTAATTGTATGTTTTCTCAAATAGTTTGTAAGCTCATCTAGATCATTCAAACAATCTAGTAAATCGTTATGATAATATAATCCGACCTTGACTCCACTTTTAGATTTGAATAGTTTAAAATTACCAGTTATTATATTCAACGAATCAAACAAGTCTTGATAAGCCTGTTTGATATTGCATTTGCTTAAAGTTTCAAAATGGGTTATAGCTTTATCGATTTTTTTGCAGTATCTGTCTTTCTTTTTATCTGACAACCCAAATGTAGTGGATAAATGCTCTTTATTTCTGCTCATATATAAACTATATCCAAGATAATTCATTGAAGATTCCGTATGATTATCTTGTGTAAAATCTATAATGCGACACTTCCCGGAAGGATCTTGAGGTTGTTTCAACGATAGAGCATTTTTTTGAAATAAATCAGTGATATCTGCATAATAATCGCCTAAATTTTTCCCTGATGGCAATGATGAAAGAATGATAAAAATATCATCCACATATCTGGCATAGAACATTACTTCTCTTCTACTCGAAATTTCAGAGTCAATGTTTCTCATATATAATTCACTCAAATAAGAACTAATGCCTATACCTCGAGGTACTCCGTGCATAGGGGCTGCTAATGTTGCATCTTTAACATTCTCATACTCTACCAATATTCCACTTATAAAAGATTTGGATTTGTTAGAAAGTAACGTGTTATCTAGAATCATTCGCTTTAACTTATCTTGCGGGATAGATTCATAAAATTTTGAGATATCTGTCCTAATAATGTAAACTGGAATATTTGAGTTTAAGAAGGCCTTGATATTGGTTAAAATACTATGCCGATTATCCTGCTTGACCTTAAATGCGTGTCGGATATTGTATTGTAACTGTTTTATGGCAAATAGGTGAGCATGAGTAGGTGTATCAAGTGTGAATACCTCCTTGTTTTCTGATGTAGTATATGATCTCAACTTAAATTTGAAGCCTGGCTTATTTATGTCATGTTCTAAAGTTGCTAGATATTCACATAATACATCTTTCTTCAAGCCAACTAAACGCTTGTATTCTTCTCTCTTGTTTTTAATTATTGAGAGATCTTCTTGAGTCTTCCCTTTCTTTTGTTTTAGAGATGTTATTTCTCGCTTAAGTTCCTCAGAACGCGTCAAAATATCACGATACTGTTCAGGCATAGAATGAATGTCTATATTACCCCTTCTACTTTCAAGGCAATATATTGTCTCAATATTATGTGCAGAGAATGACTGGTCTAGCATATCATTTAAGATCATTTAAGTTTTACAAATAATTTACTAATAAGGGCAGTAGTATTAGAGTATAAAACTAGTTTATGTATCAGTTATGTCAAATCCAGTTTTAGAAATATCTCATCATTGGATTCTTTTCTACATCTATATCATAGCCCCTTGCATTTAAATTGCGTATATAAGAATCTGAATCTTGTCTCAGAATTTTCACGCCATCAATAATGCCATGTGCAAAAGTAATGGGGACACACCGTCCATCCCTATTTGCTTGTACAACAAAATCATGAGGAGTGAGTATTTTCGAGCACTTTGATAGTGGAGTGATGAGAGTTTCTATCAACGTTCTCATACTTGACTTATTCGTTATAAAATATTGTCCTAAGCATATAAACTCTACTGAATTAAGAATCGATAAATATTCGGGCATATCAATACCGAAAAAACGACGCTCGTGTTCTCGCTCCCAGTCTATATGTTTTTTAAAGAAGATGTGCTTATAATTATCTTTGACAAATTCAGAAGGAATAGATGTTGTACAAATTTTTTCATCATACAGATTCCTGCTATATTCCACATTTTCAAATCTGTAAAAACTATTCTTGAGTATCGATTTATTATCCTCGATGAATTTTTGCTCATTAATAACAATGCAAGCTCCGCTATTATTTGCAGCATATTGCGCCCACATTCTAGCATGGTTGCCTCCTAATTGTACAGACGAAAGACGAGGCTCGCCTTCATAGTAATTTTGCGTAAAAGAGATGAGTTTGCAGTGTTCTATTATGTATTGTTTAATCCTTATTGCATCAAAGCCGCCATCGCTCCATTCACAACACAAGTCTGTTTCATTTAAATCATTAAGATTCGAAAAGTTAGATAGTTTCAGCCTCATCTCTTGCAAGATCAGCATTAAGGAGTTCGCTGAAGTAAAGTGATATAGGAAACCATCGCCAACCATAGGGATCATTGTGTTGCCATATAAGTACATAACCTTATAATCTATAAATTACTACTTAGCAAAATACTCCGTCTTCAACCAGTAAGCGTAGATAGGATCCTGGAACGAGATCTCGCCAGCCTTGTTATCCAAAATATCATTCTTGATTAGAGCCGCCTTTGAGCGAGCCACAGATGTCGGCGATGATATTTGATAGCGGTGCATCACATCAGTAGAACTGATCGCCTTTTCGCCCGCAATAAGAGCTTTAAGGTAGTTAAGTTGCTGCGTTGTCAAAGTCTCGGTAATTGTTACAAACAACAAACTCAACTGCTCTACCAATGCGGCGTGTGCCTCGCGGACAATTTCAATGGTACACACATCCTTTGTTCTTAACCATGACTGCTGTGCCAACTGCTGTGCGTAATAAGGATGGTTGTCTACAAGTTCTGCGATTAAGTGGGCTGCATCCTCATCAATTCGCTTGCCCGTATCCTCAAATCGGCTATTGAAGAACTCCACAAGATATGGCGTCTCAATCTTGTCAAGGAACATCAGGTTGCCAAACTTATAGAATGGTTTAGACGAGTGAGTGAACACCTCCAACATCATATGGCGCTTGCTACCATAAAGGCAATATGCAACGCTCTGATGCTGCTGCCAATGCGAGCGCAACTTCTTCTGGAAATAGTCAGGATCGGCAAACTCTGCTATATTCTGGAACTCATCAACGCAAATCACAATTTTGAGTCCTTTCTTCTGTGCGATTTTCTCAGCAAGATCAAGCACCTCGTCTGGATTGCGCTTTACTTCGTCCCAATCGAAATCTATTGCCACCTCATTTGTGGGATCGGTACCAATAGAGATCTTTGGCACAAGGTGCGAGAAAAAGCTTTTTGCATTCTCTACAGCCTCCTCCCACTTGGTTGATGTCGCAGCGATAACCTTCTGTGCAAGCAAAGAGTAGAAGTGCTCCTCATTGCGCACATTAAAGAGGTCTATATGACATATACGCAACTTGTTATCCTGCTCCATTGCCAACTTTGCGGCTTTGTTCACAAGAGAGCTCTTGCCCCAACGACGAGGGGAGATAATAATCGTATTGATAAGCGATGTGAAGTTCTGGACCAAGTTTGCAGTTTCCATCTCTCGGTCTGTAAAATTCTTCTCTGTTGCGATTTTTCCAAAGATAAAAGGAGTTTCCATAGTGCCTGTTTTTAGTTTCTTTGCAGCAAATATAATACAAAATATGTAATTACACAAATTGTTATTACAAAAAGTGTAAATACATTTTGCGTACTATATCAAAGTGAAGGAAATGACAGATATTATTAATGAGGATGTGAAATACACCTCAGCTTGGTATAGGTGTATTAAATTTTACACCTTCGCTTGATGTTTTTCGTTATTCATAATCACAGAGCTTGTCGTACTCTTCAATATTCAGTTTATTGAGTGTATCATCTGCAATTAATGGCTTGACATTGTATCGAAAACAATAATGCCCAGAGTCGCTAGATTGGTTCTCGCAGCAGAGTTTGATTTCGTTCTCAGTAACTTTTGTAAGCTCCGCAGCAGAGCGGATAGACCTTGCAATTGCCACTAACTCTCCCGAGGCGTTAAATATTAGTATCTGAGGTTGTTTCTCTGACATATTGGGCGGTTTTATTTCCTCGTACAAAGTTAGCGATATTTTCCCCAAGTGAATCCAGTGGCAACCACTAAAATTAAATGCCCACCTCGCAGACTTGGGAAAATAGCGAGATGAGCGAAGGACAATAGAGTGGGCATTTATTTTGCGCATCGTTGCCATCGCCTAATGCTTTGAGAGTTGCCGTTTTTAGTTCGTTTCCTGGTGGAAGATGGCAATCTTTACTCTTTGCCTATCCCTTACCCTCTGACGAATATGTGCCATCTTCCGTGTTGAGATGTACTTTCGATTGATGCCACACAAGTCGTCATACTCTTTGAGTGTCAGCTTGTCCAAATCGTCCATTTCCAATAGAATATCGGGATGCAGTTGGCGGTAATAATAGGCTCCTGACCTGACCGATTTTCCCGTGCAACAATTGTGTATTGCCGATTTGTTTTCGTGCGTCAATTCAGCGGCACAATGCAACGACCGAACAATCGCCACCAACACCCTTGCCCCATTGAAAATAAGCACCTTGCACGGTCTTCTAAATTTACTCCTTCTCATTTGCGTTGTGATTTAATAGTTTAGACTATTATTAGAATAGGAGTATTTTCGGCTTTTGGTTGGCAGCTACTTACATACCCTAATAAGTATCGCAAAGATTACCGTCTGTTACAACTTTATTATCATCAGCTATCATCGTTTATCACTATTTATCAAATAATTCCGCCTTATTTGAGCCTCAAATATGTAAGACTCTTATTATCAATAACTTTTGCTTTCTGCATCGGCAAATAAATTTGCATACCAATAACAAACGATGATAAAGCATTTTATCACAAAGCGCTCAAAATGAGCGCTTTTTTTGTTCTTGGTGATAAAACCATTTATTACTGTTTATCATCGTTACGCAATATTTCTTCGCCCTATTTCACCCTCAACCAAAAAATCAGAGTTACCAACCTTATAAATTATTACTGCATAATAGTTGCAAATTGAACTATTATCACCCTATTTGTTCCATAATAGTTGTAAATAGAACTGTTATCGGAAATATTTAGAGCATTCTTCAAGCATTGATCAAAACCCAACATTCGGGACACCCTAAATACTGAGTAGTGATCTAACTTTTTTAGGATATTCATACCGAAAAACAAAGAAAAAGGTCGTTTAATTTCCCTGGAATCAATACACTATATATGTTGGCAGGGAAATTAAACGATGTTTTGTTTAAAAATGACATTTCGCAACCCAAGACAAATCACAGCAATTCGGATTTTTCTTTTATAAAAATAAGGGTCGCCCTTTGTGGGACTGCCCTCTTGGGAAATTGTACAGTGCAAACAATTGTAACGCTCGATATATCAATCTAATACATCAAATACATATGAAACGCTTTCGCCTGTAAAACTGTTTGGCACTTCTCTGAACAGAAGTTCAGGTATAAATTAAGGTCAATTGAAATGGCAAACACTTGAGTGGCTAAAACAAAATATACACCTAATATTGCCACTTCCGTTGGGGAAGGTGTATGCAATCTATATTTATTCGCTTGAAAAAGTGGCCTATTATAACTCGCCTTTTAAGTCCACTTTAATGTTCACTTTAAAGTTTACCTTTAAGCTTACTTTTTAAGCAATTGGCTCTGAGGTATTCTAAAAGTCACTCTACAGAGTTTCTGGAACACTATTGGCGCATCGTTGGATCGCTTTGGATCACTGTCCTCCATAAAGCCTTTTCTACAAGGGATATCTATAAGGAGATCCCTATTGCTGTAACAGCAAGCTTTGAACAATTTTCACACAATTCCCATAATAAATAATATCATTTTTCACATTATCCCCGACTATTTATATGTGCAATTTCATATTTCTCCTATTCCGACTTGATGGAACATACACATACTTGAGAATCTTCAAGGGTAAGAGGAGTTAACCAAGCAGAGGCAACACCTCTGCTTTTTTTGTGTCGTTGTCCAACCTTTTCGGCTGGATGTCACTATCCTTTTTATGAAGCGACCTCAATCGCAACAACAAACTGATGTTTAACAAATAAAACCAAGAACTATGGAAGTATTAACAATCGAACACAGCGCTTTTCAGCAGCTGATGAGCAAAATTGATGCAATGGACGAGTTCATCCGCAAAGCCAAATTAGAGCAGCAAAGTTCGCTTGACGATGATTGGGTTGATGGACAGGCGGTATGCGAATACCTCTGCATCTGCGACAAAACCCTGCAACGCCTGCGCAGTGCCGGCAAAATCACTTACAGCACCATCGGCAATAAGTATTACTACCAGATTGCCGAAATTAAGCGTTGCTTGCGTGCTCACACAATCAAGAGTAGCGAGGAGATGCTACAAAACCTAATCGCCCATAAGCGTAATAGCAAAGCGAAGGCGAGTGCTAATGTCTAGTAAACCGTAGAGAGGTGGCTATAAATAGAGGCCATCTCTCTTCGATTTTGTCAATTCAAAAATTATTCGTAAATTTGTCGTAAGCAACTGTAGTTCTGAAGTTTGTATGGCAAAAGTCGGACTCGAAAACGACACCTTGAAACAACCCAAGTGTCCCTCGAATTGGGAGTATAGTACTGGGCAAAGGTAATTGCTTGATATACAGAGTGGGGAGCAGATGGACAGGGTCTCGTTTTCCGCTCCGAAACAGGAGGATTGAGAAGTCAATCCTCTCTTCTTTTGTCGGTCAGCGAGTTGCGGTATTATCGTCTTTTAGTGTATTAACGATATGTTAACCGAGATTTTGCGCAGATTTGCAGTAACTCTAATTTTGAAAAAGAAATCGTACTGCGAATATAGCAATTTATTTCTCAATTAGACGAAACGCTGCCAAATAGCTGCGTTACAATCTCTATAGTAGGTCGATTTTCTTTTTTCAAATATTGAAGGTGACAAGTAAACAATACGACTGTCCCAATCAGACAGGTTTCTTTGATATCCTTACCGACTCGATCTGAGGTATCAAGCAATCCGGTAATTCATCGCGCTTTCCACGGTCTACCGGCTACATCCTCGTATCCGGGTATTTGGTCAAAAGTATATCCCATCCAAACATTAGTCCATTTATCGGCAGTTGGTCTGGCATCGAACCCCCAGAACATCCACGAACCTTTATTTTTTACAATAATCAGCTGCGGATGAAGACGCTCTATTTCTTTCTGCGTAATTGCGAGATGCTCGGCAATGAATGACAATCCGACAGGATGCTTTATAAATCTGGACATTCGGCTCTGTACCGTCTCGCGAACGGCAAACAGATCGAGATATCCGGTCTTGTCATTCAGAGCGTCCCCCAACAGTTTCTTTTTGATTTCCGCATAATACGAATCATGTTGGACTTCATGATATCTGAAACCTTTTTTTTCAAATTCGGAATCTTTTTGCCGCGCCGACGGATTGATTCCCGTAACGAGAATTTCAGTCTTTTCACAATCGTTCTCGAACCAAACCATCCCTTTGTCAAGGATTTTGCCAAGTTCTTCGGCTTTATCAGACATTTCAGCCATAAACTCGTTCTTGTATTTTTCCCATAGTTCTTCCAATGCTTTTTGCATTGAATTATTTGCAGTTGAGGCGGATTCCATTTTCATAAATTTTAAGTATTTGGTTTCGCAAATGGTCCGGTTCTTCGATTCGAAGTGTTGGAGCGCGTGAAAGCAACTCCATGACGACATCGGGTGTCAAATATACATCAAGCGAAAAAGCAGTGCGTTGCGATGTTTCTCGAACTATCCGCTGCGACGGATGAATCGGCATCGTTTTCAGATAGGCGGCATCGGACGCCCCGACGGAAAAAACGATATGTTCGACCTTATCCGCCATATCAACGGTCAGCGAATGTCGGAATCGCTCTTGGATGTCGATTGTCGGATCTTTCCGGAATCGTTCCTGCTCAATAGTCAAACACGCTATCCGATCCAAACCGAATGTTTTGAGTTGCCGATCCGCAAGGTCTATTCCGATCGCGTACCACCGTCCGCGCGTTTCTTTCAACGCATACGGCTCGATTATGCGATGACTCGTATCTGCCGACCAGAATTTCCAATAATCGAAAGCTACACACAACCCACTACGGATTGCATATACCAATCCATACAGATGCTCCGTACCGGCAGCACGGCGCCGTTCTGTAATGATGAAATCTTGCACACCCGTATCTTGCCTCATCGCGGTTAATACCTCAAATGGTTCGAGAATGCGTTCCAGGTCCGATGAAGCTACTTCATCTTGAGGGATGAAATAGCCCCGTTCGGAGCGGGAATAATCGATACTGATACCGAGCGCCGAACGGATTTCCCTAATATCCCGCTCGATGGTTCGTTGTGACAAACCCTGAATCAACTCGCCACCATTACTCAAAGAGATGTTGAGGATGGAAAAACTCTGCTATGCCATCGGATTTACCAAAGATATGGTAAACAGTCTTTTGACAAAAAAGGAAGCAATCAGATGCAATGGGAAAATCTATTCCGAAGAGCATAGACGAAAGTTTGACATAAAGAACGATATTTTCAAGATTGAGAAAAGTTCGGTTGATAATAATAAATTGGTGCTTACAATAAACAGGCAACCGATAGGCGAATGGTTCAAAGAGCAATGGGAGAAACTTCGGCAAAGTTTACGACAGTCAGCGGAAGAGCCAAGAAAAAATAGAGGATTCAAGCTATAATTCCGCTCTATATAATCCAAAACATCAATAAAATAACTAATTTTGCATTCGGATAGGGGTAACTCTTTCCAAGAAATAAGAAAATAAGAAGCGTTATGCTCTCTTGTAAGTCGAGAACGTAGGAAATTCACCAGTGTACTGGGATTGCATAGTGGTTCTCACGCATACAGCATGGGCTGCTACCTCTACATCTGTACACAAGGTTTCCTACGACTTTCGACTTCGAGTGTTGCATCAGTAGTTTGTGCTTCTGCATTTATAAATCGCTCCATCGTGCTATGGAGCATTGTATTATTTTGTAGATGAAGAATATCGAAGCAGATAAAGAACTCATAGCGGCATCGGAATCAAGGATATAAAGGACTATGAAATTGAAATCAACATCGAAAATGGTATAGTAGTAAGATAAAAGTAATGGCAGAATCTTTTAAAAATATGTTTGATAAGCCATTCTTTGGAAGGTTTGTCAACGACTTGTCTCTTGTTCTCCAGAACATGAGTGTAGACAAGTTTGTAACTTTAGTTATGGATGAAGAATGGGAGAACAGAGGTTATAAGCAGCGGATTGCACACATAACTACTGTTCTGCACAAGTTTATGCCAACCGAGTATAAAGAAGCTGTTGCGAAAATCTTTAAATTATTAGACTGTGTAAAAGTTAGACTGCTCGATTTTTCAAAGATAGACGATAAAAATTTCAATTTGCTGACATTAGAATATGGGGTTATTTTGGACCATTATGTGGAGCGATATGGAATAGAGGACTATGAGACATCAGTGAAAGCCATTGAGCGAATTACGCAATTCACGACTTGCGAATTTGTGACCCATGCCTTTATTGTGAAATATCAAGATGAAATGATGAAACAGATGTTGGCTTGGTCAAAACATCCGCACTGGGGGGTAAGGAGGCTTGCATCGGAAGGGTGCAGACCTCGTCTGCCGTGGGCGATGTCATTGCCTAAATTAAAAGAAAATCCAGCTCCCATCATTCCGATTATGGAAAATCTGAAAAACGATCCATCCAGGTTTGTAAGGTTGAGTGTTGCCAATAACCTGAACGATATTTCAAAGGATAATCCACAAATCGTAATTGCTTTGGCTAAAAAATGGAAAGGGCAATCAGAGAATATTGATTGGGTTATCAAGCATGGATGCCGAACATTGCTTAAGCAGGGGAATCACGAGATATTGAACCTGTTTGGACTGAGTTTGAATGACAATATCAGCATAGGTGACTTTAAGATTCTTACAAAAAGAATAAAAATGGGTGATTCTGTTGAATTTTGTTTTAATCTAAACAATTATAATACGGAAAAACGGACAATAAGATTGGAATACGGAATCTATTATCGGAAAATGAATGGAGAGATGACGAGGAAAGTCTATAAAATCAGTGAGAAGGAATACAAAGGAAACTCCATTACGGAAGTCAATAGGAAACATTCGTTTCGCCCCATAACGACAAGAACTTTTTATCCCGGCATTCATCAGATTGCTGTTATATTCAATGGATGTGAATCGGGAAAATGTGAATTTGAACTTGTTGAATGACAGTTTTTAATAGTTGAGATTAATCCGTAAATTCCCCGTTATATCCAAGAAAAAACAAGTGGTTTGCACGTTAAAAGGGAGGTTTTCCACTTACCTTCCCATACTATCAATCTTAAAGAATACAACAAACACCCAACTTTACATTCTTGGGTGTAAAATTGGGTGTTTGTTTTGCAATTTGCTGATTTTCAGCATTTATTGCGGAGAGAGAGGGATTCGAACCCCCGGAGCCTCTCAGCTCAACGGTTTTCAAGACCGCCGCAATCGACCACTCTGCCATCTCTCCGAGTGCAAAAATATAATCATTTTATCACTTTACCAAATAAATCCTCGCGCATAGGCAGAAATAACATCGCAGACGAAAGACCGTGCGGGCAGGAAATCCGCCTGCCGACGCAGAATATATGTTACGCGGACAATACGCCCGCCCGAATCGCCGACAGTCTGCAAGCCGCAAATCTATCTCCTGAAACCGCAGGACACACGTACACGGACGGTTCTGCTATCTGAAATCGATAATTTCATAGCCGTCGAACGATTTCGGGTCGAAGGTTTTCAAAGGTACGGACGAAGATGCCAGCTTGCGCACATCGACCGTAACAGCATCGCCGTCGAGCCTGTAAACGAGCCGTTGCGGATAAAACGTACGGACATCGACCGTAACCTCGATAACGCCGCCGTGAATGCCGCCCGATTTCGGCGTCAAACTTACGACGGCCGTCCCGTCATTTTCGGAGACGAGTTCCGCCGAAAAATCATCCCCTATAAAGTCGAAAGCCCCGACCGGATCGGACAATATGTTACGTGCAGCGGTATCGACATTGTCTACCGTAATTTCCCGCAATGCACGGTTCACCTCCCTGCGCACGGCGCCGTCGCAGAATACCTCGACATCGCCGAGCGAAAGGTTGTATCCCCTGCCGCTGACGGCATAACGTCCGTCGCCCGAATAGTCGCCGACACGGACGGTAAAGGCCGCCTCGTAACTGCCGAGCGACTTCACGGCAGCAGCCAACCGTTCCACTATGACCGAAGCTCGGTCGTCGGCCGACACGCCGACGGCAAAACAGAGCGCCGACAACATACACGATATGAACAGAGATTTTTTCATAGTCGGAAGACTATTGCACGCCCAGATCCTGAAGTTTGGCCTCGAGCGACGGCAAATCGTAAAACTTTATCTCCCGAGGTTTGGCTCCCACCTGCGGGCCGACGATGCCCGCCCGTTCGAGCTGCGTCATAATACGTCCCGCACGATTGAATCCGACCTCGTAATTGCGCTGGATATAGGATGTCGAGATCTGTCCGCCCGTTACCGCATCGCGGGCTATTTCGGCAAACAGCGTATCGTACTTCACGGGGGCGCCTCCGCCGAGATCGCTACCCAATCCGGAATCGCCGCTGCCCGCCTCTTCGTAATCGGGCAGGGCGTATGCCGACGGATAGCCGTTCTGCTTCGATATATAATCGACGATCTTTTCGACCTCGGGAGTATCTACCAGCGCGCACTGTATTCGTGTGAGATTCCCGTCTTTCGAAAAGAGCATATCTCCGCGACCGATAAGCTGATTGGCCCCAGGCTGGTCGATGATCGTACGCGAGTCTATCATCTGCATCACGCGGAAAGCTATACGCGCGGGGAAGTTGGCCTTGATACCGCCCGTGATAACCTTCACGTCGGGACGTTGAGTGGCTATGATCAGATGGATGCCTATGGCACGCGCTTTCTGCGCCAGACGCATCACGGGTCCCTCGACCTCGCGCGCAGTCATAATAAGGTCGGCGAACTCGTCCACGACGACTACTATATAAGGCAGATAGCGATGTCCGTTTTCGGGATTGAGTTTGCAGTTCACGAATTTCTCGTTATACTCCACGATATTGCGCGCCCCCGCCTTGCGGCACAGGTCGAGACGGTTGTCCATCTCCAGACAGAGTGCGTTGAGGGTATAGACCGCCTTTTTCGGATCGGTAACGATGGCATCGTCCTCCGACTGCATCTTGGCAAGGAAATGCTTCTCCAGCTTCGCATACAACGAGAATTCGACCATCTTCGGGTCTATCAACACGAATTTCAGCTGCGCGGGATGCTTGCGATAGAGCAGCGATGTAATTATGGCGTTAAGACCCACGGACTTGCCCTGACCCGTAGCGCCCGCCACCAGCAGGTGGGGCATCTTCGCCAGATCGAACACATAATTCTCGTTCTGAATGGTACGCCCTATGACCACGGGCAATTCGCCTTCGAACTGCTGGAAGCGTCTCGACTGCACGGCCGAGCGCATCGACACTATCTCCTTGTTCTGATTCGGCACCTCGATACCTATGGTTCCGCGCCCGGGCATAGGGGCGATGATACGTATTCCCAACGCCTTCAGACTTTGGGCAATATCATCCTCAAGACCCTGTATGCGCGAAATCTTGACGCCCTGCTCCTGCACTATCTCGTAAAGCGTAACCGTAGGGCCTATCGTAGCCTTCATCTCCCGAATGGGGATGCCGAAATTGGCAAGCGTCTCCTCGATCTTGCGTTTATTGAAGGTAATCTCCTCGTCCGTAACCTTCGACGTAGACAGATGCTCTTCGAGCAGTTCGACGGAGGGGCGTTTATAATTATGCACATCCTTCAACGGATCGTACAATCTCTTTTCTATCTGTTTTTCATTCGCCAAGGCCTCGGTATGCTCCTCGACCACTATGGTTTTGACCCGCAAGTCCGATTCGGTTCCGCCCGTCTGCACATCGTCGGATACCGCACCGCCGACGGCAACATCCGCCGCAACTGCCGCAGTTGCCGTCTCGGCAGCACCAGCCGCGGCCGCAGCACTCTCCGCAGCCCGCAACTCCGACAAATCGACCTCGATAAAACCGTACTCATCGACCTTGATTTCGGGACGTGGCCGACGCTCCGTCCTGACGGCAGGCGCCTGTTCGTCGGCTGCCGTTTCATTTTCCACGACAACGGCCGCAAGCTCCGTCTCCGCCGTTCCGTATTTTATCGGCGGCGCCATACTCTCCGCCGCATCACGCTCAACGCGGGCATTCGCGTCGCTCACGTCGCCCGCCGCTATGGTATTGCCGTCAGTGCCGACCACATCGGCCGCATCCGCGTCGGCGAAGGCAGCCTTGTCATCCGCCTCGGAGCGGTGGCGACGCTCCAAAGCCCCGCGAAGCTTGTCCACTATCTCTTCGCCGCGACCTACGACAGCCGTACCCGCGTGATTGACGGTATTGATGAAATTGCTGTTGATGAACACTCCCGTCAGTATCCAACTCACGACGAGCAGCAGCGCCGACCCCGCAAGTCCGATCGTACCGCGCAGGAACTCGGCCACGGCGATACCGAAAGCGCCGCCCCACCCGCTGCCGAACGTACCCCAGTTCGACCCGAATGCAAGTCCCAGTGTCAGGGAACCCAAAATCAGAATGAGCAGGCTGCTCAAAACGGAATGGTTGAAAAGCATAGGCTTGCGGCGTATCGTCCGTATGCCTATGAGAATGGCGATTATCGGCAGCATAATGCCGAACACGCCGAACGACTGTCCTACAAACCAGTCGCCGATATGCGCGCCCAACGTCCCGCACATATTGTCTATGGTCTTGTCAGCGCGGGGGTTATCGGTCTCGACGGATTTCAGGACGCTGAAATCGTGTTTCCAGTCGAGATAATACGACAATACCGACAGCGTCGCAAAAACGCCGACGGAGAGTATCAGCAAGCCTATGATCCAACGGGCATTATCCCTGCCCGAGCGTTTCTCGGCCGCTTTTTTTACCGTTGTATTACCTGTTTCCGCCATATAGATACATTCCGAGAGCGAAGATACGCTTTTTTAACGATTAATCCAATTCCGCGGCGAATGCCTTATGTTCGAGACGACGGCGATAGTCCTCGTCCGCGAAGGTGACAAATTCATACGCAGGCCGATGTCCCGCATCCGCACGCAGCCCGTGCATATCGAGCAACTGTTCGACACGACGTTCGACCGCCTCGCCCGAGTCGATGATATCCACCTGTCTGCCTGCAACTATCCGCTTCATAACGGGCAGCAGGAACGGATAGTGCGTGCACCCGAGCACTATTTTATCGGCACCTCCGTCGAGCAGCGGCTGCAACACCCGCCGCACGATCACTTCGGTTTCTGGCAGATGTTCGGCATCGTTTTCCACTATCTCTACAAAGCCCTCGCCCACGGCCGTCAGTATCCTTACATCGGCCGCATACTTCGCCGCCGTATGGCGGAAAAGGTCGCCTTCGAGGCTCCGCGCCGTAGCCAACACCCCCACCACACCGCTCCGCGTAGTCAGGCACGCGGGTTTTACCGCAGGTTCCAGACCCACAAAAGGGATGTCGGGATATTTCTCACGCAGATAATCGATAGCCATAGCCGTTGCCGTATTGCATGCGACGACAATAAGTTTGCACCCCCTGCCGAGCAATATCCGCACCGCTTCATCGGCAAAACGGCAGATCTCCCCGCGCGTGCGGTTGCCGTACGGACAGTTCAACCCGTCGCCGAGATACACGAGCGATTCGTTGCCGAGCGCCTTGTACAACGCCCGCCAAACGCTCAATCCGCCCATTCCCGAATCGAATACGCCTATGGGATTATCGTTCATCTCCGTTCATAATTTCGATTACGGCGCTCACCAACTGCTCGTCGCCCATATGCTCCATATCGAAAACATAATTCGCCTTGGCATAGAACGGTTCTCGTTCCGCCATATTGCGTTTCATAAATTCGACGAGCTCCCCGTCGTCGAGGCCGCGCAAACGCGGACGCTTCCGCCGACCGTAGGGGGTCAGACGCGAAGCTATCTGTTCGGCCGAGCGGCGGATATACACCGTCGTCCCGACCGCATTCATCAACTCCATATTGTCCTTCCACACGGGCAGACCGCCGCCAGTCGATACGACGGCATCCTCCTTTTCGGCCGCTATGCGTTCGATAAGCGCACGCTCCGCACAGCGGAAATACTCCTCGCCCGCATATCGGAAAATATCGACCGTCTCGGCACCCTCCCGTTCTTCGATGACGCTGTCCGTATCTATGAAACGCACATTCGTACGGCGCGCGATTCGGCGTCCGAGCGAACTTTTGCCGCAGCCCATATATCCTACCAGAAACAGTTTCATCGCGTCCCGTCAGAACAGATTGAGTTGCTCGGTATCGATCTGCTCGTCGAGTTCGTCGTGCGGCCGCTCTATTTCCAGCTTCACGCCGCCCGCGACCGCAGACATACCGTTATCGTCGATCATATCGGTAACGTCGAAATCCGCCGTCTGCGAAGATTCGTCACCGTTTCCGTCCGCGCCGTCCTCCGACTCCGCAATTTCGGGCTCCTCGGGAATTTCGGGCTCCTCGGGTTCGATAAGTTCTATCTTATCTATATCGTACGTCGAGAGACGCTTGCCCTTCGCCCTATGGCTTTTTACGCCGATAAATTCATCGATATCGATCTCATCGGCCGGACGCGACGCCTGCACTCCCTTATAGGTCAGGCGCAACGCGGCACCGGTTCTGCCCGTAATGCAGACCATATCGCTTTGGCCGTTCTCGTCGAGGAAGAACTGCATCTTGTCGCTCATCTCCAACGGGAAGCGCTTCAGATAATAATATCCCTGCTCGCGGTCGAAATAGCAGACGCCGTATACTCTATCGGCCGCATATTTCTGCACCATAACCGTATCGTCGGGAAAATGCTGCGCCACATCGAAACCCGTTATGTAATATTGGTTTTTCGATGTCCACACGACGATCTTGTCATCGCCCTTGAACTCGCCCAGCAGAATGCCCCTGCCGTCGGTATTCAGACGGTGTATATCTTCGTCGAACCATATGTTCTGACCGCTCAGGGTCGAGGTTCCGCGCTCCTTGAGGACGATTTTGTGGATGCCGTAACGCGAGAACAGGTTGCCCTGACTCTGGCGCCCCTTGATGGCGAGCGTCGAGAAATCGAGGTCTACGATAACCTTTTTCAGTCGCGGCCGCGGCTTGAAATATATTTTCAGCACCTCTGCCTCGCCGTTGGGATTGACCGACATATAGAGGATTTCGCTCTTTGAAGTACCCTTCGTCAGGTCGTATTCCTTGTCGCGCGTAATGCTCTTTATGGCGCAGCGCTTCATCATTATAGGGCCGTTCTTGCCGTCGCGGTAGAGCAGATTGTAGATCGTACGCTCGTCGTTGCGCTTGAATACGCCGATATAGTATATGCCCTTGTCGAAGAAGGCCTTGTCGCTGACCTTCGTAATGACATAACGGCCGTCCTTGAGCACTACTATCACGTCGTCGATATCCGAGCAGTCGCAAACGAACTCGGCGTCCTTCATACTCTTGCCTATACCGAAGAACCCCTCGGCACGATCGACATAGAGTTTCGCATTCGTGACGGCCACCTTCGTCGCCTCGATAGAGTCGAACTCGCGTATCTCGGTACGGCGCTCGCGCCCCTTGCCGTATTTCTCGCGTATGCGTTCGTAATAGGCCACCGCATAGTCCGTCAGATGTGCGAGTTCATACTGCGTCTTCTCGATATCCGCTTCGATCTGTTTGATTTCATTATCGGCCTTGTCGCTGTCGTAGCGCGAAATACGTATGAACTTCAACTCCGTAAGCCGCTGCACGTCCTCGATGGTGACCTCGCGGCGCAGACGCTTCTTGAACGGCTCCAGACCCTTATCGACGGCGGCATACGCCTCTTCGCGCGTCTTGCATCCCTCGATAAGCTGATAGAGCTTGTTCTCGATGAAAATGCGTTCGAGCGATGCCGCGTGCCAAGCCTCGTTGAGTTCGTTCAGCCGTATCTCCAGCTCGCAGCCGAGCAGATATTTGGTATGCTCGGCCGAACGGCGCAGTATCTCGCTGACACCCATAAAGTTCGGTTTCTCGTCGCAGATCACGCACGAGTTCGGAGCTATCGACACCTCGCAGTCGGTAAAGGCATAAAGCGCATCGATAGTCTTGTCGCTCGACTCGTCGGCCGCAACCTGAATTACGATTTCCACCTTTTCGGCCGTATTGTCATCGACGCGCCTGATCTTTATCTTGCCCTTGTCGTTGGCCTTGACTATCGACTCCTTGAGAGACTCGGTCGTGGTGGTGTAAGGTATCTCGGTTATGGCGAGCGTACGCTTGTCTATCTTGGAAATCTTGGCACGAACCTTCACCGTACCGCCGCGCAAACCGTCGTTATAACGGCTGACATCGGCCATACCGCCCGTCGGGAAGTCGGGATAAAGCTGAAAATCCTGCCCGCGCAGGTGCGCTATGCAGGCGCTTATCAGCTCGTTGAAGTTATGGGGCAATATCTTGGACGCCAACCCGACCGCAATACCGTCCGAACCCTGCGCCAGCAGCAGCGGGAACTTTACGGGCAATGTCACCGGCTCCTCGTTGCGGCCGTCGTACGACCGCATCCATTCGGTGGTCTTCTTATTGAAAACCACATCCAGGGCGAATTTCGACAGGCGGGCTTCTATATAACGCCCCGCGGCCGCCTCGTCGCCCGTGAGGATATTTCCCCAGTTACCCTGACAGTCGATCAGCAGATCCTTCTGTCCGAGCTGCACCAAAGCGTCCTTGATAGAGGCATCGCCGTGCGGATGGTACTGCATAGTCTGTCCGACGATATTGGCGACCTTGTTGTAACGCCCGTCGTCCACACTCTTCATCGCGTGGAGGATACGTCGCTGAACGGGTTTCAGACCGTCTTCGAGATGCGGAACGGCACGTTCGAGTATGACGTACGAGGCGTAGTCCAAAAACCACGTCTTGTACATACCCGTAAGTTTGCGCACGCTGTCCTCAGCAGTCAGACGCCCGAACTTGCCCGCTTTTTCGTCCGCCGCTTCGACGGGCAGCTCCCCGTTCACGGGTTCCCCGACCGTCGAACGATCTTCGCTCCCGATAATATCTTTCTCTTCTGCCATACGATTACATATTATCAACGAGGTCTTCCTCTATTCGCAAATTATCGATAATGAACCCTTGACGTTCGAACGTATTCTTACCCATATAGAACTCCAGAAGTTCGTGTATGGGGTCGTCCTTCGTCAGCCGCACCTTGTCCAAACGCATATTCTCGCCTATGAACTCCTTGAACTCGTCGGCGGAGATCTCGCCCAAACCTTTGAAGCGGGTTATCTCGGCGTTGGCGCCGCACCGTGCGACCGCCTTTTCGCGCTCCTCCTCCGAATAGCAGTAGTGCGTCTCCTTCTTGTTGCGCACGCGGAACAGCGGCGTTTGCAGGATAAACAGATGCCCCTGACGTATCACGTCTGGGAAGAATTGCAGGAAAAACGAGGTCATCAACAGACGGATATGCATACCATCTACATCGGCATCGGTAGCGATAATCACCTTGTTGTAGCGCAGGTTATCCATATCCTCCTCGATATTGAGCGCCGCCTGCAAAAGGTTGAACTCCTCGTTCTCGTAGACCACTTTTTTGGTCAGTCCGTAACTGTTGAGCGGCTTTCCGCGCAGCGAGAACACGGCCTGCGTACGCACGTCGCGGCTGGCGGTAATAGAACCCGACGCCGAGTTACCCTCCGTGATGAAAATCATCGACTGCTCGGCCAATTCGTGTTTATCCGTAAAGTGTATCTTGCAGTCGCGCAGCTTCTTGTTGTTGAGCGACACCTTCTTGGCCATTTCGCGGGCCTTCTTCTGCACGCCCGAGATAGCCTTGCGCTCCTTCTCGTTATCCACGATCTTCTTCTGAAGCGCCTGCGCCGTATCGGAATGTTTGTGGAGATAGTCGTCGAGATGCTTCCCCAGAAAATCGCCGACGAACTGACGCATCGACACCCCCGGTTCTATCTCTTTCGAGCCGAGCTTGATTTTAGTCTGCGACTCGAACACGGGATCGGTAACTTTCACCGAGATGGCCGCAATAATCGAGGTCCTTATATCCGACGGGTCGTAATCCTTGTGGTAGAACTCCTTGACGGTCTTCGCCACAGCTTCGCGGAACGCCGCCTGATGCGTACCGCCCTGAGAAGTATACTGGCCGTTCACGAACGAATAGTAGCTCTCGCCGTAGCCTGCGCCGTGAGTTATCACCACCTCTATGTCGTCGCCCGAAAGGTGTATCGGAGCATACAACGGCTCGTCGGACATCGTATCGTTCACAAGGTCGAGCAGACCGTTTTTCGACACGTATGTCTCTCCGTTGAGAATGAATGTAAGGCCGAGATTGAGATAGGTGTAGTTCTTCACCATCTGCTCGACATACTCC
The DNA here is from genome assembly GCA_017937125.1 of Alistipes sp. Lineage (GTDB taxonomy): Bacteria > Bacteroidota > Bacteroidia > Bacteroidales > Rikenellaceae > Alistipes. The sequence goes on along the minus strand of JAGBEH010000001.1, from coordinate 275,814 downwards.
ATATGGTACTCGTACTCGCCGAAGACCTCGGTATCGACACGGAACGAAATCATAGTTCCGTTCTTCTCATCCACGCCGCTCTCCCACTTGTCGCTCTGTTCGAGACCCTTGGCGAACGTTACCGTCCGCGCCTCGCCGTCGCGCACCGAACGTGCCGTAAACTCGCTCGACAACATATTCACGGCCTTCACGCCGACACCGTTAAGGCCTACCGTCTTCTTGAACGCCGTACCGCCGTACTTGCCGCCCGTGTTCATCTCGCTGACGGCTGCCGACAACGACTTCAACGGAATGCCGCGCCCGTAGTCGCGCACGGTAACGACATTGTCGGCAACGGTAATCTCGACGGACTTGCCCGCGCCCATAATGAACTCGTCCACGGAGTTGTCCACGACCTCCTTGATAAGCACGTAAATGCCGTCGTCCGACTGGCTGCCATCGCCGAGCTTGCCTATGTACATACCCGGGCGCAGGCGTATATGCTCGCGCGGGCTGAGGGTTATTATGGCATCGTCGCCATAATTCACAGTATTATTTTTAACTTCAGACATATCCTTTTACAAAGCGCGGCCGCGAATTCCGTTCAACGCATCCGTCATCATCCCGCGAACCTCGTCGGCCAGCTCCTTCTGGTCGGTGGCAGCTACGCGTTCGGCGCTTACTGGCGGCAGCACCTTAACGGTAAACGTATTGCGCCAGCGGAACAGACGGTTAGGCTTTATCATCGTCGATGTTCCGTCCATAACTACGGGCAGAAGCGCCACGCCAGCATCTTTCGCCAAGGCGAAAGCGCCCGCCTTGAAGCGGTGTATTTCGCCGTCCTTCGAGCGCGTCCCCTCGGGGAACATAGCTATCGACACTCCGCGCGACGTCCACATACGCCCCTTCTCCAGAACCTTGTGCATAGCTTCGGCACCGTTGCCGCGCTCGATGGCGATATCGCCGTGCAACACGAGGAACTGCCCGAAAAACGGGATGCGGAACACCTCGCGCTTGCTCACCCAGCGGAACTGGAGCGGCAGATAATAGAGCGCCATTATGTCGGTCATAGACTGGTGGTTGATGACGATGACATAGGGCTTATCCCGCTCGATATTTTCCAAACCCGTTACGTCGCGGCGCCACAGCGGCGGCACGAGCGAAAACATATAGACCAATGCCCGCGAAATCTCGTGCACGACACGGCGCTGCCTGTCGAACGGGAAAGTCAGTACCAGCGCCACTGCCGAGAGCAGCAATGTTACGGTACAAATAATAATCGTATAAATGTAAAATAATAAACTCAACATACCGAAAAGAGACAATACGCCATAATAATTCAACCTGCAATTTTACTAAAATTATCCCGTTTTACCCAATTTCGGGCAGATAATTTTTCAACAGAACGCCGCATATCGATTTATAACATACTGAATTGCAACCGGAAACCGTCCCGCTCCGCAAAACGCAAAAAATCGGCCGACGGACATAATCCGTCGGCCGACCGTCATTATCGAAATATAGGATTACCGCAGTGTAAGCATAGGGCGGAAACCGGTCGTAGTGCTCGTCCAACTCCACGTAACGGCATCGCGTTCCCAAGTAACACCGTACGCAGCATACGACTGCCACAAACCGCCGCGAACGGAACGGCTCTCCTCGCCGTAGAACGAATCCGCAGCACTTATATCCGTACAGCGCGGATCGAGAGCGCTGCCGTAAGGATACTGCGATGTGCAGAACCAGTCGGCGCAAAGTTCCGAAACGTTTCCGCTCATATCGTACAGACCGAGATAATTGGGCTTCAGTCCGGCAACGGGATGCGTACCTCCGTTCCAACTGCCCTCTGCATTCATCGAGCCTTCGACACCGTTGTTACCCATATACATACCGATGCACGAGCTGCCCTCCGAGTCGCAGTTGCCGCAGTACCACATAAGTTCGTCGGGGTCGTTGCCGCCCGCCAGATACTCGCTGTCCCAATTCGGGTTCCACTCGCTGCCGACAGCCGCATATTCCCACTGCAATTCCGACGGCAGATAGACACCCAACCCGTCCTTTTCGGGATAGCCCAATTTACGTTCGGCGATCCAGAAAGTATAGGCGCTCGCACCCAAATAAGTGACGCCGATCATAGGATAGTCGGCATAGCTGCCCGTGTGTTTGGTCGTCTTGTCGGCATTGAGAATATCGCCGCTTTTGGGCACCCACGTTCCGCCCTTCTGTTCGATCTGAAGTTGTCCTTCGCTATCCGACAACCAGTTGCCGATCTGGAAATCCGACGGTTTGCGATCATTGAGGAAGTCGCAATACTGCTGGTTGGTGACTTCGGTCTTACCGATCCAGAACGAATTGACCTTATAGTCCTTGTTTACGAGAGCCTGATTCGCGGCATCGTCCCCGTCGAAAATTCCGCAGATATTGAGCGAGCCGCCCGGTACGTAGACCATCGGCACGTGGGTATCGAATACCGACAGACCCGTAATTTCGGCCGTATAGGACGTTTCAGCAACGAAATTGAGCCCTTTCGACTTCTTCATCGTATAAGTAACGGGCGAACCGTCCTCCTTTTCGGCAGAAATATAAAACGTAATTTCGGTGGACGACAGATCCACGGGCAACATCATCATATGCGCCGTAACCTTCTGTCCCGCAGCGACCTTGGCGTTCTTGAAGCCCATAGACAGCGAACGCGAAGCCGTGCCCCACGCCTTTGCCGTCGGGTTGGCGGCCGTCAGATCGACGATACCCTTGTCATAGAGTTTGTTCGAAGCGGTCGTAATCGAAAGAAAACGCACCGTAGCCGCCTCGGGCAGCGAGAACTCGAAGCTCATCTTCACCGCCAGATGCTTGAACTGCACCGACGCCTTTCCGTCCGTAACCTTCACTGGCGCAGCCGCCATATAGGCGAAATCGCCCAAGTGCGCTTCGGCATTGGCACCGAAACCGTCCTGCGTCTGACCGTTGAAAATGAGTTTCACGGCCGACGGCTTCATATCGAACTCGAACTGGTCGGGAAAATAAGGGCTCACGACATAAATCTCGTCGCCCTCCTCGACTCCGACCTCACCCTCGAATGCCGCCGAAGCGGTACCTGCGCCCGAAGTCAGTTCGAAATATGCGGGTTCCACCGATGCCGCGGCGAAAACGCCTATCGCATCGTCCGCCTTCCACGCGACATCATCGCCCGATATCGACACTCGCGTGCCGTCGGCATTATGCACGTCGCCGTACTCGCCGACCAATACCAACTTCTTCGAAACGGGATTTTTCACGCCCGCATTTTCGGTCAGATCCTTGCTGCACGCACCCAGCACGAGCGCCACGGCAGCCATACATATATATTTTCCGTTCATCGTTGTCTTGATTTTTTAAGGTTTACCATCTGCCGCCCGGTTTGAACTGGTTCAGCACAGCTCCCGTAGGAACAGCTACCGCAGGTTTGCCGGGGATGTCGGGATTGTCCGGATTATCGGGATTGTCGGGGTCATCGCCGCCGAAATCGATCGCACCCGTATAAGTTCCGGAAATCGTATGCGGAGAGGCAACATTGTCGTCCGTGAACGAGTATTGTACCGTATAAGTCTCGCCGTCGCGCGAAATAACGCACTGCCCCTTGATGAGAGGAGCCATACCGCCGAGCTGTTCCTGACCGTTTACTACGGCCGCGAGCAGATACCAGCTGCCGCCGAACGAAACTCCATTATCGGTTTTCGAAAGATAACCGGGCAGAATGGTTCCGGGAACCAATTCCGAAGTGTATATCTCGTCTATGCTCTTTTCTATGACGGTATATGTCCCTTCGATAGCGTGCGACTCGACAATGGCAGGAGCGACGTGCAGCTGCAACGACATATTGTCGTACGTAGAAGCCGACGTATCGCCGACGAGCGACAGAACGCAAAGGTGCGACGAAATCGATGGCTGACCGTAATCGTAGAATGCAGCCGAAGCCTTCAGGAATACGGGAGAAATATTCTCCTTAAGGGTCGAATTTCCGCTCGCCGTATCGTTGTAGAATTGGATTTCACCGTCGTAAACGCCCTTGTAGCGGGCATCGCCGCCGAGTATGAACTCGCATTCGATATGGTACTTATTGCCGTTCTTGGAGATCTGCATAGCACCGCCCTTGACATCCGCGCGCGACGTGGTGCCCGAAGCGTCGTAAGCCTCCAGATACGACACGGTGCCTTCACCCGGCATAATTTCATCCACATTGAACGTATATTTCATAGGCATTTCGCTCGAACCTGCCGTATAGGTGCCCACGATGTCGAACTCCGAGAAAGACGACGCGGGAATATTCATATCTATCAACAGAAACGAACCCGGAGGCACCAGCTTGTCGCCATTAACGGCCATATCGGTCATAACGATATAAACGTTATCGAGCTGGCCGCCCGTTCCCCAGTAATCGCCCGCATAATAGCACTCCGCGTGGGTAATGGTTTTGGTTTCGACTCCCGACGAAGCGGCAGCCTCCTGCACGACCGCTATTTCGACAGCTTCCACCCCCTCGCCCGAGACGGTAATGGTGGCATTCAGAGGAATGCTCAACTCATTGGGGTCGGCCTTCACTTCGAAAACACCGTTGCCGCTGCCGCTGCCATCCGTTATCGTCAGCCACTCGGCTTCGGTTTCGGCACTCCAGACGACATTTTCGGCGGAAACGTTCACCTGCTTGGTTTCACCCGAGGCATTAAATGACAAAGAGACGGGATTCACTTTCAGCACGGCCTTGCCGCCGTTCGGATCATCGGAGCCGCCGTTACTGCCGTCGCACCCCGCAAACAGCAATGCGGCGCACAGCACTTTCGAAATGTCTGATTTCAAATTCATTTTCAATTCGTTTTATTATTTGAGTACTACATAAGCAAATATCCCGATGCGAAATACGTATCAGGATATTATGTCGGATTGTCTAATTATTGAAATATACCATATCTTCATCGATATCCGGCACATCGCCGTCTTTCGTTACATTATAGGTAGTCGGATAACCGTAACCGTTATCTCCGAGAGACTGACCGATGCCCGCATCGCCTGAAGCATCGAACGACAAAGCGGAGAACGTGAAACTGTTGCCCATAAATATCTGGAAATTGACCGTACCGTCCGCATTGGCAGTGAAGTAATCGTCATCAGGCTGCCCGACCAGATACTTGTGCTGGTTCAACATCTCCGAAACGGTCTTTATCTGCTTCGTGCTGATCTGCGCATAGAACCCCGCGCAATTTTCATCGAGCTTGACCGTCATAGTCACCATCTTTCCGGTGCGTCCGGAAACCGATGCACGATTGATATTGACAATCTGGAGAGAAGGTATGGGTTTAACCGCAGCTTTGGGACTCGACAGGTTCAAAGACATATCCTTAACCTCGGCACGATTGAATTTTTTAGGCGTCTCGAACGGGAAAACATGTTTGCCCTTATCGGTAACCACCACAATCTCACCGGCGAACTCGGCGGGAATAATCGAAAGATAAATAGGTGCGCTCGTCTCTTTTGACGTGACACCGTTAAGCGGGAAATAATACGACGAACTCGAGAACTGAGCAACAGCGCTTGTGCTCGTGCCGACCAACTGCGGCAGCTCGTTATCCGCAGTAAGTTCAACCGAAGACGGAGCGGCGATTCCCACGGACGAAGATTTCATTTCGACAGCCTTGACTTTTTCTGCCGCATACGTTCCTTCCGAATCATATACGTAAAATGCCACTATCGAAGACAGCAGATGCATTTGTGCCGAAGCCGACGCGGTCGCCTTGTAACCCACAGGATATGTAGTCTCCGTAAGCGTACTCCTAATGGCGAAAGCATCGCTTATCATAGGAACGCAAGACGAAGACCCGTAACGGGATACGGACCCTGCCTTGGCATTCAATGTCTGCGATGCGGGAATTGAAAAAGCGAACGAAGAAGCATCCTTGGCCTCTTTTGTACAAGGGTAGATAATTCTCGCCGCATCGGATGTAAACGAGGTTATGTTTGTGGATTCGAACTGGAACGTGGCGTTAAATCCGTCGGAACTGATGGTCGAACCGGTCGATACGCTCTTGACGATGCCCTTGCCGGGCGAATAAAGACCTGCATAGGATTTGTCCGACGAATACCACTTGATAAGGTCGGTCGGGTTGAGGGTGACGCGCGTGTCGCCCGCAAATTCAGGAGCGGAAACGGATACGGCCGCAACTGCAAGGGGGGGGGTGGAACCGAAATCGTCCTGCGCGTCTTTCGAGCAGGAAATACCGCCGAAAAGCATAGCGCATACGGCAGCCATCGATATGTATTTCGAATATAAAGTATTTCTCATAGTCGGTGATCGTTAAATGGATTAATACTAAGCGAACTCGTTGTCATCCTCGCCCTGAACGAGGTCGAAATCGGACGATGCCGCAAAACCGCATTCCGTGCGGAACATCAATATGTCCGCGCGCGGAGTTTCATAGTAACTTTTTCTCATACGCTTCTGATTTTATATGTTTGCCTAACTGTAGCTCCTCCGAACCTGTACGTTTATCATTTATTTTCCGATATTCGCACGCATTTACGGTCCGACTCAGACTAACCCTTTCTCACTTCGCAAAGTTAGTAATTCCGCCCCGAATAACAAGAAAAAAATTCAAAAACTGACTATCATATAATAAATTTTCTTAATAACATCTTTCGCGATTACGAATCATAACAAAACCGCCCTCATTTAATTACAATTCGGCACGGCATCATAGCTTATCATACCATAAAATCATTGCATAACGGCAGATGCGCACGACGAACAGACATACCGCATTCGCGGAATGCGGCCCTTCGAAGAAAAAATGAGGTTGTTATAAAAAATTAGTAGTTTGTATTGCAAAGTACAATAAAATTTACATATCTTTGCATCATCGAATACAAACGGAGAATAAGATGAAACGATTTTTTATTTCTGTGCTGTCTGTCGCAACGGTCTTTATGCAGGCGGCAGCGGCCGTACAGTCGCCCGTAACGGGAACGGTCACCGACGAGGCTGGCGCCCCCGTAGCATATGCTACGGTCATCGCTATGAAAAACGACGTACAGGCGGCAGGTACCGCCACCGACGACAAAGGGGCTTTCCGACTGTCGATAGCCGACGGGGAATACAAGCTGACGATAGAATATCTCGGCTATGAGAGCGTCGAGCGCGACATAACGGTAAAAGGTGCGACCGATACGGGCAAGACCACACTCAAAAATGCGGCCGTCGCGATAGAAGGTGTGGAAGTCAAGGCACAGGTCATACGCCGCGAAGCGGACCGTTTCGTCGTCGATGTGGCCAATATGCCGTCGTCCATAGGCAAGGACGGCATCGAGCTGCTCGAAGCATCGCCGGGCGTATTCATTCAGGACGACAAAATCTCGATAAACGGCAAATCGGGCACAAAAGTATACGTGAACGACCGCGAGTTGAAATACTCGGGCGACAGGCTGATAACCTACCTGCGCGGCCTGAAAAACGATGAGATACAGAAGATAGAGGTCGTACCCGTTTCAGGCGCAGATACCGATGCGAACTCGGCGGGCGGCATAATCAAAATCACGCTCAAGCGCAAGCGCGACGACGGCATAATGGGAAGCGTATCTTTCACGACGCGCCAGAGCGACCTCATACACCAGTACGTCCCGTCGGCCGACATCGACTATCACACGGGCAAATGGACATTGAGCGCTTCGGGATGGTATTCGTCGAACCTTCAGAAAAACTCGTCCGCCGAAAACACGCGATATATGCAGCAGGTCGGCACCCTCAGGGCGAAATCCGACAGCGAATACGACAGCAACTGGGGCGGTGCGAAGATAGGGGCCGTATTCGACATAAACGACCGCCACAGCATAGGCGCCGAAATCGAATACTACGGAGGAAATTCCGAATCGCCTACCGAGTCGTCCACGGTGATGAAACGCGAACCGTTCGCGGAGACAAGCACCAGCTCCTATCGCAACAAAGGCGACGGCAATTCGGTCAGCGCGACATTCAACTATATAGTCAAGCTCGATACGCTCGGGTCGAAATTCAAGCTGCTGGCCGACTACACGCTCGACCGCTCGGGCAACGGCACCGATTATCTGACCCGAAAGGTCGCTATGTCGGCGGACGAGATACTCTCGCGGCGCGACAGCACCTATCGCGACAATTCATCGACCGACTACAACGTAACGAGCGTGAGCGCCGATTACGAGAAGGTGTTCTCGAAGAAGATAACGCTGAAGGTCGGCGGCAAATACACCAACAACCTTATGAAAAGCGATGCCGTGTACAGTTATAAGGAGGGCGACGCGTGGCATACGCGCGACGAGGAATATAATTACGACATAAATTACACGGAGCACATCGGCACCGTATATGCGGTTGCGAGTTCGAAACTCGGGCGCTGGGGGCTTACGGCGGGGCTGCGCGGCGAATACACATATACTACGGGACGCAATACCGATACCCGCCGGAACTATTTCAGCCTTTTCCCGAATGCCAACGTATCGTTCGCGTTGAAAAAGGACAGCTCCTACTCGCTGATAGCGCAATACGCCCGCACGATATACCGCCCGAATTTCTGGGCGCTGAACCCCGAACGGCAACAGATCTCCGATTACAGCTATCAGATAGGAAATCCCGACCTGAAACCGCAATTCGGCAACGACATATCGCTGACGGCCGTTCTGAAATACAAATATTCGATAACGCTGGGCGTGCAGCTGCGCACGGACGAGATACAGCAGGTTATGAACGCGGACGCACAGAATCCCGACATAAACTACATCACTTTCGAGAACCTCGCCCGCACGGATCTATATTATGCTTCGGCCAACCTGCCGTTCCAGTTCACGAAATGGTGGTCGGCGAATTTCAATCTGACGGGAATGTGCCAAGGCTCGCGCATACGCAAAAGCGACCCGCAAAAATACTACTGGATGTGGTTCGCGAATGCCTCGACGACGTTCACGCTGCCCAAAAAGTTCTTTATCGACCTGAGTTACTGGGGATCGAGCGATATGCACATAGCCAACATAGCCGTAACGGCCTACCACAACCTCAACGCATCGATAAAAAAGCGTCTGTTCGAGGACAGGCTGACGCTTTCGGCAGGCGTACGCAACATAATTCCGCTCGATATGTCGATCATCGCATACAACAAGGATTTCACGCGGAAGGTAGATCTGAAACAGCCTTGGCGGCGTCCGATGTTCACCTTCTCGGTATCGTACAACTTCAACAGAGGCAAGAAATTCAACAAGAAGAACATCGAAAGCGGTGCCGACGCAAGCCGTATGAGCAAGGGAGGAAACAATAATTGACGAATTGTATTTACGAATTCGGGACGCATTTACCGATGCGTCCCGATTCGTTATTCGTAGAGCAGATACGGCCGTCGCCGTTGCATAAAACTTTCGACATCGGGCTGCCATTTTCCGCGGATTTCGGCGGCCGTATGTCCGTCGATTATCATTCTGCGTACGTAATCGACGCCGACGAGCTTCTCGAAAAACGGTGTGAAGAACTTTTCGCCCATATCGAGACGCCGATAGGCATCTATTACATATTCGAGATTGAACCCTTCGGCAATAATCTCCTCATCGGCCTTGCCGCGCAGGTCAGTGCCGAAACATTCGCAGCCGCACAACGGCGGATTCTTGGCTCCCGCGCGAGGTTGCGGCGTAAACGAGAAGTCGCAGCCTTTCATATCGGGATGCCCGTATACCTCGAACGGGAAATCGGTTCCGCGGCCGAGACTTACAGCCGTCCCCTCGAAAAGACATAACGACGGATACAAATATACGGAATGCTGCGTCGGCAGATTGGGCGACGGCGCGACAGGCAGAACGTAGCGCGTCGAGCGGCGGTAGTTTTCGACCGGCACGACCGTAATGTCCGCACTTTTCGCCCAGCCCTCGCCCACTGCCATACGGGCGATCTCGCCGAGCGTCATACCGTGCACTACAGGTATGGGCAGTGCCCCGACACCCGATTTGTAACGCATATCGAGCACGGGACCATCCACATACATCCCGTTGGGATTGGGACGGTCGAGAATGACGACATCGCGCCCGAATTCGGCGCACGCATCGATCATCCTCAACATAGCGATGTAATAGGTATAAAACCGCAGCCCCACATCCTGCATATCGACCAGCAGCACATCGAAACTGCGCATCACCTCGTCCGACGGCCGCAGCGTACGGCCGTCGTAGAGCGACCGTATGGGGATGCCCGTGGCGGCATCGACCGAATCGCCGACCTTCTCGCCCGCATCCGCATCGCCCCGAAAACCGTGCTCGGGAGAGAATATGCCCGTGACGTTCACACCTTTACGGCAAAGCATATCGACCAAATGTTCGTCGCCGACCGTCGAAGCGGCATGCGCAAGCACGGCCACGCGCCGCCCCTCTACGAGCGGCAGATACTCTTCTGTACGCTCGGCCCCGACACGCAACCTCGCCGCATCATCCCGCAGCCCGTCCGCAGCCGCGACCGACGGCGCCGCATCTCCATACAGAGATAGCGGCCGCCCGAATGCGACAGCCGCCCCGAGAATAATCGGGACGACCGCGAACGCTATGCCGACAACCGTACGCTTCATAACCGGTGCGAACATATTCAGACTATACCGTACCCTACGAAACATTTCCGGCGCCCTGCTCCCCTATCTGCATCAGATCGCTCTCGTCGGCGCCGAACGAACGGTAATATTCATTGAGGAATGCCACGACCTCCTTGCGCCCCGCATAACCTGCGAGATAATAGAGTTGCGACAGGGAGTCGAACTTTTCGTCCAGAACACCCGCAACCATATCGCCCATAGCGCCGTCGAATTGCAGATAATACTCGATATACTCTATCAACGTTTCGGCATACGCCATAAGCAGCTCGTCGCCCTTCTCGTCCTCGCCCAAAGCGTAGTACGCTTCGAGATAGGGATAAGTATTGGCATCGGTGAAACGTATCTGCAACGTCGGGAGAACCTCCAAGCCCTTATCAAGCAGTTTCAACGCCCGTTCGTCGTCGCCGCGACGTATCAGTTCCTTGGCCACGCGGGCAAAGGCCTCGCGGGCACGCGAAACACCCAAGTTGTATTGCGTGAAATAGTCTACGTATACGCGCGGGTCCTTGAGATTGCCGTAGCGGAACGTCTCCATCATCAGCGGGTAAACATAATCGGGATCTATGCGGCCGATGTCCCACGACGATTTGAACGGCGTAAGAATAGGCACCAGCCGATAGCAATAACCGTCGAACTGAAGGTAATCGAGCAATCCGAGATCCTGAAGCACGTACACCTGCGTGAAGGCTATCGGCCGTTTCCAGTCGAAATTGGCCAGCAGGTCGAGCAGCATCATCTCCGAACGGTCTATCGAATTCTTGCGTATGTTGAGATATACCGTATCGACCATAAGGTCGCGGTCCTCCTCGCGCACGATGCCCGAAGCAATCGCATTATCCTTGTTTACGGGCAAAGCGATACGCTTGGCAGGGATATAATCGTTCTGCGAGCCGTCGCTCAGCGTCACCTTCGAACGCGGGTCTTCGCTTTTGATGAACTCGATGATCTCCTTTATCTCTACGGGGCGTTCGATGCGGTTATCCACGGGCAGCCAGTCATTCGTGTAATAATACTTGCTGCGCGGCAGCGAGAACGGCACGCCGTCGGCATCGTTCGCCTTCTCCTTCATCTCGTCCACATACCATTCGCCGCCCAGATAGCTCGTGTTCATTATGCGGATGTCGGGGCGCACGCCGTCCACCTCCTGATTGAACCACAGCGGGAAAGTGTCGTTGTCGCCGTAATTTATCACTATCGAGTTGGGCAGCGCCGATTGCAGATAGTTCCAACCCACATCGCGTGCCATAGTTCGGTGCGAGCGGTCATGGTCGTCCCAGTTCTGGGCACACAGCACGGCGGGAACCGACAGGCACAATACCGTAGCCACGGCCGAAACGGCCGCCGTACGGCGTTTCGACAGCCAAGCGATAAAATCCCTGACGGCCAAAACGCCAAGTCCGATCCAAATGCAGAACGCATAGAAAGAACCAGCATATACGTAGTCGCGCTCGCGCACCTCGTTGGGCGACGAGTTGAAATAGACGACCAAGGCCACGCCCATCATAATGAAGAGCCACAGCACGACGACGAAGTTGCGCTGGTCGCGGTTGAGCTGATATATCAATCCTATAAGTCCGAGTATGAACGGCAGGAACCAGTAGGTGTTGCGCGCACGGTTCTCGGTCATCTCTTTCGGCAGGTTGTCCTGCGGGCCGAGATAGGCCTCGTCGATGAACTTAATGCCCGACATCCAGTTGCCGTTGGTGAGCGTTATTTTAGACGGCTGTATGTCGTCCTGCCTTCCCACGAAATTCCACAGGAAATAGCGCAGATACATATAACTCAACTGGTAGGAGAAAAAGTAGTTGAGATTTTCGAGGAACGTGGGTTCTACGACCGTACGGTATCCGTCCTCGCTTTCATAACGCACCTTGCGGCCGTAATCGGCGACCTCACCGCGCAGCGGACGCCCCTGATCGTCGCGGAGCACCTCGCCGTTCTCGTCGCGCAGCGTCTCGGTCTTCGTACGGTAAGCCGCCCAGTTCCTGTAATCGTCCTCGGACTTGTGCGCATCCCACATACGGGGCATAAAATGCATCAGCTCCGAAGGATACTTGTATCCCGACACGCGCGACGCCTTTTCGTAACGGCCCGTATCCTTGTTGAAATAGCGGAAATCGTCGAGTTCGTAATCCACTACGGGCGCCGAATAGTATGCGCCGTAAAGCAGCGGACGGTTGCCGTACTGGTCGCGGTTCAGCACCGACAGCAGGGCGTGCGGATTGTCGGGGTCGTTGCTGTTCATAGGCGGATTGACCGACGCACGGATCGTCACCGACGCGTAGGACGAGAAGCCCAGCAATATCATAGTCAGCGACAGCAGCACGAGATTGCCGACGACGTAACCTTTCCTGTGCGTGAACCACACCCCGAAACCGCAGAGGGCGAAGAGCGCGAATACGAAGAAGACCATACCCGAATTCACGGGCAGGCCGAACGTATTGACGAACAACACGTCTACCATAGCCCCGAGCCACACCGTATACGGGATTATGATGCCGTTGATGACGAGCAGTATGGCACCTGCCACGAGCGACGCATAGAAGCACCCCTTAAGCGTTACCCGTTCGGTCTTGCGGAAATAATATATGAAAACCAACGCGGGGATGGTAAGCAGATTGAGTATATGTACGCCTATCGACAGACCCATAAGGTAGGCGATAAGCACGATCCACCGCATCGAGTGCGGCGAGTCGGCCTGCTCCTCCCATTTGAGCATCAGCCACACCACCAATGCCGTGAACATCGACGAGAGAGCATAGACCTCGCCCTCGTAGGCCGAGAACCAGAACGTATCGGTAAACGTATAGGCCAAAGCACCGACGGCACCCGCACCGAGCACGGCAACGGCATCGGCCGTCGTCATCTCACCGCCGCCGCGCGTACAGAGACGGCGTCCCAGATGCGTAATCGTCCAAAAGACGAACAGTATGCAGAATGCGCTGGCGAAGCAGTTCATCGCATTGACCATATGCGGGACATAGTGCGTCGAGGGTGCGAACAGCGTCGCGATGCGTGCGAGCATCATAAACAGAGGCGCCCCGGGAGGGTGTCCCACTTCGAGCTTATAGGATGTAGCTATGAACTCCGCACAGTCCCAAAGGCTCGACGACGGCTCCATAGTCATAAGGTAGGTAATCGCGGCAACGGCGAATACGCCCCACCCGATAATATTGTTCCAGCGTTTGAAATTCATATTTCGCTTTTCCCGTTTCGTATAATTCGTACAAAAGTAATCATTTAACGGCAAATTCCGCCGTTTTATTTCGACAAACTTCGTCGGCACCGACCGTTTTTCCGATAAATATGCCTTTCGCGCGCGAATGCGACAATATCGGATGAATGTTTGTTTTTCCCGAAAAAATATCTTATCTTGCATATGGTGCGAAGATGTACTCGACAAAAACATAGCTTTCGGCGACAGCGGCGAATTACAGATAATACATAACCCACCGACTTTATGAAAAACAGACTGCTTCGAGCAATGACAATCATTGGTTGCGGTGCAATACTTTGCGTATCCTGTGGACCGACATTTCCTAAAGTAAGATACGCCCCGAGAACCTCATACATCCTAACATATGCAAGTGTACCGGAAAAGCCCAACGCCGTTTTCCAAAATGACGGCGACGGCAGATTTACAATCGTTTATGAAGACGTCTATAATAAAAACGGACTCGGAATATACAAATTCGGACTTGTCTCCAGCCCGTACTACTATTTCGACGATTGTTTCGACCATCCAGATAATTTTAAGATATTCAACCAGATAGCCGCTAAATTCGGAGATACGGGTTACGGCAAAATGGGGGAACACGTTTCCAATTTAGGTATGGTGAGCATAGTATCATTGGCATATATCATCACCGACATAAACATCACAAGTACGGCGGATTGGGATGATACGCACCCTGCGGGGACATTGCTCGACGATGTTTTCGACATAACATATGCGACGTTTGCCGAATATGTAGACAGCGACTACGACGAGACGAAATTGCATACCGTGAAAGAGACGAGAACCAAAACGGTAGCAGATATTTCGGATACGGATTTGAAATTAATAGTATGCTCAATAGGAGGATATTACAAACCGACACCGTATTACACCGTAAAATCGTTGCCGACAGCGGAAAAACGGCACACGCTGACAATAAAACTTTTCCTCGATGACGGCACGACTCGCGAAAGCACGATCGAGGCGGAGTTTCCGTAAAATCCGACGGGTATCAGTTCGAAAAGGCCGATACCCGTCTCTTTTGTCGCCACAATACCCGATTTTGGAAAAAAGTTTGTATTTTTACACCAAAATCAAATGCACGATGGAAAATAAACTCGTTCTATACAATACGCTGACGCGCCGCAAAGAGGAATTCGAACCGATAAACCCTCCCCACGTGGGGATGTATGTCTGCGGCCCGACGGTCTACGGCGACCCGCACTTGGGGCACGCCCGCCCCGCCATCACGTTCGACCTGCTGTTCCGCTACCTTAAGGCCGAAGGCTACAAGGTGCGTTACGTCCGCAACATCACCGACGTAGGCCACCTCGAACACGACGCCGACGAGGGAGAGGACAAAATAGCCAAGAAAGCGCGGCTGGAACAGCTCGAACCTATGGAGGTGGCGCACTACTACACCGAACGTTACAAGGCGGCTATGGCTGCGCTGAATGTGGAAACCCCGTCGATAGAGCCGAATGCATCGGGACATATAATCGAACAGATAGAGTTCGTGAAACGCATTCTCGACAACGGCTTCGCCTACGAATCTAACGGTTCGATATATTTCGACGTGGAGAAATACAACGGGAAATACCGATACGGCAAGCTCTCGGGGCGCAACCTCGACGACATAGTGACCGATACGCGCAAGCTCGACGGGCAGGACGACAAACGCCACTCATACGACTTCGCCCTGTGGAAAAAAGCCGCTCCCGAGCATATTATGCGCTGGCCGTCGCCGTGGGGAGACGGATTTCCTGGTTGGCATATGGAGTGTTCGGCTATGAGCACCAAATATTTGGGCGAGCGTTTCGACATCCACGGCGGAGGTATGGACCTGATGTTCCCGCATCACGAATGCGAAATAGCGCAATCGACCTCGGCACTCGGCCACGACTCGGCCAAATATTGGGTGCACAACAATATGATTACCATCAACGGCCAGAAAATGGGCAAGTCGCTCGGCAACTTCATAACGCTCGAAGAGATGTTCACGGGCAAACACAAGCTGCTGGAGCAGGCTTACACGCCGATGACGGTACGTTTCTTCATACTTCAGGCACACTACCGTTCGACGCTCGATTTCTCGAACGACGCCTTGCAGGCGGCCGAAAAGGGGCTCGACCGAATGATGAAAGGCATAGAGGCTCTCGCGAAGGTAAAACCGTCGTCGGCATCTACCGTCGCCCCCGATGAGCTGGCAGCGCGCTGCGAGGAGGCTATGGCCGACGATCTGAACTCGCCGATGGTCATCTCGGCGCTCTTCGACTGGGTGCGCATATTCAACCAGTTGGCGGAGGGGCAGCAGACGATAACGGCAGAAGATCTGGAGAAACTCAAGGCTACGGTCGATCGCTGGGTATTCGGCATACTCGGTCTGCGCGACGAAAAGGCCGCGGCGGCAGGCGGCGGTAAGGATATGGTATCGCCGTTGGTCGATATGCTGCTCGAAATGCGTATGAAAGCGAAAGCCGACAAGGACTGGGCCACGTCAGACAAGATACGCGACGGGCTCACGGCGATAGGCATTCGCGTAAAGGACCGCAAGGACGGTTTCGACTGGGAGATAGAGTAATATGGTTTTAGCCGAACAGATAAAAGAGATAACGAAGCGCTGCGAGACTTTGGAACGGTGTCTCGACATCGAAAGTCTGCGCATAGACCTTCAGAACGAGGAGGAGAAGACCCTCGCACCCGATTTTTGGGAAAATCCCGAAAAGGCCGAGGTGCAGTTGCGCAAGGTAGCCTCGATAAAGAGCTGGGTCGAGGAGTTCGACAAGGTTTCGAAACTGGTCGAGGACCTCGAACTTATGCCCGACTTCGTCAGGGAGGGACTTTCGAGCGAGGAGGAGCTGGACGGCCATTATGCGCAGACGATTGCGGCGGTCGAGAAGCTCGAACTGCGCAATATGCTCCGCAACGACGAGGACAAGCTCGGTGCGATAATGGACATAAATGCGGGCGCAGGCGGGACGGAGGCTCTCGACTGGGCGTCGATGCTACTCCGTATGTACACCCGTTGGGGCGAAGCGCACGGCTACAAGGTCAAGGTGCTCGACTATCAGGCGGGCGACGAGGTCGGCGTGAAGTCCTGCACCATAGAGTTCGAGGGCGACTACGCCTACGGCTATCTCAAAAGCGAGAACGGCGTCCACCGTATGGTGCGCCTGTCGCCGTTCAATGCCAACAACAAACGTCAGACCACATTCGTTTCGGTCTTCGTATCGCCGTCGGTGGACGACAGCATCGAGATCGTGGTGAACCCGTCGGACATAGAATGGGACACCTACCGTTCGAGCGGAGCGGGAGGGCAGAATGTCAATAAGGTGGAGACGGGCGTGCGCCTGCGCTATCACGGCAAGGATGTCGATACGGGCGAACCCGTAGAGTTCCTTATCGAGAATACCGAGACCCGTTCGCAGCTGATGAACCGCGAAAACGCGATGCGCATCCTCAAATCGAAACTCTACCAGCGCGAGTTGGACAAGCGTATGGCCACGCAGCAGGCTCTCGAAGCGACTAAAAAACGCATCGAGTGGGGTTCGCAGATACGCTCGTATGTCTTCGACGACCGCCGTGTCAAAGACCACCGCACGGGGTGTCAGACCTCGAATGTCGAAGCCGTGATGGACGGCGACATAGACGCATTCATCAAGGCATATCTTATGGAGTTCGGAGGAAAGGAGTAAAACCGCTGGCCGCATCGAAACGGCGCCGCACCTCCGCGACGACACGGACGAAACAGCCGACCTCGAATTCGAGGTCGGCTGTTTTCAATTCACGCGGACGACTATGTCACCTGCGGCCGTTCAGTCTCTACGTCAGGCGGAATTACGGGCGGGATCGGCCTCCGAACCGGCATTATCCGCACCTTCATTGTTCTGCTCCGCTTTCTTGTTGTAAAGGAACCGCTTGATTTTCTTCGTCGGAGTCTTTATGAACTCCTCTTTCTCCTCCACCACGTCGCTGATATGCGAGAACTTATTGACCTTGGAGTTCACATACTCCAGAATCTCCTTCTTGGTCTGCTCCTTCCAATGCTCGAACTCATCGAGCTTGGCATCCAGCTGGTCGCGCCATTCCTCGTATTTGGCCTCAAGAGCCTCGGTATCGAAATGGACCAGAGCGACAAGCTGTCCCTGCTGCTCGGTGACTATCGATTCGGATATGTACACGTGCGAATTGAGCACCGTTTCGATGTCCTCGGGATAGATGTTCTCTCCGCTCGGGCCGACGATCATATTCTTCAGGCGGCCGCGGATATAGAGAAAGCCGTCCTTATCGAAGCATCCGAGATCGCCCGTGCGGAACCACCCGTCTTCGGTAAACGCCTCGGCCGTAGCTTCGGGGTTCTTGTAATATCCCTGCATCGCACTCGGAGTACGAGCCACTATTTCGCCCTGCTTCGTATCGGGATTGATATTGTCGAGACGCAATTCGACACCCGGACACTCGGGACCCGTAGAACCGAGCCGCACCATCGACGGAGCCGCGCCCGCCAACAACGGAGCCGTCTCCGTAAGGCCGTAACCGATAGCATACGGGACTTTCGCTTCGAGCAGGAACTTTTCCGTCTGCCCGTCGAGTTTCGCCCCTCCGATACCGAGGAAACGCAATCGGCGGCCGAATACCTTCATCAGTTTCTCGCCCGCCACACGATGCAGATAACGGCGTATCGGCGCGACTTTGCATATGGTACGCCAGAAGAAATTGGAATTGAACTTCGCCTGCACCTGGCTGCGGTATATCTTTTCGATAATCAACGGCACTATGAGCATAACCGTCGGGCGTACCCCGCGCAATGCGGGCATCAATGCCGATGCCGTGGGAGGACGGTCCAGATACGTCACGCGCGCACCGAGCGAGAAGGGATAAATCAGGCCTATCGAACATTCGTACGTATGCGACAACGGCAGCACCGAGAGGAATACGTCGTTTTCGTCTATCGGGAAGATGCCGTAATACATAGGTATCTGCGACGTTATATTTCCGTGCGTGAGCATCACTCCTTTGGGTTTGGAGGTCGTACCCGACGTGTATATTATAACGGCCAGATCGGTTGCCGCAGGGACGGCGAAACTGCCGCGCTGATGCACGCGCTGGGATATGACGCCGAGATTTTTCGTACGCATCACTAAATTGAGCGAATCGACCGTAGATTTCGAAAGTTTGGTGAAAAGTTTATCGGACACGAACAATGCCTTCGATTCCGAGTGTGCGATAATCATATCCAGCTCCTCGCCCGTAAAATCGGGGAGAATGGGGACGGCGACCAAACCTGCCGTCACCACGGCGAAGTAGCATACGCCCCAGTTGGGCATACTGCTGCTCAAAATGGCTACTTTGTCGCCCGCCTTAAGACCCGCGGAAAGAAGTTTTTCCTGCACAGCCTGCACGCGCCGTCCCACTTCGGCATAGGTAAGCTCCTCGCCTTCCCACATAGTGTAGGCCGCACGGTCGGCATATGCCGACACGCTGTGCCAGAAAATCTCGTAAAGGGTTTTACTAATGTTTTGTTCCATAAATTTCGGGTTTATACAAACCGCAAATCGCGTCAAAGATAATGTTTTTTTCAGGAAAAACGTTATTTTTGAGCCAAATTATATATGCTGGAGAGTGCGTACATAAAAAAAGAGGCCGCAGCCGCAGGATTCGATATTTGCGGCATCACCCGCTGCCGCAAACTCGCGGAAGACGAAACCCGTTTCCGCAACTGGCTCGAAGCGGGCTATGCTGCCGAGCTGGAATATCTTTCGCGCAATCTCGACAAGCGCTTCGACCCGTCGCGGCTCGTCGAGGGGGCGAAAACGGTCGTCGTCTGCGGCGCAGGCTACAAAAACCGCTTCAGCGACGGCTACCCCGCCGACTGCGGGGTCAAAGTTGCATCGTATGCCTGCAACCGAGACTATCATACTACGATAAAAGGTATGTTGCGACGGCTGTTCGAAGCTCTGCGTGAACGCTATCCCGAAATCGGCGGCCGGATATTCACCGACTCGGCGCCGTTGCTCGAAAAACGGTTGGCGATAGATGCGGGGCTCGGCTGGCGCGGAAGGCAATCTCTGCTCATAACGCCGCAATTCGGATCGTACGTACTGCTCGGAGAACTGGTGCTCACGGACGAAGCCGACGAATACGACACCCCGCTCGAAAACGTCGGATGCGGTGAGTGCCGACGCTGTGCGGACGCCTGTCCCAACAAGGCGATACTCGACGACAGGTGCATAGACGCCTCGCGCTGCATATCGTGCGCGACGGTCGAGGGCCGCGCTGCAGACGGGACGAAGCTTCACGGCTGGATATTCGGATGCGACGAATGCCAGAGTTGCTGCCCATACAACAAACGGGCGCCGCAGCACCGCTCGCCTCTCTTCGACCCCGTATTCGACCCGTTATCGATCTCGCGCGAAGAGTGGCTTGCGACGGATGAGGAGACATTCCGCCGCAAATTCGGAGATACTCCGCTGATGCGCAGCGGCATAGAAAGGATAAAACGGAACCTGCCCCGATAAGCCTCAATTCACGGCCGCCGTTTCGGCCGCATCCGTCATACGGCAATAGCGTTTGTAACGCTTCATAACATTGCGCACATAAGCTATCGTCTGGCGGCTGCCCGAAAACTGTCCGTAGGAAACCACCTCGTGTTCATAGAATTCGGGATCGTTCTTCAGCGAAAGATAACGCGCCACGACCTCCCAGGAGTTCATATCCTCGCCGTGAGCACGCGCAAGCCGACGTGCATCGCTGACGTGTCCCAGACCGCCGTTATAGCAGGCCAGGACTATGCTCAACTCATCATCGAGAGGCACCGTTTCGGGAATGCGCACCATAGAGTCTATCTCGTCCAACAACATAGCGGCCGCACGGATATTGGTCGCCGGATCGCCGAGATCATCGGGAGCGATGCCGAAATGCTCGCCGATATGCGGCATAATCTGCATAAGGCCGACAGCCCCGCGATGCGACACGACATCGGGACGGAAGTGCGACTCCGTATGGGCGATGGCACTCAACAGGCGCCAGTCCACCCCCTCTTCGGCACCTACGGCGCGCATAATACCGTCATAGACGGAGATCACATACTCCCCGTCGAACGACAGTCCGTCGGCGTTACGATGTTCCTTCGCCCATCGGCAATAGAGCGTAAGGCCGAGAGCAGAGAGGGAAATCAGAATAAAGACAAACGTTGCAGCAATACGTTTAACCATAAAACAAACGTTAAGATCGATCCAACGGGGAATCAGTCGTAGAATCCCCACGAAATACCGATTTTGAACATACCGGGGTTGAGCGGATAGCCCGCAACCGAGAAATACTCGTTATTGCCGAACAACCCCTTGTTCAAGTGCTGGTACTTTAAGAATATCCTCATTCGTTTCCATTTGGCCGTAACGAAAGCATCGACATACGGATAGTTGCCGACACTCACCTCCCGCTGATTGTAAAATGCGGACAATGCGGGATTGTAACCCGGAGCGTAGTAGCTCGTATTGAATCGTCCGTCCAAACCGACCTGCAAGCGCAGTACGTCGCGTTTGATCCAGAATTCATAGTAGTACGACAGAAAAGCGCTGACGAGAGGTACGGGCGCAACGGTCTGGTCGGAACTGAACTGCACCAGCACACGATGGTTCAGATGAAGTCCCTTGATCGTAAAGTCCTTGCGGGCATAAAGGCTCGTAAGGCTCAGACTGCCGCTTTTCTGCGAGACGATGCTTTCGCTGTCATAATAAATCTTATTGACGAAAACACCCTGCCAAGCACCGAGCTCGATACCGAAATCGGGCACGGTGAACGAAACCTCGAAACGGGTTTCGTTCTCTTTGTCGAATGAGTTCGACCACACATAGTGGTTCGAGAAGAGGTTCTCCTGCCAATAGCTCGGCGATCGGCTCTCCTGCCTGAATCGCCCCGAGAGAACGAGAGCGTGACCGCGTATGTATGCCCTGAAGGCCACATCCGCACCGACGGAGAGATCCCCGCCGCGGTACCCCGAAGGGTACAGTTTGAAGTCGGCTTTCCAATCGACGTATTTCTTTATCTTGCCGTCGATGGCGCCGTAGACGAACCAACTCGTTTTGCGGACCCTCTCGTACTTGCCCGAAAGATAGTCCTTCATCGCGAATTGGGAATAGGTATGCAGATCCAACCCGATGCCGCCGTCGAGCGTACCCAACACGCCGTTGCGGTTCCAGGGCTGCGCCTGCACGTAGAGACGGTTCGACACGATGCGTTCGCAAATCGAGTCGCGCGTCTCCAGAGGATTGATATACCAGTTCTTGTAATACGTATGCGTGGTCGGGACATAAGCGCCGTTCTCGTCCCTGCTGCCGCGCAGGTCGGTATAGGTGGCATACTTGTCCTTGTAGATCTTGCTCCACGAGTTATACTCGAACGTATGGCCTATGTACACGGCCGACAGATCGGCGAGCGAAAAATCGCGCTCGGTAACGCGTTGCAGCGGTATGGCTATGGCCTGCTTTATGAAAAAGGCATTGTTGCGGTACACATTCTGGGCTTCGGATCCGGCCAGCTTCGTCGGCACGCCCGACGGCATCTCGAACGTCGTATCCTTGATAGCCCACAACCCGACGATACCTCCGTTTTCGCGCTGCTCGATATGGTTGTTCATATACGATGCGAAGACTGAATAGCGCTTGCCGGTATGCGACACCGAAACCGAGGTATTGTGATTCTTCGTACGCGACCAGTCGTATTTGCCCTTGGTCCCGCGAGCCTTGTAATTGACGTTGAACCCCGTGGTAGGAGATATGTTCTGCGCCACGGTAATGCCGAAATTCTCCTCGCGGTAACGCTTCTGTCCCGACTCGCGGTAGGACATCAGTATGAACGGCTTCTTCACGTTATAGAACGGGACGTTCTCGACCGTATAGTTATAGACGTAGTACGGCCGCGAGAAGGTGAAGTCGAAATTGTCGGGGCGTTCGAAATAATTGACGGGCTGCGACGCCTGCCCCAGACTGCCGACCGTCATATCGCCTACCCCCTTGACATAAAACGGATAATCCAGACGCCAGTCCGTAAGGGTCGTGTCTATCGGATGTACGTCGAGCTTGTTGTAGTCGCGATCGACATACCATTCGAAATTGGGCAACGCGCGTATCGAATCGTTGAAATAATACGATTCCAGCGGTTTGCGGATACGCTTCTCTTTCTTGGTGGTATCCTGCTGCCGCTGCCCCTCTTCGCCCTCCTCTTCGTTGTCGGCATAAGGATTCGAGCCGTAGCCGCCGGTCTGGTTGTTGTATGTGCCGTTGCGTTGAGCACGCATTATGGAACTCGCGTCCTGCGCGAAAGCACGGGACGATGCCGCCGACAACGCCGTCGCCGACACGAGCACACATATCACTCTCAACATCCTACGCATAAATACAACGGGAAAATCTCGTTTCAGGCCTCCGTGCCGCACGATTTCCGCAGCCGCACGATCCAGCGCACGAACGAGACCGCGATATATATAACGATAATCGCCGTTACGGAGTATCTGTAATCGAAAATAATCAGCGATGCGGCGGCGACAAGGAAAATATAGCGCAGCTCGTTGCCCTTCCAGCCGAACCCGTCGAACTTCAGCGAGAACATCCTGACGGGGCTTACGAGCAGATACGACATAACGACCGAAACGATGACGATCGCTTCGCGCGTCAGTTCGAACAGACCGAGCGAAACCGACATTCCGAGCGAAGCGCACAGCAGAGCGTTCGCAGGCGTCGGAAGTCCGCAGAATTCGGTATGCTGCGTATCGTCGATATTGAACTTGGCAAGGCGCAGCGCCGAAAAGGCGGTCATAAGCAACGGCAGCAGAGCACCGATTTTCACTGCCGTGGCGTTCCATTCGCACCACTGCGGCGCATCGGCGTAAATGCCGATGAATACGGCGGCGGGCGCGAAGCCGAACGAAATCATATCGGCCAACGAGTCGAGTTCGACGCCTATCGCCGACGGGCTTTTAAGCAATCGCGCCGCGAACCCGTCGAAGAAATCGAAGGCGGCGGCGGCGATTATAAGGCAAAACGACAATACGGGATCACCCCACACCAATGCCGACACGGCAGCAACGGAACCGCACAGCAGATTGGCAAGCGTGAACATATTGGGTATGGTAAACAGCTTTATCTTCATTACCTGCGAAAATTATTTCACGTTCAATTTTGCAAAGTTACGAAAATATTTTGGCAATCATATACAATTTACCCCAACTTTATTCCAAAACCCTGCCGTCTTGCGGTTTCATTTTAATGTACCTTTTCTCGCCTCAGCATAGCCAGAGTGAACACTGCTCTGCGTTCGGCTTATCGAAAAGGTTCGACTTGCGGCTCTCGGAGCCGCGCGAGCCGCAGCTTCCGGCAGCGGAGGCTCGCAAATATGCTTCGCTCTCCGCAAGCTGCGTCCCGCATTCGGCGGAATTCGTCGGGCAGGTAAAGCGGCTCCGCCGCGAGCGACACGACAAGCAGGGGCAAAAACAGGTTATTAAAATCGATTTGGCGTAAAGGCGCAAATATACAGTTACCTAAAAATATTCAAGCGCAAAGTTGTATATAGCCGCCGATTTTTTTATCTTT
The DNA here is from genome assembly GCA_017937125.1 of Alistipes sp. GTDB lineage: Bacteria > Bacteroidota > Bacteroidia > Bacteroidales > Rikenellaceae > Alistipes. Next base: position 251,413 of record JAGBEH010000001.1, on the reverse strand, counting down.
GTCTGAAGATAGCGAACGATGATAATACGAAAATAATAAAATATGGACAACAACGTATATTGCGTAATTATGGCAGGAGGCGTGGGGGCGCGCTTCTGGCCCGTAAGCCGCAAATCAAAACCGAAACAGTTCCTCGACATTTTCGACACGGGCAAATCATTCCTGAGGCTGACATACGAAAGGTTCGCGAAGCTGGTTCCCGACGAGAACTTCATTGTCGTAACGAATGCCGAATACAAGAATCTCGTTCTCGAACAGATACCCGAAATATCCGAAAATCAGGTACTGTGCGAACCCGTCGGGCGCAACACCGCCCCCTGCATCTGCTATGCGGCCTACTCGCTCGCGCAGCGCAACCCCGATGCCAAAATGATAGTGACCCCGTCGGACCACATCATTCTCCGCGAGGAAGACTTCCGCGACATAATGCGCGAACTGCTGGCATTCATCGACGGCCACGACGTTCTGATGACGCTCGGTGTGACGCCGAGCCGTCCCGAAACGGGCTACGGATATATCCAGAAGTCCGACACCAACGTCATAAGCCGCGTGAAATGTTTCACCGAAAAGCCGAATCTCGAACTTGCGCAGACATTCGTCCAGTGCGGAGAGTTTTTCTGGAACTCGGGTATTTTCGTCTGGAAAGTGCGCGACATAATCGAGGCCGTATCGAAATACCTGCCCGAGCACCACGCGCTCTTCTCGTCGATAGCCGACGCATTCGGCACGCCGCGCGAAGCCGAGGCGGTAGAACGCGTATTCTCGGTTTGCAGGGCCATATCCATCGACTACGGAGTTATGGAGAAGGCCGACAACGTATATGTCCGCTGCGGCGACTTCGGATGGAGCGACGTGGGCACGTGGGGTTCGCTCTACCAGCTCTCGCACAAAGACAAATACGCCAATGTCAAGCCCTCGGGAAGCTGCTTCACCTACGACACGCGCAGCTGCATAATATCGCTGCCGAAAGACAAGGTAGGCGTAATCAGCGGTCTGAAGGATTACATAGTCGTCGATACGGACGACGTGCTGATGATATGCCCGCGCAACGAGGAGCAGAACATACGCAAATACATCGACGAAGTGAAATTCAACCTCGGCGACAAACACGACTGACAGTATGTACCCGACGGAAGATCTTTACGACGGCTTTTTCGCCGACTGCTCGGGAGTAGCGACCGACTCGCGCGACATACCTCCGGGTTCGATGTTTTTCGCCTTGCACGGGGCATCGTTCGACGGCAACGCATTCGTCTGCGACGCCCTCGACAAAGGTGCGGCATATGCCGTCGCCGACTCCGACGAACCCGCAAAGGCACGCCCCGACCTCGCCGACAGGATAATACGCACCGACGATACGCTGCGAACGCTTCAGGCACTCGCACGTGAACATCGGCGACGTCTGGAAATCCCGATAATAGGCATCGTCGGGAGCAACGGCAAGACTACGACCAAAGAGCTCGTAACACGCGTATTGGCCGAGAAATTCGAGGTGTCGGCCACGCGCGGCAACCTCAACAACCATATCGGCGTACCTCTGACACTGCTTTCTATGACCCGCGACACGCAGATAGGCGTGGTCGAGATGGGGGCGAGCGCCTGCGGCGAGATAGCCCTCCTCGCATCGATAGCCGAGCCGAACTACGGAATAATCACGAATATAGGCCGCTCGCATCTCGAAGGCTTCGGAGGTGTAGAGGGCATACGCCGCGGCAAGGGCGAGCTGTTCGATTTTCTGGAGGAGAACGGCGGGACGGCATTCGTACCTATCGAAGACGCCGTTCTGGCAGAAATGGCGGCCGAGCGGCCAAATATGGCCGTAGAATACTACTCGCGGACTATTGCCGACGGCATAGAGAGCCGTCTCGAAGGCGAATACAACCGTGCAAATATCGCGGCGGCCGCAGAAACGGGCCTCTACTTCGGCGTAGACGGCGAGCGCATCGCCCACGCCATAGGCAGTTACGAGCCGACCAACAACCGTTCGCAGCGCGTCGAGAGCGGCCGCAATACGCTTATCGCGGATTGCTACAACGCCAATCCGTCGAGTATGGCTGCGGCGATAGAGAATATGCGAAAAAACACGGCTGCCCGCAAGCTGCTCATTCTCGGCGACATGCTCGAACTCGGACAGTGGAGCGACGAGGAGCACGACACGGTGCTGCGGGCCGCGGCCGAAATAGACGGAGCCGAAATATACCTCGTCGGCGAGAACTTCCGCAAGGCAGCCGAACGGTACGCGGCGGCGGACGGTACGCCCGAATGCCGCATCGAGACATTCGCCGATGCGGATGCTTTGGCAGCCCGCCTGACCGCCGACCCGCCGACGGGATACACCGTTCTCATAAAGGGTTCGCACGGCATCTCACTCGAAAAAATCATAAAATTGCTATAATGAAAAAAATCACGGCATTGGCGGCAGCTATGTGCATATGCGCATCGGTCTGCGCCCAACGCACGCCCGAATGGCTGAAAGATGCCTGCATCTACCACATCTACCCCTCAACGTTCAAAGACAGCGACGGCGACGGCATCGGCGACATAGCGGGAATACGCTCGAAACTCGACTATATCAAAGAGGTGGGCTTCAACACGATATGGATAAGCCCCGTATTCCGCAGCGCTTTCGAAGACGGCGGATACGACATCACCGACTTTTACGAGGTAGACCCGCGGTTCGGAACCAACAGCGGATTGGTAGAGATGATAAACGAAGCACACGCCAAAGGTATCCGCGTATGCCTCGATTTGGTGGCGGGGCACACGTCGGACAAACATCCGTGGTTCCGCCAGTCGATGCTTGCCGACAAAAACCTGCAACACAGCGACTACTATATATGGACGGACGGCAAGGAGGGCGGCAAGCCTGAAAAAAAGTTCGTCGATAACGACGCTCCGCGCAACGGTTATTACCTCAAGAACTATTACGACATACAGCCCGCCCTGAACTACGGATATGCACATCCCGACCCGTCGAAACCGTGGCAGCAGGCATACGACGCTCCCGGCCCGACGGCCGTTCGCAACGAACTGAAAAACATAATAGCTTTCTGGTGCGACAAGGGTGTGGACGGGTTCCGCGTCGATATGGCTCCGTCGCTGGTGAAGAACGACGATGCGCAGCGCACGGGTATAAAACGTCTGTGGAACGAGATTTTCGCTTGGTACGAACAGAAATACCCCGAAAACATAATGCTCTCGGAGTGGTCGCAGCCGCAATTCTCCATAGATGCGGGGTTCGACGTAGACCTGATAATCCACAACGGCATAGGCGAAAAAATATATCGTCCGTTAGTATGTCAGACGACCAATTCGGGCGAACCTACGCCCTGCTATTTCGACAAGGCGGGGCAGGGGCAGGTCAGGAGTTTCGCCGAAGCCTATGCAGAAGTATGCGATGCCGTTCGCGGCAAGGGTTTCGCTTCGATGCCCGTATGCAGCCACGATATTTGGCGTATGAACCGTTTCGACCGCAATACGCCCGCCGAGTTGAAGACCGTATTGACTCTCTTTCTCACGCTCCCGATGCCGCCGATAGTCTACTACGGCGAGGAGATAGGTATGCGCAACATCGAGGATGCCCCCGACAAGGAAGGCAGTCTCAATGTCAAGAACCGCAGTTCGTGCCGTACGCCTATGCAGTGGGACACCTCTGAAAACGCAGGTTTCTCGACGGCCGACCCGTCGAAACTCTATCTGCCCATAGACGCGGCCGCCGACCGTCCGAACGTCGCAACGCAGCAGGCCGACCCGAATTCGATACTCAATTACGTAAAGGGGCTGCTCGCACTGCGCGCTGCGACGCCCGCACTCGGCACCGACGGCACTTGGAAATTCGTCAGCGACCCCGAGCGTCCGTATCCTATGGTATATATGCGCGAGAAAGAGGGCGAAAAGTATTTGGTAGCATTCAATCCGAGTGCAAAGAGCGTGAAAACGGACTTCGCGGCAGTAGCCGACGGCAAAGCCGAAATAGTATACGGCACGACGGACAAGGCGCGATGCACCACCTCCAAAGGCCGCACGACGATTACTATGCGACCCGTTTCGGCCGTAATCTGGCACGTGGAGTAGACATCGTACCTATAGATTTATCGCCGTCCGAAACTGCTTCGGACGGCGATAAATATTTCGGGCGGTGTTTTACTGCGGCACTCAAAAACGGCAGCCGAGCGTAAGGGCATAGGTTATGTTATGGTTATTGCCCGAAGTCGTAAGCCGCGTAAGGCCGTACTGTATTTCGGGGCCGACAATGAAATGCCCGACGACAAAATCGAAGCCCGCACCGACCCCGGTATCTATCCGCCGTGCCTTGTAATCGACTGTCGAAGGCATCTTGTCTATCACACAACAAGCCACGTATACGCCCCCGTGTATCTCGAATGCCGAACGCGGCGACATACCGAAACGGGCGACGGCCTCAACGGGCAGGTCGAGATACGAAAGTCGTGCGGCCTTGTCGGAAGAGTAGTTGAAAACGTTGTTGGACCGTGTCATACCTTTGTTTGAATAATACAGTCCCGTCCGCAAGCCCCAATGTTTCGTGAACAGATACGACAAGCCTACACCTCCGCGGAATCCCATCTTGAGGTGTTCGTCTCCGAATGTAGAGGCAGCAGCGCCGACACGCAGGTCTGCGTGGAATTGAGCCGAAGCTCCGAGTGCCGTAAAAAGCAGCAGCAATGTAAATACAGATTTTTTCATACCGTAAAAAATATTAACTTTGTGCTGCAAAATTACGGGCGGCGGCAATATACCGCAATACTGAAAATTCATTAAATGAACTATCCGACATACGGCGACCCCCTGCGGCAGCTTCACGACGAAGGTCCCGACTATACCATCCTCGGCCATCATATCGAACGGCTCAAGACTATTGCCGAAATATCAGGCTGCGGCATTACCGTATTCGACTCTCACCGCCGTCGTCACGCCTTCGTATCGTACAATTTCACGGAACTGTTCGGGTACGACCTCGCGGCCATAGAGCGCGAAGATGCGGAATATTTCACGAAGCACATCCATCCCGACGACATCGAAGATCTCGACCGTCTCGGCGCCGAAGGTGTCCGTTTCGCAAACGAACACAAAGAGACGGCACGCGATATAAAGATGATAAACGAATATCGCATAAATACCGTGCAAGGGTGCGTTCGGGTGATCGAGCAGTTCCAGATACTCGAATTCGACCGACACGGCGATGTATGGCTTACATTGAGCACGCTCGACATTTCGCCCGACCAACGGGCGAAAAACGGAGTGCGCAACTGCTTGGTCAATTACAAGACAGGGGAGGTGTACAGGCAATGGCAATCGTCGTCCATACAAAACGAACAACCCGTATTGTCCGTTCGCGAGCGCGAAATCCTGCAACTCGTAGGCAAAGGTATGTTGAGCAAGGAGATAGCCGCCAAACTCTCCTTAAGCGTACATACGGTCAATACCCACCGTCAGCGCATCCTCGAAAAGCTGAATGCGGACAACTCGATGGAGGCCATACGCTATGCCTCGATGCACGGCCTGCTCGACTGACGGACGCATACCGACGGCAAAACGTGACGGACTAACGTCCGAAAACAAAATTCACCTCCGCAGGTATATTCTACGGAGGTGAATACTGTTTGCCGCACATCCTGCGCCTTAAGCCACGGCCTATACCCGCCCCGAGACGGTCGGCCACGCCGCTGCCGCAGCTACTCGCTCAAGGCCTCGATCAGATTTTGGAGCATATCGGGATTATCGGTCGAGATATAATCTACTCCGAGCGATATGAATTTCAACATATCCTGCACCGTATTGGCGACCCACACATTGACAATCAGACCGTTGTCATGCGCCTGCGCCACCCACTCGGGATGCTCCAGCAATACGGCCGCCTTATAGTCCATAGCCGTAATGCCGTCCGCCGCCAGCTCGGCGGGAGTCTTGTCGCCGTTGAGATACCCCACGAGCGTACCCTCGGGGACAAGGCCGACCAGCCGTTTGCAGGTATCGTAATTGAAAGCTATGTACTCGACACGGCTCTCCATTCCGTGCTCCCCGACCATTGCGAGCAGAGCATCGCAGGCACGGGCATTCTTCGCGGCATCGCTATGCGACTTGATCTCCACGACGAGTTTGGTCGCCGCCGATTTCTTCGCCTGCTCGAGGTAGGCCTCGAATGTGGGAATAACCTCCCCGCCGCCGATCTCGATATCCTTTATCTCGTCATACGTCGCATTCTGTATGGTCTTGCCGCCTATGCTCTTGTCGTGATGCACCACAAGTACGTCGTCCGCAGTTATCCACACGTCCATTTCCGAGCCGAAAGCGCCGATGTTCTGTGCCGCAGCCAACGAGCCTATGGAATTCTCCGCAGCCACGCCGTCGCGGTGGAACCCGCGATGCGCGACCACCTCGGGCATCCTGACAGCGGCCGCCCCCGCAGCGACATTCAGTTTCGCCGTTCCGAGCGGGCACATCTGCCCGTCGCGCACCAGCACCAGACGGTACGTATCGCCGACGAAATCGGACGGAATGACCGTCTTCAACGACAACTCGCCTTTCACTGTCTCCGCGGTGTATTTGCGGTCGGCATCGGAAAGAGACTCGAAACGTATCCTGTCGCCGTCGGCGAAACCTTTACCCGCGATATTGTACGTCATCCCCGCAGATACTGTTATGTCGGACAGGAACGCCGCATCGGAAACGGAAAGCGTATTGGCCGACGGCATTCTGTCCGCGACATCGCGCCACAACTCCCCGACCGCATCGTCCGACAGCGCACGGCCGTATACGCGCGACAGCAGTACATCGCCGTTCCACGCATTCGAACCCTTGCCGCCCGCACCCGGGTCGGCTCCGACGGTAAAAGCCTGGCACACGGCATCCGCAACAGGTTTATAATCGCCGCTGACGGGCATCGACGCCCTCTTCTCGCCGTTCACATAGATGCGCGTTTCGCCTTTGTCCTTATCCCACACGCCTACGACATGATAATACTCGCCCTTTTTCGGCACCACGCCGCTGCGGGTCCAGACATACGAGCCGCCCACATACGGCAGGAACGTAATCTGGTCCTCGACCTTGTCTATCATAAGCCCCGTACCGCCCGACTGCATCGAACTCAACATCTTGAGCTCCTTTTTCATCGGATCCACAGCCAGCATAAACACGGCCTCGAGCGAATGTCCGCCCGCCAGCCCGTCGGAGAACTGCTTGTTGCCTGCATATGATATTCTGTAAAATCCCGTCTTGGTATCGACTGCGGGCGTATTGTTGAAACGCGCGGCATACCCGCCGAAAACATCGTGATAATATGTCGTCATCAACGGGCTGGAAAGGACCTCTACGGAACTTTTCAAGGGCGACACGTCCTCGGCAGTACCGTCATTGGCGAACCTTACGTCCAAAAGCAGGTCGAGCGACTCGGCAGCCTGCACTACCTCAACCTCCTTGCGCAATCCCGAATGCACAGGCGACGTAAACACGACCGACGCGCGCCGTTCGTGCACGGATTCGTTCTTGCCGACGGTCAGCGTCAGACTCTCGGCCGTCCGAGCCTTCTCCGTAAAAATCCCCGACGGCTCGACCGCACAGTCCCACTCGTCGAGCGCGGTAGTTATCGTCAGCGTCACATCGCCGCCCTCGGCAGCGACCTTCTCGCAGCTCGCAGCGACCTCGAACGCCGGTACACCGTCGGCCGCCGCCTGCGTAACATCGAACGACGGCAGAACCGCGCCGTCGAGCGTAATTCCGAATACCGCCTCCCGCGCCTTGTCGCCGAGATTGGGATCGGCCACCAACGTTATCCGACCATTGCCGTCGCCTGCCGAAGGGGACAACGTGAGCCAGCCATACTCCTCGACGGGCAGTATCTCCCACCTGCCGTCGGACTCGACGGCAAAAGAGACCTCGCCGCCGTCGCCCGAGAATCCGTACGAGGAAACGGGGGTGCCGCCCTCATCCGAGAGTTCGAAGAAAGGCTCCGTATCGGCACCCGTACCGTCATCGTCCTTACACGAAGAGAGCATTCCGACCGACAACATCGCCGCGACCGCAAAAACGGTCCTCGCGATATGCGCAAAAAACGGTTGTGTTTTCATAATAATGATGAAGTTTAGCAGTTAAAAGGTTTTAATTCTCTATTATTAAAGACACACGAAAACCGAAAACCGAACGCGACGACGACTATTTTCGCACAAAGCCGCTCCGTACGACTATTTTACGACGGAGAATATGTTTTACTTTGCACCTTGTTGCATACAGTTTCCATATTTTTAATATTTTTGCGGATAGTAAACTACAATTCGAACTCGATATGGAACAGAACAAGCAACTCCCGTCCCTGCCCGAAAACGCCTATCGCGAACTCAGGCAGGGAGAGGTCTACGAACCGATGATGCCCGCAGCAAGCACTCCTGCCGAAGCGACGCCCTATTCGGTGACGATGGGTGTCATTATGGCCGTCGTCTTCTCCGCAGCCGCGGCATTTCTCGGCCTGAAGGTCGGACAGGTATTCGAGGCCGCCATACCGATAGCCATAATAGCGGTAGGCGTCGGCAATCTGCGGGGCAAGAAGAATATGCTCGGCGAAAACGTCATCATACAATCCATAGGCGCCTGCTCGGGTGTTATCGTCGCGGGGGCTATTTTCACGCTGCCCGCCCTCTACATTCTCGGGCTCGAAGCGCAATTCTACCAAGTATTCCTCTCGTCGCTGTTGGGCGGCATTCTGGGCATAACGCTGCTCATTCCGTTCCGCAAATATTTCGTCAAGGAGATGCACGGCAAATACCCGTTCCCCGAAGCTACGGCAACCACCGAAGTCCTCGTATCGGGTGAAAAAGGCGGCAAACAGACCGTAATACTCGCCGTTGCGGGACTTATCGGCGGTCTCTACGACTTCGCCGTCTCGACATTCGGCGCGTGGGCGGAGAACGTATCGACACGCATCTGCGGCTGGGGCACTATGGTCGCCGACCGTTTCAAGGTCGAATTCTCGCTCAATACGGGTGCGACGCTGCTCGGTCTGGGCTACATAATAGGTCTCAAATACGCCGTCATAATCACTGCGGGTTCGTGTCTGGTATGGTTCCTTATCGTTCCGCTCGTCGGCTACGCATCGGCCGATGCCGCAGCGCTGAGCCCGACCGAACTCTTCGCGATGTACGGCCGACCGATAGGCATCGGCGGCATAGCTATGGCGGGACTCATAGGCATAATCCGCCAGTCAGGCATAATCAAGCAGGCCGCAGGATTGGCTTTCAAGGAGTTGGGCAGCAAGAAATCCGTAACCGAAGAGAGCCGCACCGAGCGCGATTTGCCGATGAAGACGATTTTGTCGATAATCATCGCCGCACTGGCGGCAATCGTATTCTTCTTCCAGTTCGGCATTCTCGACAACTGGATGCAGACAGCCGTAGGCACGCTCATAGTCTTCGTCATAGCTTTCCTCTTCACCACCGTAGCGGCAAATGCGATAGCCATCGTAGGCTCTAACCCCGTCTCGGGAATGACGCTTATGACATTGATATTGAGTTCGCTCGTGCTCGTCAGCATAGGACTTAACGGCACGGTCGGAATGACCGCCGCACTCATCATCGGCGGCGTGGTATGCACGGCACTCTCGATGGCGGGAGGTTTCATCACCGACCTCAAGATCGGATACTGGCTCGGAACCACCCCGCGCAAGCAGGAGACGTGGAAATTCTTGGGCACGATAGTTTCGGCCGCAACCGTTGCGGGCGTAATGATAATCCTCAACAAGACCTACGGTTTCGTAGGCGAAAACGCCCTGACGGCTCCGCAGGCCAATGCTATGGCGGCCGTTATCAAACCCCTTATGGAGGGCGGCGAAACGCCTTGGATACTCTATTTCGCAGGTGCCGCATTGGCGCTGATGCTCACGGCGATAGGCGTTCCCGCGCTGGCATTCGCACTCGGGATGTTCATCCCGATGTCGCTGAACGCGCCGCTCGTGGTGGGCGGTCTGGTCGCGTGGTTCGTAACATCACGCTCGAAAGACGAGGCGCTGAACAAGGCGCGGCTCGATCGCGGTACGCTCATTGCGTCGGGCTTCATAGCGGGCGGAGCGCTTATGGGCGTAGTCAGCGCGATACTCAACTTTGCGGAGATAGACTGGAGGATGGCCGACTGGGCGGCATCCAATGCAGCCGAATGGACTGCGCTTGCGGTCTACATAGCCCTTATCGCATACTTCACCGTTCACACCCTGAAAGCTAAAAAAGAGGAATAGAATATGGAACTTAAAGAGAGATTTCTGAAATACGTCGCGATCGACACGCAGTCGAACGAGGAGAGCGAAACTTTCCCCTCGACGTCCAAACAGTTCGACCTGCTGAATATGCTCGTCGAGGAGATGAGGTCGCTCGGGCTGACCGACGTATCGATCGACAAATACGGCTACGCTATGGGTACGATACCTGCGAGTAAAGGTTGCGAAAACGCCCCCGTCATAGGGTTCATCGCCCACGCGGACACGTCGCCCGATATGAGCGGCGCCGATGTCAAACCGCGCATCATCGAGAACTACGACGGCAGCGACATAGTTCTGAACAATGCGCTGACGATGCGCGTCGCCGACTTTCCGGAGTTGAAATCGTTCGTCGGCCACACGCTTATCCACACCGACGGCACGACGCTCTTGGGTGCCGACGACAAGGCGGGCATAGCGGAGATTATGACGGCTGCGGAGTATCTTATGACGCATCCCGAAATTCCGCACGGCAGGATCCGCATAGGCTTCACGCCCGACGAGGAGATAGGCCGCGGGGTCGATTTTTTCGACGTAGCGGCATTCGGCGCCGACTTCGCCTACACGATGGACGGCGGCTTCGAGGGCGAGTTGGAGTACGAGAACTTCAACGCCGCATCGGCTAAGATCACCGTGCAGGGGCGCAACGTACACCCCGGGTATGCCAAGAACAAGATGATAAACGCCATAGAGGTCGCCTGCGAGCTCAACTCGATGCTCCCCTGCAACCAGCGTCCCGAATTTACGGATGGTTACGAGGGATTCTACCACTGCGTGGGTTTCAACGGCACCGTCGAGCAGGCGCAGGTAAGCTACATCATACGCGACCACGACGCCGAGAAGTTCGAGGAGAAGAAGGTCTATATATGGAGCTGCGTCGATCTGCTGCAAAAGAGATACGGCAAGGAGACCATTACGCTGACGCTCAAAGACCAGTACTACAATATGCGCAAGATGGTCGAGCCGCATCCGCAGGTGATAGACAAGGCTCTCGAAGCGATGCGCGAGGCCGACGTACAGCCGATAGTGCGTCCCATACGCGGCGGCACGGACGGTGCTCGCCTGTCGTTTATGGGGCTGCCCTGCCCCAACATCTTCGCAGGCGGGATGAATTTTCACGGCAAATTCGAGTATTGCTCGCTCGACTCGATGCAAAAGGCGGTAAAGGTCATCATCAATCTCGCGAAACTTTGGGCGAAATAGGACGGGCGGGCGACGCGGTGCCCGATAAACAGAAAAACGACATTCGTATATGAACGAATACGGATATATGAAAGTGGCGGCAGCCGTACCGAACGTACGCGTCGCCGATTGCGGATACAATGCCGAACGGATAACGGCGATGATGCGTCAGGCTGCGGAGCGCGGTGCGGAAGCGGTGGTATTCCCCGAGCTGTCGGTTACGGGCTATACCTGCGGCGACCTGTTCAACCAGTCTGCGCTGCTTGCGGCGGCCGAAGAAGCCGCAGGAAAGATAGTGCAAGCGAGCGCCGAGATACCTATAACCGCCGTCATAGGCATACCCGTAGCGGTGAATGACAAACTCTATAATTGCGCCGCCGTAATCGCAGGCGGAGAGATTGCGGGCATCGTCCCCAAGAGCAACATTCCCAACTACTCGGAATTTTACGAGATGCGCTGGTTCGCATCGGGCGCGGGCATCGAAAAGGAGACCGTAACCTATTGCGGAGAGGATGCAGACTTCGGCAGCGACCTGCTCTTCGACATCGGCGGCGTACGATGCGGCGTCGAGATATGCGAAGATTTATGGGTGCCCGTACCGCCGTCGTCGCAAATGGCGCTGAACGGCGCGAAGGTAATTTTCAACCTTTCGGCATCGCCCGAAGCGGCACGCAAAAACGACTACCTGCGGCAGCTCATAGAGCAGCAGTCCGCGCGGACGCTGACCGCTTACGTCTACGCTTCGGCAGGGCAAGGCGAGTCATCCACCGACCTCGTTTTCGCGGGCAACACGATAATCGCCGAATGCGGGCGCATACTCGCATCGGGCGAGCGCTTCACCGACGGGGAGCGATTGACGGTCGCAGACATAGACATAGAACTCACAGGCAACGAACGGCGCCGCCGCAATACATTCTCGGCGGGGATATTCGAAAAGGAATACACGATAGAATCCATAGAATACGAAAACGATACCGACACGAAGCACGCATTCGACCGTACGGTAGACGCTCACCCGTTCGTTCCGTCCAACAAGTCGCGCTGCAACGAACATTGCCGCGAAATCTTCGAAATACAGTCGCTCGGGCTGGCGCAAAGATTACGGCACACGGGGTGCAAATGCGCCGTAATCGGCATATCTGGAGGTCTCGATTCGACGCTCGCCCTGCTGGTCGCCGTCAGGACATTCGACCGTCTCGGGCTCGACCGCAAAGGTATCATAGGCGTCACGATGCCCGGTTTCGGAACGACGGACCGCACTTACAACAACGCCCTGACACTGATGCACGAGCTGGGCATAACTATGCGCGAAATACCGATCCGCAAGGCGTGCGAGCAGCATTTCGCCGACATAGGTCTCGACCCGTCGCGGCGCGATGCGGCATACGAGAACTCGCAGGCGCGCGAACGCACGCAGATACTTATGGATACGGCCAATATGGAGGGCGGTATGGTCATAGGCACGGGCGATCTGAGCGAGGCGGCACTCGGTTGGGCGACATACAACGGCGACCATATGTCGATGTACAACGTAAACTGCTCGATACCGAAAACGCTCGTACGTGCACTCGTCTCGAACGTTGCCGACAATGAACCGAACGCGAAAGTCGCGGCGGCGCTGCGCGATGTGGTCGATACGCCCGTAAGCCCCGAACTCCTGCCCGCCGACAACGGCGAAATCGCACAGAAGACCGAAGATCTGGTAGGGCCGTACGAACTGCACGACTTTTTCATCTTCAACATATTGCGTTACGGGTTCTCGCCCGCGAAGGTCGAGTTTCTCGCGCGGAACGCTTTCCGCGGACGATACGACGACGCGACCATACGCAAATGGCTCGAAATATTCATTCGGCGCTTCTTCGCGCAACAGTACAAGCGCTCGGCTGTACCCGACGGTCCCAAAGTGGGGTCGGTATCGCTCTCGCCGCGCGGCGACTGGCGGATGCCGTCCGACGCTTCGGCACGGGAGTGGCTCGAAAGCATTGAAAAATAGGTTCGGAAAAGAGTTCGGCAAAAAAGTTGCCGAGCTCTTTTTGTCAATTATATACATATTTGCGCCGACTTTATTCCGAAACCCTGCTGCCTTGCGGGTTTCACCCGAAGCCCCTGCCTGAGGCGGGGGTGCGGGGGTGGGTCGGAATTGTAAACGCGGCTCCGCCGCGAGCAACCCGACAAACGGAAACGAGAACGGGAGATTAAAACAAAGGAGGTGTAATTATGTACATAGTTACCATTTTCATACGACGCCCGTACGGACATCGCGGCATAGTTCGTTTGTTCACTTTTTGTTAAAAAATTTTAATAACGTTCAGGGATTTTTCGAATCGAAAAAATTATTTTTGTGCATCGATCACATTCACGAACTCTAAAGCACATCTTCTATGGAAAAACTGGCACAACAATTCGTAGACGACTTTATGGCGCAGCTTATCGCCAAAAACCCCAACGAGCCCGAGTTTCATCAGGCCGTAAGGGAGGTCGCCGAATCACTGGCTCCGCATATCGTAGCCGACCCGCTGCTCAGGAAAATGAAAATTCTGGAACGCATCGCCGAACCCGAGCGCGTAATCATCTTCCGCGTGCCTTGGCTCAACGATAAGGGAGAAATCGAGATAAACCGCGGTTTCCGCGTCCAGATGAACAGCGCGATAGGCCCCTACAAGGGCGGCATACGCTTCCATCCGTCGGTAAACCTCAGCATATTGAAATTCCTCGCATTCGAGCAGACATTCAAAAACAGCCTTACGACACTGCCTATGGGCGGCGGCAAGGGAGGTTCGGACTTCAACCCCAAAGGCAAATCGGACAACGAGGTGATGAAATTCTGCCAGTCGTTCATAACGGAACTCCACCGCCACGTCGGGCAGGATACCGACGTACCTGCGGGCGACATAGGTGTCGGAGGTCGCGAGATAGGCTTTATGTTCGGCCAGTACAAACGTCTGCGCGACGAGTTCACGGGAACATTCACGGGCAAAGGCCTCGACTGGGGCGGAAGCCCGCTGCGTCCCGAAGCTACGGGTTACGGCGCCTGCTACTTCGCACAGGAGATGCTCGCGACGCGCGGCGAAAGTTTCGAAGGCAAGACCGTAACGGTCTCGGGCTCGGGCAACGTGGCGCAGTATGCCGTCGAGAAAGCTACGCAGTTGGGGGCCAAGGTGGTAACGATGTCCGACTCGTCGGGCTACATCTACGATCCCGACGGTATCGACGCCGAGAAACTGCAATATGTGATGACGCTCAAGAATGTCTTCCGAGGCCGCATCAAGGAGTATGCGGATCGTTACCCGTCGGCCAAATACTTCGCGGGAGAACGTCCGTGGGGCGTCAAGTGCGACATAGCTATGCCCTGCGCGACGCAGAACGAGCTGAACGGCGAGCAGGCGCAGGCACTCGTCGATAACGGATGCATCTGCGTGGCCGAAGGAGCCAATATGCCCTCGACCCCCGAAGCGATAGCGATATTCCAAAAGCACAAGCTGCTGTACTCGCCGGGCAAGGCTTCGAATGCGGGCGGCGTGGCGACATCGGGTCTGGAGATGACGCAGAACTCTATGCGTCTGAAGTGGACGCGCGAGGAGGTGGACGAGAAGCTGCACTCCATAATGAAAAACATCCACGACGTCTGCGTACAATACGGCACCGAAGAGGACGGGTATGTCAATTACGTGAAGGGTGCCAATATCGGTGGCTTTATGAAGGTCGCGAACGCTATGCTGGCGCAGGGTTGCGTATAATAGTCCAAACTACGAAACGCGCGGAACGCAACCGAAAAATATTTAAGTCGAAAACAGTTCCGCAATCAAAAATTGCGCATCTTCTGCGGCTCGGCCGAAGGCCGCCCCCGCAGCCGCAGAAGATGGACAGCAGCAAATATTTCGTATATAAATTCTTAAAAACCCCGACCTGAATCGGGGTTTTTCGTTATATTTGGCTTCGCCTTATATACTCCCGCTCGGCATAATCAAATAAATTTGCTTCTGCCCTCGCTTATTCGTATATTTGCCATATGGCTCACAAAATCGAGAAAACCAATGCGGCACGCCTGCTCGACCGTGCCAAGATAGCATACGAACTGATACCCTACGCCGTCGATGAAGAGCATCTGGCGGCTACGCACGTGGCCGAGCAACTGGGAGAGGATATAAATCTCGTGTTCAAGACCTTGGTGCTCAAAGGCGACCGCTCGGGATATTTCGTATGCGTAATTCCGGGGCATCACGAGCTCGACCTGAAAGCGGCCGCCCGAATATCGGGGAACAAGAAAGCCGACCTCATACACGTCAAGGAGTTGCTCGGCGTCACGGGATATATCCGCGGCGGCTGTTCGCCCATAGGTATGAAAAAGGCATTCCCCACATTTTTCCACACCACCGCAACGCAACACCCCTACATATTCATAAGCGCGGGAGTGCGCGGCTTGCAGATAAAAATAGCACCGAAAGCCCTCATAGATTTCGTCAATGCCCGAACCGCCGACATCAGCAACGAACCGTAGGAACCGTACGGCCGCGGTCAGATCTGCTTGCGAAGACGCGCCACGGGGATATTGAGCATTTCGCGGTATTTAGCCACCGTGCGTCGTGCTATGCGGTAACCCTTGGAGTTGAGGATGTCCATCAGCGTCTCGTCCGTAAGCGGATGGCGCTTATCCTCGTCATCGATGCACTGCTGGAGAATGTTTTTTATCTCATAGCTCGACACCTCCTCGCCGCTCTCGGTCTGCATAGCCTCCGAGAACAGCGATTTCAGCAGTATTATCCCGAACGAGGTCTGTACGTACTTGCTGTTCACCACACGCGAAATGGTCGAGACATCGAGCCCCGTACGATCGGCTATATCCTTGAGAATCATAGGCCTCAACTTGCTTTTGTCGCCATCCTTGAAATATTCGCGCTGATAGTCGAGTATCTCCTGCATCGTGCGCATCAGCGTATCGTGGCGCTGCTTTATGGCCGATATGAACCATTTTGCTGAGTCTATCTTGCTCTTCACGAACTGCACCGCCTCGCGGTCTTCGTTCTTGACCGTCCCGTCCGACCTGACCATATCGCGTATGATGTCCATATAACGGCGGTTGATACGCAGTTCGGGGACATTGTACGAGTTGAGACTCAATTCGAACCGATCATCGTGGAAATCGAGTATGAAATCGGGTATCACGTAAGGCGTCGTGTCGGTGCCGCCCTCGGAATAGAGATTGCCCGGTTTGGGCGACAGCCGCTTGATTTCGGCGAGCGCCTCGCGGAAATCTTCCTCGCCGACCTGAAGACGCGCCATAAGTTTCTCGTAATGCTTCTTGACGAACTCGTCGAAATAATCGGTAACTATCCTGCGCGCCAAACGCCGTGCCCGAGTGTCGATATTCATCTGCCCCATTTGCAGTAGCAGACATTCGCGCAGATTGCGCGCCCCGACACCCGCAGGCTCCAGTTCGTGTATGATTCCGAGGAGGCGCTCCAATTCACGCTCATCGCACTCTATGCCGAGCGAAAACGCTATATCATCGCTTATGGACACGAGGTCGCGACGCAAATAACCGTCCTCGTCTATGCTGCCGACTATATACACCGCCAAACGCATCTCGCGTTCCGACAGGTTGCGGTAACCCAACTGCTCGACCAAATACTCCTGCAACGACCGTCCGCCCGAGAGGTAGACGGGACGCTGCTTGTCATCCTTCGAATAGTTGTTTATGCGGCTTTTATAACTCGGAGTGTCGTCCTCGCGAAGATACTCCTCGACCGAAATCTGGCGAGGCTCCTCCTCGTCGGGACGCTCGTCCTCCTCGAGAACTATATTCTCCTCTATCTCTTGCTTAATACGCTGTTCGAGCTGCACGGTAGGCAGCTCCAACAACTTTATCATCTGAATTTGCTGGGGGGATAACTTCTGCTGAAGCGACAGTTGCTGTTTCTGACTTATGGACATAGCTATTCACAATTCATACTGTTGCGGCACCGCGGCCGCAACGATTGACAAACTGCGTTTTCAGGTTCTTCATTCGCAAAGTCCTCCGACGCGGACCGCCCTCCGCGGTCCCGACCGCAGCAGACCCGCCCTCGGGCTCCGCCACGGCATACCCGCTGCAGAAGCCTAAAACTCGGCGTTCTTCGGCGTGCGCGGGAAAGGAATGACGTCGCGGATGTTGGTCATACCCGTTACGAACAGCAACAGGCGTTCGAACCCCAATCCGAAACCGGAATGCGGTGCCGAACCCCAGCGACGCGTATCGAGATACCACCATATATCGTTTACGTTTATTCCGAGCTCCTCGACCCTTGCAGAAAGTTTGCCGTAATCGGCCTCGCGCTCCGAACCGCCGATAATTTCGCCTATTTTCGGGAAAAGGACGTCCATAGCACGCACGGTCTTGCCGTCCTCGTTCTGTTTCATATAGAACGCCTTTATCTCCTTCGGGTAGTTTATCAGTATGACCGGGCGCTTGAAATGCTCCTCGACGAGATACCGCTCGTGCTCGCTCTGGAGGTCGCATCCCCAGTCGCAGGGGAACTCGAACCTACGTCCCGATGCCTTGAGTATTTCGATGGCCTCGGTGTAGTCCAAACGGCGGAAATCGTTCGCCACGACGAACTCCAGCCGCTCTATCAGTTCGTTGTCCCACATCTTGTTCATAAACTCCAGATCCTCGCGGCAATTATCGAGCGCATAACGCACCAGATACTTGAGGAAATCCTCGGCCAGCGCCATATTGTCCTCCAGATCGTAGAACGCCACTTCGGGTTCGATCATCCAAAATTCGGCCAAATGGCGGGGCGTATTCGAGTTTTCGGCACGGAACGTGGGGCCGAACGTATATATCTGCCCTATCGACAACGCTCCCAACTCGCCTTCGAGCTGGCCCGAGACAGTCAGGTTGCACGACTTGCCGAAGAAGTCCTGCGAGTAGTCTACTTTCCCGTCCTCGGTTCTGGGAACATCGTTCAGGTCGAGCGTCGTTACCTGGAACATCGCACCCGCACCTTCGGCATCGGAACCCGTGATGAGGGGCGTATGCAGATAGTAGAAACCGCGATCGTTGAAATATTTGTGGATGGCGTAGGCCATAGCGTGGCGTATGCGCAGAACGGCACCGAACGTATTGGTGCGCGGACGCAGATAAGCTATGTCGCGCAGGAATTCGAGCGAATGTCCCTTTTTCTGCAACGGGTATGTCTCGGGATCGGCCGTGCCGTAGATTTCGATTTCGGAGGCCTGCACCTCGACACCCTGCCCCGAGCCGAGCGACTCGACGAGCTTGCCGTCCACACGGAGGCAGGCACCCGTAGTGACCTGCTTCAACAACTCCTCGTCGAACGAAGCCAAATCGACTACGATCTGAATGTTCGACACGCACGAACCGTCGTTCAATGCGATGAATGCCACGTTCTTGTTGCCGCGCTTGGTGCGAACCCAACCCTTGACGACGACATCCTGCCCGTGAGCCGTCGTACGAAGTAATTCCGCTATCCTCATAATGATATTATTTCGTTATTTTATTCGTTTTGCTATTGTAACCTACAAAGATAGGTTTTATTTGCGATTTGGCAAAAAAAAAGTACCTTTGTCCTGCTGCGCCGCGTATTTTAAGGCCTGCGAAATTTATGAAGCGAGTGTTTTCAATCATATTCGCACTGACGGCCGCAACCGCCGTCTCTGCACAGTCCCCGCGCGTGAACCGCACGGAGTTCGTAACCTACGATACGCGTCAGGCTGCCGTGAAAGGCGACCGTTCCGCAACGGCGCGCCATATCGTCGTGTCGCCCGCAGCCGACGGTGTGCGGGAGGGAGTCGAGTTTTTCACTCAGGAGTTCGATACCGATGCGTCGTGGGGCGATTATAACGCATATCTGCATCTGGCCAGCGTCGGTTCGGCCTATACGCTGGTGCTGAACGGCCGCATCGTCGCCGACGTCGAGGACGACCGCTCCCCCGCCGAGTTTATGATTTCGCCCTATCTGAAGCAGGGTGCCAATACCCTGACCCTCGCCTTGCGCGAAAGCCGCACACCGCAGTTGCAGGAGGGAGTGCCCGCGGCGAAACAGAAGCGGTTCGAGGGGAGTTACATCTTCGCGCAGCGCAAACTGCATATAGACGATTTCGCGGCGGAGATAGTCCCCGATTCCACCCGCAAATACGGTATCCTGCACCTCGACGTCATCGTAGAGAACGCATTCAATTTCGCCGAGACGATAGCGGTCGGCTATGACATCTACTCTCCCGACGGCAAGCTGGCGGACTATGCCGTCCGCGAAATGACGGTTGCGGGGCGCTCGCGGGATACTCTGCGCATCACTGCCGACATATACGATGCCTATAAAAACAGGTGGGGCGGCAACAAGGGGAACGCACCTCTGTATTCCGTGATGCTGTATACCAAGCGCAACGGACTGGTATACGAATATATACCGTTCAAGGTCGGCTTCGGCAAGAGCGAACTTGCCGACGGGCGTATCATCCGCTTCGGCACTCCGACGGAATTGTTCCGCCACCGTTACAATGCGGCGGCCGACGCGGCGACCGCGCAGCGCGAAATAGCTACGCTCAAACGCGAAGGCATAAATACTGTGGTGCCCGATTTTCCGCAGCCCGAATGGTTCTACGCCCTTTGCGACAAAACGGGTATGTATGTCATCGACCGTGCGGCGATAAACGCCCCGACCGGTCGCGACGATCGCGGCACGGGCGGTACGCCGTCGAACGACCCCGCGATGCTCGGCGAGTATCTTACGCGTATCGACGCTATGTATTTCCGTATGCGCAACCATCCGTGCGTCATAGGATTTATGCTCGGCGGCAAATCGGGCAACGGCTACGCTATGTACAAGGCCTACCAGCACCTCAAGTCGCTCGAACCGTCGCGCCCCGTGATATACGAAGATGCGCACGGAGAATGGAACACCGATTTGTAATATGAACGTCGAACTCATTGCGGTCGGGAAGACCGATATGGCCGAAGTCGAGAGTTTGGTGTCGATGTACTCCAAACGGATAAACTTTTACTGCAAGTTCTCGATAACCATACTGCCCGACATACGCAATACGCGAAACATATCCGTAAAGCAGCAGCGCACGGCCGAGGGCGAGGCCATACTGCGTCAGATCGGCGAGGGCGATTATGTGGTTCTGCTCGACGAGAAAGGTGCAGAGATGCGTTCGTTAGAGTTCGCCGCGTGGCTCCAGAAGAGGATGAACAGCGGGATACGGCGGCTGGTGCTCGTCATAGGCGGCCCTTACGGATTTTCGGATGCGGTCTATGAACGCGCCGACGGCAAACTGTCGCTGTCGCGAATGACATTCTCGCACCAGATCGTACGCGCCATATTCACCGAGCAGCTGTACCGCGCATTCGCAATACTGCACAACGACCCCTATCACCACGAATAGATGCACGAACAGGCTCCGAAAATAGCAGTAGTTACTCAAAACGTATTGATGAACATCGGGTTGAAAGCGATTCTCGAACGCATTATTCCGATGGCGGAGGTATGTACGTTCTCGTCGGTCGCCGAGCTGCGCACGGTCGGCGACGTATTTTTCCACCATTTCGTTTCGGCGCAGATATTCGCCGAGGAGAGCCGATATTTCCTCGATTGCAGGCATAAACCGATAATTCTGACAGATGCCGCGACCGCCTTGCCTATGTCGGGCATACCGTGCCTGAATATCGGTCAGAGCGAAACCGAACTCGTAAAATCGATATTGCGGCTCCATCAGGCCGCGCATAACGGAGGTTATCCTGCCGATGTCCCGACGGTGCGTTCGGGCGGGGAGGTGCTGTCGGCGCGGGAGACGGAGGTGCTTGCGCTTGTCGTCAAAGGGCTGCTCAACAAGGAGATTGCCGACCGTCTCAATATCGGTCTTACGACCGTCATATCGCATCGCCGCAACATAGTCGAAAAGTTGGGCATCAAATCGGTCTCGGGACTTACGATATACGCCGTAATGCACGGATATGTAAGCATCGACGAGATATAACGGACAGGCAGCGATTGCCCTGCCGCATCTGGCAGGGGGCGGGACGTTCCCTCCTGCGTCGGCCGTTTCTCGCCATATGTCTCCGTCGGCTGCCCCTTGCCGCCTCCCCCGCAGGCCGCATACCGAAATCCTCATAAATAAGGATTGCAAGGCACACGGAAAAACCGTTACTTTGCACCGTTCGAAACGATGAAAAGATTGCTCGCCATACCGCTCGCGCTCCTGCCGTTATGCGCCGCTGCCGCAGGGCTGTGCACGCCTGCCGACAAATCGCATATTTCAGTCGGAGGGAAAGGCACTCCCGCCGAAGGGCTGCACGCGCCCGTGGATACAATGATTACGGTAGAGCACATCCAGATTACGGCCGTCAAGCAGAGTGCCGTACTGCGCAACCAGCCCGCAGCAATCTCGCTCTTCAACTCTGCGGACATCGAACGCGAACGCATCACGGCACTCAAAGAGGCATCGCTCACGGTCCCCAATTTCTTCATACCCGACTACGGCTCGCGTATGACTTCTTCGGTCTACGTCCGCGGGCTCGGAGCGCGCATCGACCAGCCCGTCATAGGAATGAATATAGACAACCTGCCCGTGATGAACAAGGATGCCTACGATTTCGACCTCAACGACGTCGAGCGCATAGAGATCCTGCGCGGCCCGCAATCGACGCTCTACGGACGCAACACTATGGGCGGAGTAATCAACATATACACCATATCCCCGTTCACATTCAACGGCATACGTATCGGTGCCGAGTACGCATCGGCCAACTCGATGAAATTCCGCGCATCGGTATACAATAAGATAGGCGAACGATTCGGCACGGCCGTCGCGGCCTATTATTCCAGATCCGACGGGTTCTACCGCAATATGTTCGACAACTCGCTTTGCGACGGCGAGCGGCAGGGCGGCGGACGCTTCCGCCTCCAATGGCGCAATATGCGGAACATCTCTCTCGACAACACCTTCTCATTCTCGATTACGCGGCAGGACGGCTACCCGTATGCCTATGCGGGGCGGAGCAACGACGGCGACGATGTCGTAGACGATGTCGTGTCGGTCGGCGAGATAAGCTACGACGACCCGTGCGGCTACGACCGCACGACGCTCGGCAACGGCCTGACATTCCGCTACGATACACCCGCATTTTCTCTGGCGAGCGTCACGGGCTACCAGTATCTCGACGACAAGATGACTCTCGACCAAGACTTTACGCCGCTGCCATACTTTACGCTCGTGCAGGACCGCACCGAGCACGCCGTAACCGAAGAGATCGTGATGCGGTCGAAAAGCAAGGGGCGGTACAGCTGGCTGTGCGGAGCATTCGGCTTTTACAGGCATACCGATATGAATGCCCCCGTACGGTTCAGGAAGACGGGAATCGAAGAGTTGATAATCAACAATATACCCGAATATATGCCACGCCCCGTATTCACATCGGACGAGCTGTTGTTCGACTCCCGATTCGATATGCCGTCCTACGGTGCGGCCGTCTACCACGAATCAGACGTCCGGCTCGGGAAATTCGATATCGCGGCGGGCATACGCTTCGATTTCGAGCAGGCGCACCTGCGATACGATTGCAGCAGCGA
Source organism: Alistipes sp. (assembly GCA_017937125.1). GTDB lineage: Bacteria > Bacteroidota > Bacteroidia > Bacteroidales > Rikenellaceae > Alistipes. The sequence continues at coordinate 228,406 of JAGBEH010000001.1, read as the reverse complement.
TGCCGATGCGCAGTTCGGACAGACGCACATCGTACCCTTCGCAAAGAAAGGCTCGCTGCGCAAATCGTTCTTCGAGATATTGCCCAAACTGACCGTCACGTTCCGCCCCGATGCCCGCAATTCGGTCTATGCGTCGGCAAGCAAGGGATACAAGGCGGGCGGATTCAACACGCAAATGTTCTCGGAGGTGATACAATCTATGCTGATGGCCGAGATGGGCGTCTACTGGACGCGCGATTTCGACATAGACAAGGTGGTGTCGTACAAGCCCGAATACAGTTGGAATTTCGAAATAGGCTCGCATCTGTCGAGCGCCGACGGACGGTTCGCGGCGGACCTCGCACTGTTCTACATCGACTGCCGCGACCGTCAGCTGACGGTCTTCCCCGAAGGGCAGACAACGGGACGGATGATGACCAACGCAGGCAAATCGCGGAGTTTCGGCGGCGAAATGTCGGCACGGATTTCTCCGTTCGAAAATTTCGACGTATATTTGTCTTACGGTTATACGAATGCTTCGTTCACGGAGTTCCGCAACGGCAAAAACGACTATGCAGGCAAAACGGTACCGTATGCGCCGCAGCATACCGCGTCGGCACGGATCTCGTACGGACTGGCGATAAACAGCACGTGGCTCGAACGCATAACGTTCAGCGCAGGATACAAAGGCACGGGGCGGATTTACTGGGACGAGGAAAACACCCTCTCGCAACCGTACTATTCGCTGCTCGACTGCTCGGTGAAATTCTCGCAGAAGCATTACGCCGTAGAGATATGGGGGCGGAACCTGACGGGCACGAAATACGACGTATTCCACTTCGAGTCGATTTCGCACCGATTTTTGCAGCGCGGCAAACCGCGTATGTTCGGCATTACGCTGAGTATTATTTTATAAAGACACAGATACCGATGAAAAAACTTATCCTTTTAGGCATCGCATTCCTGACGATGACGGCGTGCGACGACAAAGAGCCCAATCTGATACCCGTGATAGACGTTATCGAGGTCTACGATTCGGAAGGCAGGAACGTTTATCACGAAAGCGGCGTAGAATGGCGTCTAATGGAGAACCCCGACGGGAAATACACGCTCTATATGGACAAGACGCGTTTCATAGACGGTATGCCGTATCTCGATATGGAGGTGCGCAACCTCGAAAACCAGTACGACGCCAGCTTCAACGACGATTTCTTCAAGAACGACACGCCCGAGGCAATACCCTACCACAACGGAGTGGCGATGCCGAACTATACGCTTTACGACTTCAAGTGCGAGACCGACGAGGAGGCCGTAAACGTAAAGTTCAGATGTATGAAATACGATGTCAGATACAGAGGCAGTTTAGTAAGATAAAGGAATATGAAACCCGAATACAGACCTTTCGTCGATGAACTCATCGCACTGGCCGTCAAGGAAGACATAGGAGACGGCGACCACACCTCGCTCTGCTGCATTCCCGCCGGACAGCAGGGGCGTATGCGACTGCTGTGCAAGCAGGAAGGGGTAATCGCGGGAATAGAGATCGCCCGCATAATACTGGAACGCCTCGACCCGAAAATGAATTTCGAGCAGATACTTTCGGACGGCGACCGCGTAAAGGCGGGAGACGTAGCGTTCTACGTCTCGGGCAGCGAACGTTCGCTGTTGCAGGCCGAGCGCATAGTGCTCAACGTTATGCAGCGTATGAGCGGCGTGGCTACGCAGACTGCCGTATATGCGGACAGGCTGAAAGGATTGCATACCAAAGTTCTCGACACGCGCAAAACCACCCCGGGGATGCGGGTTCTCGACAAGATGGCCGTGAAGATCGGCGGCGGCGAGAACCACCGTATGGGGCTTTTCGATATGATACTGTTGAAGGACAACCACATCGACTTCGCGGGCGGGATACGCAATGCCGTGACGAAAGCCAAAGAGTATCTGGCGGCAACGGGGCGCGATATTCCCGTCGAATGCGAGGTACGTTCGCTGGAGGACATCGACGAGGTATTCGCCGCAGGAGGCGTGGACCGCATAATGTTCGACAACTTCTCGCCCGAAATGACGCGCAAGGCCGTAGCCAAGGTCGCAGGGCGCTGCGAGACCGAATCGAGCGGCGGCATAACGCTCGACACGCTGCGCGAATACGCCGAAACGGGTGTCGATTTCATATCGGTGGGCGCACTGACGCACCAGATAAAGTCGCTCGATATGTCGCTCAAGGCTTGTTAGCTGGAATATGAACCCTTTCAGGACATATACGGCACTCACCGTCAGGCGAGTGGCATTGCTGTATATCGTAATGATGTTGTGCCGTCTCGTATTCGTCGGCTACAACATCGCATCGTTCGGCTCTTTCGAGTGGAGCGAAATCCCGTCGTTAATGGCGGGCGCCCTGCAATTCGATACCGCTTCGCTCGTTTATGCCGACGGATTGTGGCTCGTGCTGTCGCTGCTGCCGTTTCGGGTACGCGAACGCAGATGGTACCGCGAAATGCTGTATTGGTATTACGTTGTAGTCAATTCAGCGGTCATAGCCGTCAATCTCGGCGACGTTGTCTATTTCCGATACACCCAGAAACGGTTTACGTCCGAAGAGATATTTTTCGCCGACAACTCCAACTCGGTTGCGCTCGTACTGAAGTTCGCGGCCGAGAACTGGTACCTCGTCCTTGCAGGCATCGCCCTCATAGCACTCCTTGCGTGGGGCTATCGGCGCAAGGCGCGGATAGAACACACGGAGAACCGCATCATCTACTACTCGGCAGGAACGTTGGTCCTCCTGGCGGCCGTCACGCTCGCCATAGGAGGCGTCCGAGGCGGTTTCAGCCGTATGACACGTCCGATAGCAATACCCAACGCTATGGGATACGCCGTCGATGGGGCTAAAGCCAATATCGTCCTGAGTAATCCGTTCTGCATACTGCGTACCGCAGGTGCGGGCGTAAACGGACGCACCGTATTCTTTTCGGAGGAGGAACTTGCCGAAATATATACGCCATACCATTACCCCACTCCGCAAAAATCGTCCGAAAAGTCATTCGAAGGCCGCAATATCGTCATTTTCGTAATGGAAAGCATGTCCGCCGAACACTCCGCATACCTCTGCGGCGACATCTACGCCGACGAAGAGGTCAAGGGCTATACGCCTTTCCTCGACTCGCTGATGCGCAACGGGCTGGTATTCACGAAAATGTACGCCAACGGCAAGCGCTCGATACAGGCGCTGCCCGCAATATGGAGTTCGATTCCGTCATTGCGCAAACCGTTTATGCTCATGCCCGAATCGCTCGGCGAAAGCCGCCCGCTGCCGCGCATATTGCGCGACAAGGGTTATGCGACCGCATTTTTCTGCGGTTCGGAACGCGGGTCTATGGGCTTCGGAGCATATGCCAATGCGGCAGGCATCGAGCGTCAATTCAGTATGGAAGACTACGAACGGAAGCACGGCAAAGGCGATTTCGACGGTTATTGGGGCATATGGGACGAGCCGTTTTTAGGCTATATGGGCGAAGAACTCGACTCGCTGCCCGAGCCGTTCTTCGCATCGATATTCACGCTCAGTTCGCACCACCCGTTCGTGGTTCCCGACGACAGACGCGCCGAGTTGCCCGAGGGAAAAACGAAAATACAACGCTGTGCAGCGTATACCGACGGCGCATTCCGCCGCTTCTTCGCCGAGAACGGCGACAAGGAGTGGTTCGCCCGTACGATATTCGTATTCGTCGCCGACCACGTGTCGAGCGAGAAGTTCGCCCCGCGCACCCGCGTATCGCCATTCGACCTGCACATCATCGGATTTTTCCACACTCCCGACGGCTCGCTGCGCGGACGCTACGACCATACGGCGAGCCAAGCCGACATTATGCCGACGCTTTTGGGCATTATCGGCAACGAAGAGCCGTATTTCGCATACGGACGCGATGTGTTCAACGAGCCGTGCGACGAACCGACGGCGATAGTCTTCGACGGCAACTACAAGGCAGTCACCGACAAATACCTCTATTCGTTCGACGAAAACTCCGTAAAGTCGATATATGCGCTCGACGACACGGAACGGCACGATAATCTCATATGTAAAATTCCGAGCGACAGTATCGAAAGGCGCACAAAGGCTATGATACAGCAGTATTACGGCCACGCCAAACGGAAAAATTACACTATCGATGATACAGTTCCACCCCGTAACGGCTGAAACTAAGGCCGTATTCGACAAATACATAAAAGGCAGCCGTATCCGCAACTGCGACATGGCCTTCGCCAACATATATTGCTGGCAGGAAACATACCGCAGCGAATGGGCGGAGGCCGACGGATTCCTGATAGTAAGATACCGCATAAACGGCGGCAGGCTGACGGCATATATGCAGCCTGTGAGAGCTGGCGGGAGCGAGGATTTCACACGCCTGATACCGCTGCTCGAATCCGATGCCGCCTCGCTCGGGCAGCCGCTGCGCATAACGGGTCTCACATCCGAAGCCGCCGCCTTATTGCGGCAGGCATATCCCGAAAAGTTCGTATTCGCCGACAACCGCAGCGCTGCGGACTATATATATGCGGCCGCAGATCTCCGCAATCTCACGGGGCGCAAGTACCAGCCCAAGCGCAACCACCTCAACCGTTTCAATGACCTGTACGACTATAGCTACGAACCGCTGACGGCAGATATGAAGGACGAATGTATGGCTCTCGAACGCGAATGGTGCAGGCACCACGAGAATTGCGACGACAGCTCGATTACCGCCGAGCGGCGTGCTATGCAACGCGGATTCGACAAATTCGACGAGCTGGGTCTGACGGGCGGTGCGATACGCATCGGAGGGCGTATCGCGGCATTCACATACGGCTCGCCCGTAAACGACGACACCTTCGTAATCCACATAGAAAAGGCCGACACCGCCTACGAAGGCATATTTCCCGCCATAAACAGGCTCTTCGCCTGCCGCATTCCCGAGCGGTACGAATACATCAACCGCGAGGAGGATATGGGTGTCGAAGGGCTGCGGCGTTCGAAAATGTCGTACCACCCCGTTATGCTGCAATCTAAAATCACGGCTGCGGTGCTCGACAGGGAGGAGCGCGAAATAAAACGGCTGTGGACGGACGTTTTCGGCGACGACGAGACATTCGTCGATAATTTTCTGATAAATTGCCGCCCGCATGTACGGTCGTTCCTGCACTACGAAGAGGGGGAACTGGCGTCGATGCTGCATGTCGTTCCGCTACGCAGCGGAAACGGAATGCGCATCGCCTACATTTACGCCGTAGCCACCGACCCGCGCCACCGCCGCAAAGGCTTCGCAACGGCACTTATGCATATGGCTATGGATTCGGTGCGCAGGACGTTCGATGCGGCTGCACTCATTCCGAGCGGCGATGAAGTAAAACGGTTCTACGGGCAGTTCGGATTCGAGGAGACGGGAACCCGCATCGAGTTCGACACCGACTTCGATTTCGGGTCGGGCGATGCGGACCGAAACACGGCTATGATATGCCGTCTCGACGATACCCGCACACTCTCGCAGGACGATGGGCGGTTAAGGCTCGAAGATACGGCAACGACCCTACCCGAACTATAAAATTATGGATATTCTGTTTATCGTTATCGGACTGGCACTCGTATTGGCTGGTGCCGACCGACTTACCGAAGGCGCGGCGGCCATAGCCGAAAAATTCCGCGTGTCGGAATTCATTATCGGCCTGACGATCGTGGCCGTCGGGACATCTATGCCCGAATTTGTCGTCAGCATATCCGCCGCACTGCGCGGCAGCAGCGATATGGCGATAGGCAACGTTGTAGGCTCGAACATCTTCAACGTATTCCTGATTCTGGGGTTGTGCGCAACGGTATCGCCGCTACCCCTGACGAGGAACAACATCCGTTTCGACATCCCGATAACACTTTTGGCCTCGGTGCTGTTGTTCCTCGCCGCCTCGGACACCCTGTTGCATACGGGGGACACGGACCGCATAGGCCGCATCGAGGGGGTGATTATGTTCATCCTGTACATCGCATTGATCGTCTATACGATACGTTCGTCGAACCGTGAACGGGACGATGCGGAAAACACGGTGCCGCGAATGAAAACCCCCATAGCCGTATTCTGGACGGTAGCAGGGCTTGCGGCCCTCATAGGCGGCAGCCGCCTGTTCATAGACGGCGCTTCCGCTCTGGCGCACAGGATGGGAATAAGCGAGGCGGTAATAGCCATAACGCTCGTCGCGGGCGGGACATCGCTGCCCGAACTCGCATCGAGTCTGGCTTCCGTAATCAAGGGGCGCAAAGGTATGGCTCTGGGCAATGTGCTCGGTTCCAACATCTTCAACATACTCTTCATCCTCGGCGGCAGCGCGATGATTTCACCGCTCACGCTCGGCGACATAAGCCTCGTCGATATGGTTATGGTACTTCTCAGCGCCGTATTGCCGTTCATCTTCGCATTCACGTTCCGCGGCCACAGCATCAATCGCATCGAAGGCGTTATGATGCTCATAATCTACGGTACATATATATGGCAGCTGATAAACTGACGTAAAAAAGCGGGACGTCTTAGTCCGACGTCCCGCCCGCATATATTCCGTATGCGCTATGCCTTCGCGGCCTTCAGCTCCGCAGCTACAGCCTCGGCACGTGCCAGAGCCTTGTGGATATGGTCGCAAACATTCTCCTCGCCGACCATCGCGCACACGCCCGCCTTCTCGAGTGCAGAACGGACGGTATCGTTCACACCCGAAAGAATCACGACGCGGTTCTCCTTCTGCGACGAGCGGATGAATATCTCGAGGTTATGAATGCCCGTAGAATCGATGAACGACACTTTGCGCATACGTACCACACGTATCGGCGACAAGTCGCCCACGCGGCGCATAGCTTCGTCGAACTTGTTGGCTATGCCGAAGAAAAACGGGCCCTCTATTTCATACACCTCCACTCCCGCAGGTATCGACAGCTGCTCGTCGTGGCGCTCCCCGTCGTGATGCACCTCCATCTGGTCGCGTATGACCTTGATCTGCGTGCTCTCCATCACGCGTTTCATAAAGAGCAGGATGGCCATAACCAGTCCGACCTCGATAGCTATCGTCAGGTCGAAAACCACGGTCAGCACAAGGGTCGTAACCAGCACGACGACATCCGATTTGGGGTTGTGCATCATAGAGCGTATCGTACGCCACTCGCTCATATTGTACGACACCATAACCAGCACGCCTGCCAGACACGCCATAGGGATATGTTTCGTCAGCGGCGAGAGGAAGAGCAGTATGAGCAGCAGCACGACAGCGTGGATGATACCCGCCACGGGCGTACGGCCGCCGTTGTTGATGTTGGTCATCGTACGTGCTATGGCGCCCGTAACGGGGATGCCTCCGAAAAGCGGGACGATGATATTCGCGGCACCCTGCGCCATAAGCTCGGTATTCGAGTTATGACGGTCGCCCGTAACGCCGTCGGCAACCGTCGCCGAGAGCAGCGACTCGATGGAGCCGAGAATCGCGATGGTAAAGGCCGAAGGCAGGAGCATATTTATGGTCTCGATATTGAAACTTATACCCGACGGCATCGGCAACGATGCATCGATAGTAAAGCGGTCGCCGATAGTCTCCACGGAGGTTACGCCCGCGTATTTACGCAGCAGGAACGAAACGACAGTCATAAGTACGATAGCCACCAGCGAACCGGGGATTCTGCGCGACAGCTTGGGCGTAAAGACTATTATAACGATGCTGGCCAAGCCTATGCCGAGCGACCAAAGGTCCGTCGTTCCGATATTTTGGAAATATACGGCCCACTTCGACAGGAAATCGGCAGGCATATCCGTAATCCGCATCCCGAACAGGTCCTTGATTTGGGTAGTGAATATCGTCAGCGCGATACCGCCCGTAAACCCGACCACGATAGGATAAGGTATGAATTTTATCACCGTACCGAGTTTCAGCAACCCTATAAGCAGCATGATTATACCGGCGATGAACGTGGCTATCGCAAGCCCCTCGATGCCGAATTTGGCGATTATACCGTAGACGATCACTATGAACGCCCCCGTCGGGCCGCCTATCTGGACGTTGCAGCCGCCCAACAGCGAGACGATAAGACCGCCCACTATTGCCGTTACGAGTCCCTTTTCGGGGCTGACGCCCGAAGCGATACCGAATGCTATCGCCAGCGGCAGCGCCACGATTCCGACAATGACGCCCGCCATAATATCGGAACTCAATTGCGAACGGGAGTAATTGCGCAGGGCAGAAAACAGTTTCGGGTGGAAATCAATGGTATTCTTCATTTCCATAAGCGAGAAAATAATTATTAAAAAACTTAACTAACCTAAATCGGTCGCAAAGATATATTTTTTTCGTCGAAAAGGTTGTGTTATCGATTTTTTTTATACCTTTGCTGTCCCGATTGCTATTGTTCCGTATCGGCTGTCGATATTTCGGGTTTCCGATTGTTTCGATACTGCGTCGCGGACTTTACGGTCGAATGCCCAGATGGCGGAATCGGTAGACGCGCTGGTCTCAAACACCAGTAGGTTCACCCCTGTGCCGGTTCGACCCCGGCTCTGGGTACGAAGCGAATCGCTGACGAGTTGATATCCGACCGTCAGCGATTTTCGTTCGGGATCTGCACGCCGTCGCCGCCAAGCCCGAATCCGACGCACTTGTCGCCCACGGAATCTGCCGATTCGTCTCCGTCATTTAATTTTTACATATATAAATTTCATTATTGCAGAGAATATACTATATTTGTATTCGGATAAATTCGGCACAAGCCGATAAAATATATAAAGGGTAAACAACTCTTTATACCTTAGTACAAACTTGGAGACCTCTTCGGAGGATGTTTATCAAAAGGTATAATAGTTGTCGGTTCCCAGTTATGTCCTGCCCGTATATCGGGCGGGACGTGGCTGGGGCGTAGGACGGCTTCTTTTGATAAGGTTCTCCAAGACCTGTACTAAGGGGCTGACACCGCGCCCTTTTTTATTTATTATGGGGTGCTGAATTGAATGAACAACTGAATATAGAACATTATTATGCACCGTTTTCTACCAACCCATAACAAGTATTTATAACAAAAGCCGGTGCAGGACGCCCGCCGCACCCGCATTCCGCTCGTGCGGCGGGAACGTCCGAAAAATCAAGAACATATAATTGCCGAATAGATATTGGGGCTCGGCCGTCGGCAGGTTCGTCACGAAAATTGGAAGCCCCATCCGCAAAACGGGGCCTGCCCGACGGCCGATTTTCTGCGCCGCAACGGCACCGTAAAATCGGCCGCAACGACAATATCCGCCGCATTCAAAATAAAACAGCAGTAAAGTTGCATATGGATTCAGATTTTATTATATTTGTCTAAACCAATAAACACTCACAGTTATGGCAACGAAATTTTATAAATGCCGCCATTGCGGCAATGTCATCGAGAAGGTAGTGGATTCGACGGTTCCCGTCGTATGCTGCGGCGAAAAAATGGAGGAACTGATACCCAATACGGTCGATGCGAGCAACGAGAAACACGTTCCCGTGGTAACGAGGCTCGACGACTGCAAAATAAAGGTCGAGGTCGGCAGCGTACCGCACCCTATGCTTCCTGAACATCACATAGCTTTCATCTACGTGGAAAACGAAAACGGAGGCATCCGCATCGACCTGAAAGACAAACCCGAAGCGGTTATCTGCACCTGCTCGGGCAAACCCGTGGCCGTGTACGAGTACTGCAATCTACACGGTTTGTGGAAAACGGGACTGTAACGTACCCGTTAGGTGCCCGTACGTACGAAGCAGATGCAGGCACGGTTCGTCGCGGCAGCCCCGAAAAGGTCGTCCGACAAACTCCCGAATCAGGAAATCACCCCTGTCGGATTATACCGACAGGGGTGAAATCGTTAAAATCGGACGCATAGGGCATATCTGCAAGTAACGTCCGTATCATTGCCGAAACAGCGAATGCCGCTCGGCCCGTTATTTGAACGGGCTGTCGGGTTCCTTGGACATCACCAAATAGAACATCTTGTCGAGGAATGCGGGTGCGAATTTCTTCACGAAGTGCGTGGCGCGTCCCTCGATCTCCATAAGGCACAGACGTTTGCGCTTGAGTATGCCTTTGGCGACGATGCGCGCGACCTCTTCGGGCGTCATCATCTTCGCCTCCTCGCGCGGCGTGGCACCCTGCTGCGAGCCGTCGGCAACCAATGCCGAGAAACGGACGTTGGAAGCCGTGAAACCCGGGCAGGCGACCATAACGTGCAGCCCCTTTTTCAGGTTTTCGATACGCACGGTCTCCAGAAATCCCGTCATCGCGAATTTCGACGCCGAGTATCCCGTACGACCCGGCAGCCCGTGAAGCCCCGCGACCGAAGAGATGCCGACGAGCGACCCTTTGGACGCCTGAAGGTACGGCAATGCGTATTTGGCACAGTTCACCGTGCCCCAGAAATTGACATCCATAAGTCGGTGAAGGACTTTCAAATCGACGTCGTCGAACAGCGCCCGCATCGACAAGCCCGCATTGCATATCATAACGTCGATGCCGCCGTATGCCTCCACGGCCGTGTCTATCAACCTCTTGCAATCCTCCTCGCTCACGACGTCCATTGCGCACCACACGGCATCGCCGCCCGCAGCGCGTATTTCGCCGACTATCGCTTCCAGCTTGTCGCCGCTGCGCGCTCCGAGCACGACCTTCGCGCCCTGCGCCGCATAAACTCTCGCCATAGCCTCGCCGATGCCCGACGATGCGCCCGTAATTACTATAACTTTGTCTTTCAGTGTTTTCATATTATCTATATGATTATTTTCAATCCGTCATAAGCCAAATGAACGCCCTCGGGCATCCGTCTTTCGCTCTCGGCGTACAGCCCTATTTCGTGCGACATATGCGTAAGATACGCTTCGCGCGGAGCGACACGTTCGATCAATGCCAACGCTTCCCCGACATTGAAATGCGAATCGTGCGGTGCGAAGCGCAAGGCATTGACCACCAGCACCTCGACACCGCGCAGCTTCTCGACCTCCCCGTCGGCAATCGTCTTGAAATCCGTCAGATAGGCCAGCCGTCCCATTCTGTAGCCCGTAACATCGAAGCGGGAATGTTTTCCCGAAACGGGGACAATCTCTATACCGCCCGCCGTGAACGGTTGCGCGGGATCGACGGTATGCAGGTTTATCTCGGGGGCGCCGCGATACTTGTCGGCGGCAAAGGCGTAATCGAAGACCTTCAGCACGGAGGCCGCAGTGTACGGCGCGGCATATATGTCGATCGTGTGTATTGTCGGATAATCCACGAAATTGAAGGCACGTACGTCGTCCAGACCGCCTATATGGTCGGTATGGCCGTGCGTCAGCAATATGGCGTCGATATGCCGCACGCCCTCCCGCAGCATCTGCTGTCGGAAATCGGGCCCAGCATCGATAATGAAGCGGCGGCCGTTATCCGTCTCGACCATAGCCGACGTGCGCAGACGATTGTCGTGCGCATCGGCCGATGTGCAGACCGCACAACGGCAGCCGATAACGGGGACACCCTGCGAGGTGCCCGTGCCTAAAAAAGTGAGTCTCATATATTCAAAGTAACTATATACGACTCTACACCGAATCGATTTTAATAACCCTTTCTTGCTTCCGACAGTCGTGTCGCTCGCGGCAGAGCCGCGTCTGCAATTCCAACCTGCCCTCGCCTGCTGCCGCAGTCGGGGGCAATCGCTTGCGGATTGCCGAGCCGCCACGGCCGCAACGACTATTGCATCGCAACCCCTCCCTCGAGGAGTCGCTTTCGGTAGAAACCCGCAAGGCAGCAGGGGTTTCGGAATAAGGTCAGTGTAAAACAGTATATAATTGCCTATGCAAATATACGATTAAGCGAGGGCAAAAGCAAACTTGTTTGCGATTTTGCCGAGCGAGAGTATTTTCAGCGCAGCCAATGTGCAATTGAGCGAGGGCATTGCCGAGCGGGAGCGTATGTCGATGCGCACGAGAGCAATCGCCCGACGGTGTTTCCGACTGAAACGGCGATAGTCCCCGCAAAAAAAGGGCTGCCGCGCAAAAGCGCGGCAGCCCCGAAACATCGCGGGACGAATCAAATCGTTCCGCCTATCTCCCACCAAAAGGCACGCAGGCCCAGCTGCGGATTGGCTTCGTCTATCGCACGAACCGCCTGCAAAAACTCGCTTACTTTCGGTTCTTCGCCGACAGCGAATATCGCAGAGTTCATAGTCGGCCACACGTAATCGCCCAAGTGCGGTTCTCCGTCGTTCATTCCGCAACCCGCAACCTCCTCCCACGAGGTGTAGCCGCGCAGGCCTATCTCCTTCATCTTTTGCAGCACCTCATCGTAGAGTGCCTGATTGCAAGCCAGAAATATCGCTTTCATAATCTTTACGCATTAAGTTTAGCAAGTTTCTCGGCCTGTTTGCGTTCGTTGCGCAATGCGAGCCAAGTAAAGAGCACGGGAATGAGGAAGAGCGTAATGAGAGTCGAGAACGACAGACCCCACGCCACCGTCATACCGAGCGAATTCCACATCTCCGAACCGACGCCCGAGCCTACAGCCATAGGCACCATACCCAAGACGGTCGTAAGCGTGGTCATAAGGATAGGACGCATACGCGAACGTCCCGACGTAACCACCGCCTCGTATATGGGCAACCCGCGGCCGACGCACAAACGCGTGTAGTCCACAAGTACGATACCGTTGTTCACCACGATACCGACGAGCATCAGCACGCCCAACAGACCCATAACGCCGAGCGGCGTCCCCGTAATCCACAATCCCAACAGCACGCCCACGAACGCGAACGGCAGCGAGAACATAATTACGAACGGATAGGCGAGAGACTCGAACTGCGATGCCATAATCACGAATACGAGAATAATCATCAGCACCAGCAACATACCCAAGTCGCGGAACGTATCCTGCTGATCCTCGAACGAACCGCCGAGACCCCATGTGATACCCGCAGGCAGATCCATTTTGTTGAGACCCGCAACGGTAGCCTCGACGATCTGCGACATCGCATATCCGTGGCCGATAGCGCCCGAAATCTTCACGTAACGCGAACGGTCCTTACGCTCGATAGTCGGCGGCGTATAGGTCTCGACCACCTCGCCCACGTCGCGCACCTTGATAGCGGCTCCCGTAGACGTATTGTAGAGCGTAATATTCTCTATATCATCCACCGATTCGCGGAACTTTTTGGCATAGCGCACCAGAATGTCGTACTCCTCACCGTCCTCGCGATAGTACGAAGCGACATTGCCATTGACGCGATTGCGGAGGAACGTCGCGGCCGTAGCCACATTGAGTCCGTTCATCGCCAGTTTCTCGCGGTCGAATACCACCTGATATTCGGGGGTATACTCGTCGCGCGAGATAATAACCTCGGTACAACCCTCGATGCCGAGCATCATCTCCTTTATCTCCTGCGCGATGCGGTCGGTTTCGGCCAGATCGTAGCCGTAAAGCTCCACATCGACGGACGACTGACCTCCGGCACCGCCCTTCTGTCCCGTCTCGATAACCTCGAACGTACGGATTTCGGGATATGCGTCCAGATCGGCACGCATAATATCGGCGATCTCGGTCAGCGAGCGGTCGCGCTCCGTCTTCTTCACCAAAGAGACATTGAGCGATATGTAGTGCGTACCGTTCTCCTGAATCGCGGCGAACGTATTGTCCGAATCGGCCGTACCCTCGGTAAGACCTATCGTCTTGATTTCGGGGAACTGCTCGCGGAACTGCTTGTCGATGCGCAGTGCCAGGTCGCGCGTAATCTCCTGACGGGTACCTACCGGAAGTTTGACCTTCACGCTGATACGGGCGTTGTCCTGCGTCGGGAAGAACTCGGTCTTGACATTGGGGCCTATGCCGACGAATACGCCTACGAAGAGTATCAATGCGGCGAGCAGGAACGTCTTGCGATGGTGTATCGACCAGTTGAGAGCCGCCTTGTACTTATCTCCGAGCCAGTCCATAGCGGCATCGACATACTTCTGCAACGACGACTTCTTGGGATTCTGCTTCATAATGAGCGAGCAGAGCACGGGGGTAAACGTCAGCGCGGCGGCCATAGATACCGTAAGGGTGATGGTCACCATCCAGCCCATAGGCTTGAAGAGCACGCCCGCCATACCGTCGATCATAGTCAGAGGCAGGAACACGGCCAGCGTGGTCAGAGTCGAAGCGATGATCGACACACCCATCTCCTTGGTAGCAAAGATAGCGGCCTGCTTCACGCGCGAACCGCGATCGACATGGCTGGTGATATTCTCCAATACCACGATGGCATTATCGACGACCATACCGATAGATATGGACAGCGAACTCATCGTAATGATGTTGAGCGAGTCGCCCGTAGCCAGCAGATAAATCAACGCCGAAAGCATCGATATGGGGATCGTCAGCACGATGATGATCATCGCTCTCCAGCGGCCCAGCATCATCATCACCACGAACATCACCACGATGAATGTCGTAAGAATGGTTTCGAGCAGCGACGATGCCGTATCGAGGATGTTGTCCGACGTGTCGATGAACGGCGTAACCGTAACATCCGACGGCAATGTGGGAGTAAGCTCGGCGAGTTTCTCCTTTACTTTCCTCGATATCTGCACCGAGTTGGCACCCGTCTGTTTCTGGATGATCATCAAACCGCTGCGGGTTCCGTTGTTGAAAGACTCCTGCGTACGCTCCTCCTCGGTATCGTGCACCGTAGCCACGTCGCGCAAATAGATATTGGCGCCGTTGCGCGTGCCGATAACGATGTCGAGCATTTCGTCCGCATTGTCGAACTCCTGGTCCACACGCAGGTTGTACGTATTCGAACCCACGTCCATAGAGCCGGCAGGTATCGAACGGTTCTCGTAAGCTATTACCTGAGCGATACCCTCGATGGTGATGCCGTAGGCCTCCATCTTGTACGGGTCGCAGTAGATCTGGATCTGGCGCTCGGGGATACCGGTCACAGACACGGTACCCACACCGTTCACACGTGCCAGCGGTGTGGAGATGCGGTCGTCTATGATCTTGTACAGACCGCTCCAACTCTCCTCGGCCTTGATGGACATAAGGAGAATAGGTATCTCATCGGTACTGAACTTGAAAATAATAGGCGTCTGGACATCATCGGGAAGGTTGTTTATGGCCACGTCGAGCTTGTCTCGGATATTTGCCGTAGCCACCTCCACATCGGTACCGTACTCGAATTCGAGCGTTACGACCGATATGTTCTCCTTCGACTGCGAGGTGATATGCTTCAGGTCATCGACACTGTTGAGACTGTTTTCGAGAGGTTTGGTGACGTTCTCCTCGATATCCACCGCACTCGCACCGGGATAGGCCGTAATGACCATAATCTGTGTGGTTTCGATGTGCGGGAAGAGGTCGATAGGCAACTTCACCAGCGAAAATATACCGAATATCGCGACGGCGACGAAAACGAGTATCGTCGTTATCGGATTATTGACGGCTGTTTTATAAATATTCATCGTTGTCTTCTTTAGTTAAGTTCCACAATCGAGCCGTTGGTGACGCCGTTCTGTCCCTTTACGACGACCATATCGCCGTTCTCGACACCCGAGATTATCTCGAACTCGTCGTCCATACGGCGCCCCGTTTCGACCTTGCTGTAACGCACGCTGCCGTCTTCGGGATTATAAATATAAACGTAGCGGTCGCCCGAACCCATAAGCTTGTTCACCGCACGGTCGGAAATCACCACGCGATTCGCCGTCCCGTAAGGCATCGTAACACGTGCGAACATACCCGGGCGGATGCGCTCGTCGTTGTTGGGTATCGAGATCTCCACCTGGAACGTGCGCGTCGCATTGTCGATGGTCGGATAGATGCGGGTAACCTTGCCCGAGAACTGTTCATCGCCGTAAGCGTCGAACGTCACGTATACGGCCATCCCGCGCTTGACCTTCGAGAACAGACTCTCGGAAACGTTTACCATAATCTTCACGGGACGTATCTGCTCCACGACCAGTACGGGGAGATTGCCCGCCATATCGCCGTTATCGTAGTTGCGTGCCGACACTACGCCCGCAACGGGGCTTACGAGAGTGGTATTCTCCACAAGGTTCTCGTATGTGGATTTCGCCACGTCGTACGACATCTTGCGGGCATCCCTATCAGACTTCGACGTGCCGCCGAATTCGTAGAGTTCGTTCGCACGCTCGTACTCGTCCTTGGCATTCTGCAACTGGGCTTTCGCCTGCACGAGCGCCGAATTGTCGAGCTTCACGAGCAGTTGTCCCGCCTGCACGTGATCGCCGACATCGACCAGAATGTCGAGGATACGGCGCGGCTGCTGGGGCGCGATATTATTGACTACATAAGCCTCCACGGTACCGGTAAACGAGGTCTGCTGCACCACGTCGCGACGTACGGCCGTCTCGACGGAGACCTTCGGCAGCGACTCCTGCTGCTGCTCCTGCTGTTTTTTCTTCTCGCCGGAGCACGCCACGGCACCGGCAGCCATACATACGATAAGCAATGACTTTACAACTGTTTTCATAATCTTCTATCTCTTCTTCGTTATTTGTATTCGTATTCGTAATCACCCAAAATCTTGTCGAGTGCGACTTTGGAGGTCAGGAAATTGTAAATAGCCTGATTGCGGCTCAACTCGGCCTGAGTCAGGCCCAGCTGCGAGTTGTCCACCTCGACAAGGGTGCCGCTGCCGATTTCATAACGCTTGACGGCTATTTCGTAACCGCGCTGCGCCTGGTCCACCGTCGCGGCCGACGAGCTGAACTGCTTCACGCTGGTCTGCATATTGTTGATGCACTGAATCATCGCCACACGCAACTGGCGCTCGGTATTCTCGCGCTGCAATTGCAGGTTGGAGAGGTTCAGACGCGCCTGACGCGTCGCGGCACGCTTGGCATTACCGGCGAAAATGGGGATATTCAACTGAAGGCCCGCATAGGAATAGGGATTCCAGGCCTCTTTCTTAAAGAACTTCCCGTCGTTGCCCAGTGCAGTGTACAGATAGGCGGCATTTACCGAAAGCGTGGGGACATTGGCCATCTTGGTGATCTTTATCGCCTTCGCCAACTGCTCCTCCTGAATATCCAACTGCCTCATCGTCGAGTTGTTCTCCAGATCGAGCTGCGAAAGTTCGTACGCCTTCGCCATCATCGACTCGTAATCCATCAGCGAACCTTCGACGTCGATATTTCTGTTAAGGTCGATGCCCAACAGCGCCTTGAGCTGCCACAGCGTCAGCGTAACGCTGTTCTCGGCCGAAATGACGTTCGGAATGGCGTTCTGCACCGACACGTTGGAGGTTATCAGGTCGTACTCCGATACCGAACCGACATCGTATTTCTTCTTGACATTCTTGTTGTTCTCTACCGCATTGTCGTAAACGCTCTTGTAAACCGCCAACGACTCCTTGGCGAGCAGCACCGAATAGTAGGCTTTCGTCACCTCCTCGATCATATCCAAACGCGACGACCGCGCCTTCTCGACCGACAGTTCGACATCCAGAGCCGACACCTTGAGAC
This sequence comes from Alistipes sp., assembly GCA_017937125.1. GTDB lineage: Bacteria > Bacteroidota > Bacteroidia > Bacteroidales > Rikenellaceae > Alistipes. The sequence continues at coordinate 210,925 of JAGBEH010000001.1, read as the reverse complement.
TGGTCCACAACTGCGCGTTGATAATAGGCATCGCAGCCGTAATGCCGCCGTTGAAAGAGTTGTCGGAACCGACTTTTATGGTCTGCGTCTGTCCGCCGAAATCCATACTCATCGTCTGCTTCTCGATAACGCGCTGATACGAAGCCGAAGCGTCGATCTGCGGGTAAAGGCTCGCATAGGTTCCCTGTTTCGCGTAACGCTTGATCTCGATCTCCTGATCGGCGACCTTGATCGTCGGGTTCTCGCTCAAAGCGATCTCCAGGGCCTTCTCCAAGGACAGGGTCAGCGCCGCATCCCCCTGCTCCTGGGCAGAAAGACTGAAGACGGCGGCTGCCGCGCCCAATAATAAAACCAATCTTCTCATATTCATAAACTCACTAAATAATTGTTTTCCGTTCCGTTTTGTAACGCTTGTAACGCTCGCTCCTGATGAAATCGTCGATTATGCGAATGCCCTTCTCCGTAGCGATGCCTCTGAAGAAGCATACGACTATGTGCATAAAAGCATCGTGTACCGACACCCCTTCGGGCAGAGAGATATTCCTGCGGGCGACGATACCGATCGCCGTATAATACAGCACCGTAATAGCCAAATCGATATTGAAGCTGCTATCGAGCATCCCCCCCCTCATACATTCCTGAATCACATCTTTCAAGCGCTTTACGCCGTTTTCACCCGCAGGTACGGTCAGCCTTTCGTGCACCGAAGGATAAAACTTGCGCAAATTATTCATAATACGGCTATTCGTCTCGGAATATTGTGTCATTTCGAGAAAACCTATCAACAAACTTTCGAGTTTGCTCGAACCCGTACGCGCCTGCTCCTCGATCTGCGCCTGCACCGACGAATGATATTTTTCCAGACAAAGGAACAACAGCTCCTCCTTGTCTCCGAACATCTCATACAACGTACGTTTCGACACGCCGAGCGATTGGGCTATGTCGTCCATTCGCACAGACTTGATGCCTTGCGAGACGAACATCTCCGTCGCCTTATCGATTATGTAATCGCGTTGAGACATAATTCCTCTTTATTTCGGCTGCAAAGTTAAAGCAGAAAACTTAAAAAACAATAAAAGTTTTCTATTTTCAACAGTTTTTAAGCAAAATAAAATATTCAACAAAGCGAATTCATATGTCCGAAACAAAAAACCGCCCTTTCGCAAGGGCGGACATATCGGAATCGCAGGGTCCGAGACAGCGGCGATCAATCCAGCCGCAGATAGACGGTAGCCGTCCGCGCGGTATTGTATATCTGTATATAATGCCTCGTCTCGCCGTCCGTTTCGCACGGATACGAAAAATGCTCGACCGACGCGTCTTCGCGCCCGAGCCCTCCGAAATCGGTGTCATCGGTGGACAGAACGCGTTTGTATTTGCCCGCAGCCTGCACCCGCACGGCATAGTCGGGTTTCGACTCCGACGGATGCCAGTTGAACACGAACAGCAGATTCCCGTGCGCAAAAGCCATAGTCTTGGCCCCCTCGTCCATTTGCAGATTGTAAGGATAGCCGTCGGACAAAACCCCGTATTCACGCACGAGAGCTATCATCGCCTTGTCGAAAGCCCCCAGTTGCGAATACCTCAACAGTCCGTCCGTAGACAGCGACCACAAACGCCGCGCGTGGGCATAGCTCCAGCCGTTCCCCTCGCGCGGGAAGTCTATCCATTCGGGATGCCCGTACTCGTTGCCCATAAAATTGAGATACGCATCGCCGCCCGCGGCGATGGTCATCAGACGTATCATCTTGTGCAGCGCCATACCCCTATCGACGATTATGTTCTGCGAATCGCGGTTCATCGAGAAATACATCTCCTTGTCCATCAGTCTGAAAGCTATGGTTTTGTCGCCGACGAGCGCCTGGTCGTGAGATTCGGCATACGCCACGGTCTTCACCTCGGGCAGGCGGTCGGTCATCACCGACCACATCTCCCATATGTTCCACTCCTCATCGGGAACATCTTCGAGCAGCCTTATCCAAAAGTCGGGGATGGCCATCCCGAGCCTGTAATCGAACCCTATGCCTCCGTCATCGACAGTTGCGCACATAGCCGGCATTCCGCTGACATCCTCGGCTACGGTCACGGCCGAAGGGCGGAAATCGTGTATAAGTCGGTTGGCCAGCGTCAGGTATGTAATAGCATCGACATTCACGCCGTCGCCGAAAAAAGCCTCGCGCGAACCCATAGGCCCATAGCCGTGATGATGATATATCATCGACGTCACGCCGTCGAAACGGAATCCGTCGAAATGGTACTCGTCGAGCCAGTATTTCACATTCGAGAGCAGGAAATGGCGCACCTCGCACTTCCCGTAATCGAAAGTCATCGAGTCCCAGTATTTCTGGTATCCCGCCTCGCCCGCTTTGGAATAGAGGTGATCCGAGCCATCCAGTTCGTTTATGCCTTCGTTGATGTTTTTCACGTAATGGGCGTGCACCAGATCCATAATGACGGCAATGCCCATAGAATGGGCGCGGTCGATGAGATATTTGAGATCCTCGGGGCGCCCGAACCGCGACGACGGGGCGAAAAAGCTCGACACGTGATAACCGAACGAACCGTAATATGGGTGTTCGGCGACGGCCATAAGCTGCACGACATTATAACCGTCGGCCTTGATGACGGGCAGGATTCGGTCGGCGAACTCGACGTAGGTGCCCACGCCCTCGCGTTCCTGGGCCATACCGACATGCGCTTCGTATATAAGCAGGCTGCCGTTGCCGGCGATGTCGAACCCCTCGTCGCTCCACGCGAAGGGTTTCGGCACGATGAACTGCGCCGTATAGTTCTTGGTCTCGTCATCCTGCACCACGCGCCGCGCATAGGCGGGAATGCGGTCATGCCAGCCGTTGCGTCCGTGCACGTGTATCTTATACAGAGAACCGTCGGTCAGCCTGTCCGCGTACATCGCATCGGGGAAAAACGCGCTCCACACGCCGTCCGCCGACTTGTCCAGCCGCAGCTGCGTACGCTGCCAGCCGTTGAAATCGCCGAAAACATAGACGTCGTATGCCTCGGGCAGCCATTCGCGGAACCACCATCCCGAGAGGTCATCGTCCCGCTGCCAGCCGAAATACCTGTAACCGTTGGCGTAGTCTACGAGCGTTCCCGCCGAGCGTTCGATCTCCGACAATACGCGCAGATAATCATCGTGCCTGCGAGCCATCTCACCGGCTACGGGATGCAGCCATTCGTCGCGTTCGACGACGGGCAGGAGTTTTTTTTCGCTCTCGGTCATAGTCTTATCTTTACTTGTAGGTCAAATATACGATTTTTTTCTTATATTTGCGAATATTCATCTAATTCTAAACTGTAAAAAAATGTTCAAAGGACACCCTAAAGGTCTGCTGGCGGCTGCATTGAGTAATATGGGCGAACGCTTCGGCTACTATATTATGAATGCCGTCCTGCTGTTGTTTCTCGTTTCGAAGTTCGGTCTGTCGGATACGACGGCGGGAATCATCTATTCCGTTTTCTATTGCGGCATTTACGTGCTGAGCCTTGTCGGCGGAGCTATAGCCGACAAAACGCAAAACTACAACAAGACCATCCAGTGGGGACTTATAATTATGGCGGCGGGATATGTCGCCCTCGCAGTTCCCCTCTTCAGCAAAAGCACCGACAGCATCATTCTCGACGGTGGTGGCGAATGGTGGGGAATCCTCGTGTTCACGTGCCTCGCGCTATTCTGCATCGCTTTCGGAAACGGCCTGTTCAAAGGCAACCTCCAAGCCATCGTCGGCAAAATGTACGACGAGTTCGAAGCTGAGGCTGCGAAACGCGGTCCCGAAGCCCTGAAAATCGCCAAGGACAAACGCGACTCGGGATTCCAGATCTTCTATGTCTTCATCAACATCGGCGGCCTCATAGCCCCGTTCGTAGCACCGCTGCTGCGCGAGTGGTGGCTCAACGTCCACGGGTTCGTATACAATGCCGATATGCCCGCATTATGCCATCAGTATCTCGCCGACGGGATTGAAACCGCCAAGTTCGCCGAGACTATGGCGCTCGTAACGAACACGGCATACGACAATCTCACGCAATTCTGCTCGCAATACATCGAAGTGTTCAACACCGGCATACACTTCTCGTTCTTCGCCTCGGTAGCTGCGATGCTCATCTCGCTCGCGATATTCATCGCCACCAAACATATCTTCCCGCAGCCCGCCAAGAAGGTGCAGGCCGCGACGGAGGCATACACCGAAGAAGAAAAAAAGGCGATGGCCAAAGAGATCAAACAACGTCTGTACGCACTGTTCGCAGTGCTGGGCATAGCCATATTCTTCTGGCTGTCTTTCCACCAGAACGGGCAGTCGCTGTCGGTATTCGCCCGCGACTTCGTGCAGACCGATTCCGTAGCCCCCGAAATATGGCAGGCGCTGAACCCCGGCTTCGTAATCATCCTCACCCCCGTCATTATGTTCATCTTCGGCGCCCTGTCCGCCAAAGGGAAGAGCATATCCACACCGCGCAAGATCGCAATCGGTATGTTCATCGCAGGGCTGGCGTATCTGTTCCTGATGATATATTCATATGTGTGCGGCTATCCGTCGGGCGAAGAATTCCGCTCGCTGAGTACCGAGCAGATGAACTCTATGGGATTGGCCAAAGCAGGCCCGTGGGTCCTCATAGTAACCTATTTCTTCCTTACGGTCGCCGAGCTGTTCATCTCGCCGCTGGGTCTTTCGTTCGTATCGAAAGTGGCCCCCAGACATATGGTCGGACTGTGCCAGGGTCTGTGGCTCGGAGCTACGGCCATAGGCAACCTGTTCATCTTCATCGGCCCGCTGATGTACAACGCCTGGCCGATATGGATTTGCTGGACGGTATTTTTCGTCATATGCCTCATCTCGATGGGCATAATGCTGTCGATGGTGAAATGGCTGGAACGGGTTACCGCATAACGCCATATTACATACGAAAAAGTGCCCGCCGGAAGGCGGGCACTTTTTCGTATGCCTGCATACCGTCACGACACCAAGAAAGCGACGTAACAGGCCGCGATACCCGCACCGCAGACTATCCTCACCCATTTGTTGCGCACCGTAAGCAGCGGCAGCGTTATGAGCGCGGCGACGGCGCCGAAGACCAGCAGCCCCACTATCTTCGCATCATCATAGACATAGACCGAACTGCGGAAGCCGATTATATCGGCGATGCAGAGCACCAAAAAATTGAACAGGTTGCTGCCGACGATGTTCCCGACCGCTATGTCGTAATTCTTAATACGGAAAAGGGCTATCGTCGATGACACCTCTGGCAGCGAGGTCGCCACCCCGAGGAACAGCGCCCCCGCCAAACCCTTGCCCAAAGAATATTCGGTCGCTATATCGTCCGTTATATACGTCAGCACGATGCTCAATGCTATTATGGCTATGCTCGCGATTATGAAACGCACCGCTATGGCTTTCGGCGACAGCGACACCTCCTCGGCGGCGCACTCCGACGGTTCGGCATTACCCTCCGACAGATGCCTGACCGCGAGGGCATATATGCCGATGAACAGGAACGTGATTATATTGATACCGCCTATGCCGAAATCGATGATACCCTTGTAGTCGAGCAACATAATACCGTATATCGCAACCAGATAGCACGCGACGAGGATATTCCCGCGGGCTATGGCCATACGCCCCGCGCTGCGAATGCAGAACAGCATGACCACCGACAGCATAGCTATGTTGAACAGGTCGCTGCCGAGGATATTGCCTATGCAGAGCTCGGGCTTATCGAGAAAGACGGTAGCCGAAAGGCTGGTGAACAGTTCGGGCAGCGACGTTACGGCCGACAGCAGCACTCCCCCGAGAAAGGCGCCCGACAACTTCGTCGTGCGGTCGATCATATCGATATAGCACGACGCCTTGATCGACGCGTAGACAACCAGCGACGCGACGACCGCATATGCCAACAGCAACATAGCCTATCGTTTTTTCTCGGCCGCAACGGCTATCACGCCGTCGATATAGGCACGGATCTTCGGAGCGGGGTCCTCCCACCCTTCGGGCTTGATGACCTTGCCGTCCTTAGGATTGTAGTGGGGTTTGCCGTCGGGCCACAACTTGGCCATATTGGCTTTCTGCACTATGTCGAACAGTTCGTCGGCTTCGAGTCCCATTTCCACCATAGTTCCGAGCGCGAAATACATAAGGTCTATCATCGCATCGGCCTGCTCGTAAATCGAATCGGCGACGAGAAACTCGGCAACCTCCTCGTTCATCCACTTTCCTCGGCTCAAAGCCCTTTTGCGATCGATCATTCGCGGCGCGTCGGCAACGGGATGACCGAATTTCTCCTGAAATTCGCGAACATCGTTCCACTCCTTTTTCATAATTCGGTAGATTTAATATCGGGCAAAGATACGAAAAGTCGAGCGCAGAAACAAGCGTCAGCTTGATTATGCCGAGACGGAGTATCTTCGACACAGTCAAAGATACGAATAAGCGAGAGCAATGCCAAATTTATTCGAGCATTGCCGAGCGGGAGTATCTTCGGCGCAAGCCAATGTACGAAAAGTCGAGCGCAGAAACAAGCGCCAGCTTGATTATGCCGAGACGAAGTATCTTCGACACAGTCAAAGATACGAATAAGCGAGAGCAATGCCAAATTTATTCGAGCATTGCCGAGCGGGAGTATCTTCGACGCAAGCCAAAGTGCGAAAAGTCGAGCGCAGAAACAAGCACCAGCTTGATTATGCCGAGACGGAGTATCTTCGACACAGTCAAAGATATGCAAAAAATCGATGCCGATACCCCTGTTTTAATTATTTATATCGTATATTTGCCGCATCGGCCTCAAGGGCCGGAATACGGATATGTGCGGAATTGTCGGATACATAGGCAAAAGAGATGCCTACCCCATACTGATTCAAGGGCTTCGCAGACTGGAGTATCGCGGGTATGACAGCGCGGGCGTCGCTCTGATAAGCGACTCGGAGGAACTCAACATATACAAGTCCAAAGGCAAGGTCGATGAGCTGGAGAGATTTGCACAGTCGAAAGATGTAAGCGGGCACACGGGAATAGCACATACGCGCTGGGCGACACACGGCGAGCCGAACGATACTAATGCCCACCCCCACGTTTCGCAGTCGGAGACCATCGCCATAATCCATAACGGGACAATAGAGAACTACAACGTGCTGAAAGACGCGCTCGCGGAACACGGCTATACGTTCCGCAGCCAGACGGACACCGAGGTTCTCGTGCAGCTTATAGAGTACATAAAGCAGACGAACGGCTGTTCGCTCTTCGATGCCGTAGATGAAGCTACACGGCAGATCGTCGGCGCCTATGCCGTCGAGATACCCGAAATCAGCGAATGCCTGTCGCCGTTGCTGACATCCGTCCCTTTGCAGCTTATGGCTTACTACATAGCCGTCTACAAAGGACGCGACGTAGATCGTCCGCGTAATCTCGCCAAATCCGTAACCGTAGAATAACGCTATGCAGATACGAAAGGCAGAATTCAAATGCAGTTCCGAACGCATATCGCAGGTTCCGAAAGACGACCTGCGCGACATCGCGTTCATCGGGCGCAGCAATGTCGGGAAATCGTCGCTGATAAATATGCTGACGGGGCGCAAAGGGCTGGCCAAGGTATCGGGCACCCCGGGGAAAACGCGGCTCATAAACCATTTCCGCATAGACGACGCGTGGTATCTGGTAGACCTGCCCGGTTACGGATATGCCCGCACCTCGAAATCGCAGCGCGACGAATTCTCGAAGATCATCACCGACTACGTGCTCCGCTGCGAAAAGCTGCATATGCTCTTCGTTTTGGTAGACTCGCGTCTCGAACCGCAGAAGATAGACCTGCGTTTCATCGGGATGCTCGGCGAACACGGCATACCGTTCGGGATAATCTTCACCAAATGCGACAAGCTCTCGGCCGCGCAGCTGCGCCGTAACGTCGAACGTTACTCGCAAACCCTTGCCGAACAGTGGGAAGAGCTGCCTCCGATGCTCCTCTCGTCGAGCAGCAACGGGCGCGGACGAGAAGAGATACTGGACTGCATCGGCGAATGTTTGGCCGAATGTTGAAAAAATCGGACGAACAGTCCGATTTTTCCATATATATGACTTATCTTTGTACATCCAAAAACACAATTATATGGCTATCCACAAAATCAAGTTCTTCGCGGGTCGCGGATCGCGCTACCTCGCCGAAAAAATCGTAGAATGTTACGGGACGACTTTGGGAAAGAGCGACGTGCTGCAATTCAGCGACGGCGAGTTCCAGCCCTGCTTCAACGAGTCGATACGCGGTTGTACGGTATTCATCATACAGTCTACGTTCCCGCCGTTGGACAATCTTATGGAGCTTCTGATGATGATCGACGCCGCGCGACGTGCATCGGCCTACAAGGTGATAGCCGTAATGCCCTATTTCGGTTGGGCGCGTCAGGACCGCAAGGACCGTCCGCGCGTGCCGATTACGGCCAAACTCGTGGCCAATATGCTCGTTTCGGCGGGCGTGGACCGCGTGATGACGATGGATATCCACGCCGACCAGATACAGGGATTCTTCGACGTGCCCGTAGACGGTCTCTACGCGAGCGGCATATTCATCCCCTACATCAAGGGGCTGGGTATCGAGGACCTGTCGATAGCCGCACCCGATATGGGAGGTGCCAAGCGTGCGGGTACATACGCCAAACTGTTGCAGACGCCTATCATCATCTCGCACAAGGAGCGTGCTAAGGCCAATGTCGTGGGCAGTATGACGGCTATCGGCGAGGTCGAAGGGCGCAACATCATAATAGTGGACGATATGATCGACACGGCGGGTACGATATGTATGGCAGCCAATATGCTTATGGAGCGCGGAGCCAAGAGCGTACGCGCGGCAATCACCCACCCCATTCTGTCGGGTCAGGCATACGAGCGCATAAACGACAGCGCCTTGCAGGAGGTGATCGTAACGGACACTATTCCGCTCAACCCCGAAAAGGATTTGCACAAATTCACCGTGCTTTCGGTTGCGGACATCTTCGCCAATGTAATCGAGCGGGTGCACAATTACAGGGAAATCTCGTCGCTGTTCTTCAAATAGCGAAATATAACGGATACGTAAAACGGTCGGTGCGGATGCACCGACCGTTTTGCTGTCTCCGACGTTCGGAGGGCTATTATCCCCGAACGGTCCGTAACTACTTCAACTCCGTCATCGGCAGCGCACGGGGTTCGCACGCCCGCTCGACATCGTCGAAACCGCTGCGCGACACGGTTACCGCGAAGACGGTGATATTCTTGTCCTCGGGCAACCACAGTTCACGGGCGCCGTCATCGACATCGAGCACCAAATCGTACAGATAGGTCTGCGCATAAGCCTCGTTGCGTCCGTTCATCTTGTGGCGGTGGTCGCCTATATAGGCTATCCTGCCCTCTTTGACGAACGACGACGTTCTGTCGCTCCACGCCCATTGTGCACGGAAACCGTCGTATTGCGGAACGACGACTTCGTATTTGCGGCCGTCTATCTCGAATGTCGCCGCACGGTCGCCGTCGGTAGCGGCGGTAAGTATGTGCACCTTGTCGTATTTGCCGTCGGGCAAGGGTATGACGACGCTTTCAGCACAGTTGAGGGCGTTTTTCACGTCGGCCCTGCCGCGGCGGAACGGTACGCCCATATAGGTAATGATCTCGGGCATTATCTCGGCCGCGAACGAATTGTATCTGGCATCCATACCAGCCAGGCTCTTGAACTGGTCACTCGATATGGCATTGCGGTTATAAGGCAGCCCGACGAACCGATGTTCGGCAGGTGTTACACCGTAACCCGCTTCGGCCAGCCGCACCCTGAAACTTACGGGAGCGAACTTTCCTGTCGAAACATAGAGTCTGTTGCCGTCGAAACGGGCATCGCCCTTGCGCTCCTCTATGCCGTTCACCTCCTCGGCCGAAACTATCGGCGCGGCAAACGTCACGGCGACATTATCGGCCGCCCTGCCCGCAGTTTCATACAGACGCACGATATACCCGTCGCCGTTCTCGGCCTTTTTAACGGCCTTGACGGCGAGCTGCGCGGAGGCCGAAGCGACGAACGAGAAGCGGCGTCCGACCTTTCCGTCGTGCTTCGACGCCACGAACGCCATAAGCGGACAGTTGAGCGCCTCGCCCTTCTCGGCCAATCGGGCGGCGGCATAATCGCCGCGATGCGAAACTATCGAGTATGTCATCGTATGCAGACCGAAATCGAGTTCGGCCTGGTCGGTAAATCTGCGTTTTGCCGACGGCGTATGCAGCAAACTGAGCCGCAAGGTATTCGCATTCGGCTTATCCCAGCCGTATTTCGAGTTGTCGAGCACCGCGACGCCGTACTTTCCGTCCGACAGGTCGGCCCAATGGTGGGCGAACGTCTCGTGTGCCCGCAGCGTATTGGTCCGACGATGCTGAACACCTATGCCCACATCGTAAACGGCCTCGTCAGAGGATACGCTCGTCGGGAAAGCGGCCTTGAGCAGTGCATTCGGAGTGCGCCAGTCGGCATCCGTCACTATGTCTATGCGGTCATCGTCGCCGCCGTCCGTCAGCCGAATAAGCTGGATGAACCGCGAGTCGCCGTAGCGGCGCTCCACACGCAGGGCGGCGCGCACCGCACCGCGTTCGGCTACCGTAATCTTCACACCGTCCGCCACGCGTTCGGGTTCCCGGTCGAGCGTCTCCTTGCGTATCTCCCAAGCGGGATATTTGTCCGACACGTTCGGCGTCAGCACCTGCAAACCGAACGCCTTGCCCGCAGCTACGAGTTCGCGGCCGTAGCGTTTATCCACCACCGACGATATGTCGCCCGTAACCCTGTCTACAGTCACTCTGTAAACGGCATTCTCGATGACATTTCCCGAGACCTTCAAACGCCCTTTGAGTTCGGCCGCCCCTTCGCGCACTTCGTAAACCGCATACCCCACCGAGGGGACCCGCGCAGCAAAAAGTATCTTCGCACGACGGCCCTCGCGCGCGATGATTTGGGATGCCGTACGCCGCCCGTCCGCATCGTACACCGTCACATCGGCGACTGCGGGGTCCAGCTCGATCTCGGCCTCGACGACCGAACGCCGCTCGTACGCCGTCGGATTATATACCACAATCGGCAGACCCTGCGTCTGCGTATCCAACACCGACGCCACGGCTGCGGTCGATGCATCTATCGCATCGCAGAAACGGCTCTGGGCGAGATACTCGTCGTTCCACGAATAAGTATATGCCTGCCATATGCTCGTACCCGTCAGGTCGTCATGGAACTGGTGCCACAGAAAACGCTGCCAAGCATCGTTGATTTCGGTCTTGGGATACTCTGCGCCGCCGAGCCAATCGGCCATAACGGCCGAACGTTCGGCCGCATCGGCAAGCTGCTCGTTGCGGCGGTTATAGCGTTTCATCTCCGAATGCGCCGTATAACACCCGGGGGCGTGCACGTCGAGCGGCATTTCGCAGTCGAAAACGGGCAGCTCGGGATGTTTGTCGAAGGGCAGGTACTCCTCATAAAGTTGCGACGAGGTGGCACACACCACACGCACGGGACCTTTGCCGTCGGCGATGGCCTCGCCTATGATTTCGACGCTGCGGGGCGCCGTAGAACCGCCGCGATCCCCCTTGCCGTTAGCCAGACTGTTGCCGAAATAGCGGTAAGCCTTTCCGTCAGGCGACGCCTGCGCATTCTTTATGAACGTCTCGTTCTGCGTCAGGTCGCCTTCGGGGAGGTCGCGCCACCAATACCCGCCGGGTTCCAGCGCAGCCATTATGCGCGAGCCGTCCACGCCCTGCCACAAGCCCACGGCGAACGGAGCCTTGCGGTCGCCGACCAGCGGCTGCGAGCGCCACGACAGTTTCTGCGTCGAAAGTCCTATCAAGCCGCAGTGGCTGCCGAGAGTGGGAATAGTCTGGCTGAACCCGAAGCAATCGGGCAGGAACAGGTCCCTCGACACCTTGCCGAACTCCCGCTTGTAGAACTCCTGCGCCAGCAGGATATTGCGGATGAACGACTCCGACGAGGGTATGTTGGGGTCGTTGGCATCCCACGATGCTCCCGAAAGATTCCAGCGCCCCTGACGGACATACTCGCCGATGCGGGCATACAGATCGGGATAATATTCTTTTATCCACTTGTATTTCACCGCTCCCTCGAAGTTGAAGACATAGTGAGGATAACGATCGAGCAGTGCGAGGTTCTGCACGGCTGCATTGTAGAGATATTCGTCGATCGTGAGCCGAATATCCCAGCGCCACTGGGTATCGAGATGGGAGTTCGACACCATATAAACGGTGTAGGGTTTCGCCGCTTCGGCAGGATTGCCGTCGGTTTGCGGCGCAGCACCGTAAGCCGCAATCACGGACACGGCCGCAAGGGCCGCAGTCGCAACATTCTTAAGTTTCATCGGTAAAGCAGTTTTCGGTTATTCGCAAAAAAACGTCTCCGAATATCGGACGCCGAGCATCCGCAGCAGTATGTCGGCACGATTCTTAAAAACGAACGCCGCAGGACGGACGAACCGCACTACGGCGTTCTCCCCAACACACTAACTAAATCCGGGTATCGTTTGGCTGCATCGCTGTGCGATGCCGTTTCGTCTATTCGACCGCGACCGCAAGTTCGCAGGCTATATCGGCCGAAGATGTGCCGAGCGAAATCACGTATTCGCCCGCATTGACCTTCCAGTCGTGGGTCTTGTCGCACCAGAACGCAAGGTCTTTGCGTTCCACTTCGAACTCCACTACGGTCTTCGCTTTAGGCGCAAGCGTTACTTTCCTGAAGCCCTTCAGTTCCTTTTTCGGGCGCAAAACGGTCGGATGTTTCTCCGACACGTAAAGCTGTATGACCTCGGCGCCTTCCCTGTCGCCCGTATTCGTCAGCATAACACTTACCTTCAGCGGTTTGTCTTCGCTCAGGCTCTTTGCGGACAGTTTGGCCTTCCCGAGCGAGAAAGTGGTGTACGACAACCCGAAACCGAACGGATAGAGCGGTTCGATGCCTTTGGTCTCGTACCAGCGGTAGCCGACCAGAACCGACTCGTCGTAATTGACGTCGTAAACGCGGAAGAAATACTCGTTTACATTACGCATCATCTTCGCGCCCTTCGGCACGCTGTTTTTCGCGGGCGAGTCGGAGAAATTCTTCTCGATGGTCATAGGCAGCTTGCCCGACGGATTGATCCTGCCGACAAGGATATCGGCCATAGCCGTCAATCCGTTCTGTCCCGGATACCAGTCGTAGAGTATCGCTGCGGCCTTATCCGCCCAGCCGGTCATACGGATGCCCGAACCCGAATTGACGACCACGACCGTATTGGGATTGTTTTCGACGCACATCCTGATAAAATTCTCATCGGCCGACGGCAGTGCGAACGGGCGCTCGGTACTCTCGGCATCGATCGTCCCGACACTCAATATCACGACATCGGCCGCCGCTATCATCTCCGCAGTCGGGTTCTTGGCGACAGTGAGATCGTTGCCGAACTTTTCGCGCAGGGCATCGGTCATCGTAACGCTGTTGAAACCTATAACTTCGGCCGAGCCCTTGCCGCGCGGACATTCGGTCGCGAACCGTCCCGTCAGCAGAATATTGCGACGCTTAGCGGCATCGATGGGGAGAATACCGTCGTTCTTGAGCAGCACGGCGCCTTCGCACGCCACCCTGTATGCCACCTCGGCACTGCGGGCGAACATAGCATCCAGAGGCTTGGCGTAATTATTCGGTTCGTAAAGGCCGAAAGCCAGACTCGTGGCGATTATGGGGCGGATCATATCCTCTATCTCCCGCTCGCTCACCCTGCCTTCGGCATAGAGGTCTTTGGCGACCTTTTCGATATAGAATTTCGGTGTTCCGCCCATATCTATGTTCTGCCCCGAGCGGATGATCTTCTCCCAGTCGTAAGTAGACGACCAGTCCGACACCACGCCGCCGCGGAACCCGAGTTCGCCGCGCAGCAAGTCCGTAATCACATAGCGGTTCTGGCCGCACCACTCGCCGTTGAGCTGGTTATAGGCCGTCATCACGGTCGCCACGCCAGCATCCACGCCTGCCTTGAACCCCGGCATATATATTTCGTGCAGGGCGCGCTCGTCGATAACCGAGTTGGAACGGCGGCGGTAAAATTCGGTGCTGTTGCCCAGAAAATGTTTGATGCAGGCCGCTGTGCCCGTAGACTGTATGCCGCGAACATAATTCTCGGTCATACGCGATGTCAGAAACGGGTCTTCGCCGAAATACTCGTAATTGCGGCCGCACTGCGAGTTGCGGTAGATATTCAACCCCGGCCCCAACAGCACCTTTACGTTATTCGCCTGACACTCCTCGCCTACGGCCTCGGCATAATCGTAAGCCAGCGCGGGGTCGAACGTCGCCGAAAGCATTATCGGCGCGGGAAATGCCGTCGATTTGTCGAGTTGCTCGACAAGTCCGCTGCCACGCAGGTCGCGGTTCAGGCACACCCCCTGCGAGGCATCCGACAGGAATACGTACGGGACACCCTTTTCGGGCACACCGTTGAAGAAGAAGTTGCGATAGCCGTGGGTCATCTCCAGTTTCTCGGCAACCGTCAATCGGGAAATTATCTCGTCCGCCTTGGCATAGGCGTCGTCCCAACTCATTTTCTGTTGGGCGGAAGCCGTCCAAACCATTGCAAGGGCGGCAACCAGTATCGTCACTCTTTTCATCCGTTTACGATTTTGCGTTAGTCTACCACTTGACTTTCTGAATATAGAGATTGCCGAAACGGTCCATAACGCGCACCTCGCCCTCGCGTATGCCCTCCGAAGGTTTGATTCTAAACATATGGAACGACTCGATAGGCTTGCAGTATTTGCGCGTCGTCTTGTTCGTCACGGTCGCATACAGATCCACGTAATCGGGGTCCAAAGCGCGGCAAGCCTCCATTTCGCCTGCCTTCACGCCATTCTCCCACCATTCTACGGCACCCCACTTGTTATCGTGCGCCCAAACGTTAGCCAAAACGAACTCGCTGTTCGAACGCAGCGGCGAATAGACATTCATCTGGCTGCTGCGATCCTTGCCGCAACATTTGTAGTACCACGATACATCTTCGCCGTTCACATCCACGACGAAATACCCCTGCGGCGCACCGTCGTTGTTCAAAAGACGGTTGAGACGCAGCGCACCCGTAGATTTGGTTACCGTAATCGACGTCACGTTGTCGATGCCGTAGTTCTTTTCCGGCTCGCTCGTATATAGATAGGTATGGTGGTTGTGTCCCGCCCACGAATAGACGTACTTGAACTCCGTAAGCGCCTTGCGGTAACGGTCGAAATTCTTGTTGCGGCGTACCAGCACCGTCTGCTTGTTGAACATCTGAGCGTGAGCGCAAATCATAATTATCTTGTCTTTGGGCACAAACTTCAAATCCTCTTCGAGCCAGTGCGCCGTCTCGTCGTAAATGCCGTGACGGTACGACTCTTTGGTGTCCTTGCGGTCGTAGAGAATGTCGTCGATAAATATATAATGTATGCGGCCGATATTCGCCGAATAACACGTCGGGCCGAGATGCATTTCATAGTGCATAGTTCCCAACGAGTCCTTCAGCAGCGTCGTCTGGTCGTGGTCGTGATTGCCGATGACGTTGAAATGCACCATATTTTCAATACGGTCGGTATTCTGGAGATATATCGGATACACGTTCATCTCGTTGTAAATCAGGTCGCCCAACCCGATGCCGTAGCACGGTGTGGTAATCGTCTTGCGCGTCTCTATCATATCGGGAATGACCACGTCGCGGTATGCTTCGGCGGAATTGTCGATATGGAAATCCTTTATCTGCGGGTCGCCCTGCACTATCAGCGTATGGTGGTCGGCCGACTCACGGCGTGGCGTCAGTTCGAAATCGGCCGTGAATGTCTCCACATAACGCGGAATGCGCTTGAAGGCAGTAGGCAGACTGTGGCGCGCGGGAATTTCGTACTCGGCAGGCACCGACAGCATTATGAAATGTCTGTTTTTGAGGTCGCACGTCATAGTATAACGGCCGTCCGCATCCGTCTGCGTACAATTGAGGCCATCGCTGACCACGACACCCGCAACGGGTTTGCCGTCGGTCGAAGTAACACGTCCCGAGACATTGGGGGTTTGCGCGTAGGCGGCGCACGCCGTCGCAAATATGAATATGGATAATATCAATCGTTTCATCTTTGTATGGATTTTTATTCTTTTCCGTTCCAATAATAGCAAGGTTTATTTTTGCCGACCGCAGCTTTGTTGCGCTCGATATTGCGTCCGAGGATGAAAAGCTTGTAATTCTCCTCCGTTATGCGCGGGGCGGTCTCGGCATTCTGCGACGGCGTGCCGACCGCACCGCCGACACCGCAGCCGTCCACGCAATCGGTAGCATTGACGCTCTGCCCGAGAATGGCGGCAGTAAAGCCGAAGCGGCCGCACACTACACCGCTGTTGCGGCAGCCGACGATCGAAGTCGGCTTGGCGGCCTTCGTGCTGCCGACGATACCGCCCGCATTCCCGACGCTCTTCACGAATACATCGGCCTTGTTGGTGCAATCGCGCATCTCGCCTGCTTCGAATACGCCGCAAATACCTCCGCCGACCTCTGCCGAGCCGGTTACCGAACCCTCATTTACGCACTCCTGAATGTCGCAGAACGACGAGAGAGCCGCGATGCCCGCCATACGTCCCGCTTCGCTCTTCACCGATCCCGTATTGACACTGTAACGCAACACGGCGTTGATCTGCTCATTGCCCGCAAGATACCCGCACAGGCCGCCGACATGTATGCCGCGGACGCTGTTGTAGGTGTTGTTCGCATAGCCGCACGAAATATCGCCCTCGTTGCGGCACTCGACAACCGCGATAGCCCATTTCGAATCATCGCGTATGAAACCGTTGCCGATTATGCCTCCCAATGCGGTGCGGCCTTTCGGACTTTCGCCCGTAAACTTGACATTGCCCTTGTTCAGGCACTGTGCGGCTACGATAGGACGCGCCGCCTGCCCCACTATGCCGCCGACGGCAGCTCCCTTGTAGCCCGAAGCCGTCACATCGGCATAATTGACGCAATCGCCGACCGTAAGGGCATAGTGCGTGGAGCCTACGATGCCGCCGACCATCGAGAAGATGTCGCAGCGCGTAATGACTTCGCCGAAGTTGTCGCAACATACTATATCGCCCTTGGTAATACCGCACACGCCGCCGACCTGCAAGCCCTGAGGAACATCGGACTCCGAAATCGACTTGGCGGCAACGGTGACATTGCCGCGATTGACGCAGAATTTCACCTTCGTGCGCAGGCTGTTGCCTATCACGCCGCCAATATGGTTCTGGGGGAACGAGCCGCTGTACGTCACGACCCCGTAATTGTTGCAGTAACCGATGAAGGCACACGGCAGCGGACGATTGGGGCTGCCGCCCACGACGCCGCCGAAATAGATGGCCGCGTTGCTGTTATCGAGATTGCCGCCGAAACTGCCCGACGACGAAATCTGGCCGTAATTGTCGCAATATATTATGACATATCGGTTCATACCGCATATGCCGCCGACATAATTGGTCTTGAGCGACTTGGCGGAACGGTGCGAAATAGCGCCGCGATTTACGCAGTGCTCTATCGTCCCGTGGTTCACATCGGCGACGAATCCCGCATAAAACTCCTCCTCGCCGCTCGGGTCCACGCACTTCATCGAGCAGGAGGCGTCGATCACGAGATTGCGCACTATGCCGTGTTCGGAGACTATGTGGAACAGTCCGGCAGTCGTTTTCCAGTTTTTGATTGCGTGCCCGCAACCGTCGAATACGCCCTCGAACAAGGCTACGGGTACGAAATTCTTGACTTTGCCCATATCTATGTCCGACTTGAGACATATCGCCCCGTCGCGGTCTGCCCACGGGGTAATGTCCTCGCCCGCATTCGCCGCAGTCACGAATGCGACAAAATCCTTGGCCGACGAAATTCCTTCGGCCACTGCCGTCCCGACGAACAGGAATGCCGAAACGACGAATAAGAAGAGTGTTTTTTTCATATATGGTTACAGTTTGGATTGACACAGTTATTTCGCGGAATCGGAACCCCAGTCGAGCGACGTGGAATAGGTGCGGCCGAAACGGTCGGTGACCTCGATGTCGCACGACGTGGCGCCGCTCGTAGGTATTATGCGGAAAATATGCTGTACATTCTTGTCGGGCTTAAACTCCTCCTTGGCCAGATTGCCCGGTTTGGAGTTGCTCAGATCGCAACAATCCTTGTACGCCTTGTCATAAGTGACTATCTTGGCCATAGGCCGTCCGGCCTTGCCGTTGTCCGAATACGACACGTTGCCCCACAGGGCATCCCAGCCCCACACATTGACATACACGTAATTGTCGTCGTAATCGCCCGGTGCATAGGCCCTCATCTGGTATTCGTCGTCGAAACCGTTGGCCACCCCCAACTGGTTGCCGCAGGGGTGATAGTACCACCGTATATCCTCGCCGTCCACATCGACTACGTAATAGCCGCGCGGCGTACCGTCGGAGCAGACCCATTCGTTGAGCCACAAGGCCCCCGTAGCGCGCGCAACGATATGCCCCTCGATATTGCTCAGGCGGTTTTCGACCTTGGAATATACCTTGTTGAAATTGATGTGCGAGTGCCCCGCCCACGAGTGCACGTACTTGTACTGCGACAGCACGCGCGCATAGTCCTGACCGTGTTTGTCCCCGTCCACGGGATCCTTCCCCGGTTTGCCGAACATCGAGCTGTGGCTGCATATCATAATTATCTTGTCCTTGGGCACGTACTTCAGGTCGTTGCACAGATAGGTGAATACCTCGTCCGTAAGGCCGTCGGTATATCCGCGCGAGCCGTCGCACTTCATAATGATATTGTCGAGACAGATGAAATGGAGCCTGCCCAAATCGAACGAATAGTTCGTAGGCCCGATATTGTCCTCGTAGGGGCGTATGGCTTCGGGTTCGGTCATAGCGTAGGTATTATGGTCGTGGTTGCCTATCACGCCGAACATCGGGAACTTGAGGGTCTTCATACCCTGAAGATACGTCTCCCACATCGACGCATCCTCGTGCGTCAGGTCGCCCAAACCGATGGCGTACACGGGACGGTCGGTGATAGTGGAGCAGACTTCGTTCATATCGCGGCACATATCCTCGAACATATCTATCGAATGGTAGGCGAACTTGTCGTAGCCCGCAGTGCGCCTGCGGATTTGGGGGTCGCCGACCATAAATATCGTATAGCGGTCGCCGTTGTCGCGACGGCTTTGGAGGTGGAACTCCGCACGGTACGAGGTCGCACCGTCGGGTATGCGCTCGAAGAAGCGCGGCACCCCGTCCTCGCTCGGCACCTCGAAACCCGAAGGCACCGTCACCGACACGAAACGGCGTACGGACAAATCGCTGTCGAGCCAGAACCAGCCGTTGCGGTCGGTCTTGGTCGTCAGGAGCCCGTCGCTCACGACAACCCCCTCGATCGGATTGTAATACTCGTCGAACACCACGCCCTTGACGCAATATCCCGCCTTATCGGGGACATTGAACGGGTCGCGGGATGCGAGCTGGTCGTTGCTGCCCGTGCAGGCAATGAAGAACAGCGCGGTTATTAAGGTATAAAACAGTTTTCGCATAAATGGTTCGTTTCAGGTTTTTATTTCAGTGAAGCGGGGAGGCATCACCCTCGCCCGCTTCCGTAACGGGGACGGTTACTCCTGACCGCCCCAGTAATAGTTGCTGTTCAGCGTCGCGGTTCCTCTGCCTACAGCGCAAGACTCATAGTTCTGTCCGTCGAGCACCAGTATCTGATTCTGCGGTTTCTTGTCTCCCGTATAGAAGGAGCCGCCGAAGCCGCAGTCGGAGATCGTGGTCGTTCCGCCTGCAACCCAGCCGACGAGCATACCCATTCCGAGATGGTTATCGACGGTCACTTTCGAAGCCGAGTTCTGAACGAGCGTCGCAACCACGCTGCACTCCGAAATCGACGATACGCCCGAAGTATATGCGGCGATTCCGCCTACATTGAAATACGAAACCGTAACATCATCGGCAGTCACATCGGTTGCCGAATGGCAGTAGATGCAGGTCGATTCTACCGAGCTGTTCGCAATCGACGAATCCACGAGAGAACCGGCTATACCGCCCGGGAAATGAGGCCCGTAACCGATGATTTCGCCCTTGAAGCGGCAGTCGGCCACCGAAACGAATTTCGCATACCCGACGATACCGCCCGCACTTGCACGTCGTCCTTCTACCGACCCCGTGCACGAGCAGTTCGTAACGGTTATCCTGTTCGCATCGTCCGCACCTATGGCGCAGCCGACAACGCCGCCGCTCGAAGCCGAAGCGGCCGGATTGTCCCATGTATTGTTCCATATGAAATGGCGGACATCGGACGTCACGTTACAATCCGTAATCGCAGCCGAAGCTCCGTTTACAGCAGCGACAATACCGCCCGTAGCCGAGAAGATGCCGTTGTACTTGGCATCGGCGCCCGTCGTATTCAGATATGCGGTATTGTTGCAACCCTTTATCTCCACGGGGAATCCCGTATAGCCGAGAATACCGCCGTTGAATACGGGCAGCAGGCTGAACGCCTTGTCGGAGGTGAGTACCTCCACCTCGGCATTGTTGTCGCATCCGTCGAAAACCACGAGGTTCGCAGTAGCCTTCCAGTTCCAGCCCGCTATACCGCCGAGATATATCTTGCTGTTCTTGTTCGTCAGCAGGACATTGTTGTTTACCGAAATCTTGCCCTCGTTGGTAACGTTCGAAGCACCGCTTTCGACAACTCCCGCAATACCTCCTACGGCATAGTAGTTGAATGCCGCCTGCAAATCTACCGTAATCGCACCCGAGTTCTTGATGTTCGCGAGCGTGGTCGTCGGGTAAACGAAGCCGACGATACCGCCGCAGCGCAGATAGGAGTTATTTGCCCCATATACTTTCTTCACGGTAACCGTTCCGCTGTTGCCCGTTACGGCATCGGTAACGGTCTGCGCCTTGCCGAACGAACCGTAAACGCCGCCCACGGTGTTGTTGGTCACATCGTTTTCGACGGTAACCGCACCCTCATTGACATTGCCCGAGAGAACGGTAGCCGCATTTCTTACATATCCGCAGACACCGCCGACGTTGGCGCTGACGCAGCCCGACATCGAATTTACGGCACCTTTGTTCGTACAGTTCTCGATGCTGCCCTCGCACTGGCCTATCACACCGCCCAAATGCTCCTCGTTGAGCAGGACTTTATCGTCGGCCGAGTTCTTACGCTCGTTGCTGTACGTTACCGAAGCCGAGGCCTCATTGACGCAGCCTTCGATCAGCGTATTGCTGAAACCTGTACCGCAGACGCCTCCGATACGGGTCTGATAATAATTCGACGACGAGAGAACCTTTCCGAAGTTGGTGCAGTTGCGCATCTTACCCGTATTGCGGCCGCAAACACCACCGATATAGTTGGCTGAATTGATATTCGAATTGTTTACGGCATTGCAAGCGGATACGACCTCTCCTTTGTTGATGCAGTCGGTAACGATACACGACAAGTGCGAATTGCGTCCCACGACACCGCCGACCGTCAGGGTCTTGGTATCGGCGTTATTGGTAACCGTTCCGTTATTGGTATTGCCGTAGAATTCCGCCGAATCGCCGTCATTACTTCTGTCGAAAGCCGCTGCAACGCCGCCGACATTGACATCCTTACCGGTATCCACACAATCGGCGCTTACGGCCGCATTGTTCACGCAACCGCTGACACGGCCCTGGCGATAGAGACGTGCGATAATGCCGCCGACGTAAACGGTGTGATTGGCCGTACCGGTATACACCACCTCGGCATTGTTCACGCAGTTCTCGACTACGCCGCGGCCCATACCTACGAGCGGCGCCAGATATACGTTATCGTCGGTAACGGTCGTATTGAGTTCGAAACGGCACGACTCGTCGATAACGACATCCTTGATAACCGAATTGCGGAGTGCGAACTTGAAGATCGGGGCCGACGATCGGAAATTCTTGATCGAATGGCCGCGGCCGTCGAACGTTCCCGCAAAACCGTCGGAATCGTCCCTGACGCCGATACCTTCCCAACCCGTCACCTCAGACATATCTATATCGTTGGCAAGATAATAAGAGCCGCCGTAGAAACCGCCCTTAACGGCATCCGCAAGCGCCACCATATCGGCAGCCGTACTGATCTCGATATCCAGAAGGGTCTCGGTAGGTTTGAATGCCACCGACGGCATAGCGAGAACGGACCCCGCTTCGACGATCTGCTCCTTGTTGCTCTTTACACGCATAAGATGGCCTTCGGTATCGACGATTTCGAAAGTGAAACCGCTTGCGAAGGTCTGCGCGGGGACAGCCACGATAAACGATTTGGCATCGGCGGTAACGGCCTCGCCGTTGCCGCATTCGAGCGTAATGACCTTGGCGTCATCGGCCGCGGTCTCGGGCAGAGTGAGCTTTCCGCCCTCATAATCGACGGCGAACCGTCCGCAGACGGCCTCGTCGGCATTGCCGAAGAATTTAACGTACTTGACTATCCCGCACAACTCGTTGCCTTTGGTGAGTTGCAGTCTGATAAATCCGCATGCATTTTTCAGCGATATTTCCTCGGTTGCCGAACGTCCGACGAGCACGGCGGAACCCTCGGCGAAGGATGCGGGTGCAAAAGCCTGCACGGCAGGCAGCACGGCATTGCCGTCCTCATAGGCGGATGCGGGATACATTATGTCATAAGGAGCGTTCACTATCCCCTCCACGCCGAAGGTGGCGGTAGTCGCACCCTCTTCGATGCCCGAGAGGGAATTGCTTTGCTGTCCGTTCACGACGATTCTGTCGCCGTTCGACCAGCAAACCTTATATTTGCCCGTCTCGTCGTTCTTGTCGCCGAGATGGGTGCGCGTAGATTCGAGAACTACGGAGAATTCCTTCTTGCCGTCCGTTTTAACGGCATCTTCGGAAATGTCTTGCGTGCAGGATGTCAGTACTCCGACTGCCAAACCCAATACGATAAAAATCTTTTTCATCATCTGTTCTTTTTTTCTGTTCGACAATCCGTTACCACTCCCCGTCCTTTTCATCTACTTCTTCGAGCGAGAATTCATTACTGAGGGCGAAACCCTCTTCAGCGAGGACAAATTTCCATAAAATTTGCGGCGCCTCGTACGCACTGGTTTTCTTGTTCATATGTTTAGATTTAGTCAATGGTGTCATATCATTCCTGGCCGTTCCAATAATAGCATCCGCTCGTCGAGGCGTTGCCGTCGCCGATGATGCATGTCCCGAAATTGTCGGAATTGACCGTAAGTATCAGGTTCGCGGCATTGCCTCCGCCGCCCGTGTGGAACGAGCCGCCCAGACCGCAGTTGCTGACAGTGGCGGTCGGAACCGTGATGCCGCCGATAAGCCCCATACCGAGGTGCTCGTCGGGCGTAGCCGTAGACTGCGCATTTTGGATGAGCACGGCAAACGCCTTGCAATCGGTAATCGACGAGTTATCGTACATATATCCCGCGATACCGGAAACACCGAAATAGTTCAGGTTGTTGATGCCGTAACCGCTGTGGCTGTACATATCGGTAGACTTCACGACGCATCCCGTGACCGTGGAGTTGCTGAGACATCCCGCGATACCTCCCGCGAAGTGAGGACCGCTGCCGATGATTCTGCCCGTGAAACGGCAGTCGGAAACGGAGGCGTATTGGGCGAAGCCGACGATACCCGCCGCCGTCGAACGCTTGTTCTCGAGAACTCCCGTGCTGGAGCAGTTGCTGATACGTACGATGTCCGAAGAGCTCTCGCCTAAGGCACATCCCACCACGCCGCCGCAATGCGACATCGTGTTCGGCTTATCCATAGCGACCGTACGGTTGTAAGCATAGTTTCGGGTATTGGCCGTCGAATGGCAGTCGTCGATTTCGGCAGGCGTATCGACTATGGCGCCGACGATGCCGCCAGCCGACGAGAACAGGCCGTCGTAACGGTTATTGGCTCCCGAGTTGTTCACGTATCCGTTATTGTCGCAGCTTTTCACCGTGACGGGATACTCGGTATATCCGAGAATACCTCCCACGAACGAAGGAAGCACATTGACCTCGGTCGATTTCGTGGCTACGGCAAGTTCGCCGTTGTTCACGCATTTGAGATATATGTTGTTTTCCCCCGCATTGTTCCAGCCTGCGATACCGCCGTAGTAGATCTTCGCGGTATTATGAATTACCGCGACATTATTGAGCAGTACGGCTCCCTCGTTGGTCGAATCCGACACGCCGCATTCGGTTGCACCCGCAATACCGCCTATGGCGAAGTGATTGAAGTTGGCGATGAGGGTTACGGTGATATTGCCCGAGTTGCTCAATGACGAAACGGGCGTTTTGGAATTCAGGTCGCCGAAAATACCGCCCAACTGCAATTGCGACGAGTTGTTCGTAGCGCTCTCGATATTGGTTACGGTTATGGGGCCGCTGTTCTTGCTGTCGTTGTCGGAAGCGCCCTGCGCTGCGTTGAACGAGCCGTACAGTCCGCCGACCTTAGCGTATCTCACGCCCTTGATAGCCGCCGACGCATCGCCCTGCAAATCTATCTTGGCCAGATTGACGTTGTTTTCGGCCTCGCCGTTGGCAAACGTACCCGCGATACCGCCCAGACAGAGGTATTGCTGGTTCGAAGAGGATATGAGCGAGCCGCGGTTGGTGCAGCCTTTAACGCTGCCCAACTCCTGATAGCCGACAATACCGCCCGTATATTCGTTGTAAACCGCGTCGCCGCTGCGGTACAGCGTATTGGAGACCGACATTACATTGACGCAGTTCTCCACGGCAGCCGTAGAATAACCCGCTATGCCGCCGCAATATACGTTGCGCGACATATCGGTGCTGACGCTCAATATCTTCTCTCCCGTAGAGCAGTCGGCCAGCTTGCCTGCCGCCACGCCCGCAATGCCGCCGACGCCGAGCGATGCGGAGTCGGAAACCTTGGCATTGACCGTAACGGCACCGCTGTTCGAGCAAGCCTCGATCGTCGAAGCCTCGTTTACGGTCTTGCCGACAATACCGCCGATATTGACAGCCGCCGAAGACCTTACATCCGCCGCGACCGTTATCGCCGCCTCGTTCTTGCTGTTGCGGACCGTACCGCCGTCGAGCAGGCCTACGACACCGCCGAGCGCCATCGCGGCCGATGCGTTCACGTTCGCTACGGAAACGGGCGCACGGTTCACGCAGTTGTCGAGCGTACCGCGCAGGACACTGACGAACACGCCCTGCAAGCGCTCTGCGGTAGCAGCACCCGAGAATGTCATCGTACAGTTCTCTTCAACTATTATATCCTGAACCGTTCCGTTCCTGCCTACATAACCGAAAAGGGAGTTATCGCCTTTCCAGTCCGTAATCAACCAGCCGTTGCCGCGGAACAGCCCCTCGAACGGGCGCGCTTCCGTGCCGATGGGAGTCCACGACTCCACCTCGCTCATATTGACATCGGAAAGCACATTGACTACGAGCGAACCCTCACTGTCCGACGCCCAGTAGGAAATGTCGTCGCCCGTATTGTACGCCTCGGCAAACATCTTGAAGCCCAGACCCGTAACGATACCGCCCGCCGGCACGAAATCCTGGGATATGTTCGGCAGGTCGGCCGACGCATCGCTATCCTTGATATTCAGTTTTACGACGCACTCGCGACCCGTCTTGGTGTCGCTGAGATTCTTGCCTATCCAGAAATTGTATTTCGTATGAAGGCCGTCCTCGGAATCGGTCTGCGTACATTGTACCCAATAGGGCGCTTCGACATCGGCGATAATGCCGAACGGCGCCTCGACATCGAACGAGACGTTGCCCTCGGCGGGTATGGCGATATTGCCATTCTCGTCCATCGGCACATCCGTACCGAACTGGAAAACCGTAAATTCGGCATTGTATCCTTCGGGCGGAACCAGCTGCACGGCATCGTAACGGGCTTCGGCATCGCTGTTGGCACCTACGGTCACGCGCAGGAGCGTTGTCGTCTGTCCCTGCTCATCAACAGCGGGCGTACCGACTTTCTCGGCCCGTATCCACTCGGGAGTCTCGATAGTCCAGTCGGACATCGTGCGCACCTCGACGTCGAACGTTTCGGTCTCGTTCGAAGCCATTACCTTATATACGTCGCTCAGGATAAATACATTGCCCGCCTGATCGACTTCGACCTTCTTGGTATAGAGGCCTGCCGTAAAAGTCAGGACCGCATTACGCTTGTCGAAAGCGTCGTTGGCCTCGACTACCATTTCCAACTCGGAGCTACCCGTATAAACGGCATTGGGGTCCACCTTGAGCCACTCGCTGTCGGACGACACCTGCCAGTTGATAGTCTGGACGTTGAGATTGACCTGCACCTTCACGGTCTGGCTCGCGCTGGTGATACCGCGCGTAACGTCCCACGCAGGCACGGGTTCGATGGTCAGCGACGACGGCTCGTAATCGGTGCCGTCCGTCGTACACGACACGGCTGCAAATGCCGCTGCGATAAATATCGAAATATATTTTTTCATAACTGCAATCGATTATTTTACTCGTTTCTGATTATGGTCGGCCCACCACACGTTCGTCTTCATATTGTTCACGCCGCCGAGCCAATCATTGACCGCCTCCTTGTAATTGTCGGGATTGCGGAACTCCTCGTCGGCGGGATAGAGCAGACGGGTAGGCAATATGCCGTCATTGCCCGCAAGCGACTTGACGGGCATCTCGGGATAACCCGTACGGCGGAAATCGCACCACGACTCTATGCCGACCAGAACGGTCGAAATCCATTTCTGCGTCATTATGCGTTCAAGCGCCGCCTCGTCCCTCAATCCGTCGAGCGTAACGTTCGGGTGGTTCAGGAACGACGATACGGTCGATGCGCTCGCATCGGGATTCCATTCGTATATCGACTCCGTGATGGCACGATCGTAGTAGCTTTTAGGTGTTCCCGAGATCCATTTCCTGTGTGCCGCCTCGGCATAGATAAAATATATCTCGGACAAGGACATAATGGGATAATGGTCGCGGTTCTGGAGCAGACCGCGGTTATAGTGCGCCACTATATCCACATAAGGCACGAGCTCCTGATAAGTCACCTGCGTAGGGGCGCCGACACGCTTGTTGTCGAAATAGAAATTCAATCGCGGATCCGACAGGTCGGCATCGGGATCGTACATCTCGTTCATAAGCCGCTCGCAGATCATATTGCTGTTCCAGCTTCCCGCACGCCACGAGAAGAACGGCGTCTGCATAGCCGTCACCGTATCGTCGAACGGCACATCGGCAGCATCCTCACGGCTCTCGAAAACGGGGTAATCGGCCGGATACGAGAAAATCTCGTTCAGCTTCGACACCGCATAAAGGCTCTCGGTCGCCACATCTATGTCGTCCTTCAAGGCCACGCGCATCAGCAGTCTGAGATAAAGGGAATTGCCGAACTTGCGCCATTTCTTTATGTCCCCCTCGTACATATAGTCCTCGGTCGGGTCGAAATTGTTCTTCGAGTTGGCCAGCAACGTATTGGCATCCTCGAGCAGGCGGAACAGATCGCGATAAATCTCCTTCTGCTTGTCGTAACGGGGCGTAAACTCCGTACCGCCCGAGGTATAACCCTGCAAAGCCTCGAAATAGGGCACGTCGCCGTAGGCATCCGTAATCGTCGATATGGCGAGGACCTTCAATATCTCGGCTATGGCGACGGCCGCATCGTTCTTGTCCTTGCGAGCCTGCTCGAGCATCGCCTGCGCATTTCCGCCGACCGTATAGAAGTCGTTCCAGTAACCTGCCGTAACGCTGTTCATTATACGGTAGTTGCTTATCTTGTCGGCATTCTGCTGATGGCCGACCGTATATTGCATAAGCTGCGAAGTCATCGAGAACGACCTGTTGATCATACGATATTCGTAATTGAAAACCGTAGGTTGCACGAATGTCGTCGCCGTAGTATTCTGAATGGCATTCTTGTTCTTATTCATCTCCTCGAAACCCGCGCATCCCGCCAAAGCCGATGCCGCGAACACGAATGCCGCAGTCGATTTCATTATATTCACGTTCATAATTCTGTGCTTCTCTTTGAAATTAGAAAACTATCTTCACGCTGCCGCCGAAAGTAGCCGTACCCGGCATCTGCAACATCTCGAAACCGGGAACCACGGATGCTCCGCGCATAAACGCGCCCTCGGGGTCCCAGCCCGGGAACTTCGACCAGCAATAGAGGTCGCGGCCGTACACCGACAGAGACAGTCCCTGAATGAATTTGGTACGCGCCAGCAATTTGCGAGGGAATTCATACTCGATACGCACCTCGCGCAGCTTGAGGAACTCGGTGCTTACGAAGTTCTGCTCGCAGTTCTGGAACGCATAGGCCAGACCGTAGTATTCGACGATGTCGGCCGTCTTGTGCGTATTGCGTATGAAGTTGCCGTCGGGCAGCTGGTTCACGCCGTCGAGCACCAGACCGTTGTAACGTCCCGCAAGGGTGAACTTGCCCTTGCCACTCGTACCTAACTTCGCATTGGTATAAGAGTATACGTGGCCGCCGTGCTGGCCGTCGAACGCTATCGACACCGTCAGCCCCTTCCACTTCACGCTCGTGCCGAAGCCGCCTTTCCAGTCGGGAGTACATTCGCCGACATAGAGCAGCTCGTCGCTGTACTGGGGATAACCGTTCTCATCGACGATGATCTTACCCGAAACGTTCTGAATGCTGCCGTCCTTCTCGACGATATACGAACCCTTCGGAGCACGCTTGTAGCCCAAGCCGTACATAGCCGAAAGCGACCCGCCCTTGTAGGCCGTCATATATGCGTGCGACGAGTACGACGCCACGATCCACGAATCGACGCCCTCGCCCAGATCGACGACCTTATTGCGGTTCAATGACCAGTTGATATATGCTTTCCACTGCACGCTCTTCGATTTGATAATCGTACCGTTCACCTGCAACTCCCATCCGTAGTTGCGGATGGTACCCGCATTGGCGAAACGTTTGGTAACGCCCGAAGCCGAGCTGACGGGCATATTCACGATAAGATCCTTGGACGTGTTGTCGTAATACGCCAAATCGATACCCAAACGGTTGCGGAACATCCTCAGGTCGAAACCCACCTCCCACGAGGAGACGATTTCGGGACGCAGATTGGCATTGTTCATCGTTCCAGGAATCTGGTACGTCCCGGGGAAATTGGCCGAAGCCAGATAGTCGGTGGTTCTGTAAGGCTTGGTATCGTGACCCACCTGTGCGAAACTGCCCCTGATTTTTACGAGATTGACGATATTGCGGGCCGTACCGAAATCGATAAGTTCGTTGAGCAGCACGCTCGCCGATACCGACGGATAGAAATAGGAATTGTTGTTTACGGGCAGCGTACTCGACCAGTCGTTACGTCCCGTAATATCCAAAAATATCGCATCGCGCCACGAGAACTGTATCAAACCGTAAAGGCTGTTCGTCTGGCGCTCGTAGTCGTACGTCGTGGTCTTGACGCGCTCCACGGAGTTCGCCAGCGAATAGACGCCCGGCTGCTTGAGCTGCTCCGCCGTCTTGTTCGTCTCGCGGAACATACGGTTGATTATGCTGCCGCCGAAGTTCAGCTTCATATCGAAGCCCGCACCCAGCTTGCGCCCGTACTTGAGCAGGAAATCCATACTGGTCTGCAACGAACTCACATCGACCTCGCGGTACATACCGTAACGCTGCGAATAGGAGCCTTTGGGCTGGCGCATAGTACGGTGGTCGCGCGAGAAATCGACACCGCCGCGGATCATCAGGTCGAGACCCTTGTACAAATGCAGGTCGAGCGACGTATTTCCGTATACGCGGTCGCGGTCGAGCGTGTTAAGACATTCGTATGCCACGAAATAGGGGTTGTTCTTGGCACCCGTCAGCGAATTGGGCTTCAGCTGTATGCCCTCGCTGCCTTCGAGCCAGTAATCGCGCGCCCAATCCATATTGATGTTAGGCGTCATAGTCCACAACGAGTACATAACCGATGCCTGGCCGTAACCCATCTGCGGCAGGTTGCCGCAATCACGACGATAGTAGGTCACCGACGTATTCATCGTCAGCCACTTATTGACCTTATTGCGTGAGTTGATTTTGAACGACTGACGCATCGCGGGCGAATTCGGAGTGATGGACTGGCTGCGCGAATCCGAAATGGAGAGTCGTATGTTGTTGTTCTTGTTGAGTTTGGCCGAGAGCGACAGCGAATTGGTAGTATTCCATCCCGTCTTGAAGAAATCCTTGAACCAGTTGCCGTAGCTGATGAACGGGGTTTTCACGCGCACGCCGTTTTCATCGACGCCGATACCGCGCTTCACATCGTAATACTGATAGTACGGCGTACCATCCATCTTCGGGCCCCAGCATGTATCGTCCGCCGTAGTCTGCTCGTCACCGTCCACGGGGTCGCCGTAATGGAACGTGTCGTGTCCCTTGGTACCGCCCTGACCGTATATATACTGGAGATCGGGCTCGGTATTGACCACCTCGGCCACGAAATTCGACGTGAATGTCACACTGACATTGCCGTCCTGCTTGTCGCCCGCCTTGGTGGTGATGACGATAGCGCCGTTGGCAGCCTCCGAACCGTAAAGCGCCGTCGCGGCAGGACCCTTAAGCACCGTAATGTTCTCTATATCGTCGGGATTGACATCGCCAGTACCGTCGCCGTAGTCGATAGCATAGGCGGACTCGCCCGAGCCCGACGAGGTATTGAACATCGGCACGCCGTCGATAACGAACAGGGCGCCGTTATTCGAAAGGTCGAGCGACGACTCGCCGCGCAACGTCACACGCATCGAACCGCCCGCACCGGCACCCGTCTTCTGCAAGGTCAGACCCGCAACCTGTCCCGTAAGTCCCGAAAGCCAGTTCGAGGAGGTCGTAGACGACGAGAAGACGTCCCCGCCGACTTTGGTCGCCGCATATCCGAGCGATTTTTCGTCGCGTTTGAGGCCGAGCGCCGTAACGACCACTTCATCTATGGCCTGCGTTTCGTCCACAAGGGTGACATTTATATTAGACTTGTTGCCGACAAATATATCTTGGGTTTTATAACCTATGAAGCTGAACGACAGCTCGTCGTTGGGGCGCGCCTTTATGGCGAACGCACCGTCGGCATCCGTAACGGTACCCGTCAGCGTACCCTTGACGATAACGCCCACGCCCTGCATAGGCTTTTTCGCCTCGTCGAGAACCACGCCCCTGACTACCGCAGCCTTGCCCGCAGGTGCAGGCGTCAGCATACGCGTACCGTCGGCGGCTACCGCGACATTGTTCGTCGCAGGCGCCTTCGAGACTTCGGCCGCAGGTTCCGGAGCGGCAGTATTCGGCTGCGATGCCGACTTCTCGCGTTTTATCAGGATTTTGTCGCCGCGGAACTCGTACACCAGATTCTTGCCGTCGAGCACCTTGTCCAGCGCCTCCCGCACGCTCGACCCGTCGATATCGACGGTCACGCGGCCTGCGGCACCGACCAACTCGTTGTTGAAGAAAAATGTGTAGGCAGTCTGCGACTCGATGGACTTCAGCACCTCGGCGAGCGGCACATTGCTGACCTGCAAAGTCACCGTCGATGGCTGTTGTGCCGACACGACATCGAATGCAAAAGCCGGTGCGGCCACAGTCAATGTCAATATCGCCCAACCCGCCGCAATCATACGGCGGAATTTCGGGCAACAGTTTTTTAACTTGTCTAAGTTTGCCATTTATCAGATTTTAGGTTAGTTTATAAAATTAAAGTCTCATTTATCGTCATCAGTCGGTACGGGATTGTCTATCTGCCCGTACAGGCGGCTTTCGACAGGAAATATTCGCCGTCTATATTCGTCACGCACATCTTCGTCGGCGACGTGACGACAAGCATATTCAGCGCCTCGTCGAGCGTCTCCTCATCGACGACACCCGTATATTGCTGACGCGCCAGATCGGCGTGGACATTGATTTTCACCTGAAAACGTCGCGACAGCTTGTTCACCACGTCCCTGAGCGGGAGTCCCGAGAATACAAGGCGGCCGCTGAGCCATCCTATCGAATCGTCCACATTCACCTCGCGTTTGGATATGGTCTTGCTCTCGGCATCTATCTGCAACTGCTCGCAAGGGTCGAGGACTATCACGTCCTTGCGTACCTTGGCCTGCAAACATCCGGTATGCAGCGTAACCACGGCGAATTTGTCGTTGGCGTACGACTGGAGGTTGAACGAGGTTCCGAGCACCGTATAATCGTCCTTGTCGCTATGTATGATGAACGGGCGCTGCGTATCGCGGGCGATATTGAAGAAACCCTCGCCGTCGAAATCTATCTCGCGCGTCGTCTTGCCGAAATCGGCGGCCACTACCAGCCGCGTTTCCGAGTTGAGACACACGGTAGACCCGTCGGGCAACACGATGTTGAGAATCTCGCCGCAGCCCGTACGGTATTCGAGCTGCTGCGCGACCGTCTCCGCAGGCATTGCGTCGTTCTGCCATACGCCGCCGAACGGGCGGAATACGACCGATGCACCTATTATCGTCGCTGCGGCGATTCCCGCTGCCCAACGTACGGCCGAGATTCTGAACCGCCCGCCGCGTGCGGTGGCGAACAGTGTCTTGTGCCGATCGGAGAACTTGCGCCACACCTCCTCGGCGTGCTGCGACGGCACGGATCCGTATTCGGCTATGCGCCGACGGAAATATATCTGGTTTCGCCGCGATTCCGACAGCCACGCATCGAGTTCCCGCGCTTCGTCGCAATCGAGACTGCCCGAGCAATAGCGCTCTATAAGTCTATCTGTTCTGTCTTGCATATTCAATCTTTCCGTATTCACACAAAAATCCAAACCCCGAAGTTTAGTAATTTTATAATGTAGACGTAAGTTTTTTAGATACCGACCCCGCAAACGATATATTTTTGTTAAAAATTTTCATATGCTGGAGTATTGTAAGAAAAAATAATACTTTTGCAACTGCTATCGTGAATTTCGGACCCAAATATTTCGAATATACCGAAGCCGAGACGAAAGAACTTTTCACTCGGCTTTATCCTCGTTTATGCCAGTATATCAACGGAATAATTCGGGGGGGGGAATTGGCGGACGATATTATTCAGGAGGTATTCTACAAATTTCTGAGACGCAGGCCGTTCCTTTCGCGCGACAAGGTCGTGCCGTACCTGTTCTCTATGGCGCATAACGAGTGTTACGACTATCTGCGTCGCAACAAGATAGCTCACAATCGCATCAGCATCGAGGCGATGGAGGAGAACAAGGTATGGGAGAATCTGGCTATGCGCGATTTCCTCGACTCGTCGAACGAGTCGCCCGTCGCGACGATGATGATAGAGGAGGTATTGTCGTTCTGCGACACGCTGCCGCCCCAGACGGCGAAGATTTTCAGGATGAGCAGAATAGAAGATATGACCAACAAGGAGATAGCCGCCGAGCTCGGCATAGCGCAACGCACAGTAGAAAAGCACATCTCGCTATCCATAAAGCGGTTCAGAGATATGCCGTTATTCAAGAAACTGTAACAGGAATGGAGCCGCAAATCGAAACCGCAAGGAGCGAAATTGCGGAATAAGGTCGGTTGAAAATCATTATAATCGCCGAAAATATTGACGGGCGGCGGATTGCTCCGCCGCCCGTCAATAAGCGCATTATCTGTACAAAACATCCCGTCTGTTCGGATGCGCACTGACCGTTCGGAAATGCACCGCCTATGCCGTCAGCCAGTCGGCCGCAGCTTCGAGTTCGCGCAGCGTCTCGGGCTTGCAGGCAGACCTTACGGTCACGGTATTATCGCACAAGTCGATACCTTTCATATCGGACAGCATACAACGCATACAACGTCCTGCCGACGGCGCCCACGAACCGTTCTCGACAATCGCCACACGGCGATTGCGGAATCCCTTGTCGCGCAAATGGAGCAGGAAATGTTCCATAACGGGGAAGACCCCGCCGTCGTACGACGACGCGGCGACTACCAGTCTGTCGTAACGGAACGCATTCTCGACCGCCTCGGCCATATCCTCGCGGGCGAGATCGCTTATCTCTAACTTTTCCACGCCCTTTGCGCGCAGCATATCCGCAAGTGCGTGTGCCGCCTTGGCCGTATTGCCGTATATCGACGCATAAGCTATGAAAACGCCTTTGGTTTCAGGCTCGTAACGGCTCCATATGTCGTACTTGCCAAGATAATAAGCCAGATTTTCGGTCAATATCGGACCGTGCAGCGGCAATATAGCGGCGATGTCCAATGCCGCCGCCTTT
This sequence comes from Alistipes sp., assembly GCA_017937125.1. Lineage (GTDB taxonomy): Bacteria > Bacteroidota > Bacteroidia > Bacteroidales > Rikenellaceae > Alistipes. The sequence goes on along the minus strand of JAGBEH010000001.1, from coordinate 176,724 downwards.
TTCAGCAGCGACTGAACCTGTGCGCCGTACTTGCCAACTATATTGAAATAGTAGCGGCGGGCTTCGCACAGCCACTCCTCGTCGGTATCGAGCGCACCGAACTTGCCGAAAGCATCGGCGCTGAAGAGCAATTTCTCCCTCTCCTCGTACGTAACCATCACTTCAGGCCAATGGACCATAGGCGCCATAAAGAACCGCAAGGTATGTTCGCCGAGCGAAAGCGTATCGCCCTCCTTGACCATTACCGCACGCGCCGACAGATCGATGTCGAAGAACTGCCCTATCATCGTGAATGTCTTGGCATTGCCGACGACCTTCATCTGCGGGAACCGCTCCGCGAGCAGAGCTACGCACGATGCGTGGTCGGGCTCCATATGCGACACTATGAGATAGTCGGGCGTACGTCCGTCGAGTGCCGCATCGAGATTTGCCAGCCATTCGTCCGCCATTCGGGCGTCTACTGTATCCATAACGGCGATTTTCTCGTCGAAAATCGCATAAGAGTTGTACGATATGCCGTTCGGGACGTCGTACTGCCCCTCGAACAGATCTATGGTCTTGTCATCCACGCCGACATAGGCGACCGAATCGGTAATTTTGCGCTGTTGCATAGCCGTTATACTTTACAAAACAAATATGCCGCAAATATAACAACTTTTCGGTAAAAATCAGGCAAGCATAGGTTTGACCACTCCGAACAGCAGCCACGCCAGCAGGAACGTAACGACTATATTGAACGTCTGCGCCCCGAGGAAGGCATACAGCGCATTCCGGTTCTCTTTCGACACTATGTCCTTCAGGCGCGTATCGAGACCTATGCAGACAAAGGCCAGCGAGAAAAAGAAGGTCGAGAAAGTCTTGGCCAGTCCCGTTTCGGCCAGTTTCGATGCCGACGCGTCGGGAAATACGTCATACGACTGGCACAAGCTGAATACGAGCGATGCCGCGACAAACCCGAGCACGAATTTCGGGAATTTCTCCCACACGATGCCGAATGACGGGCGCTGCCTCTTGCCGCTCTCGCCGCGAGCCGAAAGGTAAAGCGCTATGAAAAACGCCACGACGCCTATAAGCACGTTCTGCGTAGCCTTGACGATAACCGCCACCTTGTTCGCCTCCTCGCCGACCATCTCCGACGATGCGGCCACACCGCTGGTAGTGTCGATCGTGCCGCCGATCCAGGCACCAGCAATCTCCTGCTGCACGGCAGGGTCGTCCGTAAGCAGCGGTACCACCACACGGGCAAGGTAGGGCATAAGATAAATCATCGGCACGACGACTATAAGCACTACCGACACTATGTACGACAGCTTTTTGTCGTCGGTACCCGCCACGCGGGCTGCGGTAATGCAGGCCGAGACGCCGCATATCGAGACGCCGCTCGCCAAAGTCATAGCCGTACGGTCATCGACCTTAAGTTTGCGGGCGAGGAAAAAAGCCGCGAGCCACACTATGGCGACGACCGCTACGGCCTGCACCAGTCCTATGCTTCCCGAGCGCATAACATCGCGGAACAGAATAGTGGCGCCCAAACAAACCACACCTATCTTAATGAAGAACTCGCCCTGAACGGCAGGCCTCATCCAGTCGGGGATACGGAAACAGTTGCGGATAATCAATCCGAATATCACCGAGAAAAAGACGGCTTCGAAGCCGTAATACTTCACGGCATCGATCTTCGCGACCCACTGCGCCAGCATCGACACCGCGAAAACTACGGTAAACGAGAGCAGCAATCCGCGCAGAGGGCGGTTGAGCAGCTTGTTGCCTACATACAGCACCGCAAGCGCTATCAGGAAAAGTACACCTATATTGATCCACGCTTCACCCGTAGTAAGAACCGCGGGGACTTTGGGACCTTTCTCGGGCAGAAACGATGCGAACCCCGCCAGAATCAACAGGGGAATGCTGATGAATGTCACCACCCAATCCTCTGTTTTGAATTGTTCAATCCGTTTTTTCATAATTCGAAAAGTATGTTTATTCTGTTTTCCGTATATCGTATGACAAAAATAGCCGTTATCCTGCGCCGCACCGTACGTATTTATACCTATTTTACTACGGATCAACCATATACCGCCGAAGGCATCCCTTCGGTAAGGGATGCCTTCGGCAAAAAGTCGGACAAACGGCGTCAATTACGCTTTACGCAACGCACCTGATAACCGTTAGCAAGAACACACCATGAGTCTAAAGTAGAGTTATTCAAATATGCACCTGATGAGTGCAGGTCCTTCGGCGTACGGGCATAAGAAGCCATATTGTATTGGAGTTTGGTAGATGTCGTAGTATAACTCGCACCATAGTATCCGCAACCCCAATAATAACAGGCCGTACCGGAAGCACCGATCGAACCGCCTCCCATATATCCCGAGAACGGATGCCAGTCGCACGCCACTCCGTCATAGCTTAGATAAGACCCCATTGCCACTTCGCCCGACCGAGGCCCGAGTTGGAAATACGGACGGTTTACACTGACCGAAGCACCGTTAATGGTCTTAGTCGCACCGATAACCATCTGGTAGATATTGCCGCGATGGGGAACGACCCAACCTGCGGGACACGGGTCGTAATTGGTCTTGGAACCCTGTCCGCCCCACAAACACAAATCCTTGGAAGCTTCGTTCGCAGTGCTGTTACCGCCGATAATATCGGCCTTGAGCCACTGATTGCCGCTATATTTGCTATCGGCATTACCTCCTACGACAGACGGCACATAAGTAGTAGCATAACGATACATCGGATAATACATATTGACCAAAGCATGGGTCTTCGAACCGTTCGACGCCGTCCAGTCCTGAACGTACTGCGAGAATCCGAACCGATATTTCACGGCGCTGTACTGCCAGTTGCCGACATTCTCACCCAGCTGCTTCTGACGCGGATAAGGATGCGGATTGCCGAACTGGTAGAAACATCCCGCAGAAGCCGTAGCCTGCTCAAGTGTCATACCCTCCACCTCGGATACGTTCTTGGGGGCCCACGTAGCGCCCAAATTTCGGTCCATAAGATTTATCTTGTTGGCACGCGCAACCTCTTCCGTAGTAATCGTTCCGTCGCCGTCGAGATCCTTCACGTTATTTCCATCGACCGTAATACCGACCGACGGAGCATCCGTCGCCCAGATATGCCAAGCCCATGCGATGCTCTCGAGCGCGCGCTTTACGTTCGAAGCAACGCCCGCAGATGCGAAAAAGTCGTTGCAGCCCGCAATGCGCACATTGCCGACCGTTTTGCCGTCGTACTTGAAATACACCTTGCCCTCGGCCTTGTCGAAACGTATGTCGTAAGCGATATTCAAATCCTCGGCCCATATCAGCGAGAAAAAGGCCAGAGACTTGTCGCCGGAACCGGGAAGTTTCGGGTTCTCGACGGGCGTACCGTCCACGAACTTGGTCTCGAACGAGTAAACCTGCTCGCTTCCGCTCGGGGAAACGATGTAGCAGTTCGCATATCCGGCAGCCGAAAGATCTATCGCCGACGAAGTGTCGATCATCGTATCGAGATTGCCGCAATTTACGGGTTTGACGGTCGCACGTTTTACCGTATGCGCCGAAGTAGCCGAACGGACATATGAACCGTCATCTGTCAGGATGCCGATTTGCAGGCAGTCGTACGTTCCGACAGGCAGAAGCACATAGAACGAGGTCGGCGTTTCGCTCAGTTGCACCTTTTCGGGGCATTCGAGATATGCGAAACTGAAAGAGGTGTTCGCCGTACCCATTGCGAGGGTCTGCTGCTCGAGGTCTATCGTGGCCTCTCCCGCGACTTTGGTTACGGAATTTTTGACCGTAATGCCGCGCACCGTCTGCGAACCCGAGATCTTCAACTCCAGACAACCCATAACGCTCTTGAAATTCAGGCGGCCGCCATCATCGGCCGTCGCCACCATAGTATTGGTGGAAGTCGAGAACACGCCGTCGGCGGAATATGTCTGGAATGCGGGAAGATTCAACGACAACGTCGTCCCCGCAACAGTCTTTTTGGATGCCGTGTTGCCGTTATAAATATAGGGATAGACAGCGTAATCATAGGTTTCGCCCTCGACGGCATCGGAAACCGTAAACAGTCCGTTCGTCGTTCCCGCGCCTTCGGCAAGCACGGCACGGCGGATAGTACCGTCGGACGTAATCACGCCTATGACGTCCCCTTCGCTCCACAGTACCTGGGCGACGCCCTCGTCGGGGTCGTTCAGCGAAGTTCTGGTCACAGTCTCGATAGATGCGGAAACAGTGGCCGTACCTTCCACGGGGCAGGTCGTAAAATTATCTTCGGCCGCGTCTTTCACGCAACCTGCGAATGCGAGCGCCATAACCGCACACGCAAATAATCTCGATGTCTTTTTCATAGTCTTACTTGTGTTTACGGTTAAAGATTCTCTTCTTCGTCTTTGGTCCATTCATCGGTCGTTCCCGACGACATGGCAAAACCGCGCTCGGCGAAAACCCGTCGGACGGACAGATCGGGAGAGACGTAGATGCCCCTCCCCTTAAAAATACGATAAGTCGAATTCATAAAGAGTTAAATTGTTCGGTTATTTTTCAATATATAAGTCAGTTCTACAAAAGTAGACATTTCACTTCAAAAATGCAAATCGAATGCCTATTATATTATATCACATCCCGTCGTCTTTGCCCTTCAGCGCCTTAACGACGAGCGCAGCACGCGCGGCACCGACCGCCTCGGCGATCTCGGCCTCGCTTGCCGAACGCATACGCGACAGCGTGCGGAAATGTTTGAAAAGAGCATCTATGCTTTTGCGTCCCAACCCTTTGACATTTTCGAGTTCGCTGTGAAGAAAGGCATTGCTGCGTTTCTGACGGTGGAACGTGACGGCGAAACGGTGCACCTCGTCCTGAATATGCGAGAACAGATGAAAGAGCGGCGACGTAGGCCGCAGGCCGACCGAGACGGGCGGATAGCCGCACAGCAACTCTGCCGTGCGGTGACGACTGTCCTTGACCAGGCCGGCAATGGGGATGTCCAATTGCAGATGTTCCAACACTTCGTGAATAGCCCCCATCTGCCCCTTGCCGCCGTCGGCGACTATAAGGTCGGGCAGCTCGGCGCCCTCCTCGACAAGACGGCGATAGCGACGGTAAACTATCTCGCGCATCGACGCGTAGTCATCGGCGCCGACTACCGTCTTCACGTTGAAATGGCGGTACTCCTTGCGCGACGGACGCCCGTTGCGGAACACCACGCACGATGCTACGGGATTGGCTCCCTGAAGATTGGAATTGTCGAAACACTCTATATGGCGGGGCTGCTTTTCGAGCCGCAGCTCGCGACGCATAGCCTCCATAAGGCGCTCGGTATGCCGTTCGGGATTCTTGATTTCGAGGTTCTTGAGCTGCTCGGCGCGATAGATGCGCGCGCTCTTGAGCGAAAATTCGAGCAGTTCGAGTTTTTCGCCGCGCTTCGGCACGGTGAACGTAACGCCGTCGAACAGTATGGCCGCCGACGGCATAAACGGCACTATCACCTCGCGCGACAGCTCGCCCGAGATGTTCTCTACGATATGTTGTATTCCGCGCGCGAGCATATCGGCATCGTCGCTCTCGACGCCGCGCGACAGCCGCACCGTATACACCCCCACGACCGAGCCGTTGCGGATGCGTATGAAGTTGCAGTAGGCCGTATCGTCGTCCTCGTCGGCAAGCAGCGAAAAGACATCGACATCCACTATGCGGGCGCTGACTATCACCGAACGGCTGCGGTAGTTTTCCAAAGCATCGAGCCGAGACTTATAGCGCTGCGCCTGCTCGAATTTCAGATTTTCGGCGGCACGGAGCATCTCGCCCTCGAGGTACGCGCGTACGGGGCGCAAATCGCCCTTCAGCACCGACACGGCCATATCTACGAGTGCGGCATACTCCTCGGCCGTCTGCGCGCCCGTGCAGGGGGCCTTGCAATTGCCCAGATGATATTGCAGGCAGGGCGTATAGCGGCCTTTGGCTATCGCCGACGGCGCGAGGTTGAGCTTGCAGGTGCGCAAAGGCAGCGTCTCGTGCAGGAACTCGAGAACCGCGTGCTGCATCGCCACCGAACCGTACGGGCCGAAATAGCGCGAGCCGTCGCGCACGAGCCGACGGGTGGAAATCACGCGCGGAAAAGGTTCGTTGGTAACCGCTATCCACGGATAGGTCTTGTCGTCCTTGAGCATTATGTTGTAGCGCGGCTGCAAGGTCTTGATAAGCGAATTTTCGAGCAGCAGGGCATCCGTCTCGCTCCCGACGACTATATGGCGTATCTCGGCGATGCGGCGCACCATAACCCGCACTTTGGCGCTGTGGTCCCTGTTCTCCACGAAATACGACGATACGCGCTTGCGCAGGCTTTTGGCCTTGCCGACATAAATTATCTTGCCCGAAGCGTCGAGAAACTGGTAGACGCCCGGACTTAACGGCAGCATAGACACCTGCTCTTTGAGAGATGATTTTTCCACTCGCGGCATAACGCAACAAATATAGAAATTTCGGCAACCATATGCAACTTCGAACAAATTTAATACCCGCCCCGTCTCTCGACGGTCGGGACGTTCGCGGCCAAGCCGCGTTTACGGATTCGACCCGCCCCGCACCCTTTTCACGACAGCGGGAACAACGATCACATTATTATCAAGGTAAAAAAAGACGAAAATGCATCATTTTGAACGGATTTTATTATTTTTGCGACGGATTAACAAAAAATCATTCACGTATGATACAACCTACCCTCAAACGGATATTCGCGTACACGACCGTTGCGCTTATGCTTCCGGCATTCGGCACAGCCTGTATCGACGACGGCTACGATTTGGAAAACATCTCCAAAGAGGTGACCGTCGGAGGCGAAACCGTAATTCTGCCGCTCGGTACAGTGAAACCGAAAAGTCTCGGGGAACTCATCGGCAACGACATCGCCGACCTCGTAGATCAGGACGGAGTCTACACGATCAAATTCACCGACGAAGGAGACGAATTCGCCATCGACGGAATATCGATACCACACATTACGGGAATATCGCCGGGTATAACGCCCGTCTCGTTCTCGGCGCCCGACATCCCGTCTACGTTCGATTTCAGCAGCGTGACGTCATCGTTCGTCCTCGGCTATCCCGACCTCGACACGGCACCTTCGCTGAACCCCATATCGATACGGAGCGAAATCGGCAGCGGAATATCCCTCCCGTCGGGAACCATTCCCGCTCTCGGCGACAGAACGCTACACCTGTCCGGCACGGCCGAGTTCACGGGGTCGTTCGAGCTTTCGCCCGAAATCGCCCGCATCAACAAGCTGTATCTGGGCGACAAGTCGTCGGCATACGGAACGCCGTTCGACATAGCGTTAGCCCTCAACGGAATGAAGAGCATCAACGGCGGAGGCAAATACGATTTACGAATCGTCTTCCCCGCAGGTTACGAGTTGCTGGACGAAAACGGCAATCCTGTCGGCAGCACGATAGCCGTTACCGGCGGCGATGTCGCGGCGGGTGCGGACAAAATAAATATGCGCGCCTACATCCGCAGCATAGACCTGCACGATACGGCCGTAACGGGCGGAATACTGAAGATAGCAGACGAATTGAAATACGAGTTCACGCTTCGGTTCGATGCCGTAGCGGGCTATTACAACTCCTCGTATGCACCCGAATTTTCAATGTCCGCAGTTCCCGTATGCAAGGATGTGGAGGTGGTTACGAACACCATACGCATAGACGCTTCATCCCACAAGACCGATATGGTCTATACGTTCAACGGCATTCCCGAAGGCATCGGGTCCATCGACAATATAGTGTTCTCGAATGCCCCGATAAGGATGTCCGTACGCGGGCTTGAGTGGCTGAAAAGCGACATTCCCACCGCCACGATAGACCTGCCAGACAATTTCGTATTCGCCGCCGACCGCAACGGATATCTCAATACGGCGACCAATGTCCTGAAAGTCCCCCTGCGCGCCCTTCAGGACGGAATAGCACTCGAACTCAAGAGCATAGACTGCACGAAAGGCAATGCGGAGCTAAAGAACGGGCAATTCACCGTCAAAAACGAGATCGACGTACGCATAAGCGAAATACCCGCCGGACAGGTGTTCCTGCTGTCGGAGATCACCCCCGACGTCTCGCCCGTGAACGTCACGACCTCCATCGAAGCGGCGACATTCGCCATCGACCTCGCGCACAGCGAAATAACATTGCGCGAGCAGATATTCGACTTCGATCTCGGCGCCGAGAACAATCCGCATCTGACCCATACGGTCGATCTGCCCGACGAGATTACGGGCATCGAGCGTCTGGACATAGAGTCCGTAGACGGCGGCAAGGTCAAGGCAACAATCGGACTGTCGCTGGCCGAAGGTCAGGCATTCCCCGTAGACAAGGTTGCCATAGACCTTTCGGTAAATATGAAAAAGATGATACGCCCCGCCGATAATCAGAAAAACATATACACGGCCGAGAACGGCGACAGGATTCTGCGTATCGAGAATCTCGAATGGCATCCCAATACCGACAGGACGCTGTCCGTCGCGACCATCGAGATAGACGCCATAGAAAATCTGCCGGCGATTACCGAATCCGACGGCAAAAAACGACTGGCAATCGACGAGACGTTCATCATAACGGGAGGCATAACGATAGCCGACGGCTCGGACATAAATCTCGAAGCATCGAAGACCAAAATAGACATCGATTTCGACATCGACGACATAGCGGTCTCGAAATTCACGGGAACGGTAGACTATAAGGTAACATCCGTAAAACCGACGGTGCTCGAACTCGGCGACATAGCCGAATACTCGCTTAAAATCGACGATATGGCCGTAGACCCGATAATCGAGATAGACCTCGACAATCCCGTCGGCGTATCGTTCGAGGCAGGCGTAAAACTCGACCCGTTCGACGAAAACGGCGAGGCGATGCCCGACAATGCGGTCACTGTGGAGAACGTACGCATAGCGGGCGACAGGGTTTCCCATATCGTCATATCGACCGAACGCCGCCGTGCGCAGTTCGAAAACCGCGAGGGCATAACGTTCATCGCGGCCGATCTGGGCAGGCTGTTGCAGAACAAGATTCCATCCACCGTAGCCGTCGATTTCGACGTACGCTCCAAAACCGACGAGACGCATACCGTCGATCTCACGAAGCCGTCGTACACGATAACATACGGATACAGCGTCGCGATTCCGCTCGAATTCGGCCGCTCGCTCGACATCTCGTACGAAGACACGGTGACGGGGTTGGGCGACACGTTCGCCGACATAACGGACCGTGAAATATCCGTCGGCGAGATAGCCGTCATCGCCGAGTTCTCGACCGACATACCCCTCGATCTGCTCCTCAGCGCCGAATTCGTAGACGCCGACGGCAACCCTACGGACATCAAGGCCGAATTAGGCACCGACAACATCATCAAGGGACACGACCCGAAGAGCGGCAAAAAAACGACCGCCTCGACGATAACCATAAAGCTGGACCTCGGCGAGGACGGCTCGCTCAAGCGTCTGGAAACGGTGGACGGGCTGAAATTCGGTATCAACCTGCGCAACAACGGTTCGGACTACAGCGCCCTGAATTCGCAGCAGATGATTTCGGGAGTGTTGAAGTTGAGGATAAAGGACGGAATAACGATAGATTTGGACAAACTCGACAAATAAGGATGCCGATAACTAAATGACAGAAACGATGAAAAAGATATATTTGATCTCGATAATAGCCATTGCGACATCCTTTGCGGCAACGGCGCAGATGCGGACGTCGTACTTTATGGAGGGTTCGACATTCCGTACGGATATGAACCCCGCTCTGGCGCCGACGCGCGGCTACATCAACTTCCCCGCTTTGGGCGGCATAGGAATCGGAATGAACAACAACTATCTGTCGGTAAGTAATTTCCTCTATCCGACCGACAACGGTACGGTAACGTTCCTCAACAATGCCGTGGACAAAAAAGATTTCCTGCGGAAACTGCCCAGAAACAACACGGTCGATTTAGACGGTTCCTACAACCTGCTCGGATTCGGCGGGCACTCGAAACGCTATTTCTGGGCGTTCGGCCTCAACCTGAAGGGTCAGACCAACATAACCATACCCAAACAGTTCTTTTCGCTCATAACGACGCTCGGGCAGGGAAATTACGATATGTCGGGGATGAATATCGGCGTAAACAGCTATCTGGAGGCTTATCTCGGCGCCGCGATTCCGATCAGGGATTTCATTACCGTCGGGTTCAGGGTCAAGGGGCTGGTCGGCCTCGCGCAGACGAGTCTGACCGTAGACAAACTCTACGTCAATGTGACGGACAAACTGGTCGAAGCACGTATGAGCGGCCACCTGCGCGGCAACTCGATTCTTTCCAACTCCGGTTACCCTGTCGGCGAGAAATTGTCGATGGACGACGTTTTCGACATCGATCACATATCGGCGGACCGCATAAAGAGCGGAGGAGCCGCCGTCGATCTCGGCATAGAGGTGCGCCTGCTCGACGACCACCTGCGCGTATCGGCGGCAGTTACAGATCTGGGATTCATATGCTGGAACAAAGCCACGACATTCAATGCCGATGCACGCGCAGGATTCCTCTACGAAGGTTACGATTTCGATGCGGAAGAGGTAAAGACCTCGAGCGAAGATTTCGAGTTTACCGCGACGAAACCCGCAGGCTCCTACACCAAACGTCTGAATATGTCGCTCAATTTCGGCGCCGAATATGCGATACTTCGCAACCGCATAAGTTTCGGACTGCTGTCCCACACGAAGATCGGAACGGGATTCTCGTATACCGAGCTGACGGCCTCGGCCAACTTCAAGCCCGTGAACTGGCTGACGGCCACCGTAAGCCACACGTTCCTGAACCATAACCGCCCCGGAGTATTCGGTTTTGCGCTGAACATCCACCCGCGTGCGTTCAATCTGTTCATAGGGACCGATTTCATAGATTACAAATACGCGAAGCTCGGCGACATACCGATTCCCGTCAATATGAAATCTATGAATATGTATGTCGGTCTCGGGTTCTCCCTCGGCCGTGCCAAATACTCCAAAGCCTACAAAGACGATGTCGCCGCAGGACGCGTCAAAGTAAAAAACAGGAATAAATAACAACGCAGACAGATACGGAACGGCGGATTCCTTTTTGGGGGAATCCGCCGTTCGTTCCGATATGGCTGCCGACTGCGGTTTTCCGCAATGCCGTCGGCGACAGATAAGGTGACATATGACGAACAAGGTGCGTATGCCGATTCACGAATCGCTTATCACCTTCCCGACCGCGACATCGAAAGGTTCCGAGGGCAGCTCGTCCGCAAGCTGCACGTTGAAACACACCCCCACGGTATAGGCGCGGAAACCCGCCTGCGACAAATATCTGTCGTAAAATCCCCTGCCGCGCCCGAGCCTCTCGCCCGCACGTGTGAACGCAACGGCGGGAACGACCATAAAATCTATATTTTCGGGCGGGCAGGGCACATCGCCCACAGGTTCCGAGATTCCGAAAGCGCCCTTGCGCATACGTTCGGGGGCGTAATCGTAAAAACGCATAACATCCCCCTCCACACGCGGCAAAACGATGCGTTTGCATCCCTGCCATTCGGAGATGAATTCGGCCGTCTGCGGTTCGTCGGCCAGCGAGGCGTAAACGGCCACGACCTCGGCACGGCGGAACTCATCAGATGCCGCAACCTGCCCGAATATACGGCGCGAGGCCGCGGATTTCTCCTCGGCCGACATCTGCGCCACACGTTTTTTCACCTCTCGGCGTATGCTTCCCTTATCCATATAATCGCCTGCAATATCGACTGTTCACCTCCTCTTCGACACAAGCCGCACCGCTTCCCGCCCGCAAAGCCGCCGTACAAATTCGGCACGGGGCCGATGATATGAGCAAAATTTGGGGCTATTATGTTGTTATTCCGCAAACAATAATTATCTTTGTGCTGCCGTGAGCAACGGATTGGACGAAAAATCACGAACACAAATATAATCAAATTCTAAAAAATTATGGGCTGTTTTTTAACTAATTCATCTTTGGGAAGAAAACTCGTTATGTCCGTTTCGGGCTGTTTTCTGGTTCTTTTCCTGCTGTTCCACATGTCGATGAACCTCGCCGCTCTGGTGTCGGCCGACGCCTACAATATGATTTGCGGGTTCCTCGGCGCCAACTGGTATGCGCTGGCAGGTACGGCTGTACTTGCAGCGGGCGTGCTGGTCCACTTCGTCTATGCGATTATCCTTACCGTTCAGAACCGCCGTGCCCGCGGCAGCGTACGTTACGCTATGACGGTGCAGGAGAAGGGCGTGGACTGGGCTTCGAAGAATATGCTCGCCATAGGTTTCGTCGTTCTCGGCGGTCTGGCATTGCACCTGTTCAACTTCTGGTCGAAAATGCAGCTGGTAGAGATTATGGGCGGCCATACGAATTCCCTCGGGATGTCGCCCGTAGACGGTGCGGCACTTATCGAGTACACCTTCTCGCAGTGGTATTACGTAGCTCTCTACTTAGTTTGGCTGGCAGCTCTCTGGTTCCACCTCACGCACGGCGTATGGTCAATGTTCCAGACGGCGGGATGGGCCAACGATACGTGGTATCCCCGTCTGAAGTGCATAGCCAATATCATAGCGACGCTTTTGTTCGTCGGATTCGCGGCGGTAGTAGTCGTATTCTTCATCAAGTCGCTCTGCTAAACATTATCAAGAACATTAAAATTTACAGGATATGGCATTAAAATTAGATTCCAAAATTCCCGCAGGCGAGTTGGCCCAGAAATGGAGCAACCACAAGGCCGCCATCAAGGTAGTGAGCCCCGCCAACAAGCGCAAGCTCGATATAATCATCGTCGGAACGGGTCTCGGCGGTGCCTCCGCAGCCGCTTCGCTCGGCGAACTCGGCTATAACGTAAAGGTATTCTGCATTCAGGATTCGCCCCGCCGCGCACACTCCATAGCCGCGCAGGGAGGTATCAATGCTGCCAAGAACTACCAGAACGACAACGACTCGGTATACCGTCTCTTCTACGATACTATCAAGGGCGGCGACTATCGCGCCCGCGAAGCGAACGTATATCGTCTGGCCGAAGTGTCGAACCTCATCATCGACCAGTGCGTAGCCCAGGGCGTGCCTTTCGCACGCGAATACGGCGGTCTGCTCGCCAACCGTTCGTTCGGCGGCGCGCAGGTATCGCGTACGTTCTACGCCCGCGGCCAGACGGGACAGCAGCTGCTCTTGGGTGCATACGCGGCTCTCAACAAGGAGATAGCGGCAGGCTCGGTGAAGAGTTATCCCCGTCACGAGATGCTCGACATCGTTATCGAAGACGGCGAGGCGCGCGGCATCATCGCCCGCAACCTCGTAACGGGCGAAATCGAGCGCCACGGCGCACACGCGGTGGTTATCGCCACGGGCGGATACGGAAACGTATTCTTCCTCTCGACCAACGCTATGGCATCCAACGGCTCGGCCGCATTCCAGTGCTACCGCAAGGGTGCGGGCTTCGCGAACCCCTGCTTCACGCAGATACACCCGACCTGTATCCCCGTACACGGCGACCAGCAGTCGAAACTTACGCTTATGTCCGAGTCGCTGCGTAACGACGGACGCATATGGGTTCCCAAGAATATCGAAGACGTGAAGGCTATCCGTTCGGGTGCCAAGAAGCCGTCGGACATCGCCGAAGAGGATCGCGACTACTATCTTGAGCGCCGCTATCCGGCATTCGGCAACCTTGTGCCGCGCGACGTCGCTTCGCGTGCCGCCAAAGAGCGTTGCGATGCAGGCTACGGCGTGAACGAGACTGGGCTTGCCGTATTCCTCGACTTCAAGACCGCTATCGAGCGTTTGGGCAAGGATGTCATCAAGCAGCGTTACGGCAACCTCTTCGATATGTACGAGGAGATTACCGACGTCAATCCCTACGAGCAGCCGATGCAGATATTCCCCGCCGTACACTATACGATGGGCGGAATTTGGGTAGACTACAACCTTATGACGACCATCCCGGGGCTCTATGCTATCGGCGAAGCCAACTTCTCGGATCACGGTGCCAACCGTTTGGGTGCTTCGGCGCTGATGCAGGGTCTGGCCGACGGATATTTCGTCCTGCCCTACACCATCGGCGATTACCTCTCGCACAAGATTCAGGCCCCGAAGGTGGATACCAAAACCGCAGCATTCGACGAGGCCGAAAAGTCCGTCAAAGAGCGTATCGCCAAACTGTTCGCCATAAACGGCAAGCAGTCGGTGGACGACATACACAAGAAGCTCGGCCACATTATGTGGGAGAACGTGGGTATGGCGCGCACGAAAGAGTCGCTCGAAAAGGCTATCGCCGAGATTCAGGCTCTGCGCAAGGAGTTCTGGAAGGATGTCAAGGTCGTAGGCACGGCCGACAGCTTCAATGTCGAGTTGGAGAAGGCACTGCGTCTTGCCGACTTCCTCGAGCTGGGCGAGCTTATGGCGCGCGACGCACTCAACCGCGAGGAGTCGTGCGGCGGACACTTCCGCTCGGAGCACCAGACCGAAGAGGGCGAGGCCAAGCGCGACGACGAGAACTTCGTTTATGCGGCCGTATGGGAGTACAAGGGAATGGACGAGGCTCCCGAACTGAACAAGGAGCCGCTGAATCTCGAGTTCGTACACCCCGCACAGCGCAACTACAAAGACTAATTTTGACGTTTGACTTTAATTAAAAATCAGGCAATGAAATTCACATTGAAGATATGGCGTCAAAAGGACGCCAAAGCAAAGGGCGGTTTCCAAACCTATACGGTAGACAACATCTCGCCCGACACGTCGTTTTTGGAGATGCTCGACATCCTGAATAACGACCTCGTACACAAAGGCGAGGAGCCTGTGGCATTCGACCACGACTGCCGCGAGGGCATATGCGGTATGTGCTCGCTCCATATCGACGGCCGTGCGCACGGTCCCGGTACGGCTGCTACGACCTGCCAGATCTATATGCGCAAGTTCGAGGACGGAGCGACTATAACCATCGAACCGTGGCGTTCGGCGGCATTCCCCGTAATCAAGGACCTCGTGGTGAACCGTTCCGCATACGACCAGATACTTCAGGCGGGCGGTTTCGTATCCGTACGCACCAACTCGGTACCCGACGGCAATGCGATACCCATTCCCAAGGCGGATGCCGACGAGTCGATGGACGCTGCGGCCTGCGTAGGTTGCGGAGCTTGCGCCGCTACCTGCAAGAACGGCTCGGCGATGTTGTTCGTGGCGGCACGCGTATCGTCGCTCGCGAAGCTCCCGCAGGGGCGTGTCGAGGGCGCACGCCGCGCCAAGGCTATGGTTGCGAAAATGGACGAGCTCGGTTTCGGCAACTGCACCAATACGGGTGCTTGTCAGGCAGAATGCCCGAAGGCTATATCCATTGCGCATATCGCACGTCTGAACCGCGAATTCCTCGCTGCGAAGTTCGAGGATTAGTATTCGAACGACGGTAATCGTATGCCCCGCAACACAAAGTTGCGGGGTATTTTTGTGCGATATGCACCGAACGGCATACGGGACGAGCGTGCCCCCGACCGCGATTATTGCGAAAAACATCCGTTATTTCCACAATACGGTTCCAAACGGTTCCGTCTCGAACGGGGCGTCACAACATTGCAAAATTTTTGTTACATTTGCCGCGACACCAAAATTCAAGAAACAATATGCAACAGGTTGAAGCGTGGATGATGATTCCGTTCGGAATAATGCTGCTCGTAATAGCCGTAGCACCGCTGATCTTCAAGAACAAATGGGAGAAGAATCTCAACAAACTCATTTTCGTCTTGGCGCTGTCGATACCGACAGCCGCATATATGGCATATATCGGATTGGGCGACAAGGTCGTAGACCAGATCTTTTTCGATTACCTGCCGTTCATAATCCTGCTCTGTACGCTGTTCGTCGTAACGGGCGGAATCAAAATAAAATACAATATGACGGCCACGCCGCTGATAAACGCGATAGTCCTGCTTATCGGATTCAACATATCGTCGTTCATCGGGACAACGGGCGCCGCGATGCTGCTGATACGCCCTCTGCTCGAAATCAACAAGTGCCGCCGATACAAGGCCCACACGATATGCTTCTTCATAGCGCTCGTGGCCAACTGCGGAGGCGTGCTGTCGCCGTTGGGCGACCCGCCGTTGTTCCTGCTCTACCTGCGAGGAGCACCGTTCGAGTGGTTCACGCATCTGTTCCCCGAATGGGCATTCGTCGGTGCATCGCTGCTGGCCATATACTTCGTCACGGACAAAATCCTTTACCGCAAAGAGACCGAGGGCAAGGTACCTACCGTCTGCAACGACGAGGACGAAGACGACGAGCAGGTACGCCTGTCGTTATCGGGTGCCATAAACATATTTTACATAATAGCCACGGTAACGACCGTAGCATTCATAAACGAGTCCTACATTCCGGCAATGGGACGCGAGGATGCACCGCTGTATATAAAATTCCTGCGCGAGATAATCCTTACGGCGATAATCTTCCTATCGCTGTACACGACCAAAAAGAGCGTACGGCGTGCAAACAACTTCTCGTGGGAGCCCATAGCCGAAGTGGCGATTCTGTTCATCGGCATCTTTACGACTATGACACCCGCATTGATCTACCTCAACGCCCATGCAAGCTCTCTGGGGCTGACCGAGCCGTGGCAGTTCTTCTACTCTACGGGCATTCTCAGTTCATTCCTCGACAATGCGCCTACGGCCGTCGCCTTCCACACCGTGGCGACAGGTCTGCCAGTCGCGGAGAATGCCGCCGTCGTGGCAGGCATTCCCGAGATGCTGCTGCGTGCCATTTCGCTCGGGGCCGTATTCTTCGGTGCGATGACATACATCGGCAACGGGCCCAACTTTATGGTCAAAGCCATAGCCGAGCGCGAAGGAGTGAAAATGCCCTCTTTCCTCGGGTATATGTACAAGTTCTCGCTCATAGTACTGCTGCCGATATACATCATAACACAGCTGATATTCTTCTGATACAAAAAAAACGGACCGTCTCTTCGGTCCGTTTTTTTCGGGCGATACGTCGGTGCGGACACTCGGCGGCCGTCACGACATTTCGCCGCCTGCGAGCGAAGCACGACGACGCGGCGGAAGACCGTTCCCGCGCGATATTGCGGCATATATAAGAATAACTTATGGCAGTGTCGGAATTAATAATCGGAAAGGCGGTACAACATATCGTTTAATTAGTTATTTTTGAAAACGGAAAAACAGAATACAAACACCGAAAATACAACGAATATGTTAAGTCAGAAATTACAAGACGCTATCAATGCGCAGGTAAATGCCGAAATGTGGTCGGCCTACCTCTATCTCTCTATGTCGCTGGATGCCGCAGCCAAAGGTCACAAAGGCGTCGCAAACTGGTTCGCAATCCAATTCAAGGAGGAGCAGGACCATGCACAGATCTTCATCAACTACGTACTCTCGCGAGGCGGTGAGGTCAAACTCGCTCCGATAGCCGAAGTACGCACGTCGTGGGAATCTCCTTTAGAGGCGTTCAAGGATACGCTCGCACACGAGAAGAAAGTCACGGCGATGATCGACAACCTTGCCCATATGGCAGCCGAAGAGAAAGATTTCGCGACGTCGAATATGCTGGTATGGTTCATCGACGAACAGATCGAAGAGGAGGAAAACGCATCGGACATCATCAACTCGCTCGAGCAGGTGGACGACAGCAAACTCGGCCTTTATATGATCGACAAGGAGCTGGCGGCACGTACATATACCCAGCCGTCGTTGCTCGCCGCAGGAAAATAATTCCGCGGGACGAAGAATCGGTTCACAGCCGAAAAAAGGCGGGAAGATTTCGAAAACGAAATCTTCCCGTTATTTTACTGCCCGCTCGGCGCCCAAAGATGCCGTTTCATATCTACGCACCCGTTCTGTCGGAATGCCGCTCCCGCGGCAGGCAACGGCTCCCTCTGCCGCGGCCGATGCGGAACCGTACGGCCGTCGGCCGCAACGACCCTATGGCACGGCAAATGCAGCCCGACAGACACAACCGCACGTTTTTTTGTTTAACTTTGCACCCGCAAAGGTTAAAGGTTACAATGAGTATGAATACAACTGTCGGAGCCAAAGACAAACTTTGGTCGAAAAACTATATCTTCGTCTGCATAGCCGCCTTCCTTATGGCATTCTCGTTCTTCCTGCTCGTACCGACGCTGCCGTTCTATCTGCGCGAGAATTTCGGCATCGGCCAGACGATGATCGGAGTGGTTCTGTCGTGCTACGTGGTCGCCGTTCTGAGCGTAAGGCCTTTCGCAGGGTTTATGGCCGACACATACCCCCGCAAGAAAGTCTACATCATAGCCTACGTTCTGTTCGTGCTGTCGTTTATCGGCTATTTAGGCATAACCGAGACATTGGGGATGTTCATAGCATTGAGGATATTCCACGGATTCACATTCGGCACCCTCTCCACGACCGGCAACACGCTCGTAATCGACGTGATGCCGTCATCGCGGCGCGGCGAAGGCCTCGGATATTACGGCGTTATGGGAAATACGGCTATGGCATTCGGGCCTATGGTCGGGCTGTTCATAATATCATCGGGCAATTTCACGCTGCTGTTCCTCACATCGCTCGCCACGGGCGCCGCAGGGCTCGTATTCGCATCGCTCGTCCGCACTCCCGACAGGGCGCCGTCGCCCACTCCCAACCGTGCCGTTTCGATAGACCGTTTCTTTATGGTCGAGGGAATACCCGCCTGCCTGTCGCTCTTCCTCTTGTCGATACCGTACGGTATGACGACAAGCTATATGGCTCTCTACGCTTCGGAATCGGGCATAACGTCGAGTTCGGGTCTGTTCTTCACCGTTATGGCCGCAGGGCTTATAATATCGCGGTTGAGTTCGGGCAAGATGGTGGACAAGGGGTTCGTCACCCAAACCATACGCAAAGGAATCATAATCGCGACGGTCGGCATAGCATTCGAGGCATTGCTTTCGACCGTTGCCGCACGAAGCATCGCGGCAGGATATGTCGTCTATTTCGCATCGGCGATGTTGATAGGCTACGGATTCGGCACGATGTTCCCCGCCTTCAACACGCTCTTCATCAACCTCGCTCCCAATTCGCGCCGCGCAACGGCAAATGCCACATACCTGACGGGCTGGGATGTCGGTATCGGATTCGGGATGTTGCTCGGCGGTGCGTTGTCCGAGTGGAACTTCGCCGTTTGCTATGCCGTCGGTACTATGCTGGCAATCATATCGCTGCTGCTGTTCGTCAGCTACGTGACGCCGCACTTCGACAGGCACAGGCTGAGATAATCAACGCCACCTCTTCGAACGGAGGAACAGAAAGACGGCAATGCCGATGACAAGCATCACCGCCCACGCCGCAAGATAGCCGTAGCGCCATCCCAATTCGGGCATAAACTCGAAATTCATTCCCCACACGCCTACTAAGAATGTCAGCGGAATGAATATGGTCGAGACCACCGTCAATCGTTTCATTATGTCATTCATCCGAAGGTCGTTGTTCGATATGTACAGGTCCATAAGGGACGAGAGCGTCTCGCGGCATCCGTCTATCGACTGCACGACATAGAACAGATGGTCGTTCACGTCGTTGAAGAACGGGCGATTGGGTTTGCGGACAAGCCCCGAATCGGTCCTCAGGAGCTTGGCATATTGTTCCTTGAGAGGCACAACGGCACGCTTAAGCTCCATATAGCGACGACGCAACGACTGAATCTGCGCCCCTATGTCCCGATCGGCCGACGAGGCTATGAGGTCGGTCTCCAGTTCATCGAGTTCGTCGTCGATAGCGGCCGCGACAAAGATGTATCGGGTAACCAGACTGTTCAGCAGCACGGTAAGCAGATAATCGGCCGTGCGGGTGCGTATCTTCAGCACATTGGCCGCAATTACGTTCATAACCGCATCGAAAACCGCCGTTTCGCTGTCGGCGAAGCTCATAACGAAATTGGAGCCCTGAATCAGTGCCACGTGCGTCGGGGTGCCGTCGGCAAATGATTGGGCAACGATGAAATTGAACTTCTCGTACTCCTCGACCTTGCTCGGATGCTCCACGTTCAGAATATCCTGCACCACTAAAAAATCGATTCCGAATGCTGCACACACGGAACGTATGCGCTCCGTATCTCGCAGGCCGTGCACGCGCACCCAGTGCACCGAAGCGGGATCGAGGGCAGGCACCACCGTCGCAAAATCGTCGGGAATGCTCTCCATCACCTTGTCGGCATTGTAGCTTATGAGCCGTATCGCCGTATCGGCACGATTGGCGCCGTTATAAAACAGCTGCTCGCTCAACAGACCGTAATCATCCATAGCATCAAAATTCTATCGTTATACCCAGCGTCGGAATCAGGGTTCCGCTGCTCTGACGTATCTTCTTCATAACATAGCGCTGCTCGGCCGAAGGCGCTTCGGGATTCTCTATCACACCCGTACTCATAAGCACGTCGGGCTGGCGCAGTTTGCTGAAAGTAACATTCTGCAAATCGACATACAGCCCCAGCATCCATCTTTTGAAATAGAATGTCTTATCCAGACGCACGTCCAACTGCGCGAACGCCTTCAGGCGCCCTTCGTTATAACGCGAATAGTCGTATTGCGGCCGCCCCGAAGCATTCCACGCCTCTTTCAGCGACGATGCGTATTCGTCATAGGGCGTATACGGAGCGCCGCCTATGGCACTCAGTTTCAAACCGACGCTCCACGCGTGCGGGAAGTCGTACGTACCGCTCGCATTTACCACGAAACGGTTATCCCACGCCGAGGCGATATATTTCGCGTGCCGATGGCTGCGGTATTCGCTGCGGTACAGGGTTCCCGACCCCACGACATTCAACCGTCCCGAAATCTGCCAACGGATCATCATTTCCAGACCGTAGGCACGCCCCTGCGCCGACGACACCAGACGTTCGTCGCCGACGGTGCCGTAATCGTTGCCCTTGCACGTAAGGGGGATATTGTCCGCCACCGACAAGGGAATATCCGTATAGAACTTATAGAACCCTTCGACCGAGACGATAAGCCTGTCCCTCAGGCGCCACTCTGCACCCGCAGCCGTCGAGACCACACTCATATAGTCGAGGTCGCGGTTCACGATCACGCCGCCGCTCTTGAAGCCGAGCGCCGTGAACGGAGGCAGCTGATAGTACAGGCCCGCACTGCCGCTCAACGACCATCCACCGCCCAAGGCATAAGAGAGCGACACGCGCGGCGACGGACGGAGCCAGAAACTGCTCATCCGAGCGGAATAGTCGCATCCGTCGGCACGAAGGCCCAGCGATGAAGAGAAACGGCCGTCGGCAGACTTGTAATCGGCATTGGCGAAGATACCCCACCCTACGGTGCCCAACTTCGTACGATAGTCTATCAGGTCGCTCAGACCCGTATAACGGCGCTGCAACGTCCGATTCGCATAATGGCGGAAAGTAATCTCGGCGCCGGCACGTACGGTCCACCGCCCGAGATACGAGCGGTTGTCGAATCGGAGAGCGGCCTTGCCCTCGACCGCCCTCAACCGAAGGATAAGGTTCTCGGGCGATGACTCGTCGTTGTTACGATACTTTATATTGCGATTGTTCAGGTAATTATAGGACAATGCCAGCGTCTGGACGTGCTGCCCCGCGAAATGGCGATACGAAGTGCCGAGCGTGAATGTCTCCTGCTTCAACTGCGGCAGATAGCTGAGCATATACTCCGCCGATTCGCCCTTCTGGTCGGTATTGAGCCGCATCTTATCGATGCCCGCAAGGGCCAGAAACGACAACTCGTCGCGTTCTGACAATCGGGTCTTGACCTTTATCTGTCCGTCGATATAATTCGGCAGAAACGGCAGTCCCAACAATTTGAACAGTAGTTGCAGATACGATTGCCTCAACGAGAAGAGATATGTCGTCCCGCCGCCTATATGGCCGCTGCCGCTGATACCCGCATCCGACGCTCCCACGGTAGCCTTGAAGGTCTGTTTTTCGGCATTCCCGTCACGCAGTTTGAAATCGAGCACCGAACTCAAGGCCCCCGCCCTGTCAGCGGGGAAAGACCCCGTATAGAAGTTTATTTCGCGCACCAGATCAGAATTGACTATGCTGACGGGACCGCCGGAAGCGCCCTGCGTGGCAAAATGGTTGATATTGGGAATCTCTATGCCGTCCATAAAAAAGACATTCTCCGACGGCCCGCCGCCGCGCACTATAAGGTCGTTACGGTAACCTACGGGCGAGAACGATACGCCCGGATACGAGCGGACTATACGCGAGACGTCGCGATTGGCACCGGGGCTCTTCTCGATGTCGCGCAATCCGATGACACGCATACTGACAGGGCTTTCGGCCGTATGTCTGAAAGGCGACAGCGTGACGGTAACGGCATCCGTTTCGGAGACGTCCTCGTCGAGCTCGATTTCGATAAACGGAGTTGCGGCCGAGATCTGATACTCGGGCGTAACGGTCGGAACATACCCCAGCGACGAGGCCGACAGGCGGCATATACCGGGTTCGACGCCGTCGATAACGAACCGTCCCAAAGAATCGGCAGCTCCGCCCTTCTCCTCGCGTCCGTCTATGACGACGGCGGCATACGGAACGCCGAGCCGCGTAGCGCGGTCTATTACGCACCCTGCCACACGGTATCCCGCAGCGGCGGCCGACAATGCGGACAGCACCGCAAACGATATGCAAATCAATCTGCGTAACACGATTGCAAATATAATAAAAGTTCGACGAGCGCGACCCCAAGGAAAGGGCATTTTCGAATATGATAAGGTTCCATATGCCGTTTCGGCGCATTTCTTGCGTGCGCCATCGATAAAAAAATCATATGGAAAACAAAAAACAGTCCGTCCGTACGGCCATAAACGCCGCATTCTCTCGCGTGCAGCCGTTCGTACTGATAATCACCTGCATCGGCATTCTGTTCGCATACCTTCTCGGAATGCACGTAACGGGGTCGTTCCACGCCACGTCGCGCTGGATGGGAGCGATGCTCGCCTGTACCTCGGTAGTGGTGGTCCTGCAAAAAACGGGTTACAAGGAGTCGTTGCAGCTGGGGCTGACCCGCGTTTTCGGAACGTTCGTCGGGGCATTCGTAGCTTACGTATATCTCAAGATGCTGCCGTTTACGGTGGTCGGGATGCTTATGTCGGTATTCGTGCTGGAGATGATATTCATGCTGCTGAACATCTACAACAACGGCCATATAGCCACGATTACGCTGCTGATAATAATGCTCGTATCGCAGATGTCGCCGAACGTAGACCCTGCGACGAACTGTATGCTGCGCTTCTTCGAGTCGGCTGTCGGCGTGGGTGTCGGCGTAGGCCTGCTGTGGATTATCGACCGCTGGAACAAACTGCGCGCAAAGCTGTTGCACATAGGAGCCAACAAGGACGGGCAACCCGTAGATATGGAAACTATGCCGCTGCGCTGGGGGCACTTCCGAGTGCTTCTCACGGCCTCTCTCGGCCAGATGACGGGCGCAGGGCTGGCAACTATCATCGGTATAGTCATCCCGCTGCTGCAAATCATCGGGCATCCCGAACTCACGTCGTTGCAGCAGGGAGCCGTAGCCTGTACGAGTCTCATAGGCATAACCGTCGGCTCCGTATTGTTCGGCGGTCTGAGCGACAAGTACGGATACCTGTTCTTCTTCCGCTTCTGTCCCGCACTGATACTCACGGCATCGTTGATAGCGATGCACACCGACAGCATCACGGGGTTAGTCATCAGCCTGTTCCTTATGGGTCTCGGCATCGGCGGAGGGTACAGCCTCGATTCCGACTACATATCCGAGATTATGCCCAAACGGTGGCGCCTCACTATGGTGGGCATCGCCAAGGCGTTCTCGGCCCTGGGCAACATATTCGCCGCCGTAGGCTGCCTGCTGCTGTTGCAACGCTGGCAGGATCCGCAGATATGGAACAAACTGTTCTTCATAATCACGCTCGCCGCCATTGTGATGCTTGGCGCACGCATACGTTTCGCACAAAGCCCGAGCTGGCTTATGGCGCACGGACGCGCCGACGAGGCGGAACGCGCGGTGCATAATTTTCTCGGTTCGGACGTGAAGATCGACTATATACGTCAAAACGCACGCCCCAAGTCCTCGCAGACCTCATGGGGCGGATTGTTCCGCAAGGAAAATATCGGTAAAATCGCATTCAGCGGCATCCCGTGGGCGTGCGAAGGCGTAGGCGTCTACGGCATAGGAGTGTTCCTGCCCGCCCTGATTATGGCACTCGGCATAGAGACCGGATCGGCGGCGAAGGGGACGGTGCTTCAGGTTATCGGGTCGGTGGAAATGACGGTTTACATCAGTCTGTTCATACTCGCAGGCTTCATACTCGGCCTGTTCTCGATACGGCGTACGAATCATGTCCGCACGCAATTCTGGGGGTTCATCCTGTCGATAGCAGGGCTCGGGCTTCTGCTCGCGGCATATGAGCTGCATATGCACACGTGGGTTGCCGTCGTCGGATTTATGATATTCGAGCTGTTCATAAACGCAGGCCCGCATCTTATGACCTTCATCATCCCCTCCCAGATATACTCCGTCGAAGACAGGGGTGCAGGCGCGGGGCTGGCGGCGGCATTCGGGAAAACGGGAGCCGTTATCGGAGTGCTGTGCATGCCCCTGCTGCTCGAACACGGCGGGATGCTCGCCGTACTGGCGGCGACGATGGGCGTATTGCTGACCGGAGCATTGGTCACGCTCTTCGCAGGCCGCAAGGTACTGCCGGAAACATCGAAAAACGAATAAAATTCGCGGGCGTAAGGTATAACCTACGCCCGCGAACCGTACCCGCTCCGACAGAATCACTGCCGTCCGTCGTCCGAGGAGACGCGCGACGCATCGACACGCCGGCGTCCGCCCAAATGACGTTTGTTTTCGACATACCAGTTCGAGTGGTCGGGATGATCGTTTTCATCGAACTTTATGAGCGGCAGCAGGAACAGCCACGTCGTAATGCAGAACGGCGCCGTAAGGGTCGCTATGCCGAAAGGCGCGGCCAGAACATTCATTCCCGCCTGCACGAACACCGTTATGACAATACCGAAAAGCGCCCACAGAGCCGAAAAGAAATTGGGCTTGTAAAACACCGTGGCCAAAGCTATCGCCGTAAGTACGGGGCTGAAACCGTAAAGACCGTTTACCACGTCGGAACCGGCTGCCTTGAACAGTATGGCCACAAGCAGCGCCAGTGCCGATCCGACGGCAGCCCATACCGCCGCCCAGCGGCTGCTGATGAACAGCCCGATGAGGAACAGCAGTCCCGTCACCCACGAATTTATCAGAAATACCTGCGCGATACCCTTCAGCCAATATACGGTCAGATCGGCGAACCGAAGGCTTTCGCCCGACAGTGACAATTCGGGCAACGAAGGTACGGCCATATGTTCGGGCGGCAATCCGTGCATAGAGCGCGCCGCCAAAAGGAATATCCACGTACAGAATACGAACGGGAAGGTGAACGAGTTCACTTTCCATTTAGCCATAACGTTATTGAAACCCGTGCGGACGAATACGGTAAGCATAGCGCACAGTATCAACGCCACCCACATCCACACGGTATTCCCCATAAACGTCGGGAACGCACACCCCACGAGTATGCCGTTGAATCCCCACAACCCCTGTTCGCCGTCCCGTGCAGGCAGCCCCAGCATATAACCCGTAAGAGTCGATACGACAAGCCCGAGCAGAGCGCCCCATCCGACGAGTCCCTGCCCATCGGAATAAGCGCCCCAGAATATGCCTGCCAAAAAGAATAATCCCGTCCACGCATTGTTTTGGAACATAACCTGCCCCGCACCGCGCAACAGCACCCTGATCAGTCCCGACGAGCTGCCGTCGCCGACCGTCCTGACGATTGAATTTGCCATAAAACTTCTATTTTTTATCAAACATTTTACAGATTACCTCCACGCGAACTCCTCGAACAGAGGTTTGCCCTTGACGACGAGCCGCACTGCCGAACAGAACTCGCGCACGGCCTTCTTGACCGGCTCCGTTTCATCGCCCAGCACCTTGAACAGCAGGCCGCAGTCATTGGGCAGGTACGTAATCCCCGCCGCCAAACGACGTTCGCGGTCGATATATGCGGGCGTACGCCCGTAAATAGTCTCGGCATACTCGGGAGACGTAAGAACAATGACATTGGCGAACACGTCGTAACCGTTCATCGCCCCGAGCGTTTCGGGCGACCGCATCTCGGGTCGCACGATGAACTTCTCGCGAAACAGCCGCCTGCCGTCGGGGCGCTCGGCGCGGGTGCACACCGAAAGTATGTCGTACATAAACCGCTCGCCGCTGCCGAAATATTTGCGGCCGCTCATATATATCTCCGAGTAGAAAAGCGTCGCCGCAGAGTCTATACGAATCACCGTATCGGCTATGAACCGCGTATGACGGCACGGTATCGTCGGCTCGGGAAGATATTCGAGATAGGCGCCCTCCTCGAGCTCGAAACGCTGTTTCAGCCCCGAAAAGTTGTACCGCATCTCCGCCAGCTTGGTCGCCGCCCCCGTAGAAATGTGGGCGAAAGCATTCCTGCGGACGATGAAGTTCTGTTCATAGCGGTCGCCGTCCACGTTGGGACCTCCCGACGAGAGTATGTAAACGCAAGGCATTTCGGGCATCTCTTCGTCGAAATACAACTCCTGCTGCACGATGAGCGGAGCGCGGCGCTCCCATTCGCGCATCACCGACCTGCCGTCGTCGTCGAGTTCGAACCCCAGCCTCAGATAGCCCGTTTTTCCGGGCGAACCCACAGGCATAGCCTTCGGCTCGGCGAGATATGGGCGCATCTCTTTCGCCTCCGCAAGATTCATCTCCGTGACGCTGCCGTCTCGGCAACCCTCCCGTTTACGTTATCGATGTCGAAAAGAGCCATCTTTCGGATGAGCTCCAGCAGTTCGTCGATACCCTCGCCCGTCATACAGTTCGTGAATACGAAAGGCTTGTTCGGCCGCATAATCTCCGAATCGCGCCGCATAACCTCCAGATCGGCGTGGACATAAGGCGCCAGATCGGTCTTGTTGATAACGAGGATGTCGGACTGGGATATGCCGGGGCCGTCCTTGCGCGGGATCTTGTCGCCCGCAGCCACGTCGATCACATAAATAAAGAAATCCACGAGAGCAGGGCTGAACGTAAGCGTCAGATTGTCGCCGCCCGACTCTATCAACACCACATCGCCGTCGGGAAAACGCGCCTCCATCTCCTCGACGGCGGCTATATTCATCGACGGGTCCTCGCGCACGGCCGTATGGGGGCAGGCTCCCGTCTCCACGCCGATAATGCGCTCCTCGACAAGCACGCCCTTGAGCATTTTGCGCACGTGTTTGGCATCCTCGGTCGTCACGACATCGTTGGTGATGACGAGCACCTTATATCCCATATCCAGAAGGCGCGGCGTAATCGCCTCGATAAGCGCCGTCTTGCCCGACCCCACGGGGCCTCCTATTCCTATTCTGCAAGTATTGTTCATAGTCGTTTTTTCAATTCATAAACATTCGTTTGGTCCCTTTTTCGTGAAGTGCGGCGAGGATGTCGGCCTGCGGGACGAACAGGTTCATATCCTCGAAATCCAGCGTACGCACCTCGTCGAACAGCGCATCCGTCTCGCCGCTCAACTCGTACAGGATACGCTGTGTATCATAGTGCGACACGCGCACACAACGCAGGGCGGCGCTCAGAATCATATTGATGACCCCGTACTGATGCGAGCAGAACAGTTCCCGCTCCGCAATCCCGCAGACGGCGAACACCAATCCCTGCGCCACCGGATACGTTCCCGCCGTGCGCCCCGCCGTTATGTCGCCGAGCCACCGCGCGACGACACCGTCGGCCTGCGCCTCGGGAATGATGCGCACGGCCAACTCGGCCAGTTTCTTGCCCATTCGGCAGGCCATAAGACGCGCTTCGGCATTCATACGGCACATTATCGCCTGCAAGTCGGCTTCGAGGATGCCTTCGTAATCATTCCTCGCGACGCAACGCGATGCGTGCAGGGCGGCGATACCGTCGCTATATGCAGCCTGGCGTGCCATATCCCGCGTATATGCGGCAAGCGTCGCGGCATCATAAACGAGCCCCTCCTCCGCCGCGCTCTCCAGCCCGTTCGAGAACGAAAAAGTCCCCACGGGAAACGCGGAGTCGGTGAACTCCAACAGCCGCATAATCACCTTCGCCTTTCCGTTCATCGGGTATGCTCCTGCCCGGCGCAGGCCTGCTCGCGGTCATAATGATGGTGGTGCGTACTGCCGTCGGGACCCGTACCGCCGAAAAGGCGGCGTATCTCGTGCGGCGCAAGGTAGGGAATTACCTCCGACCCCGGCTGGAACGAGTAGGAAATGCCCTCGATATGATGCGTACGCATAACGCTGTCCATAACCTTCTTATCGACGGTCAGCGGAATATATGCCGTCGTGCCCTTGATGACCGCAGGCCAGTGCTGGTTGCCGACCGCATGCCCGAGTTCCATAGCTATACGGATAATCGTCTCGGGCTTCTCGTCCGCCAGCCTGCCCATATCTATGGCCATAACCTCGTTCAGGTCGATACGCACGGCAACTATCGTATGCCTTTCGGGATCGTATTCTATGATGTCGCCGTCGAGCAGTTGCGTATGCCGAGCCAATGCCACGGCATACTCGTTTCCATCGACGCTCTCGGCCACGAAACGGCTCTTTTGCGCCGTCCAGCGGTCGAGGTCTATATATTCTACCGTACATTCAGCGGCGCGTTTGCGCCACTCGGGATTACGGATATTTCCTTTAGTTTCGGTGTAAATCTTCATTGTCGCATATTTATATCCGTTCGGCGGCAGGGTCTGCACCTCGCCGCCGAACGGGAATTCAACTGAACCAATAGAGTTGTCCGAGCGGGAACTTTTCGGCAGGCTTGACATAAGCCCTCACCCCGTTCACGAGCACCTCGAATGTCTCGGGATTGACGTCTATCTGCGGGACACCGCCGTTGCGCACCATATCGAACTTTGTCAGCTGGCGCGTACGGCGCACGGGGCAAACCATACGTTCGAGTTTCAGGCGCTGCTTGACGCCGTTTTCGTATGCCGCCGTGGACACGAACGATATGCAGGTCTCGGGCAGCGCACGTCCGAACCCTCCGTACATCGGACGGTAATAGCACGGCTGCGGAGTAGGCAGCGAAGCATTGGGATCGCCCATATTCGACCAGTTTATAATGCCGCCCTTTATCACCATTTTAGGTTTGGCTCCGAAGAAGCTCGGCTCCCACAGCACCAAATCGGCTATCTTGCCCTTCTCTATCGAGCCGAGATAGTCGGAAACGCCGTACGTTATGGCGGGATTTATGGTCACCTTCGCCAGATAACGCAGGACGCGGAAATTATCGTTGCCGTCGGCATCTTCGGCCAGCTTGCCCACGCAGTTCTTCATATACGACGCCATCTGGAACGTACGCATAAACGACTCGCCCACACGCCCCATAGCCTGGGAGTCGGACGATACCATCGACAGTACGCCCAAATCGTGCAGCACGTTCTCGGCCGCCTGCGTCTCGGGACGCACACGGCTCTCGGCAAACGCCACGTCCGACGGGATTTTCGGATTGAGGTTGTGGCAGACCATAATCATATCGAACAGCTCCGCCTGCGAATTGATTCCGAACGGCAGTGTCGGATTGGTGGACGAAGGCAGCACATAAGGCATCGAGGCGACCTTCAGCAGGTCGGGAGCGTGGCCGCCGCCGGCGCCCTCGGTATGGTACGTATGTATGGTACGTCCGTCCATCGCCGCTATCGTATCCTCGACGTAACCGCCCTCGTTGAGCGTATCGCTATGTATCGCCACCTGAATATCGTAACGGTCGGCGACACCTAATGCGGCCCGTATGGCAGCAGGGGTCGAACCCCAGTCCTCGTGTATCTTCAGACCGCACGCCCCCGCTTCGATCTGCTCGACAAGAGGTTTATCGACGGAGCAGTTGCCCTTACCGAGAAGTCCGACGTTCACGGGGAGCCCCTCCAGCGACTGAAGGATATGCTCGATATTCCAGCGTCCCGAAGTGATGGTCGTTCCGTTGCTTCCGTCGGTAGGGCCGATACCGCCGCCGAAGAAGGTCGTGATGCCGTTGCTGAGCGCGGCATACGCCTGCTGGGGCGCTATCATATGCACGTGTCCGTCTATGCCCGCCGCCGTAAGTATCAGATGCTCGCCCGATATGGCATCGGTCGCCGTGCTCGTTATCAGATCGGGATGCACGCCCTGCATTATATTGGGATTGCCCGCCTTGCCGACACCCGCTATCTTGCCGTCCTTGACACCGACATCGGCCTTGACGACTCCCAGAACGGGGTCTATGATCGTCACGTTCGTGATGACCAGATCGAGCGAACCCTCTTTCGAAGTCATCGTATTTGCCAGACCCATACCGTCGCGTATGGTCTTCCCGCCGCCGTACACGACTTCATCGCCGTATTCGCGCAGGTCCTTTTCTATCTCTACGTACAGATCCGTATCTCCCAGTCTGATTTTATCGCCGACCGTGGGACCGAACAGATTGTTGTATTCCTGACGTGATATTGTTGCCATAACAGGTTATTTTTTAACGTTTTTACTCTTTGCCGCACCTTTGCCCGCACCGTGCGCGGCGACTGCCGGTTCGCGCGTCTCTTTATGCGCCGCCGCAGGGTGAGATTCCTTGCAGTCGCGACCGACGCACATAAAGCCCGCATCATGCATCCTGCGGACAGCCTTCAGCCGTGCGGGATAATATGTCGGGGCATCCTCGTCGCCCGTATATCCGTTTACGAGGCCGTTGAAGCCTATCACGCGGCGCTTGCCGGCGAAAGTCACCACCTCAACCTGCTTGCGGTCGCCCGGTTCGAAACGCACGGCCGTAGTCGCGGGAATGTTGAGATGGCACCCGAATGCGGCGTTGCGGTCGAACTCGAGATAGCGATTGACTTCGAAAAAATGGAAATGCGAGCCGACCTGAATCGGACGGTCCCCGCGATTGACGACCGTAACGGTTACGGTCTTGCGCCCCGTGTTGTACTCAACAGGGTCATTCGACAGAATTATGCCCCCTACGGGCACGGGTTTCGACGGAGAAAACCCCGCCTTGTTCGGATACAGGCTCTTCGCAGCCGACATGCCGTCGGACCGCCGAGCCGATCGTGTGGTATTCATAGACAACAGTTTTTTTGATTTACTTTATAGGATGATGGATACTTACCAGACGAGAGCCGTCGGTGAATACGGCCTCGACCTGCAAGAGGTCGATCATATCGGCCACGCCCTCCATAACGTCGGACTTTTTCAGCACTGCGGCCGCGCCCTTCATAACCTCCTCTACGGTTTTGCCCGCACGGGCCTCCTCGAGCGCCGTGGAGATGATGTAGGCCACCGCCTCGGGATAATTCAGTTTCAATCCCTTCTGTTTGCGCCGTTCGGCGATCATTCCGAGCGAGAGCAACATAAGTTTGTCGATTTCCTTAGGTGTCAAATGCATAATACGGTAATTTTAATATTGTATGATAGGTGAATCGTATAATTTCGCAAATGTCAAATACGATGCCGAAACGAATATGCAACGGCATCGATTTTGAAACGTATGCGACGATTCCAAAAACAATACTCATATGTTCAAAGCAATGTTAATCGCCGGATTCGGCGGATTTATCGGCACCTGCCTCCGTTTCCTGACGGGAAAACTGTGTCACGTAATAACGACGTCGGCATTCCCCTGGGGGACTTTCACCGTCAATGTCGTCGGCAGTTTCATCATCGGCATACTCTTCGGACTGGCCGAAAAGACGAACCTCATATCGCCGCAAATGAACGTCCTGCTCATCACGGGATTCTGCGGGGGTTTCACCACCTTCTCCTCTTTCGCGGACGATATGTATCTGATGGTGCAGAACAAACAATGGATGTGGTTCGGCCTATATACGGGACTGAGCCTGCTGTTAGGCCTGCTGCTCGTATGGCTCGGACGCTCGATCGTCAAAGCGTCGTAGGCGTCAGGCTCCGTACCGCAGCTTACGAAGATCGCCCCTGTCCGATATTTCGGTACAGGGGCGATTCTTATCTCCGTATGTACGCCGTACCGACGCGCGGTCACGCATTTACGGCCGTACGGTTATGCTCGAACACATCCGCCACGCGTCCCATCCACTCCGAGATGGCGAGATGCTGAGGGCAGGAGTTTTCACAGGTGCGGCATCCGATGCAATCCGAAGCCTTGCCGTATCCGTCGGAACGGACGGCATACTCGGGGCGCAAATCGCCCGACCCGTATATCTCGGCATCCGTCTGAGAGTTGTACAGGTGCAGCAGGTCGAAAATAGGAATATGTTCGGGACACACGGGAACGCAATAGCCGCACGAGGTGCACTGCACGGGGACGGAACGGCGTATGAGCTCGACGGCCCTGCCGACAACGGCGTAATCTTCGGCATCCATAGGCTTGAAATTGCGCATACGGGCCGTATTCTCGTCCATCTGTTCCACCGACGACATTCCGCTCAACACGGTAATGACACCGTCGAGGCTCGCCGCAAAACGCAGCGCCCACAGCATCGGATCGTCGGACGGCCGCGCTGCACGGAACAGTCGCCCGACCGATTCGGGGACATCCGCCAGCATACCGCCCTTCAACGGGCACATAACCACTACGGGTTTGCCGTGGCGGCGGGCGATCTCATAACATTCGCGGGCGCGTATCGGCGTATCTTCCCAGTCCATATAGCTTATCTGCAACTGCACGAAATCCATAAACGGATAATCGTCGAGCAGACGTTCGAGCAATTCGGGCGAATCGTGGAACGAAAAGCCGACGGAGCGCACCTTACCCTCCTCTTTCTTGCGCCGCACGAAATCGAAGCTGCGAAGCCGTTCCGCCCTTTCGCAGAACGCGGCGGTAGCGCAATGCACCAGATAGCGGTCGAAATACTCCACGCCGCAATTCTCCAGCTGCCGTTCGAATATGCTCTCCTGCTGCTCTTCGTTCTCGATAAGCATAGTAGGGAGTTTGTCGGTCAGCGAGTAGGCTCCGCGCGGATAACGTTCGACCAAAGCCTTGCGCACAGCGGCCTCGCAATGGCCGTCGTGATATGTATAGGCCGTATCGAAGTAGGTGAATCCGCGTTCGAGGAATATATCGACCATTCGCGAAAAGGCCGCAATATCTATGGACGATGCGTCGTCGGGATCTGTAAGCGGCAAACGCATAGTTCCGAATCCGAGTTTCTTCTCCATAACCGTTTCTATTTTCTCAACAGGTACTTAACCGCCGCCCAGCAGCCGAAGATCTGGAGCATAATGCCCGGCACGCCCATTCGGAAATCCTGCAACGCACCGTACAGAGAACCCGTGACGGCCCATTCGAATGCAGTACCGAGAATCTGGCTGAACAGTACCGCTCCCGCCAGCAGAAGCAGCGACACCTTGCGATAGCGCGCAACGGCATATCCGGCCGCAACGGCAAGCAGCACCGACTTCGCAAGAATCGCAGGCAGCGCAGCAGCCGCAGGCATACCGAACATCAGGCTGTTGGCCAGCGGCGACGCGACGGCGGTCAGCAAGCCGACCTTCCAGCCGTATTTGCACGCCCCCAACAGCGTAAAAAAGTATATCGGCAAGAGGATCTGCCCGCCCTGAGGCAGCAGGTGGCACAGCTGCGGAAGAGCGATGTTGCCGAGCACGAACAGAGCCGCAACCGCATAGGTTTTCGCCTGCCCGTAATTCAAAGAGTAGAGTTTGACTGACGTTGTGTTCATATGATTAAAATTTTAATTTAACGGAATTGCATACGATCCGACATCCCGCCGATTCTTCGCCCCGCGGCCGCATAGTCGGCCGTGTAGTCCGCCGCAGAGCCGCCCGCATCTGCGATGAAGTTTTTCCCGGCTCCGCCCTCGGCGAACGGCTTCGGATCGGCTCCGCCAAACGGCGGGGTTTCGTAATGACGTTGATGCGAAATCGTATGTAATTGCCAATTCAAAAAAGTGAAATTACCGTAATATAATTATCCGTCGAGCAAAATCGGTGCCGCGGCGAACGGACCGAAACATCCGCCGAGCCGTACGCGGTACATCAGCCCTGCCCGACCCGCATAAATTCCTCGACGGCTGCAACGCACTCCGCGGCATTCGTCGTTTTGATGCAACATTTTTCCAACGGGCACAGCCCCGTACGGAATCGGTTTCCGATGCGCCGCACCTCCTTGCCGTACGACGTTTCGATACCCGCATCCCTCAGGAGTTCCAACGCATCGCGGCTGATGATCTCCGCATATACCGCCTTCACACCGCCCGTAATGAGCAACGCCGCCGCAGCCTTGCCAACGACCTTGTCGGCGACCGATGCGCCGCGCAGAAACTCGGGATTGTTATGCAGCATATCCAGAAGGTCGGCGACTCCCCGACGTTCGAACGCCCCGATATGGGCGCCGTTGGCAATAACGCACGAATGCTCGCCGTCCTGAAGAATTCTGACAATTCGTTCCATATGTTTCCGATTAAAGTTCACCGGTATCGTCCCGAAAAACCAACATCCGTGCCAACGTTCCGCCGAAGCGGTCCCGTCCGACCGTTTCGGATACCATACGTCCAAAATATGCGATACTGCGGGCTCATTTCGCCCGCGAACCGACATTTTACGGCCGCGAACGTCTAATCATCCCCTCGTTACGATAATCAATAAAAAAATCTTATATTTGCCTGCAACCCGAAATATGAATATGGCTCGTCTGTCGATAATAATACCGCTCATACTCACGGCATTGTCGTGCGCTCCGAAACGATATGCCCCGCAGGAAGGCGACTTGCTGTTTCAGGTCGCCGCGACTTCCGATTTCTCGCAAGCGATTACGGATGCGACCGCACAAAACGACTCCGTAAAATTCTCGCACGTCGCAATCGTTGCAATGCGGGACGGAAAACCTTATGTAATAGATGCCTCGGGTGAAAAAGGGGTCGCCCGCAAAGAGTGGGACGAATTCATCTCGGCCGCCCCGACAATCGACGGCAAACCCGGCATCGTCGTCAAGCGCGCCAACATCGATTTTCCCGTCGAAGAGGCGATTGCAAGAGCCGAACGGCATATCGGAGAGGAATACGATTGGTCGTATTTGCCCGAGAACGGGAAAATGTACTGTTCCGAACTGGTATATGAATGTTATCTGAGAAAAGACGGCACCCCGCTGTTCACCTCCCGTCCGATGAACTTCCGCGACGCCGACGGCAATATGCCGCTGTTCTGGATAGAGTTATTCGAAAAAATCGGAGAGCCGATACCCGAAGGCGTATCGGGAACCAATCCCAACGATATGTCCAAAGAAACCGTTCTGACAGAGGTATATCGGTTTTTCTGATTATCGCTACGGTTCACCCGCCTTACATTCTTTCGTCTTTAGTCCGCCCGTCTTTCTTCTCCCGCAATTCTCTCAACTCTTCGAGATAGCTGGCAGTAATCACTCCCGACGGCAAGGCGATGATCGCCACACCGAACAACGAAGAGACCATAGATACGATGCGGCCGATGTCGGTTACTGGGCATAAATCGCCGTAGCCGACGGTAGTCAGGGTAACGGTCGCCCAATACAGAGCATCGAAAAAGGAGTTGAATGTCTCCTCGCCCGTCGTCGGATCGGTATGCGGCTCCGCATTGAACATCACCAAGGCCGTCAGAAATATATAGAACAGAGCCAGCATCAATACCGACAGGAGGACCCTGCGCTCTTTATACAAGACCCGTATGAACATTTCAATCCTGTCGGAATAACGGAATATCTTAAATATGCGGACTATTCTCAACAGTCGGGTCAGCCGCAGCAATTTGAACGTACCGTTGATCAGATTCAATCCGGGCAGGACGGACAACAGGTCGATGACGGCCATAGGCGTAAACGGATAAATCAAATACGACAGCCGCCCCTTGTTCAACAGTATCGGCGAGGTGTACCACCGCGCGACATAGTCTATTATGAATGCCGTTACCGTGACGGCCTCAGTAATCCTGAAGACGGGATACGATTGCACGAACATCAGCGGCAAAATACTGACGATTATACAAGCCAGCATCCACACATCGTAAATACGGCTCGCGATGTCATTGCCGCTGTCCCTGTCGATAATC
Organism: Alistipes sp.; assembly: GCA_017937125.1. GTDB lineage: Bacteria > Bacteroidota > Bacteroidia > Bacteroidales > Rikenellaceae > Alistipes. The sequence continues at coordinate 140,629 of JAGBEH010000001.1, read as the reverse complement.
TCGTATATCCTGCTTTTCAACATAATACAATGGTCATTATTTCCCGATGCAGAACTTCGAGAATATGTTGCCGAGGATTTCGTCGGTAGTGATTTCGCCTGTAATCGTACCCAAATGGTGGAGAACTTCGCGTATATCCTCGCTCAGCAAGTCGGACGGCAATCCGTCGTCGAGCGCAGCCGCAGCCCGCGACAAGGCGGCAGCGGCCGCTTCGAGCGCTTCGCGGTGGCGGGCAGACGAGACGACGACCGAACCGGCATAAAGTTCGCTCGTATCCACTGCCGCCCGTACGGCTGCCGAAAGAGAGTCGATGCCCTCGCCCGTCTGCGCTGAAATCAGCACAGCGCCGTCGGGTACAATCGCAGGCCGCCGAATATCTATCTTGTTTATCGCCAGGACCAACCGTTGCTCCGCAGCCACCTTCAGCGGTTCGTATTCCGCATCGGGCTCGACAAGCTGGATGACTATTTTCGCCCGCTCTATCGCCCGTCGCGTACGCTCGATACCCAACGCCTCCAAACGGTCGGCCGTATCGCGCAATCCCGCAGTATCGATAAAACGGAACACCACACCGTCGATATTCATCCGCTCCTCTATCGTGTCGCGCGTCGTTCCGGCGATCTCCGACACCATAGCGCGGTTCTCCCCCAACAGTCTGTTGAGCAGCGTACTTTTACCTGCATTCGGAGCACCGACAATCGCAACGGCAACCCCCTCCTTTATGGCATTACCGAGAGAAAACGAAGCCGCCAGACATTCGATCTCCGCCGCCGTCTCGGTCATCGTCCGCCGCAACTCCTCGCGGTCGGCGAACTCTACATCCTCTTCCGAAAAATCGAGTTCCAGTTCCAACAGCGACGCTATTTTCAGCAGCCGCTCGCGCAAATCGCCCAATTTCGCCGAATATCCGCCGCGCATCTGCGTCGATGCCAATGCATGTGCGGCCCGCGAATCGGCCGCAATCATATCGGCCACAGCCTCAGCCTGCGACAAGTCCATCTTGCCCGCCAGAAACGCACGCGCCGAAAACTCCCCCGCCGCCGCCATACGCGCACCGTTGCGCAGCAGCAATGCCAACACCTCCGAAACAATATATTGCGAGCCGTGAACCGACAATTCCACCCCGTCCTCGCCCGTATAGGAATGCGGGGCGCGAAAAACCGTCGCCAAAACATCGTCCACAATGCGTTCGCCGTCCACGATCGTACCGTAATGTACCGTATAAGGAGCGGCCTCCGAAAGTTTGCATCCTCCGCGAAAAATTCGGTCGCAGCACTCCACAGCCCCGTCGCCGCTTACGCGTATTACGGCTATCGCCCCGCCTGCGGCAGTCGCGGGCGCCGCTATTATATCGTGTCCGATCATCCCTGAAATTTTTGCAAAGGTAGTCATTTATTACCAATAGCAACTTCGCCGCCTGCGGAGAATTTTACGAATTTATTTCGCCTATTTGCAAAAACTCTTTATATTTGCACCTGATTATGAACGTATTGCAACATCCGCGCATCACTAACTCCCTGAAATTCATCGGGGGGGGGGATTTCAACGTCCCCGCATCTCGTCGGATAAACCATACCGAATTCATTTTCTTATTCGAAAACGCCTTGATCGACAACACATTCAAGGCCGCTAAATCATTACACATTATGAAAACACGTTTTTCTTACCCCTACCTCGCGCCGCAGGTACGGGTAATCGAACTTTCGTTGGAACGAGGTTGCGCGGCGAGCCTCGAAAATCCGGTCGTAGACCCTGAACAGGAATGGTAAAACGTATGAAGAAGATTTTACTCCTCGCAGCCGTCGCAACGATATCGGCGGCCTGCACCGAAAATCCTGCGGAAAATAGACCGACCGACGCAACCGTTCCGTCGGAGAAACTGTATGCCGCAATCGACGGCGAAAATTCGCGGGTTCAACTCGACGGCGGCCATACCGTCTGGACCGAAGGCGATATGGTCTCGGTATTCAACAAATCGAGAGCCAACGAATGCTGGCAGTTCGACGGCAAAACGGGCGATACCGAAGGTACATTATCGAAAGTAAGCGGCGAAACAGGCGATCCGATCGACGAAATCATCGCCGTATATCCTTACGACCCCGCGTGCAAATACGCATACTACTACGATCCCCCGTACACGACCTGCATCGAAACCGCAATACCTGCCGTACAGAGCCATTCGGAAGATACGACACATATTATGGTCGCTGCGGGAGACGATGAGATACTGCAATTCAAAAATGTTCTCGGCTGGATAAAAATATCCCTCACCGGCACCGAAGAAATCGACAACATCACCCTCAAGGGTAATAACGACGAGCTGTTGGCGGGCAATATCCGCATAAATCATTCGACTCTGAAGAGCAGCATAGGCAGCAGCAGTACATATACACAATCGAGAACAGTCACTCTCGATTGCGGTGAAGGCGTCCGATTATCCGAAACACCGACGGATTTCTACATCGCCGTCCTGCCGCAGACATTCGACAAGGGCATAACCGTGACCATAGACGACTGTCTCGGCGCACGTATGACAAAATGCACGGACAAAACGCTGACGGTCGAACGCAATCATATAGTTCCGATGTCCGAATTCGACACCGCACCCCTTAAGCCCGCACCCAACGAGATCTACTACACATCGTCCGACGGACAAACGGTCGAGCCGTATGCATCGGACGGTTTCGGGGCATCCATCGTATCCAACACTTACGAAAACGGACTCGGCATCATCGAGTTCGACGGGACGGTAACCGCTATCGGTACATCGGCATTCGGAGGGAGCAGCAAACTGACGACCATTTTGTTGCCCGACGAGATCGAAACGATAGACGAGCGAGCGTTTTTGAGCTGCGGACACCTTACCAACATACGAATTCCGCGCAACTTGAAATCGATAGGCCGTTTCGCTTTTGGGGGGTGTTCGAAACTGCACGTAATCGCCATTCCCGACGGCGTAACATCGATCGAAGAATACACTTTCGAAAAATGTTCCGATCTGGCATACGTCGTCTTCCCGCCGACATTGATTTCGATCGGCGATTTCGCATTTCATAACTGTACGGGCCTGACATCGGTTTACATTCCCGAAAATGTTACGTCCATCGGCAAAAACGCATTCAAAGCCTGCAACCGCTTAACGGAGATAAATATTCCTCATGGGGTAACCGTTATCGAACAAGGCGTATTCGGCGATTGTACGGCATTGACGGCTATCGAAATTCCGAACGGTGCAACGACTATCAAAGACAGTGCATTTTACGGTTGCAGCAGTCTCAAGTCCGTCCGTATTCCCGATAACGTAACGACTATCGAAGGTTATGTATTCAAATATTGCACTGGACTGACGACAGTGAATATTCCCGAAGGCATACAGTCCGTACAGGCCGGAACTTTCACCGGATGCAGCAGCCTGAAAAGCATTCGTATCCCCGAAAGCGTTACTTATATCGGCTCGCAAGTATTTTACGGTTGCTCCGCACTGGAAACCGCGAACATTCCCGAAGGCATAACCACCGTTCCGGACTATTTGTTCTGCAATTGCTATGCATTGAAAAACATTGCCATACCCGACAGCGTAACGGAAATCAAGGGCGATGCTTTTCACGGATGCAGCAGCCTGACAACAGTCGTCATTCCGTCCGGCGTAACGGGAATAGGTACAAACGCATTCTATAATTGCAGCAACCTCGAAACGGTTTACTGCAAACCGACGACCCCGCCGACATTGGGCTATTCCGCATTCACAGGTATCGCACCGGCGGCAAAAATATACGTTCCCGCAAAGTCGGCCGACGCATATAAGGCAGCGGATTTTTGGAACGCATATACCGAAACGATAACGGGATACGCATTCTAAAACCGAACAACACGCCATCGAAAAAGGGTTCATCGTACGATGAACCCTTTTTCGATAACCGATCGGTCGCAACACGACCGCTTCGGTTCTACCTCGCCCTTTCGATGCGGAGTTTCTGGCCGACGCGGAGTTTAGTGCTGCGCAGATGGTTCCACTTCATTATCTCCTTTACCGATACGTGGTACTTATATGCAATTCCGCTCAACGTATCGCCGCTCTTGACCGTGTAGGTGAATCCCGGGCGTTCGAGACGCTTGCGGTCGATATTCGCAGGATTTATATACTCTTTCAGATAGGCAGAATCCTTGCTGAAAATATCCGATTCGCGCTCCACATACTTCGATACGAACTGCAACGGCAGAACCAGCGAATAGCTGCGGGTGGTTGCGGGAATAATATCCAGCTTGTACTGCGGGTTGAGCCTGCGCAACAGATCCATCGGAATGTCGAGCGTCTCGGCTACCTGCCCCAAGTGCATTATGCGCCGTACGGTTATGGTATCCGTAGCGACGGGCAGCGGCGAAGGTTCGACATCCATATTGTGCAGACGGTGATAGGCATAGGCATACGACGCTCCGATAAATGCGGGAACGTATCCGCGAGTCTCGGACGGCAGGTAATAATATATGTCCCAGAATGTTTTGCAGTCGCGGCCTGCCCGTGCAAGAGCCTTATTGACATTGCCCGGTCCGCAGTTGTATGCGGCTATGGCGAGTGTCCAGTCATTATAAATATCGTACAGATCGCGCAGGAAGCGGCAGGCCGCACGCGTGGACAGCACGGCATCGCAACGTTCGTCCACCAGCGAATTGACCTCCAACCCATAGCTCTTGCCCGTGTAGGGCATAAACTGCCACAAACCCGCAGCCCCGCGTACCGATACGGCCTGCGGCAACAGCGCCGATTCTATGATCGGCAGGGCGCGCAGCTCGACGGGCAGCCCCGCACGCAGCAACTCCTCTTCGATAATGGGGAAATAATATTTCGACAACGACAATATGCGGTTCATCGTCCCCCAACGGCTGTCGGTGTATCTCGCAATATAGTTCTTGACAATAGGATTGTAGGGCAACTGCACGGGCGAAGCCAAAGCCCTCAGACGCTCCACGTACACCGAGTCGGGCGTAGACGACACGCTGCCCTCCAACATATCGAACGATATGAAATTATCGAAGAAACGGTCGAATGCCGCATTGTTGCGCTCGGCGTTCCACAATGCCGCCAGCGAATCCATCTCCGACGGCGTAAGCTCGTGTTTCAATGCCGTATCGTAATGCGGCAAGGATTTTTTCTCGACGGCCGCCCCGCCCTCTTGCGGTTCGGAGGGCTTCAACGTATCCTTAAGGGCCTGTCCCGCAGTTTCCGATGCGGCCGCTTCCTCCGCAGGGGGTGCCGCAGGCACGGGTTTCACGGCGTCGAGAGCCGTGGTATGTTTGCGTTTGCGGCCGAACAACGTCTCGGCCCCAACCTCCTGCGCGCACGAGACTGCTGCCGCGAGGAGCATTGTAACAATATATATTTTTCTCATTGTCAGAAATTAATGCTGACATTCATTCCGAATGTCGGCCGTACCTTGCCCACGGCAGGCGAATAGGCATAATCCACCATAGGCGTTACGTTCAGCGACAAGTCATCCGATATGTCGTAGTCGCGCAGATGCGCATCCACGTGGGCATCGACTATCTGCAAGACATACAGTCCCGCCGTCAGCAGGATGCACAGGTCGCGATTTCGCCGATAGCTGTCGCGCAGATTCTTCAGGAATGTAGCCGAATAACGGCCGCCGAACTCATCCGTCGATCCGCCGGGATAGTTGTCGGGATTCTTATCGTAATCGGCACGCAGCCGATATGCCTTCTTGAAACGCTGGTAGCCGCGGTTGTTCCAGTCGATGCAATATATCGTCGTGGCGAAACCGCCCAGCACGATAGGTACGCGCCAGTAGCTTTTGTTGTATATCTGTCCCGCACTCGGGCATATCACAGCAAGCGTAGTAGCCCTTTTCACGCTCGACACCTCGTTGGTCGAATAGCACATCGCCGCATCGCCGATAAAATAGAGGTACGAGACTACCATAGCGCCCAGATAAAGCTCTCTGCGCGTATTGCTGCGAATCATATTGGTCTGCAAACGGTTCAAGGCGGGAGTGCGCGACAGACCTTCGTTGGTCATAGCATCGAATTGCCGTTTCAGCGGTTTGTAGCGTCCGTTCTCATAGATGAACATTCCCATAGACGTTCCCAAGGTCGTGTACAGAATCGGTAATTTCCAATACTGCTTGTTGTATATCTGGCCGTAACCAGGCAGGACGGCCGACACCCAGCAGACTTTCGACAACGACATTGAGTCGCTAAGGAAAGGTTTGCGCTCCTTTTTCTTCCTGCCGGCGGCAAGAGTGTCGGGCACCGCCGCAGACAACGAGTCGAGGCGCGCCGCCGAGAGCGAATCCGTCATCATACTCCGCAGGCTGTCGGGCAAATCCGCATAAACGGAATCGGAATGCCGTACGTCGAGCGAATCCCGCATAACGGCCGCAAGGCTGTCGGGAAGGGTTGTTGCGAGAGTATCCGCGGCCGCCGAGCGTGCCGCCGCAAGAACGGTAACCAGAGAATCGAAATGCGGAGCCGCGAGACTGTCGGGCAGGACGGAGGCAAGCGAATCCCTCAATCGCATTTTGGCACTGTCGGACAGCTGCCCGACCGCAATGTCCGACACGGCCGAAGAGCGTCTGTCGGATGCGGCATCCGCCAGCGAATCGACCTTCTGCATCAATCCGCCCTTAACCACACGCCTGTCGCCGCGATAACGCTGCGCCGACACGGGCAGCAGTGTCACCATAGCAGCCATAACGGCCAAACCGACTCTTACGGCCAACCTCATTCCTACGTTATATCTTTTTGAAACGTTCGATAAACTTCTCTATATCGTTATCATCAGCGAATCCGATGACGATCTTGCCGCCGCCGTTTCTGCCGCGCTTGATGCTGATGTCCTCCGAAAAGACCTTTTCGAGCTGCTCGACCAGACGCGAATATGTTTCGGGATACTCCTCGTCCTCAACCGCCGCCTTCGCGACCTTATCGGCGAGACCGCGCACAGCCTCCTCGATCTGGCGCACCGAGAAGTCCTTTTTGATGCACTTCCTCAACAGCGACAGCTGTTTGGCAGCCTCCGCACCCGCGATAGCCTTGGCGTGGCCCATCGAGATGACACCCTCCTTGAGGGCGAGCTGCACCTCGGCAGGCAACTTCAGCAGGCGCATATAGTTGGATACGGTGGAACGCTTCATACCGACCTTCTCAGACAACGCGTCCTGCGTCAGTCCGCACTCGTCGATCAGCCGCTGCAACCCCAGCGCCACCTCTATGGCATTCAGATCCTGACGTTGCACGTTCTCGACCAACGCCATAGCGTGCAGATCGGCATCGTCCACCTCGCGGATATATGCCGGCAGCGTTTCGAGCCCTGCGGCCTGCGACGCCCTCCAGCGGCGTTCTCCGCTGATTATTATATACTTGCCGTCACCGTTATTCTTGACCGTCACGGGCTGTATGACGCCGAGCGTGCGTATGGAATCGGCAAGTTCCGCCAACGCCTCCTCGTCGAATTCGCGACGCGGCTGCGTCGGATTGGGTATGATATCCGCAATGGCTATTTCCGCCATAGCCGACATAGGCTTCGCCTTTATATCTATGACGTCGTTGCCGAAGATGGCATCCAAACCGCGTCCTAATCCTTTTTGTTTCATAATATCGTCTTTTTTATTTTTTCGATTTGCGCTCACGCATCAGATACTCCCGCGCCAGCGTGAGATAATTCGCCGCCCCCACGGCCGCCGCATCGTATATAACGATCGGCTTCCCGTGCGAAGGAGCCTCGCCCAGACGTATGTTGCGCTGGATGACCGTGTCGAACGCCAGCGGTCCGAAGTGCTCGCGCACCTCGTTGGCCACCTGATTGTTCAGGCGGTTGCGCATATACATCGTCAGTACGAATCCGTCGATTTCGAGCGACGGGTTAAGCCCGCTCTTCACTTTCTTGATGGTATTGAGCAGTTTGCTCAACCCTTCCAGCGCCAGATATTCGCACTGCACGGGAATAAGCACGGAATCGGCGGCCGTAAGGATATTTACAGTCGTATATCCGAGCGAAGGCGAACAGTCGATGAAAATATAATCGAAATCGTCGCGCACCTCATCCACGATGCCTTTTATCACCCGATGCGCATTCTCCATCGAGGGGAGTTCCGTATCGGCCGCCACCAGATCGATGCTCGACGGCAACAGCCACAGGTTTTTCACGTCGGGGCTTGCGACAATGACCTCCGACGCCTTTTTGACACCTGCAATGCACTCGTAAATGCCATCCATATTGATGTCGAAGCCCAGTCCCGAGGTAGCATTAGCCTGCGGATCGGCATCGAGCAACAGGACTTTCTTCCCGAGCAGCGCGATTGAAGCCGAGAGGTTTATCGCCGTCGTCGTCTTGCCGACACCGCCCTTCTGATTGGCCAGAGCCACAACTTTCGCCATAATTTTCTTCTTTTTCGGTTTGAGATACAATCGGGCAAATTTAATAAAATTAAATTGAAATATGCAATTTTCACGAAAATTGCCTACCTTTGGCCTGCCGTAAAGCGGCCACGTATTTCCATATTTTTTATGACGACAGAACAGACAAGCGCCGCATCGCGCCGATGGGTATTCCCGAACGCATTCGACTTCATCGCAATGTGCGCGTGGGTATTCATATCGCAATACATCGCCGTCATAGCGGCAACGGCCTGCGGGCTGCAAATCCCCGACATAACGCTGCTCGAAAGTCCCGACGACGACATATCGCTGATCTCCCAACTGCAAATGGCGCAGTCGCTCGTAATCGTATACCCCGTCTCGATGCTGTTGTCCGTCTGCGGAATCATCGGCTACAGACTCCTGCGCGGAGGGCGCGGCAAACTCGCCCGTTTTTCGGCGGCGGGTCTCGATCCGGCACTCATCCTCGGATCGTTCGTCTGGATGATAGCGGCGCAAATCGTAATCGAACCGCTGCTGACGCTTCTGCCCGACGTGCCCAACGTCGTCGGGCGCGGATTCTTCGCCATCCTCGTAACCGTCGTCCTCGCACCGCTGTTCGAGGAGTTTCTCTGCCGCGGCATCATACTCGAATCGTTCCGTGCGAAATACGGCGTCACGGTGGCATGGATAGTCTCGTCGCTGTTCTTCTCTGCGATTCACGGCCAGATAACATCGATGGTCAATGCCCTAATAATAGGGTCGATACTCGGATTCGTATGCATCAGGTCGCGGTCCGTACTCTCGTCGATAATCCTCCACTCCCTCAATAACTGTCTTGCGCTGGCGGCCATATCGTTCGGATTGGGCGACAGCACTTTCTCGGACATAATCCCCGACCGCAACACATACATCGGCATCTACGTCATCTCCGCAGTCGTATGCCTCGCCGGATTCGTCTCGCTCGCACGCCGTCTCGCAGCCGAACGGCGCAGGGAAAAATATCCCGTACAAGAGTAATAATATCGCCCCGTCGCACGTTAATTCGGGTAAAATACTTATATTTGCCTTTCGGATTATGCGTTTTTTCACTGAAATAGCACTGTTTGCAGTCGTCGTTATGGGGTTCGCATCCTGTCAGGAGTTGCCGAACTATTTCGTGGACGATATGACCGTGGCCCGTGTGGGTCGCAAGGACCTGCGCGTATCTGACGTCGAACACGTAGTCCCGAAATCGTTATCCAGTGCCGACAGCCTGCAATTCGTGGATATGTACATCGACCGCTGGATAACCAAACAGCTGAAGGTGCAGGAGGCCGAGCTGCTCTTCCCGTCGTCGGCCGACGACATAGAGGCCAAGGTCGAGGAGTACCGCCAGTCGCTGCTGATACGCAAAATCGAACAGTACTATATCGACACCGAACCCGATTCCGAAATTTCGGATGCCGACATCGAAGCCTATTACAACGCCCACAAATCGGATTTCAGGCTCGACAAAACCGTCGTCAAGGGCGTAGTGGTCGCATTCGGCGAGAAGTTCCGCCGCAAGGACAAACTGCTCGAGGCGATGAAATCGACCAAGCCCGACGCCCGCCAGTATTTCCGCGACATATGCACGAAAAACAATTTCGCGCTGCACGAAATAACCGAATGGACGGACTTCGGCGAGTTCCTTGCGTTGTTGCCCACGATGCGCTCGCGCAATTACGATTCGCTGCTCACCAAAAGCGACGTACAGAAGATGAACGCCGACGGGATTCAATACTATTTCCGCATCACGGCGGTTCTCAACAAGGGAGAGGTGCAGCCGTTGGAGATGACGCGCGAGACGATAGCCCGCGTACTGAAAACGCAGCGGTACGGCGAGATAATACGGGCGCACGAAGAGGAGATTTTGCGGACGGCCATCGAAAACGGCCACGCGCGCATATACGTAAAAGAGAATAAAAACGAATAGATACACCTGATATGTTGAAAAAAGGATTGTTACTGCTGGCTATTGCGCTGTTTGCATCCGCGGGAGCCGATGCGCAGAAAAAGAGGGTGATGCTCGACAAGGTCGTCGCCGTGGTCGGCAGTTCGTCGATACTGTACTCCGAGATGACGGAGACGGCCCAACGTCTCACCGAGCAGCGCCGCGAAGCGGGATACACCTCCGACCGCGACCCCCTCAACGAGGCGCTCGAAGCCCTGCTGTTGCAGAAACTGCTCTATAATCAGGCGCTCATCGACTCCGTGCAGATAAACACGGGCGAAATAGCGCAGCGCGTAGAGTCCCACGTCAGCGCAATGGTCGAACAGGAGGGGTCCATAACGGCGCTCGAGGCAAAGAACCATATGCCGATTTTCAACCTGCGGGAGATGCTGCGTCGGCGCTACGAGGAGCAGTCCTACGCAGCGGCTATGCAGAATGAAATCACGGGCAAGGTAACGGTCACCCCCGGAGAGGTCGAACACTTCTACAACAGCCTCGACAAGGACAGCCTGCCGACGATCGCCGAGCAGTACGTATATGCCCAGATAACCAAATTCCCTAAATCGATGGTCGATGCCAAACAGCGTACGCGCGAGCGTCTGCTCGAAATGCGCGAACGCATAATAACCGGCAAGACCAAATTCGCCGTTATGGCGAGGATGTACTCCGTAGACGGGTCGGCAATCCGCGGAGGCGAGATGGACCCTATGGAGCTTGCGGGCTTCGTCCAGCCTTTCGCCGACGCGCTGGCGGAACTGAAACCGGGGCAGGTGTCGGAGGTAGTGGAGACCGAGTTCGGATTCCACCTCATACAACTCATAGACAAGAAAGGCAATCTCTATCATTGCCGACACATACTGCTGCGTCCGACATATACGACCGAGGAGCTTATAGAGCCGATGGAGATGCTCGACAGCATTGCGGACCTCATACGCCGCGACTCGATAACCTTCGAGGCGGCCGCGGCCGAATTTTCGGACGACGCCCACTCGAAGATGAACGGCGGCATAGTCTCGAACCACGACCTTCTGGAGCGTTATCAGGCTTTCGACGCCAAGCTTACAGCCACGCGTTTCCTTAAGGAGGATTTCGGTATGGGCACCGGAAAGAGCATCGAAGACTACAACGCCATACGCCGTCTGAAAGTAGGAGAAATATCGCCAGCATTCCAGAGCCAGGACCTCGTCGGCAACCTGCTGAGCAAGATCGTAAAGTTGGTGGAGGTCATACCGCCCCACCCCGCATCGCTCAAGGACGATTATCTGCGGCTCGAAAATATGGCCGTCGCGGACAAGCAGGAGAAGGTCTTCAACAAATGGCTCAACAAGAAGATCGATGCGATGTACGTCTATATCGACCCCGAATTCCGCAACGGAGAGTTTATGAACAAACATTGGGTGAAATAGCCGCGTGCGCAAGTTCGTCTCCATATTGATTATAGTCGGCATCATAAGCGGATTCGCCGTCGCCTATGAGGGCGATTCGGCGCAAACGCGTCCCGACCCGCACTCCGCCGACGAGAAACTCATAGATCTGAAAGCCGACATAGTATATCCCTACGACACGGGCAACGACTCGACGGTATACTGTCTGGTCGGGAATTTCGTGGCACACCACAACGGCGCCGTCATTATGAGCGACAGCGCCGTGCGGTACAACGACCAGAGACTCGAATGTTTCGGCAACGTGCTGATAAACAAAGGCGACACCTACGCATACGGAGACCGCGCCGACTATAACGGCGAAATCGACGAGGCGCGCATCTACTCGCAATTGGTAAAGGTCATCGACGGCGATGCGACGCTCTATACCTACGATTTCAGTTTCAACACCAAAACGAACATCGGCCGATTCGGCGGAGGCGGTGTAGTGACGAACAAGGAGAATATGCTCGAATCCGACCGCGGCTACTACTACGCCGACACCCGCGAGATAATATGCGTGGAGAATGTGGAGATGCGCAGCGAGGAGTATCAGATGGACGGGGATTCGGTCATCTACAACATAGCCACCGACCACGCCCGATTCTTCTCCAACACCAACATCTGGAACGACAAAGGCGAGTACCTCTATGCCGATCGCGGCGCATACGACAAGGACGACAACAAATACGTAATCACCCTCAACGGATATATCCTCACCGAAAAACAGGAAGTCTGGAGCGACAGCCTCGATTACTATCGCGAACGCGGATACGCGCTTCTGCGCAACGACATACAAATCGACGACCAGGAACATAAGACTCTCGCTTTCGGCGACTGGGGCGAATACTGGAAGGAACCGGGAGATGCGTTTCTCACCCGCAATCCGTCCGTCATAGGATACGACCCGCAGCAGGGCGACTCGCTCTTTATGCGCTCCGACACCATAACGCTCCACACCAGAACGACGCTTCAGGACCGTGAAGAGGCTTTACGCTCCGCCGATATTGCCGCGGAGCCCGAAGCCGTCGCCGACAGTACGCACCGCGCCGTCCCCGAATCCGACAAAAAGGACAAGGTGCCCGAGCGACGCAAAGGCGCGGACAAGATACGGCCCGAGAAGAACAACGGTTCGGCGATAGCGCCCGCAGCAGCTGCCGACAGCCTGCATACGCGCGAAACGATACCTGCTCCCGAACTTGCCGACAGCACCCGCTCGGACGGTCCGAAGTCCGAAAGCACCGACACGACGGCGGAGGGACAGAACGGAGACAACGCACAGGTCACAGCCGAAGGGGAACAGGAGAAACCGCTCTCGGAAATGACGAAGGAGGAGCGCAAGGCCAAGCTGCTCGAAATAGCGAAAGCCGAGAAGGAACGCAAGAAAAAAGAGGCCGAGGACAAGCGTAAAAAGAAGGAAGAGCTTATGAAAATCAAGCTCGACTCCATCGCCGACCGCCGTCAGGCCAAGCGTACCGCCCAGTTGCAGCGGCAGGAGATGCGCGACTCCGTAACGAAAGCGAAAAACCTCGCCCGTGAAGAGCTGCGCAAAAAGAAGATGCTCGACCGACTGACACGCAAGGGCATCAAAGTGCCGCCCGCCGATTCCGCGGCAGTGGCACTGGCCGACAGCATCAGTACGGCCGATATGCTCCTCTACGACTCGATTTTCGGTTCCCGCTACGACTCGCTGCTTGCCGTCTGGTCGGCCGATTCGCTCGCGGCCGACTCGCTTGCCGCAGATTCGTCGGCATCGGACACGACATACCGTCTGATACGCGGATACCGAAACGTAAAGATGTATCGCTCCGATTTTCAGGCCGTGTGCGACTCCGTATCCTCGTCCACGATCGACTCGGTAATACATATGTACATCGAGCCGATACTATGGCACGAGCAGAACCAGATCACATCCGAGAGTACGGATATCCACACCAGGAACCAAGCTCTGGATTATGCCGAGTTCATCGGCAAGCCGATGATGATATCCAAGATCGACACCCTGCACTTCAATCAGGTGGCGGGCAAGACGATGGTTTCGCGGTTCCGCGACAACGAAATTTATCGCGACGATGTAAACGGCAATGCGCAGACGATATATTATATGCAGGAAGACGGTTCGCCCGAGGTGCAGGGACTGATGTATATAGAGAGTGCGGATATGACATTCTACATCGAGGACAAGCAGATTTCGGGAATAACCTATCGCGGCAGTCCGACTTACATAATCTACCCGATGGACAAGATACCCGAAACGCAGCCGCTGTTCCTGCAAGGGTTCACGTGGCAGGAGGAGCGCCGTCCGTCGCAGGACAGCGTATTCCGCCGCATAATACGCCCCACGCAGCGCGCAGAGAAAGAAATGCTGCCGCGCCCGTCGTTCCCCATAGCGGAACGCATAGACAATTACAAGCGCGAACTTATAGAGAGCGGCCGATGGTACGACCGCAACGAAACCCTTTCCCGCGAGGTTACAGACTGGCTCGAAGCCAATACGGACTGGAAAGCCCAGACCGAAAAAGGGCGACGCCGACGGGCCGAGATGAGATAACGGGATACGCCGTCGGAGATCTCCGACGGCGTATTTCGACATAAAGCGCACACCCCCGTTTCAGACCCTCACGCCCGATTTGCGCAGATGCGCTGCCACATTATCCGCATTGTCGAACAATATGCCGTGAATGCCCAGCCGTTCGGCTGCGGCCACATTCGGAGCATTATCGTCGATAAACACCGACTCGTCAGCCTTCAATCCGTAGCGGTCGAGCAGTATGCGATAGATGCGTTCGTCGGGTTTCATCACCTTCTCTTCGCCCGAAACCACGATTCCGTCCAGTTCCTGCAAGAACCCGAACCGTTCAAGAGCAACGGGGAAAGTCTCCGCCGACCAGTTCGTCAAACCGTAAACCGCATATCCGGCAGCTTTCAGGCGGTGCAGCAGAGCCACCGACTCGGGAAATTCCCCGTTCAACATCTTCGGCCAGCCGTCGGCATACAACCGTATCAGATCGGCGTACTCGGGATGCTGCGCCTGCAATACCGCAACCGCCTCCGCCCACGTACGTCCCGCATCCTGCTCCGCATTCCACTCCGTAGTACAGATGTGCGCAAGAAAATACTCCATACGTTCGTCGTCATCGAAAATTTCGCGATAGAGATAGCGCGGATTCCAGTCGAGCAGAACGCCGCCGAAATCGAAAATTATATTCCTTATATCCATAGTCTTGCATTTTACCTGATAAAGGTACTGAAATTTTCCCGATAAATCCCCATACGGCGGCATACGGTTTGCTCCCTCACACGAAAAACATCGTATTATGAAATATCATCTCATATTCATTTTTGCGGCAATTATGGCCGTTGCGGACTGCGAGACGTCAGCAGCCTGCACCAGAGTTCTCTATCAGGGCCCGAACAACACCGTTATGACAGGCCGAACTATGGACTGGAGCGAGAATCCGCACAGCAATCTTTGGATCTTTCCTCGCGGAATGAGACGCAACGGTGCGGCAGGAGCTAACTCGGTAGAATGGCGCTCGAAATACGGCAGCGTCATAACGGCCGCCTACGACATCTGCACGACCGACGGAATGAACGAAAAAGGGCTGGTAGCCAATCTGCTGTGGCTGGCTGAATCGAAATACCCTGCGCTCAATCCTAAACGTCCCGCACTATCGATTTCCGTATGGGCGCAATACGTTCTCGATAATTTCGCTACGGTAAACGAGGCCGTAACCGCACTATCCCGCAACGAATTCGACGTCATTACGGACAAGATGCCCGACGGATCGCGCACGGCGACGCTCCATCTCTCCATATCGGACGCTTCGGGCGACAGCGCCATATTCGAATATATCGACGGCCGCCTCAAAATTCATCACAATCGCGCCTATACCGTTATGACGAACTCGCCCGTATTCGATCAACAACTCGCACTCGACGACTATTGGAACAATATCGGCGGGTTGATATTCCTGCCCGGAACAAACCGCGCCGCCGACCGCTTCGTCCGCGCATCATTCTACATAGGCGTAGTGCCCAAGACGGACGATATGCGCACGGCAGCTGCAGCCCTGTTCGGAGTGATACGCAACGTCTCCGTCCCGTTCGGCATCAGCACCCCCTCCGAGCCCAACATAGCCTCCACACGTTGGCGCACGGTCTCCGACCAGAAAAATCTGCGATACTTCTACGAATCGACCCTCTACCCGTTCCTGCTGTGGGTAGATTTCAAGGACGCCGACTTTGCAGAAGGTGCGCAAGTCAAAATGCTCGCCCCCGAGTCGGACAATGAATATATAGGCAACTGCACCGCCCATTTCACACCCTCGGCGCCGTTCGTATTCCAAAGTATCGGAGCCGAATAACGCGGCAAGATAATTTACCGCCGTACAAACGCATAAAAAAGCGGAGCGGAGAACTCTTTCGAGTATCTCCGCTCCGCTTTCAATATTATCCGAACGGCCGTTATTTCGCCGCAAGAATATCCATATCCGCTTTCGCGCCGACAACCAGATTGTCGTAATCGCGAAGTCCCGTACCGCCGGGGATGAGATGTCCGCAAATGACATTCTCCTTGAGGTTCTCCAGCGGGTCGCTCTTGCCCTGAATCGCAGCCTCGTTGAGCACTTTGGTAGTCTCCTGGAACGATGCCGCCGAGATGAAGCTCGACGTC
This sequence comes from Alistipes sp., assembly GCA_017937125.1. GTDB lineage: Bacteria > Bacteroidota > Bacteroidia > Bacteroidales > Rikenellaceae > Alistipes. The sequence continues at coordinate 124,188 of JAGBEH010000001.1, read as the reverse complement.
TGCAATGCAGCACGGGTAATACCCTGAAGCACCTGGTTGGACGTCGCAGGCACGATGTCGCGAACCTGAACGAGTTTCATATCGCGACGCTTGAGGCTCGAATTCTCGTCACGCAGCTTGCGCACCGAAATAATCTGTCCGGCCTGCACGTTCGCCGAGTCTCCCGCATCGGTAACCACCACCTTGTCGTACAACTCGTCGTTCACGTCCATAAACTCCCACTTGTCTACCACCTGGTCCTCGAAGAAACGGGTATCTCCCGGATCGTCGATCTGCACCTTGTTCATCATCTGACGGACGATGATCTCGAAATGTTTGTCGTTGATCTTCACGCCCTGCATACGGTACACCTCCTGCACCTCATTGACGATGTACTCCTGCACCTTCGTAGGACCGAGAATACGCAGAATGTCGCTCGGCGTAATTGCTCCGTCCGACAGCGGCATACCCGCCTTCACGTAGTCGTTCTCCTGAACGATGATCTGGCGCGACAGAGGCACGAGGTAACGCTTGATGTCGCCCTGCTTCGAGGTGATGACTATCTCGCGGTTACCGCGCTTGATCTTGCCGAAGGTCACCTCGCCGTCGATTTCCGAAACTATCGCGGGATTCGACGGGTTGCGCGCCTCGAATAGTTCGGTAACGCGCGGCAGACCGCCGGTGATGTCGCCGCCCGACTTGCCGACGGCACGCGGTATCTTGATAAGAATATCGCCCGCCTTTATCTTGGCATTGTCCTTCACCACGACGTGAGCCGAAACGGGGAGGTTGTAGGACTTGACCTCTTCGCCCTCCTTGTTCACGATCTTGATGACGGGGTTCTTCGTACGGTCCTTGCTCTCGATGATGACCTTCTCCGAAAGACCCGTCTGCTCGTCGCGCTCATCGCGGTAGGTAACGCCCTCGATAACACTGTCGTAAACGGCCTTACCGTCGTACTCCGAGATGATTACGGCGTTATACGGATCCCATTCGCAGATCATATCGCCCTTCTTGACTTCGGCACCGTCCGCCATAAAGAGCGTCGCACCGTAAGGCAGGTTGTGCGTATAGAGGACTATCTCGGTCTTCGGGTCTACGATACGGAACTCGGACTGGCGCGAAATCACCAAATCGATGCTCTCGCCCTGCGAGTTCTTGCTCTTGATAGTACGCAACTCGTCGATCTCCAGACGGCCTTCGTATTTCGAAACGACGTTGGTCTCGACAGCCGTACCGCCCGCAACGCCGCCGACATGGAACGTACGGAGCGTCAGCTGCGTACCAGGCTCGCCGATAGACTGTGCGGCGATGACGCCGACCACTTCGCCCTTCTGAACCATACGTGCCGTAGCGAGGTTGCGGCCGTAGCACTTCGCGCAGACGCCCCTACGCGCCTCGCACGTGAGCACCGAACGTATCTCCACCGACTCCAACGGCGACTTCTCGATAGCATCGGCGATGTCTTCGGTAATCTCCTGACCCGCCTTGCAGAGCACTTCGCCCGTAATCGGATGGACTACATCGTTCAGAGCCGTACGGCCGAGAATGCGGTCGTAGAGAGTCTGCACCACGTCGTCGTTGCGCTTGATAGCCGTAGCCGTCAGACCGCGCAGCGTACCGCAGTCCTCCTCGTTGATAATGACATCCTGCGCCACATCGACCAGACGACGGGTCAAATAACCCGCATCGGCCGTCTTAAGTGCGGTATCGGCAAGACCCTTACGCGCACCGTGCGTCGAGATGAAGTATTCGAGCACCGAAAGACCCTCCTTGAAGTTCGAAAGGATAGGGTTCTCGATAACCTGCTGACCGCCCTCGACACCCGACTTCTGCGGCTTGGCCATAAGACCTCGCATACCGGAGAGCTGACGTATCTGCTCTTTCGAACCACGCGCTCCAGAGTCGAGCATCATATATACGGGGTTGAAACCGTCCTGGTCTTTCACCAGCGTATCGATAACGACCTTCGTAAGTTTGGAGTTGATATTGGTCCAAACGTCGATGATCTGGTTGTAACGCTCGTTATTGGTGATAAGACCCATATTGTAGTCTTCCATAATGGCATCGGCGCGGTCGTAACCCTCCTGCACGAGCTTCTGCTTCTCTTCGGGGATGATTACGGCGTCGAGGTTGAACGACAGACCGCCCTGGAATGCCATACGGTAACCCATATTCTTGATATCGTCGAGGAAGTTGGCCACCTTGTCGGCACCCGCCTTCTTCAGCACGACGGCGATGATGTCGCGCAACGAACGCTTCGTCAGCACCTCGTTGATATAGCCCACCTCTTCGGGAACCACCTGATTGAAGAGGATACGGCCTATAGTGGTCTCCTTGAGCATCTTCACGCGCTCGCCCGCCTCGTTGAAGTCGTAAACCATACACTTCACCGTGGCGTGCAGGTCGGCACGCTTCTCGTTGTAGGCGATAATCGCCTCCTCGGGGCCGTAGAATACGTGTCCCTCGCCCTTGGCGCCCTTGCGCGGCTTGGTGATGTAGTACAGACCGAGCACCATATCCTGCGACGGCACGGTGATAGGCGCACCGTTGGCGGGATTGAGGACGTTGTGCGAACCGAGCATCAGCAGCTGCGCCTCCAGAATGGCGGCATTGCCCAGCGGCAAGTGCACGGCCATCTGGTCGCCGTCGAAGTCGGCGTTGAACGCCGTACATGCGAGCGGGTGCAACTGCATTGCCTTGCCCTCGATAAGTTTGGGCTGGAATGCCTGAATACCCAGACGGTGAAGCGTCGGGGCACGGTTCATCAAAACGGGATGGCCCTTTATGACGTTCTCCAGAATGCCCCAGATAACGGGATCTTTTCTGTCGATGATCTTCTTTGCCGATTTCACGGTCTTCACGATGCCGCGCTCGATGAGCTTGCGGATAACGAACGGCTTGTAGAGTTCGGCCGCCATATCCTTCGGGATACCCATCTCGTGCATCTTCAGCTCGGGACCCACGACGATGACCGAACGCGCCGAGTAATCGACACGCTTACCCAACAGGTTCTGACGGAAACGTCCCTGCTTGCCCTTCAGCGAGTCGGACAACGACTTGAGCGGACGGTTCGACTCGTTCTTCACGGCATTCGATTTGCGCGAGTTGTCGAACAGCGAGTCTACAGCCTCCTGCAACATACGCTTCTCGTTGCGCAGTATCACTTCGGGAGCCTTGATCTCTATCAGTCGCTTCAGACGGTTGTTGCGTATGATTACGCGACGATATAGATCATTCAGGTCGGAGGTAGCGAAACGACCTCCGTCCAGCGGCACCAGCGGGCGCAGCTCGGGCGGAATGACGGGAATAACCTTCAGCACCATCCATTCGGGACGGTTCTTGCCGTTCGAAGCACGGAACGACTCGATGACGTTCAGACACTTCAGCGCCTCGCTCTTACGCTGCTGCGAGGTCTCTTTCGAAGCGCGGTCGCGCAGCTCGTACGACATCTTGTCGAGGTCCACCTGCTGCAAGAGCGTATAAATGGCCTCCGCACCCATCTGTGCGACGAACTTGTCGGGATGGTCGTCGGGCAGCGACTGGTTGTCTTTCGGCAGAGCCTCCAGAATATCCAGATACTCGCGCTCCGAAAGGGTTTGCAGACGCTCCACGCCCTGTATCGACCCCGTATTGACATCGCTTGCGGCACCGGCATTGATAACCACGTAACGCTCGTAATATATTATGGCTTCGAGCTTCTTCGACGGAATACCCAGCAGGTAACCGATCTTCGAAGGCAACGACTTGAAATACCATATATGCACAACGGGCACTACCAGTTCGATATGACCCATACGCTCGCGGCGCACCTTCTTCTCGGTAACCTCCACGCCGCAACGGTCGCAGACGATACCCTTGTAACGGATACGCTTGTACTTACCGCAATGGCACTCGTAATCCTTAACGGGACCGAAGATGCGTTCGCAGAACAGACCGTCGCGCTCGGGTTTGTAGGTACGGTAGTTGATCGTTTCGGGCTTCAGCACCTCGCCGCTCGACTGAGCCTTGATCTCTTCGGGCGATGCAAGTCCGATCGTAATTCTGTTATAACCGCCGTTGATTGCTTTATTATCTTTATTTATTGGCATAGTATAATTCAGTTTATCGATTACTTAACCGCTTACTCCAGTTTCACGGACAAGGCCAGACCGCGCAGCTCGTGCAACAGGACGTTCATCGCCTCGGGAATACCCGGTTTGGGCAGATTGTCGCCCTTGACGATAGCCTCGTAAGCCTTAGCACGACCCATAACGTCGTCGGACTTGATGGTCAGGATCTCCTGAAGGATGTTGGCCGCGCCGAAACCTTCGAGCGCCCAAACCTCCATCTCACCGAAACGCTGGCCGCCGAACTGTGCCTTACCGCCCAACGGCTGCTGCGTAATGAGCGAGTAGGGACCTATCGAACGGGCGTGCATCTTGTCATCGATCATATGGCCGAGCTTGAGCATATAGATCACGCCCACAGTCGCAGGCTGGTCGAAACGCTCGCCCGTACCTCCGTCGTACAGATAGGTGCGTCCGCTGCGGGGTACGCCCGCTTTGGCCGTATACTCGTTGATCTGGTCGAGCGAGGCACCGTCGAAAATCGGGGTTGCGAACTTCACGCCGAGTTCACGGCCCGCCCAACCGAGCACGGTCTCGTAAATCTGTCCCAGGTTCATACGCGAAGGCACACCCAACGGGTTAAGGCAGATATCGACGATAGTTCCGTCCTCGAGGAACGGCATATCCTCGTCGCGCACCACCTTGGCCACAATACCCTTGTTACCGTGACGTCCCGCCATCTTGTCGCCGACCTTCAGCTTGCGCTTCTTGGCGATATAGACCTTGGCCATCTGTATAACACCCGTCTGCGGAAGTTCGTCGCCGTTGGTGAGGTTGTACTTCTCGCGCTTGATAGCGGCGTCGGCCTTTTTCCACTCGATGGTGTAATTGTTCACGGTAGTCTCGATAAGAGCGTTGATATGCTCGTCCGAGGTCCAGTTGCAGGCACCCAGATTGAGGTAGCCCGTCGGGACTCCCGTCTTGTCATCGACCGTCTGACGCGAAATCTCGTCGAGCATCTTCTGCGAGAACTTCGTTCCGGCAGGATAGAGTTCGACACCGAAATAGTCGGCGATACCCGTCGTAGTCTTGCCCTGAACCAGCGTCCAAAGCTTGGCCGTAAGGCGCTTGGTAAGAGCAGCCACCTCCTCGGCAAACTTGCTGTCCAGACCTTCGAGCATCGTCTTTTCGCTGTTGCGGCTCTTCTTGGACTCCTTGCCCGCACGGCTGTACAGTTTCGTATCGATAACCACGCCGTGCAGCGAAGGCTGCGCCTTGAGCGAAGCATCCTTCACGTCGCCGGCCTTGTCGCCGAAAATCGCACGGAGCAGTTTCTCCTCGGGCGAAGGATCGCTCTCGCCCTTCGGGGTGATCTTACCTATAAGTATATCGCCCGGATGTACGTTCGCACCGATGCGGATGATACCGTTCGCATCGAGGTCCTTGGTAGCGTCCTCGCTGACGTTGGGAATATCCGACGTAAGTTCCTCGACACCGCGCTTGGTATCGCGAACCTCCATTATGTATTCGTCCACGTGCACCGACGTGAAAATATCTTCGCGCTGTATGCGCTCCGAAATCACGATGGCATCCTCGAAGTTGTAACCCTTCCAGGGCATAAACGCCACTTTCAGGTTGCGGCCGAGCGCCAATTCGCCGTTCTGCGTCGAGTAACCCTCCGTCAGGATCTGGCCTTTGGTAACCTTGTCGCCCGTAAGGACTGCGGGTTTGAGGGTTATAGAGGTATTCTGGTTCGTACGGCGGTAACGCGGCAGTTCGTAGGTCGTAATCTCGGGTTCGAACGAGCATACGATCTCCTCCTCGGTACGGTCGTACTTGACCTGAATTTTGGTCGCATCGGCGAATACCACCTCTCCGTCGCCTTCGGCAACTATCTGAATACGGCTGTCCGTAATCATATCCTTCTCGATACCCGTGCCGACGATAGGCGACTCGCAGGTAATCAGAGGCACCGCCTGGCGCATCATGTTCGAGCCCATCAACGCACGGTTGGCGTCGTCGTGCTCGAGGAACGGGATGAGGCTGGCCGCGATAGAGGCTATCTGGTTAGGCGCGACGTCCATCAAATCGACCTGATCGGCCGTTACGACGGGGAAATCGGCGCCCTCGCGAGCCTTGATACGGTCGGGTTGCAGGAACCTGCCGTCATCGGAAATCGGGATGTTCGACTGCGCGACGATCTTGCCCTCCTCCTCTTCTGCCGAGTAGTACTTGATATGCGAATTGTCCATATCTATCTTGCCGTCAGTAACCGTACGGTAAGGGGTCTCGATGAAGCCCATATCCGAAATCTTCGCATAGACGCACAGCGAAGAGATAAGACCGATGTTAGGGCCTTCGGGCGACTCGATAGGACACAGACGACCGTAATGCGTATAGTGCACGTCTCGAACCTCGAAACCTGCACGGTCTCGCGAAAGACCGCCGGGACCGAGTGCCGACAGACGGCGCTTGTGCGTAATCTCGGCAAGCGGGTTTATCTGGTCCATAAACTGCGACAGCTGCGAGGTCCCGAAGAACGAATTGATAACGCTCGACAAAGTCTTCGCGTTGATAAGGTCTACGGGGGTAAACACCTCGTTGTCACGCACGTTCATACGTTCGCGAATGGTACGTGCCATACGCACGAAACCCACCGAGAACTGGTTCGACAACTGTTCGCCGACCGTACGCACGCGACGGTTCGACAAGTGGTCGATATCGTCCACATCCGCCTTCGAGTTGATAAGCTGGATGAGGTATTTTATGATGGCTATAATATCCTCGCGCGTAAGCGTACGGATAGCGGGATCGATGTCAAGGTCGAGTTTCTTGTTGATACGGTAACGACCCACATCACCCAGATCGTAGCGCTTGTCCGAGAAGAACAGTTTGTCGATAACATCGCGCGCAGTAGCCTCATCGGGCGGTTCCGAAGCGCGCAACTGCCTGTAAATATAGACGACGGCCTCTTTCTCGGAGTTGCAGGGATCTTTCTGCAACGTATTGTAAATGATCGAGAAGTCGGTGCCGGACGCATTCTCCTTGTGCAGCAGTATGGTCTTCGCGCCGCTTTCGATAATCTGGTCTATATGCTCCTCTTCGAGAGAAGTCTCGCGATCGACGATAACATTGTTGCGCTCGATGGATACCACCTCGCCGGTGTCCTCGTCCACGAAGTCCTCCACCCATGTCGAAAGGACTCGGGCCGCGAGTTTGCGGCCTACGGCCTTCTTAAGGTTGGCCTTGGTAACCTTTACCTCGTCCGCCAAATCGAAAATCTCCAGGATATGACGGTCGTCCTCGAAACCGATAGCACGCAAGAGCGTCGTAACGGGCAACTTCTTCTTACGGTCGATATATGCGTACATCACGTTGTTGATGTCCGTAGCGAATTCGATCCACGAACCCTTGAACGGGATGATACGCGCAGAATACAGTTTGGTGCCGTTGGTGTGCATACTCTGTCCGAAGAACACGCCCGGCGAACGGTGCAACTGCGACACTATGACGCGCTCGGCTCCGTTGATAACGAACGTACCGCGCTCGGTCATATAAGGTATCGTACCGAAATACACGTCCTGAACGACTACGCCGAAATCCTCGTGCTCGTCATCCGTACAGTAAAGCTTGAGTTTCGCCTTCAAGGGGACACTGTATGTCAAACCTCTCTCCAGACACTCCTCGATGGAATAACGCGGCGGGTCGATGTAGTAGTCGATAAACTCCAGAACGAAGTTGTTTCTTGTATCGGTGATAGGAAAATTCTCCTGAAATACTTTGTACAGCCCCTCGTTTTTACGATTTTCGGCCGTCGTGTCCATTTGGAAAAAATCCCTGAATGATTTGAGCTGTATCTCTAACAGGTCAGGATACGGAACCCTGTTCTTGACCGTAGAGAAGCTGATTCTCTGTTGTTGTTTTGCTGTGGACATTCTTGTATCCGAATTATATGTAGTTTTCTTATTAACTTAGAAAAACCTTTCCTTGTCGATACGCTATCCTCACGAATATTCGTATCGGAGCGACAGGGCAATAAATCAGACGGTCTCGCCGTCGATCCTCCGCAAGCCGCGAATGCCGTCCCGGGGGAATCCTTCCCTATCCGAGCTGCCCGAACTACCTGAACCGCCTGAACGGACTGAACCGCCTGAACCGCTTGCCGACAACGTCGTTGTAACAAACCCGTTACCACACGTCTGTCAGGCAACCTTTCGGCAACTCCTTGCCGAGAGCGAACCGATTCAGCCAACCTTTCGGCGATTTCCGACTGCGAACATATCTGTCCGCCATCCGCATTTCGGCGATTTCCGGCCGTAACGCATACGGCATCGACACCCGAAACGCCCCGTCGGCAGAATCCGACTCCACGGCCGAACCGAAACGGTTCTGCACGTCTATCGGTACTTTGGAGGCACCTGCCCTGCATCTGCTTAATGCTCTCGCCGTAAACACATTACGCCCCGAGAGCATCCCTTGTCTTTGAAGATCAGGCACAGCTCCTGTCGGCACTCCTGACCTTTAGACCATAAAAGGCATAGAGCCTCCACCCGTTGTGGCAAGCTCTATACCTGAGTAGTCTGAATTGTTCTAAGCAGCGAACTACTTAAGCTCAACTTCAGCACCGGCCTCCTCGAGTTGAGCCTTGACGGACTCAGCCTCTTCCTTGGAAACACCCTCCTTAACGGCCTTCGGAGCACCGTCAACGAGCGCCTTCGCATCGCCGAGCGAAAGACCTGCAAGATCCTTAACGACCTTGATAACCTGAAGTTTTGCCTGACCTGCGCTCTTCAGAATTACGTCGAACGAAGTCTTTTCAGCAGCAGCAGCCTCGCCTGCAGCGGCGGGAGCGGCAGCAACTGCAACAGCTGCAGCAGCCGGTTCAATACCATACTCCTCTTTGAGGATGGTAGCCAATTCGTTTACCTCCTTAACTGTCAAATTTACCAATTCTTCAGCTAATTTTTTTACATCTGCCATAGTTGTAATTTTCTTTATTAGATTTTGTTTTGTTTTTAATTTCTTGTTTCGAGTGTCTTTACGATACCCGCGATTTTCTGACCTGCATTAGCCTGCAATGCGGAAATAACGTTCTTCGCAGGCGATTGCAGCAGAGCGACGATGTCGCCGATAAGCTCTTCTCTGCTCTTGATGTTGCACAGAGCATCGATCTGGTTGTCACCGACATAAACGCAACCCTCGACGTAAGCAGCCTTAAGTACGGGCTTGTCGCTCGTCTTACGGAACTCCTTGATCAATACGGCAGGGGCCTTGCCCGTCTCGGAGAACATCACCGAGGTCGAACCCTCCAGCACCTTAACCAAATCCGCGTCGGCCTTATCCACGCTTTCGAGCGCCTTGTTCAAAAGCGTATTCTTCACCACTACGAGCTTGATATTGCTGTCGAAGCACTTGCGGCGAAGCGACGCCGTCTGCTCGGCATTCAAAGCCTCGATATTGGTGATATAGAAGTGAGGATAAGCATTGAGCTGCTCGACAAGGCTGTTGATAACAACCGCTTTTTCTTCTTTAGTCATCTCTTATATCCTCCCTCGTTATTTGGTTTCTACTGATTTGGCATCGATCTGCAGACCGGGACTCATCGTCGTCGAGAGGTAAACGCTCTTAACATACGAACCCTTTGCAGCAGACGGCTTGAGTTTGATAATCATACCCAGCACCTCTTTCGCATTGTCCACGATCTGCTCGGCAGTGAAAGACACCTTGCCCACAGACGTGTGGATAATACCGAATTTATCTACCTTGAAATCGATCTTACCGCCCTTCACATCGTGAACGGCCTTGCCGACCTCCATAGTTACGGTACCGGTCTTGGGGTTAGGCATCAAGCCGCGCGGACCGAGAATACGACCCAGCGCACCTACCTTACCCATCACATTGGGAGTACATATGATGACATCGACATCGGTCCAACCCGACTTGATCTTGTCTACGTACTCGTCCAAACCTACGTAATCGGCACCCGCCTCCTTGGCTTCAGCCTCCTTTTCGGGGGTACACAGTACGAGAACACGCACCGTCTTACCTGTTCCGTGAGGAAGAGTCACCACGCCGCGAACCATCTGATTCGCCTTACGGGGGTCTACGCCCAAACGCACGTCGATATCGACCGAAGCATCGAATTTCGTAAAGGTTATTTCCTTCAGAAGAGCGGCGGCCTCAGCGAGTTTGTAAGCCTTGTCGGGCTCGACCTTTGCGTAGGCAATCTTTTGATTTTTTGTCAACTTACTCATTCTCGTAATCTTGATTACATATTAGGAAATTCACCGACTACGTTGATACCCATACTACGTGCGGTACCGGCAATCATACGCATAGCAGACTCAACGGTGAAGCAGTTCATATCAGGCATCTTATCCTTGGCGATTTCGCGGATCTGCTCCCACGTAACCTGACCGACCTTATCGCGGTTAGGCTGTGCGGAACCCTTCTGAACCTTCGCTGCTTCCTTGAGCTGAATGGCTACCGGTGGCTGTTTGACGACGAAATCGAACGATTTATCGGCGTAAACCGTGATGATAACCGGCAGTACCTTGCCCGCCTTGTCTTGGGTACGTGCATTGAACTGCTTGCAGAAGTCCATAATATTGACTCCCTTGGAACCCAATGCCGGACCAACCGGGGGCGAAGGATTGGCGGCACCACCTTTAATCTGCAATTTAATAAATGCAGCAACCTCTTTTGCCATAGTTTTCCTTGTTAATTATTCTTTTTCTACTTGTGTAAAGCTCAACTCCATAGGAGTCTTGCGGCCGAAAATCTTCACGGAAACCGTAAGTTTCTTGCGTTCGTTATCGACACTCTCAATAGTACCTTGGAAGCTTGAGAAAGGACCGTCCGTAACCTTGACGGTTTCGCCGACGAAGAAAGGAACTTCGTTCTCCTCATCCATTTCGCTCATCTCATCGACACGGCCGAGAATACGACTCACCTCTTGTGGACGAAGCGGAGTCGCGATCATCTTTCGACTGTCCTCTTTCGTATCGCCGAGAAAACCCAGAACGTTTGGAATATTGCGAAGAATAATCGGAATTTGTCCAACGAAAGCGGCCTCTACGAGCACATAACCCGGATAAGACACCTTTTCCTTCGAGATTTTCTTACCGTTGCGAATGGTATAGACCTTCTCGGTTGGAATCAGCACCTGCGATATGTAATCCTCAAGGTGGTTATGGCGAATTTCGGTCTCGATATACTCTTTGACCTTATTCTCCTTGCCGCCTATGGCACGGATGACATACCACTGCTTTTCAATTTCACTCATTTTCGGAGAGATTTTGATTAACGCCCCAGATTAGCCAGTGTCTTGTATATGGCAGCCATAATGTTCTCAAACGACAGGTCCATCGCCAACACCACTATTGCGAACAGCAGGGAAGCAATCATTACTACTATCGTCGAACTTTGCAATTGACCGAATGTGGGCCACGACACTTTGTGAACAAGTTCGTTATAGGACTCTTTAATGTATCTGAACATATTTTCGCTTTTCTGTTTTTGCAGGAGCAGAGAGATTCGAACTCCCATCAACGGTTTTGGAGACCGCTATTCTACCCTTGAACTATGCTCCTAAAAAGAGCGAAGCGGTGCGGCATCCGCTGCGCCGCTTCACTCGGGTTTTATGAGAGATTACTCTACGATCTTGAGAATCTGACCTGCACCTACCGTACGGCCGCCCTCGCGGATAGCGAAACGGAGACCCTCGTTGAGTGCAACCGGATAGATCAGGGTAACCGTGATGGTTACGTGGTCGCCCGGCATCACCATATCTACGCCCTCGGGAAGAGCAACCTCACCGGTTACGTCCATCGTACGGAGATAGAACTGGGGACGGTACTTGTTGTGGAACGGAGTGTGACGGCCGCCCTCTTCCTTCTTCAGGATATAGACCTCTGCCGTGAACTTCGTGTGAGGAGTGATCGAACCGGGTTTCGCTACGACCATACCACGCTTAACGTCCTTCTTGTCGATACCGCGCATAAGCAGACCTACGTTGTCGCCGGCCTCGCCCTCATCGAGCAGCTTGCGGAACATCTCGACACCCGTACAGGTCGAAGTGAGGATCTTCTCCTCGAGACCTACGATCTCGACGGGATCGCCGACCTTGATGACACCGGTCTCGATACGGCCCGTAAGTACGGTACCGCGACCCGTGATCGAGAATACGTCCTCGACAGGCATCAGGAACGGTTTTTCGTTCTCGCGCTGCGGAATCGGAATATACTCGTCCACTGCGTTCATCAGCTCCATAACCTTCTCCTCCCACTGGGGCTCGCCGTTGAGTGCGCCGAGTGCGGAACCGCGGATGATCGGGCAGTTCTCATCGAAATCATACTTGGCAAGAAGATCGCGAACCTCCATCTCTACGAGGTCGAGCATTTCGGGATCGTCCACCATATCGCACTTGTTCAGGAAAACGACGATTCTCGGAACGTTCACCTGCTTAGCGAGAAGCACGTGCTCGTTGGTCTGAGGCATCGGACCGTCGGTAGCTGCGACTACGAGGATGGCACCGTCCATCTGAGCGGCACCCGTAACCATATTCTTCACATAGTCGGCGTGTCCCGGGCAGTCTACGTGCGCATAGTGACGCGCTGCGGTCTGATACTCGACGTGCGAAGTGTTGATGGTGATACCGCGCTCCTTCTCTTCGGGAGCGTTGTCGATCGAGTCGAACGAACGAAGCTCCGACAAACCTGCCTTAGCCAAAACGGTCGTGATAGCTGCGGTAAGAGTAGTCTTACCGTGGTCAACGTGTCCGATCGTACCGATGTTTACGTGCGGTTTCGAACGGTCGAATTTTTCTTTTGCCATAGTGATATAAGTTTTTTTAATTTATAAAAGTACTTTCGTAACTGTTTTCGTTTTCCGCACCCGACGCATACGCCTTCGTGCAGACAGACGGGCAATCCGCCTCACCGACACCTCCCTTTCGGAACGGGTGTTCGGGGCGTACCGCACGTCTATTCAAGAGCGGAAGACGAGGCTCAAACTCGCGACCCTCAGCTTGGAAGGCTGATGCTCTATCAACTGAGCTACTTCCGCAAAAATAAACCGCATCGGAGCATTGTCCGCCGGACAGGCCGGCGATTGCATCTCCAATCGGCTTTTCAAGTGGGAAGAGATGGATTCGAACCACCGAAGGCGTACGCCAGCAGATTTACAGTCTGCCCCATTTGGCCACTCTGGTATCTTCCCGTTTTCATTTATGCCGAACATCCGCAGAGGAATGTTCCCTGCCCGTTTCCTTGCATCGGTTTCGAGAGCCGATGGAGGGATTCGAACCCCCGACCAGCTGATTACAAATCAGCTGCTCTGGCCAACTGAGCTACATCGGCATTTCTACCGGTTTGGGTTGCAAAAATATGAATAATTTTTTTATCCGCCAAATATTACGGAATATTTTTATTCAAATCAACGCTCGTTCAAAGAACAGTCGGCTTTCTCAAACGTTCCCCGTCGGAAACGAATGGAAATCGGGTGCAAAGATAGTAATAATTACCATTCCGCAAAATGCAAACGGCATTTTTTTTGCGATGCGGGCAAATTCTTTACCGATCGGCCGCTATCCGCAACCGCAAGGCGCACCGATCAGGCCGTTTCCTTAATTTAATGCGGTACGCCCGCGAGTATACGCCCACGCACATACGCATTCGGAAATTATGGTATTCGCATACGAGCTCTGCAACCGAATACGCTGCCCCTTAACGGATTAAAACGGCATATTTCCCGAACGGGCTGCATCGCGAACCTCGAAAATAAACCCGAAAAAATTTGTCGGAAAGGTTCAAAACCGCTATCTTTGATAATCGAATTTTCGAATACTACGGGATGATAAGCGACGAGAGGACACTACTCCGAAAATTAGCGCAGGGCGATCGCGAGGCATTCGACGCATTGTATATGCAATACGCGGCGAAGACCGAAGAGTTCATATACCGTATGTTGAAAAACCGTTCCGAGGCCGAAGACATCACCCACGACATTTTTCTGAAGATATGGCAGATGCGGGGCACGCTCGCCGACATCGACAGATTCGGCACCTATCTGTTCCGTATGGCACGCAACGCCGTGTACGACCGGTTCGACAGCCGCGCCGTGCGCGCGAAATATGCAGCGAACGGCAATCCGTCCGTAGATTTCGAGCTGCCCGACATCGACAACCGCGACCTGCTGATGCTTATAGACATCGCCGTGGCGAAGATGCCCGAACAGCGCCGCCGAATATTCCGTATGAGCCGTGAAGAGGGACTGTCGAACGACGAAATCGCGTTGCGGCTCGAAATCAACAGGCGCACGGTCGAAAACCAAATCTCACGGGCATTGTCCGAGCTGCGGAAGCTGCTGACAGTCATATCCTTTTTCTTCTGACATCGATAATTTTTCCGTATTTTCACATTCGGGGCGTGCGTTGCGTCGCGCCCGACCGTCTTATATGTAAAGGCCGACATTTCGGCAGGCCGAGTCCGTTCAGGCCCGTTACGGCATCACGAAGGGACGCGAAAGCCGCAGAGTCGCCGAGCGAAGGCCCGCTGTAAACAGCCTCATCCCTCGCGAGCCGCGATAGGGGAAAGGGGCAAGAAACCGAAACGAAAAATATCGCTATATGCAACATAAGAATATCAAGAGAATCGTAGACACCTATCTCGACAACGAAATGCCCGCCGACATACGCGGCAGATTTTTCGGCTGGTTACGTTCATCCGCCAACCGCGACGACAAGGAGCGCGCACTCGAAAGCTACTGGGAGCGTCTGGATGCCGCCGAGACGCTCGACCGCGCATCGAAGCTCGAACGCCTACACCGCGACATACGGCGGCGCAGCCTGCGCCGCTTCGTACGCTTCGCAGCGGCCGCGGCCATACTGATTGCGGCGATCGTCGGCATAGACTTCATCGCAATCGACAACTACCTGCGCAGGAACGTCCGTACGGAAATCGTAACCACCGCCTGCGACAAGGGAGAATGCACCCTGCCCGACGGTTCGAAAATATGGCTCAACTCGGGCAGCGTACTGCGCTACTACGGCGATTTCGCCGACGGCAAACGCATCGTCGAGCTCGAAGGCGAAGGCTTCTTCAAGGTCAGCCGCGACCCGTCGCGGCCGTTCATACTGAAGACCGACGATATGGATATCGAGGTTCTCGGCACCGAGTTCGACGTAATAAACTACAAGGATTTCGGCACGACCGAGGCAATCCTGTGCAGCGGGTCGATACGCGCGAGCGGCGGCAGGCTGCCGACACCCGTCGTTATGCGACCGGGCGACCGTCTCGTCTACGACAAGAAGTCGGGACGCACTACCCTGCAACAGGTCGATGCCTCCAACTATTCGCAATGGTTCAACGACACCATAGCATTCGACAATATGCCGATGACCGACATTCTCATCAACCTCGAACGCCGCTACGCTATCGAGATCGACGCTCCCGAACAGTGGGCGAACAGTCTGCGTATGACATTCAAGATCAAGCACAACGAAGATATAGACGACGTACTGCACGCGATGTCGCTCGTGGTAGGTATCCGCTATACCCGCGAGGGGCGCCGCATAACCGTCATACCCGACGCGGGAGCAGCCCGCACACCCCACGGCCGAAACGGCCGAAACCGCAGCTAACGACAACCGACGACACATTATTCTAACCTAAATAAATCACAATCGTATGCAAAAATCTTTACGAACCGTATTCGTCGGTATCGTCCTGCTTTTGCTGTCGGCACCGGTCGGCGGACGCGCCCAAACGCCCCTGCCGACCGTCAGCCTGACAAAGGACGATGCCACCGTCGAACAGATTCTCAAGGAGATCGAAAAACAGACGGACTACACGTTTCTCTACAACAACGGCGATTTCGACCTTACACGCAGAGTGTCGGTAAAAGCCGACAGGCGCCCCGTCCGCGACATACTGGCCGAGATTCTGCCGGAAAGCAATTGCAAGATCGAGAACAAGCGCATCATCCTCATCAAGAAACCCGCAGTTGCGGCCGCAAATGCCGAACGCACCAGAATCACGGGTACGGTCAAGGACGAAAAGGGGCTGCCCGTAATCGGCGCTACGGTACTCCTCTCCGACAAGGGGGGGGGAAAGCCTAAAGGCGTATCCACCAACCTCAGCGGCGAGTTCACGCTTCCCGCCGAAGGATACGATGCGCAGGCGGTAATCGAGGTGTCGTTCATCGGCTACGACACATACACGGCAACCGTCGGCAACCGTACGCATTTCGACATCACGCTCAAAGATGCGCATCAGGATATCGACGAGGTCGTCGTAGTCGGCTACGGCTCCCAGAAGAAAGCGAATCTCACGGGTGCCGTCGCGACGGTCTCGCAGGAAGATCTCAAGGACCGCCCCGGAGCCAATGTCGGTGCGGCCTTGCAGGGCGTAATCCCCAACTTGAACGTGACACTGTCGTCGGGACAACCGGGTGCGGCGGCATCGTTCAACGTACGCGGTACGACTTCGCCCAACGGCGGCAGCCCACTGATACTAATCGACGGCGTAGAGACCTATCCCGACCGCATCAACGCAAACGACATAGAGTCGGTAACCGTCCTCAAGGACGCATCGTCGGCAGCGATATACGGTGCCCGCGGAGCATTCGGCGTAATACTCATCACCACCAAGAGCGGACAGTACAACGAGAAGGCCGAAGTGTCGTACGACGGCTCGTTCTCGGTATCGAGCCCCACGACATCGACCGATTTCGAGACGCGCGGCTACTATTCGGCCAAGATAGCCGATTTCTTTATGATGTCGCAGCAGAACACCCCCTACACCGCCTATACCGATGCAGATTATCAGGCACTGTGGGAGCGCCGCAACGACAAGACCGAAAATCCCGCCCGCCCGTGGGTAATCACCGACAAACGCGGCGGCCGCCAGCAATACGTCTATCTTGCCAACTTCGACTGGTACAACTATCTCTACGACGACTCGCGCCCGACGTGGGACCATAACATCAACATTCGCGGAGGCTCGAAGAAGCTGTCGTATATGGTCAGCGGCCGCTACTATCAGCAAAAGGGCATCAACCGCGTACAGCCCGATATGTTCCGCTCGTACAACTTCCGCGTGAAGCTTCAGGCCGAGATACGCCCCTGGCTGACAATTTCGAGCAACACGAAATTCTTCTCGTCGAAATACACCTACTACGGATACGAGGACGAGTACAACAACTACCGCAAACCCACGCTACACGCATTGGCGTCGTTCGTCCCCGTCAATCCCGACGGCACGGCCGTATCGCACACGTCGATGACATACAGCTCGTCGCACTATCTTATGGACGGTTACAACGCCATACTGCAAAAGGGCAAGAGCATCGGGCACAAAAAGACGCAGGAGATAACCTCGACGTTCGAAGCCGTATTCAAGATACACAAGACCTTCAACATCAAGGCCGATTTCAGCTACACGAACGGCTATCTGCGCAACGACTACCGCAGCGTGAACGTGGAATATTCGCAGTATCCGGGTGAAATATCCACCGAGGCCGAGTCGGTTTCGTCCAACTCCCTCAAGGATGTGGTATGGGAGCAGAACTACTACGTCGCCGACGTCTACGGAACCTACAACAACACCTTCGGCGGCAGCCACAACCTCACCGTCATAGCCGGTTACAACTACGAGGCGAAATACTACCGCGACCTGACGGCCAAGAACGACGGACTGCTGTCGGAGGACCTTTCGGACTTCAATCTGGCCAAAGGCACCAAGAATTTCACCCTGAACGGCGGCCGCAACGAATTCGCCATTATGGGACTTTTCTACCGCATAGCCTACGACTACAAGGGCAAATATTTAGTCGAGGTGAACGGCCGCTACGACGGTACGTCGCGCTTCCCGCGCGGCAAGCGCTTCGGCTTCTTCCCCTCGTTCTCGGCGGCATACCGCATCAGCGAGGAGCCGTTCTTCGAACCCGCCCGCAAGGTCATCGACAATATGAAAATACGTCTGTCGTACGGTTCTCTGGGCAACCAGCAGATAGGCTACTACGACTTCATCCAGACCATAACCACCAAAGGCTCAATGAGCGGCTATTCGTTCGACGGCACTACCCTCGGCCAGCACGCGACGGTCAGCGACCCCGTTTCGGGCGACCAGACGTGGGAGAAGGTAATATCCAAAAACCTCGGTCTCGACCTCAATATGTTCCGCAACCGGCTGACCCTTTCGGCCGACTTCTACATCCGCGACACCAAAGGCATTCTCGGCACGGGCAAGTCCCTGCCGTCGATTTACGGAGCCACCGAGCCGCAAGTCAATGCCAACGACCTGCGCACGAAAGGCTACGAGCTGGTTCTCGGCTGGCGCGACTCGTTCAAGCTCGCGGGCAGCACCTTCTCCTACGGCATCACGGGCACCTTCTCGGACTACACGGCCGAATACACCAAATGCGACAATCCGTCGGGACTTATCGGCGATCCGTACGTAGGCAAAAAGTTCGGCGAAATCTGGGGATATAAGACGGGCGGGCTCTTCCGCTCGGACGAAGAGGCGGCCGAGTACGCCTCGAAAGTCGATATGCAGACCGTTGCCGCAGGCTACTACAATGCGACGGGCGCATACGGCAAGGGCGTTCGCGCGGGCGACGTGAAGTATCTCGATCTCGACGACTCGGGCGCAATCAACGGCGGCAAGGGCACGCTCGACGATCACGGCGACCGCCGCATCATCGGCAACTCGACGCCGCGATACCACTACGGTGCGACGCTGAACCTCTCGTGGTACGGCTTCGACGTATCGGTATTCGTTCAGGGCATCGGCAAAATGGACTGGTATCCGGGGGCGGACAACCTGCGTTTCTGGGGTCCATACTCGCGTCCGTACGCGACGTTCGTCCCGCGCAACTTTATGAGCCGCGTATGGAGCGAAAACAACCCCGACGCTTATCTTCCGCGAGCCCGCGCCTACGCTTCGCTCAACTCGACCAACGGCGTGGTCTATTACACCAACGACCGCTATCTCCAGAATCTGGCCTACTGCCGTCTGAAGAACATAACCGTAGGTTACACCGTTCCGCAGCATCTGACCCGCAAGGCGGGCATCAAGGAGTTGCGCATATATTTCAGCGGCGAGAACCTCGCCACGTGGACCGCGCTGAAGAGCGACGTGCTCGACCCCGAACAGGCAGCGGCCGACAGCGAAAAGAAATCGAACGTATACCCTTGGTGCAGGACCTACTCCGTAGGTTTGAACCTCAAATTCTAAAACTATGAAACGAACTTTAATATACGTAATATCGGGTCTGGCGACCGTATTGTTCTGCGGGTGCGAGGATGCGCTCGACCGTTTCCCGAAAGACAGGCAGACACCCGACAACTTTTTCCGCAACGAAGAGGAGTGCCAGCTCTTCACCAACGATTTCTATACGATGTTCCCCTCCTCGGGAATATACAACGAATCGGCGGACATCATAGCCAAACAGTCGCTCACGAACGAGGTATTGGGCAACAGAATCGTTCCGGCAACAGCCTCGACGTGGAAATGGACATACCTGCGCGACATCAACTTCTTCCTGCAATATTCGTCCAACTGTACGGATGCGGCCGTTCGCGCCCGCTACGACGGGGTCGCACGCTTCTTCCGCGCCTATTTCTATTTCGAAAAGGTGAAATATTACGGCGACGTACCGTATGTGGATACCCCGCTGTCGTCCGACAGCAAGGAGCTGTACAAGGGTCGCGACCCGCGCGAAACGGTTATGAGGCACGTACTCGAAGACCTCGACTACGCCATAGCCAACCTCCCCGCGGAAAAGAGCGTCTACCGCGTCACGCGCTGGACGGCATTGGCACTCAAAAGCCGCGTATGCCTCTTCGAGGGCACCTTCCGCAAATATCACGACATAGCCGATGCGGAGTTCTATCTGTCCGAATGCGCGAAAGCGTCGAAACGGTTCATCGACGAAAGCGGCTACACCGTTTACAATGCGGGCGACACGCCCTATCTCAACCTCTTCTCGTCGCTGAACGCCTCGGACACCGAGATAATCCTCGCCCGCGCCTTCAACTCGGCCATCAAGCTGAGCCACGACGTGAACGGTTACCTCACCTCCGCGACTATGGGGCGCCCGGGACTGCTGAAAAACATAGCCAATATGTACCTTATGCGCAACGGCGAACCCTTCACCTCGCAAACGGGCTGGGAGACTATGACGCTGCCCGAAGAGAGCGCCAACCGCGACAGGCGTTTCGCACAGACGGTACGCACGCCCGGTTACAAGCGCATCGGCGCGACGGCGACTTCGGCTCCCGATCTCGGTGCCACGATGACGGGCTACCAGCTGATAAAATACCTTACCGAAGCGAAATACGACTCGTACAACGCCTCGATGAACGACCTGCCGCTGTTCCGCACGGCCGAGGTGCTTCTCAACTACGCCGAAGCACGTGCCGAACTCGGTGAAATCACACAGGCCGACATAGACCTCGCGATCCGTCCCCTGCGCGAAAGGGCAGGCGTCGCCAACCTATCGCTCGCAGCCGCCAATGCCGCTCCCGATCCGTATTTGGCCTCCGCCGAAACGGGATATGCCAACGTGACGGGCGACAACAAGGGCGTGATTCTCGAAATCCGCCGCGAGCGTACGGTAGAGCTGCTTATGGAGAACCTGCGCTACTGGGACATTATGCGCTGGAAAGAGGGCAAACGTTTCGAGAAGCCGTTCACGGGTCTCTATTTCCCCGGTGTAGGGTCGTACGACCTCGACGCGGACGGCAAGGACGATGTCTGCATATGGTCGGGCACCAAGCCGACGACGAACGCTACGCACGTCTTCGAACTCGACAAAGAAATTTTCCTGAGCGAAACGACGCACGGCAACATCATCATCCACACCGACTACAAACGCACGTGGAATGAAGAACGCGACTATCTCTATCCCGTACCGACCGACGACCGCGTGCTGACACAGGGCGCCATATCGCAAAACCCCGGCTGGAACGACAACCTGCCGTTTTAATGAATTCCGAAATAAAACCGACGATTATGAAAATCAAATATCTGTTGCCGATTTTCGCGAGCTGTGCGCTCGCGGTTTCGACAGCCTGCAACGAACTCGACGGAGACAACTCCGATTTCGACTTCGGGGATTTCCGCACCGAAGAGAAAGAAAACCCTTATGAAAACGGTTTCGGCCGTCTGGACGGCTCCATACGGCTGGCCACATACAACACCCATCGTTGCGCGGGTCCCTCGCCGCTGGCCGTCAATTACGACAACACGGCGCGGGTAATCTCGCTCATCGACGCCGACGTCATCGCACTTCAGGAACTGGACAAGAACACGCGCAACAATCCCGCCGACCAGCTTCAGGAACTTGCCGACCGTACGGGTATGCTCCCCTACTTCTGCAAAACGATTGACTACAACGGCGGAGAGTACGGCATCGGGATTCTCTGCAAGGAGAAACCCCTGCGCACCTACTCCGCCACGCTTCCGGGTGTGGAGCCGCGCAAGTTCTTTCTGGCCGAATTCGATAATTTCGTATTCATAGCCACCCACTTCTGCCACAAGGACGACGCCAACCGCGAAGCCTCCGTCGGCATCATAAACAGATACCTGCAAACGACATACTCGGCCTATACCAAGCCCATATTCCTCGCGGGCGACCTCAACGAGTACAACGCTTCGGCAGGCTCGCTCAAAGCGCTGTTCTCGACGTGGACGGCCGTAAGTTCCAAGGAGAACACGTTCGTCGATACCGCCTCCCCGCGACGCATAGACTACATACTCGTCTACGACGGCAATTCGCCCTCGTACGAGATACTCGGCTCGGCCGTACCGACATACGACGAAATAAACTTAAGAACCGTCTCCGACCATCTGCCCGTGCTGGTGGATCTGAAGAGATAAAACGACGACGAATATGAAAAAAGTTATGAATAGACGTTTCCTGCGGGCGGCGGCGCTGATTGCGCTGCTGCTCGGGACCGCGGCCTGCAAGAAAGAGGTGGATATGCCTATGCAGTCCGTGAAATTGAGTACGCACTCCATACTGTCTCCCTCTTTCGCCACCAAATACACGTTCGAGGTTATGGGCAACTGCGACTGGACGGTAGAACTCAGAGGAGACGGCGCCGCACAGTGGGCGACGCTGTCGAATGACGGCGCCATAGGAACGGCGACCGTCGCCATATCGGCAGCGCGCAACGAAAGCCCGCAATCGCGTTCGCTCAAAGTGCGGGTCGTATCGGGCGACAGAACGTCGTTCGACGAACTGACGTTCGTTCAGGCCCCTGCGACGGCAGAAGGTTACATCTCCATAGCCGACATACGCGCTTTGGCCGCCGACGGCGAATATACCGTAACCGAACCTATGAAACTGCGCGGATTCGTGGTTTCGAACGTGCAGGAGGGCAACTACTACGACAAGTGTCTGGCATTGCAGGGCGAAAATATCCCCGACAGCGGCATCGCTCTGCGCACCGACGAAAAATTGTATGTCGCGACGGGCGACGAGCTGGAGATCGAACTGATGAATGCCGTACTCGGCATCGGTGCCGAGACGGGCGTTCTGGAACTTAAGGCCGAGAACGACGACAGGATAGTCCGCACCGACACCTCCCGCATCGTCCCCGAAGCTGTCGGCATCGGCTATGCCGACCTCGTCTCAGGCAAATACGAATCGATGTTCGTCTCGCTCGGCGTGCAGGCCATAAACGACGACCTCGACAAGGTTCTGGGCGACGGCATAACAATGCAAACGGCCGACGGCGACCTGTTCCCGCTCCTGGTACAGTCCGCCAGCACATTCGTAAAGCACACTGTCCCGTCGGGCAGCGGAACGGTGAGCGGCATAGTATGCCGTTCGAACAACACGACGGCATTGGCGCCCCGCACGAGCAGCGACATAGTCCTCACGGGCACACGTTTCAACGGCGGTATAAAACTGCCCTACATAATTTCGCTTATGACTACCGGCACGACCAACGGAGCCGTCAAATACTCCAACTACAACGGAGATAACGGAACGGGGCACGCCGACGACGTCTCCCTGACGACCAAAGACGGCAGCGGCGCGACCATAACGGCCAAGCTGTGCAGTTCGGGCAGCAATCTCGGATTCCGTCATTGGCACGAAAACAGCGGGCATCACAACTGTCCTATGAAATCGTGGACGACGGGCGATGAAAACTATGTACTGATAACGCTTCCCCTCAACGAGAACCTTTCGGGGGCGCTTCGTCTGACATTCGGACTCGGCTCCACGAACGGAGGCCCCGCCAACTGGAAGATGCTCTACTCCGCCGATAACTCTACGTGGCATACACCCGCGCCGACCGACGCTCCACACTTCGTCATTCCTACGGGCAAACCCGTAGGCAGCGGCAAAAACTTCTTCTACTATACGATAGACTTCACACCCGAAGTCGCACTCGAAAAGGGTGGCACGCTCTATATCCGTCTTACGCCGTACGACACGACGAGCGTAAACGGCGGCACCGTAGGCAACGGCGGCGAAATCCGACTCCATTCGTGCGTAGTTCTCGAACGGGTTCCGTCGTTCTCGACAGCAAAGCCTGCCGACGCTCTCTATTTCGAACCGTTCGACGGCCTGACCGAGGGTCTCGACTATCGCTACGGCAACAAGCTGTGCGCTATGTTGAATTACTGCGGCAGCGATATATCTTCGTGGAGCGACGACATCCGCAACGGACTTACGGGCACTAATGTCCGCCAACGTCCCTCGTATGCGCAGATAGGATTCGTCGAGACGCAGACGATAGCGCAAAATGCCTATACGAACAATGCGGGAGCATTGACGACACCCGCTTTCGGTGCGACCGGTACGCTGAACGTCACGTTCGACGCTATGGCCTACAAGAACGCATCCGTCTTCAGTCTGAGCAATCCCAACAACAATGCAAAGGACATCGCGGGAGACATAACGACGGTTACGGTAGAGGTTATCGGCGGCGGAACGATAGACGGTGCGACGAAAACGACGATCGGCGGATTGTCGTACACCGAATTCAAGACATTCGCGTTCACGATAGATGACGCAACGGAGAGCACGGCGCTGAAATTCACAAGCGACCCCGCCGACGGGCAGTTCTCGCGCTGGTTCATCGACAATATTTGCATAACTAAATAAATACATTATTATGATACTTGTAAAGCAACATTACATCGAACCCGGCATACGCGAATTATCATTAACCGCAGAAGAGGGATTCGTCGTTTCGACCGAATTTTCCAGCGAAGACGTAACAATAGGACAAGACGAATGGGACTGGTAAAAATTTCCAACAGATTAAAACTTATAAAAATATGAGAAATATCCTAATATTTGCAATCGGTTGCTTGCTGATCGGATGCACATCGCACGAAGAGACAGATGCGACGGTGTGCGACGGGTTCATCACGGAATTTTCCGCCACAATAGAGACCACCCGTGCCGCCATCGACGTCGCAACAGGCAAGGTAACGTGGGAGGAGGGCGATGCGGTAGCCGTCAGCAACGGCAGTACGATAGCCGAATTCACCTACGATGAAACGTCGGGCAAGTTCTCGATAAGCAAAGGCGAACTCGCCACAAGCAACTCCTACACGGCCGTATATCCGGCCTCGATATGCAAAGGCATCATCGACGGGGGCATAGCGGTCGAGTTGCCCGAAATTCAGAACTATTACGACGGCATAGTACGTCAGGCGCCGATGTCGGCCGCAGCGACCGAACCGTCATTCACTTTCCGAAACATCTGCGGCATTCTCAAACTGCAACTCGGCGGCGAACAGGAAGTGTCAGAAATCGTATTCACGGCAGCCGACGGAGTGTCGGGAACGGCAGTAGTCGCCGACGGAGCATTGCGCACCGACGACGGATCGGGCAAAAGCCTTATGCTTCGATGCGGAAAATACAGACCGCTCGAAGCCGACACGCCCTTCTATATCGTAATTCCCGCACAGACCTACGACAACGGTTTTTCGCTCGACGTCCGTTTCGCCGACGGTACGGTGTTCACGAAATCGACCTCTGTCGCACGCACGGTAACGGCCAACCGAATAGACGCGATGAAGTTGTTCGAAGCACGTACCGCAAGCGGATTTCCGTATATACTGTCGATGATGACCGTCGGAATACAAAACGGCGATAAAGGTCCCGATTTGCTTCAATACAGTATTTACAATGGCGACGGGGCGACAGGCCACGCCGACGACGTGTCGCTGACAGCAAAGGACGATGAACGTCTTACGCTGACAGCAAAGATGTGCGGCTCGGGCAACTATCTCGGCTTCCGCCACTGGCACGACAACAGCGGACACCACAACTGCCCGCTCAAGTCGTGGACGACGGGAGACGAGAACTACCTACTCGCCACGATTCCGTTGGACGAAACACTGTGGGGAACATTGCGGTTGAGTTTAGGTATCGGCGCATCAAGCACGGCCCCCGCAAACTGGAAGATGCTTTATTCGACCGATAACACAACGTGGCATACCCCCGCACCTGCCGATGCACCGCATTTCGTCGTACCTAAAAACAAGTCCGTCGGCGGAGGTAAAAACTTTTTCTATTATTCGCTGGTATTCCGACCCGAAATTCCGCTCGAAAAAGGCAGCACACTCTACATTCGCATTTCGCCGTACGACACGACGAGCGTAGGCGGAGGTTCCGTAGCCGACGGCGGCGAAATGCGTCTGCATTCGTGTTTCGTACTCGAGCACTATCACACCTTCTCGACACCGCGTCCTGCAAATGCTGTTTATTTCGAACCGTTCGACTGTCTGACCGAGGGGCTCGACTATCGCTACGGCGACAAGCTGTGCGCGATGTTGAATTACTGCGGCAGCGATATATCTTCGTGGAGCGATGACATCCGCAACGGACTGGCAGGTATTCACGTCCGCCAACGCTCGGGATATGCGCAGATAGGATTCGTCGAGACGCAGACTATAGCGCAAAATGCCTATACGAACAATGCGGGAGCATTGACGACACCCGCATTCGGAGCGACCGGTACGCTGAACGTCACGTTCGACGCTATGGCCTACAAGAATACATCCGTATTCAGTCTGAGCAATCCCAACAACAATGCAAAGGACATAGCGGGAGACATAACGACGGTTACGGTCGAGGTTATCGGCGGCGGAACGATAGACGGTGCGACGAAAACGACGATCGGCGGATTGTCGTATACCGAATTCAAGACATTCGCATTCACGATAGATGGCGCAACGGAGAGCACGGCGCTGAAATTCTCGAGCGAACCCGCCGACGGGCAGTTCTCGCGCTGGTTCATCGATAATATTTGCGTAACGAAATAGTTCAATATCTTGCCCCTTTCCCCGTTTCGGAAAAATCGAACTTATGCAAACTGTGTCGAAACGGGGAAAGGGGCAGGAATTTGAAAGGAAAGTCTCGGCCGTACAACGAGCCCGACAAGACCCGACGGGGCATACGGTTACATCAAAAGGCAGGCAGCAGGTGCGGCGAAGACGGATTGCCGTAACAGGTCGGAAAACATAACGGACATCGGGGGGGGGCAAAAATTATCGTACGATGCAACAAATATCCGATACCCGGCATAAAATTCGATAAAATTTTTGCTACTTACGAATTTTTATTAACTTTGCAACCGCAAACCGTCGCCAAACGGCGACGAACGGATCCTTAGCTCAGTTGGTTAGTAGCACCTGACTCATAATCAGGGGGTCGTAGGTTCAAGCCCTACAGGATCCACATTCATAATCAAGAGGTTGCAAGTATTTGCAACCTCTTTTTCGTGCCCTTTCGCAAAATGTTCGGCAAAATTTACAGCAACGAACAAAAATGCCGAGCATATAAAGTTACTCGGCATTGGTTTATTGAAGTTCCCGATACTTACAATAATAATGGTAACATCTTCGCCACAACAACAAGGCAGCAAAAATCAAAATTACAAGATAAGCATAACGCCTCTTCAGTATGTCTCGGAATGAGCGTTCGAACTCAATTCTCCTACAAAAATCGTAAAACTCCGCAACAATCCTCGCATCGGTCCGATTTATCCTCAATTCTGCGGCGCATAAATATCGCACCTCCACCTACGGCAGGCGTTGTATGAATCCCGTTCGTGATGAAAAACGCCGTATTCATTGATTTTAGGGCGGCATATATTGACATTATTTTGAATTACAACCATAATATCCTAATTTTGTTCGATTTACAAATATTACGAACAACTTGACCGAATATATTATGAACAGCAATACGGCCCCGACCATGATTTCAAGACACATCTACGAAACGCCGCTGGTACAATGCTATGCGGTAATATGCGAGCAGGGATTCGCATCCTCGCTCACCGTTACGATTCCCGACGGCGAAGACGACGGCTTCGAAGATACGGACGACGGAATGTAATGACGAACCTGAAAACGACTATGCTATGAAAAAGATATTCGCTTCAATATTGGCCCTCGCCGCATTGGCAGGATGTTCCGAAAAGCTGGACGAGGAAATCGCAATCAACGACAACGGTTCCGCAGACACCGACCGCGCGGAACTTTTCAAGGTTTACGCCGAAGTAAGCGTAAACCGCAACGACGGTACGCGCGCCACATACGGCGAAGCGCTCGACGCCAGATGGGAAGACAACGATGAGATCGCCGTATTTCAGGAACATACGGCTTACGGCTCTGAGTTCCGAATAGTCAGTGCGCTCGGCATCCTCAAAGGTGCGGGCACTTCCGAGGCCAAATTCAGCGGCGAGATTACCGTCGGCACGACAGAACCCCGCCTGTTCCATATCGCCTATCCCAAAGATGCGATAGCATTCTCGATGAGCGATACCGTAGAGGCCGAAGGCGAGGTACAATACAGCGACAACAAGGCCACGGGCGGACACAACTACAGCGCCACAGGCTCCTACCGCCACACATACACCAACAACGTGACCGTCACCGTACCGTCGGAGCAGGACGGCAAATGGGAGCCGTATATGTTCGCATCCACGGAAGAGGCCGTTACGGCCGAGCAGATAGGTACCCGACCGATGAACGTCCTCACGGGCAGCATAGCCATAAGGGTGTTCGAGCACGACGGTGTCACACCGAAAAAGGTGAAGAAGATAATCATAGCCTCGGCGGACAATGCTCTGACGGGCAATTTCACGGGGTCATCCGTCAGCTACGGCTCGACCGGTACCGTTACGGGTGATGATTCAGGATGGTTCACGGCATTCAACAAAGCGGATGCGCAGAAAAAAGCGGTCGAAAATCTCGAAAACAAGGCGCGGCAGACGGTGCCCGCATCGGTGGTATGTTCCCGAAACCTCGTTCTCGACGGTTTCGAAGGCATATCCTCCACAGTAACCCTCGACAACCTCACCGATATTGCGGCCGACAGCGACGGCAACTATACGTACTACGCCAACATCGCTCCCGTATCGGTAGGAGGGCTTACCATAACTCTCATCGACGAAAACAATTTCAAGGTCGTACGTACTACAGCGGCAAGGACGTTCAAGGCGGGAGCACGCAGCGGCTACAACATCCGCTGGGCCGACGCTTCCATATCGATGGACGATGCAACCTCTTGGTACGATGAGACATCGGCCGACTTCACCTCACTGCTGGCAGGCAATACCATCTACTGCAACAACCTCAAGATCGGAGGTGTGGACATCAGCCAGATCAGCAAAACAGGCATCAACATCAACGGCACGGAGTATCCGACCGAACCTGCAACCGCAATCGAACAACTCACATTCCAGGTCGAAAGCGGCCGATATACGGTCTTCGCATATGCGGATATTACGCTCTCCGACGGTACGGTAAAATCGCTCGCCACGACACCGCAGACGATTTACGTAACAGCCAATCCGAAATTGAGCTATACGGCACATTCGTCGTACAACAGCAGCGACGGCAGCATATCGAAATCCAACACCGCGGACGGAGCCTCCATTTGGTTCAACGACATAGCCCTGAACGACAACTACCTGAAGGACAACCTCACGGACGGCAACATAACGATAGTCTACGGCAGCAATTCGGAGACCACCGCTTTCGTCGGGAACAAGACATACGAGAAACTTACACCCGCACAATACGGCTGCTACATAGAGGTCAAGCTGAACAACGGCTATACGCTGCGCAGCGCTGCCTGCGACATCGCCGTAACGGGCATCCCGTACACGCTCGACGTCGCGTCGAATGACGGCACTTGGGAACAGTCGGGATCGGTTTCGTGGGGCAAAGATTCATCTGTCCAATTCGGAAAAGGCGGCGGTTCGGGCTCGATAACTAAGAGATTCTATGCACCGGCCGACATCAACGCAAAGGTGACATCCACGGGTTCGGCAAACAGCGGTGTGTCGCAGACCACATTCACATTATCGTGCAGCGGTGCGACATTGGTATCCATAAGGCCGAGCCGTTACAAAACGGAAAACTACAGTTTCGACGATAACGCAGTCATACGCTCGTCCGACAGCACGATCAAGTTCGACAACAGTTACGGATTGGGAGCTACCGGCGCCAATCTCCATTCGTTCCATATAGAGTACGCGAACTGACAGGCAGGACGCAGATTACTGCCCGTAAACAGCGACCGCCGTCACTTTTCATAGTGACGGCGGTCGTGTTTTCCGCATTCCCCGCCGAAAAGGGAAATAATCGATTCGTAAAATGCGGAATCGGATACGGTTTCCGATCTATATCTCGATTCCCATTATATAATCGTTCATATAATACCCGTTTCCTATGGGGAAATCGCCTTCGCGCAGCTTACGCATACCCTTGTGCTCGTAAAACCGCAGCGCCTTATTGAACCGATTGACATTAAGTTCCATAGTACACGGCTCGGGATGTATCGACTTGATATACCTCACGGCTTCGTCGAACAGGGTACCGCCTATATGCCTGCCCTGAAACGACGGCAGCACATATATCTTCTGAAGATGAAACAGATGCTCGCCCTGCCGCTCCACCGAAAAATATCCGCACGGCTCGCCGTCGTAACGGCCGATAAAATAGACATGCCCGTCGGCCAATTGCCGACACAGGCTGTCGGCGGAGTACATCATCTCCATCATATACCCGCATTGTTCGGGCGTCAATATCTCCCTGTAGGTTGCGGGGAACACCTGTTCGGCCATAAGCCGTACCAGCCCCATATCCTTTTCCGTTGCCTGTTCTACCGTTACCATATCTGTCCGTTTTCATAAAAGCAGGCCGACCCTCAACGGTATCGGCCTGCCGAACATATTGCGAAAGGGGACAATCACCCCTCCGCCCGTTTGCGACACGAATTACTCTTCGTCCTTCTTCGCCTTGGGAGCAGCCTCCATAGCGGCTTTCAGCTCTGCCAGACCTGCGATGTCGCCCAACGTGGTCTTCTCTACCGAAGCGTTGAGTTTCTTCACGGTCGATTTGGTAGCCTCTGCGGCAGCCTTCTTCTCCGCCTTCTCGGCAGCATACTCGGCTCTCTTGGCCTCCTCGAACAGACGTGTGTGCGAAAGAGTGATGCGGCGCGTAGCCTTCGAGAACTCGAGCACCTTGAATTCGGCCTTGTCGCCGAGCTTCAACGTAGTGCCGTCCTCCTTGACAAGCTGTTTCGCGGGAGCGAAGCCCTCGACATTCTCGCCCAACGATACTACCGCACCCTTGTCGGTCATCTCGGTAATCGTACCCTCGTGAACCGAATCTACGGGGAAACGATTCTCGTACTCATTCCAGGGATTCTCCTCCAGCTGTTTGTGGCCGAGGCTGAGACGACGGTTCTCCTTGTCGATTTCGAGAACCACCACCTCGATATCTGCACCTACCGACGTAAACTCACCGGGGTGCTTGACCTTCTTGGTCCAGCTGAGGTCGGAAATGTGGATAAGGCCGTCGATACCCTCCTCTATCTCGACGAAGACGCCGAAATTGGTAAAGTTGCGGACCTTTGCCGTACATTTCGTACCTACGGGATACTTGGTCTCGATATTCTCCCACGGATCTGCCGTCAGCTGCTTGATGCCGAGCGACATCTTGCGCTCGTCGCGGTCGAGCGTCAGAACTACGGCCTCGACTTCGTCGCCGACCTTCATAAAGTCCTGAGCCGAACGCAGGTGCTGGCTCCACGACATCTCCGACACGTGGATAAGACCCTCTACACCCGGAGCGATCTCCACGAACGCACCGTAGTCGGCCATAACCACTACCTTGCCCTTGACCGTGTCGCCCACTTTCAGGTTCGGGTCGAGAGCTTCCCACGGATGGGGTACGAGCTGCTTGAGACCCAGAGCGATACGCTTCTTGGCTTCGTCGAAGTCCAAAATAACGACCTTGAGCTTCTCGTCCAAAGCGACGATCTCCTCGGGGTGGTTTACGCGGCCCCACGAGAGGTCCGTAATGTGGATAAGACCGTCCACGCCGCCCAGGTCGATGAATACGCCGTACGAGGTGATATTCTTGACTGTTCCTTCGAGAATCTGACCCTTCTCGAGTTTCGACATAATAACCTGCTTCTGCGCTTCGAGCTCGGCCTCGATGAGGGCCTTGTGCGAAACGACGACGTTGCGGAACTCCTGGTTGATCTTCACGACCTTGAATTCCATCGTCTTGTCTACGTATACGTCGTAGTCGCGGATAGGCTTCACGTCGATCTGCGAACCGGGCAGGAACGCCTCGATACCGAATACGTCCACGATCATACCGCCCTTGGTGCGGCACTTTACGTAGCCCTTGATGATTTCGTCGTTCTCCAGAGCCTCGTTCACACGATCCCAGCTCTTGAGCTGACGAGCCTTCTTATGCGAGAGCGCGAGCTGTCCCGACTTGTCCTCTACGGACTCGACGTAAACCTCTACCTTGTCGCCCACCTTCAGGTCCGCATTGTAACGGAACTCCGATACGGGGATCATACCCTCGCTCTTGTAGCCGATGTTCACAACGACTTCGCGCTTGTTGATTTCGGTTACGGTACCTTCCACTACCTCGCCGACTGCGATGTTAGACATCGTTTTGTCATAAGCCTCGCTGATCTGATCCTTACTCTGATCGTAAAGATTCGTCTCGTTCTCAAACGCATTCCAATCGAAATCGTCGTTTGCAACGACATTCTTAATTTCTTCCATTTCGGATAATTTTGCGATACAATCGCTCGTTAAAAGTTAATAAATCAAGTTCTCCCCTTACACGCTTCGCGCGCATAAGGCCTGCAAAGTTACGAAAAGAAGACGAATACGCAAAAAAATCGTGCAATTTATTTCGCATCAGCGTATTCGACCGCAGTCGGCCGATTCGGAGCGGCCCCTGCCGAACTCCGAAAACGGCGTTCGCATAGCCGCGAAAATTACGGCGGGGTCGCATAAGAACGCCCCGCCGCAACCTTTCGCGTAACTCTCCGCTACTCGGCGAAGAGAATGACCTGTTCGGTCCACGTTGCGACAGCACCGCCATTGAGATTGCCGCACGCTTTGGCAAAGTAATCGTCGGCAGTAAACGCCACGGCACTTTCGGCCTTCATTCCGCGCCCCTCGCCCGAATATGTCGAAGCATACGAACCGCCCGCATACGAAATGGCGAACTCGCCGTTGTCGTTCTTGTTTATCTGTCCTGCAATCGAGCCCCACACGGCAGTCGGAACGACCATAGTGCCGCATCCGCGCACATTCCCGATACTTATCGTACGTACATTGCCCACAATGCCGCCAACCTGCGACGCCGTATCGCCGTCGCATATCAGCAAACCCGTAAACGACGAATTGCGGATAACGAGAGGAGTCGTTTTCTTGGTATTGGAAGTAAATCCGAGAATGCCGCCCACGCGCAGTCCGCTCGTCCACCCCGCCGCCACGGCCGCCGATGCCGAAGCACGTATAATGCCCGATGAGATGCATCCGTCTATCGTCGCATTGTTCTGCACGCCGGCAGCGATACCCGACACGCGGTTCACGGCCGCATCGATGAAGCCGTCGAACGTACAGTTCGATATTACGGTGAGATTATCCGCCGTACCACGCGCGAATCCGACGATGCCGCCTACGCCCGAACCGAGCGAGTTATCGTATACGTCAGAAACCGCGCCGCGAATTTCGCCGTCGAACCTGCACCCGCTGAATTTCGACGAATACACGAAGCCCGCGATACCGCCGATTACGGCCATAAACTTCGAGCCTTTCTTCATCTCCGACGGCAGGACGACAGCCGACACGGTGATATTATCGAACGCCGATTCGTAGGCGAAGCCGCATAAGGGGCTGTAGGCCGAACCCGCCGCAAGCGACGTATTCGTTACCTGCAAAGTCGTGGACGCATCTATCTTGAGATTGCGGACCGTTGCGCCGTTGCAGGTGCCGAACAGTCCGTAAACCGCATCGGAAGAGGTCGCCATAGCCAGATTGCGGATAGTATGACCGCAACCGTCGAACTTGCCCGTAAATGCGTATCCCGCGGTTCCGAGATTGTTTTTGCCGTTGGCCAATTCGTTGCCCGAAAGATTGCCTATCGGCGTCCAGTTGTCGATGCCGCTCATATCTATATCGTCGGCCAGAACGACGAACCCTTCGGCATTCTGCCACCGTTCGGTCGCTTCGCCCGCATTCACGGCAGCGGCGAAAGCCATAAGGTCGGCAGCCGAGGCGATGCCCGTCACCACCGACACCGCCGCTTGCGTAATCTCCACCTTGAGGTCGGGCATTTCCGCGGCAGAGAACACCACGCTGCCCGTACGTGCCTCGCCCTCATTGGGCGCTATGGCGAATTTCGCAGTCTTTCCCTCAGCCGTATTAGCCTCGTCGGGCGTAATCCACGAACCGTCCGAAACGGCGACCTCATAAGTGCAATTCGTTTCGAGCGTTACGGTCATAGTTCCGCCGTCGGCCGTAAACGATGTCGGCGCGGCACTGCGAATTTCGAAAATGTAAATACCGAGCGGAGTCTGCGTTACCTCGATAGGCTCGGCCGACAATGTTCCGTCCGCCGACTTCACGACGATCGACGCCTTGCGCGCATCAGCAGTCGCAGCAAGCCCGTAGGGGGCTATCGAAAACCTCAATTCGTTATTACGCGCCGCCGTTTCCGCCCTCGACGCGTCGATTTCCGTAATCCAATCCGACGTCTCGCCATCGTACTCCACGACCGCCGCGCAGCCCGTATTCTCACGCACGACGAGCGTAAGTTCGCCGCCGTTTCCGTCGAACTCGGTCGGCGTAACGCCTATGACAGAGATCTCGTCCCTATAATCGTATACAGTTTCTTCGTTACCGCCATCGGTGCAGGCCGCAATACAGCACAACGACAGCATAGCCGTAAATATCTTTTTCATAATAAAATCATTAACGTTCAATACCGTATTCGCTCTCGTGCCCCAGCACGACATCTTCGGCTATGGCGCGCAGCTTGGCGGCAGTATCGGCGGCAACGCCGCAGTCGGCCGCATTATCGTCGAACTGCTCGCCGAACAGCACAAGATAATTGACACAGGCCTTGAGATATGCACCGTTGATATTGGGGTGCTTGGAGTCGGTGTACCACAAATCGGTGATACCCGACGCATAGGCCTTGTCGAACGCGACGCCTATGGGTGATACGCAGGCGACATTCGTATCGGCAGCGGCAATGGCCTTGGCTCCCGCGAGCAATGCCGCCTCGAATGCCGACGAGGATCCGTGTCCGTCCCAGCCGCTTTTAGGAAACGCCCACGTATTTTCGAGCACCACACGGCACGAGGGCGAATGTTGCATCACCTGCGCCGAGAGGTTGCGCATATCGGTCAGCAGCTGGCCGTTAGACACCGGATCGGCGTAATATTTGGCGTGTGCCTGACTTTGTTCCTGCAAAAAGGCGTAGTCGTATCCGCCCTCGTTAATCGCCGCCTGCGACAGTTCGAGCGCGAGATGATTGGCAAAAGTCTGCGACCCCTTGATATTGATACGCATATCGAGCCGATGTCCCTGGCTGCGGGCAAGTTCCTTGAGTTTCCACGCGGTGCAGAAATAGTGGGTGAACGAATTGCCCAAAAGCAGCACCTTCTTGGTATCTTCGGCAGCTATGCCCTCGTATGCGCAGATCGTAGCGAGATGGAACTCGTGAGAGGGCATATAGATACCTCCCGCAGCGGTCGGCAGAAGGGTCGAACCTCCGCCGTTGATACTGCCGACCGCACGACAGCGTATCTTCAGCACTCCGTCGCGAACGGTCTCGGAAAGGGTGAAAGTCTGCACGAAGGTTGTATGCTGGTAGCTGCTGAAATTCTTGATATAGAACGAGTACCTCGTACCGTCGGCCGCCGTTTTTATGTCCGACGCTTCGGGTTCGCGCCACTCGCCGCCGTCGAAGATCTCGCACATCCAATACTTGGGCGCCGAGTTGTCCGTAGCCCCGAACGTACCCATAAAATCTATGTCGGTACCCGCCGCAAGAGATTTCACTGGCACCGTGAAGAGAAGGCAGTCGCCCGTGAACATCTTCATTGCGGCGGCACTCGTCTTATAAGCCGTAGACAACGCGCATACGGGGTTTCTGCCGTCGGCACCGACCGCCGAGACGGATGCGAGAGACCTGCCTTCGCCCGCATTGGCAAACAGCACGCGATTTGCCACCCAACCCGACGCACGCATCTCGTTTTCGGTAAAGTACCAGCGCGCGGGCAATCCGTTCTTTTCGATAGGCATCCCGCTCTGGCTGACGGTCACTTTGCGCGAACCGTGCTCCGAATAAAAGAGCACCTCGACGGAGCGCGGCTCGTAAGTCGTATTATCCTCTTCGGCGAGAAAATATACCGACGCATCGCTGCCGTCCGACTCGGTCGGCATTATGCGCAGCCAATCGTGCTCGGCCGGCGTTACTATCGTCTTCCACGCCTCACCCCTCGAATCGACGGACAATTCGAACGATTCGACGCCTGCGGCAAGCTCGACATTCGACGAAGCGACCGTAAGCGTATTGGGCGAATCGACAGTCTTGGAAACTATCGTATCGCCGCTCTCCGTGCAGGCGGCCAAAGCCGCGAGCATCGGCAATATAGACAAATACATCAATTTTTTTATCATCTTTCGGTTATTGAAAACCCGCAGGCGTGCAGATGCAGACCCGCACGCCTACGGAAAAGTTATACATCTGTCGGCAAATCAGAGTTTGACAACGGGAAGCCCCGTTTCGGGGTCGGCGATCCACTCCTTGGCCTCATACCCTTCGACCAAAGGAGCGGCGTTGTATTTTGCCGCGCCCTTGTTCAATGCATCGAGCAGGGAGGTGCACTGCACCGTGTCGTCCGACGGCAGGGCGAATCCGTAAGAGGCGCTCTTCATCTGATCGACGGTCATCTGCAAGGCCTTGACCTTGGAATCCGCATCCTTGCAATAAACGAGTGCGGCATAGTAGCCGTCGATACAGGTTATCGAGGTCTTGCGGCCTCCGAATATGCCGCCGGCGCCCTTGCCTGCGGCGGGCGTATCGTCATAGCGGAACTTGTCGCCGTCGGTCGGCGTGGTATAGACGTTCTGCGCAGTGCCGTAGCGCGTATAGCCCGAAATACCGCCGAGATTCTGATAGGATGCCGACTGAAGTAGGGCGGGATTCACGGCGCAGTTCACCACGCACAGCTTCACGCCCGCATATTTCGAGCCTTGCAGACAGCCAGCCACGCCGCCCACCTGTTTGCCCGAGGTAACCACGCTGCCTCCCAAATACATCGTATTGATAACCAACACGCACGTATTGTCATCGGCCGCCGTATACGTATCCGTCGGAGCTATACTGCCGACGATGCCGCCGCAGTTGTTGCCCGTACCCTCGACATCGGCGCGCGATATGCAGCCGTCGATAATCTTCTCGTAATCATCGGCGATATGGCCGACCAGTCCGCCCAGACGGGCGGTTCCCGCAACCTTGCCCGCACTCTCGCAGCCCGAGACCACGCCGCGCTGCAAAATGCCGACTATCATACCGACCTGCTCGACGCCGCGCACCGAACCGTTTACACTGCAATTTTCGATACGCGCATTTTCGCCGTTCATCAGACCCGCGACAGCCGCGATATGATTCGCCGTGCTCGTTACGGACACGTTTTTCATAACGACGTTCTTCACCGTTCCCGAAAGATTGCCGACCAGACCGCAGTTGTTCACCGCATAGTCTGCAATCGTCAGGTTCTCTATCATATGGTCTGCACCGTCATAGACGCCCGAGAACATAGCGCCTGCCGCAACGGGGGTATAAGCCACGCCCGCAAGGTCGATATCGGCCGTCTGTCTGTAGCAGGCAGCGTTGAACCCGGCTCCGTCCGAGCCGTTCGACAGTGCCGACAGCTCTGCCACGTCCTCAGCCGTCGCAATCAGATAGGGTTCCGTTTCGGTGCCTTTGCCGCCACTGAAATAATAGGTTTTGAATGCCGCCATAGCATCTATGCGATTGGCCGCGACCGTACGGTCGAGAGCCGTAGACTTCGTGAACACCGTACCGTCGCTAAAATGCACGTCGAGCGCAAACCCTCCCGCATAAGTCCGGGCGGGGATAACCACGGCGAAAGATTTTTCGCCGCCGAGAGCTATGCCTGCCGCACAGTCGAGCGTAAGGCTCTTAGCGGCATCGGCCCCCATAGTCAGTGCATTGTCGGCGACGGTGGCGGCACCTGCCACACCCGCCTCGGCCGTGAAGACGATCTTCACGACGCTCTTATCGCCGTCGAGTTTCAATTTCAGAATACCACACAGATTCTTGAATACGAAATGCGAGGTCGTCGATACGGCCGACATAGGCGCATTCCGTACGACATCTGCGCCGTAAGTCTGCTCGGCAGGGAGGTTCACGGAGATTATGCCGTCAGCCTCGCCCGCATAAATCGACGCGGGATATACGGCATTGTAGCTGCCCGTAGCGGCCAATTCGCCCTCCGCGACAATGAACTTGCCTTTCGACGCATCATATATGAATTCGGCCGTCGTCTCGCCGTTGGAAACCATAACGGCATCGCCGTCCTCCCAAGCGACCTTGCCGTCGGCAAGGCCGACCGCAGCGCGGGAGACATCGCCCGCTTCGGCCGTAAACTCGGTAAGGTACTGTTTGTGCGGAGACTTAATGTCGTCGCCCTTTTCGGAACAGCCTGCGCCGACAAGACCGCAAGCCGCCAGAATCAAAGTATAAAAAAGTCGTTTCATAAGGTTTCATTTTTTCAGATATACACAATACTACCACTCCCACTCTTTGTCGCCCGTGAGGTAATCCTCGGTGGCGAACTCGGCGGATGCGGCAAATCCTTCATCGACCGATACGCGCATATCGCGCATATCGGGAGTTTCATAATTTTCGGTTTTTCTGTTCATAGCAGTCAGGTTATATTCTGTTGGTCATCTCAATCCTTTGGATTTAAGGTAATTTTGTATGTTCGGGCAATCGCCGTAATCGGATTGCAGGAAATCTATGCGGGCGGCGACGAACTTCTCGAGCATCTCGGTATTGCCGTTCTTGCGGGCAGCCTCGTCGTAGTCGAGATGGTTCGAGAAACTGCAAAACCCGTTGGAGCGTATCCCCTCCGAAAGGGCCGTCGTACCGCTCGTACCGTTATAATACTTGCAGTTGATCTGATAAAGCGGCGTGCGGTCGAGCGCGGCCAACGATGCCGTGGCGCCCGCAGTCGTTATCGACAGATGCGGCGCAATGCGGCGATCGAGCTTGCAGTAGGATTTCGCCAGATCGGCATCCGAACCGGTATAGAACGTCACCTCGTCCATCATATCGGCTTCGCGCACGGCCGCTACCACCTCCGCCGCGGGAATCGAGGTCTTCGCGAGGTCGAGATTGACGAATATCCTGCCCTTGCACGCTTTCAGCGCATCGACCAGACGCGGGATGTGCACCCCTTTGATTACGGCATTGTTATTGACGCGCAGACGCATATCGTATCGGCATATCTCGTCATATGTCAGGTCGGTGATATAGCCCGTACCCGTAGTCGTCGATTGGATGGCGGTATCGTGGCACAGTACCAGCACCCCGTCCTTCGTGCGCCGCACGTCGAGTTCGACCATATCCATACCCACCTCGATGGCCCGCTCGATGGCAGGTATCGAGTTCTCGGGACAATCGGCCCTGCCCCACGTTCCCGACCACGTATTGGCGCGGTGGGCGCAGATATACACGCGGCCGAAATTCTCGGCGTGAATCCTGTCGTACAACGCCGACACCGATTTCTCGATGCTCTCGCTCTGGGTGATTTTCACCACGTCGTAGCAATCGGCACCCGCATCGACGGTAATGAGACCTACGCGCTCGGCACCCGTTGTATTCTCCCTGAGGGCGAACTCTACGGTCTGTTTTTCAGCCGAGGCGCTGCCCGACTGATCACCCACGACGATCCAGTCGTAATCGCTCTCCACGCGCCAGTCGTTGGGCGAATAGAACTCTATCGACGCCTTCGCCGTATCGCGGGCGACATCGATGGCAGGCGTAACGATACGGAACTCCGTGCCCTCGATACCGTCGCCGCCCGAAGAAGTGGTACAAGCTGCGGCCGACAGCAATGCGGCCGCAACAAACAATATTCGTTCAAACAATTTCATTTCTCTTGATTTTAAGCGATACACTGCGCTACCTCAATCCCTTGCCGCGCAGATATTCAGCCATTTTCTCGGCATAGTCGGTCTGCATCACATCGACTTTCGCAGCGATGAACTTATCGACGTAAGAAGTATTGCCCGCCAGAAAATCGGCATCGTAGTTCAACATATTCGACAGGCAGGTATAGCCCTGTGCGTGAATGTAATCGGCGATGTACGCATTGGGTGCGGAACCCGAATACCAACTCTGGTGTATCTGCACCAGATTGACCGGATAACCGCTCCACGCAGCTATCGAACCCATATACGGATGCAGCGCGATACGCGGTTCCGTCTCGCTGACCTTCTGAAGCGCCCACGCGCCGTAGATCATCACCTGATCGGTCATATCCGTCTGTCGTATCATATCCACCATTTTCACGATATCGACAGGCTCGGCTACGTCCGAATCGCCTTTGGGGGCGATGTCGATATTGACATAGGCCCTGCCTTTGCACAGCTTCAGCACATCGAGCAATTCAGGCACTTTCTGTCCGTAATAGACCTTCGTACTGCGCTTCATATCGAAGCGTCGGATCTCCGTCAGCGTCAGTTCGTCCACATTGCCGAAACCCGTCGTCGTGGAGTTGATCGAACGGTCGTGGCAAAGCACCATAACGCCGTCTTTGGTCGTCCGCACGTCTATTTCCACGAACTCGACGCCCTTGCGTATCGCCATTGCGATGCCCGCCAAAGAGTTGTCGGGCAATTGCAACACGTTCTTACCCGTATACGTATTCCCGCGATGGGCACAGAACATAATGCGGCTGCCCGAATGTCCGTTCTGCTCCCTCATAGCGTCGAGCAACGGCTTCGTCACCCGATACTCGGCATCGCCCTTTGCGACATCCTCCTTCACGACCCTATTCTGGGAGACGGTGAACGAGTTTTTGCCCGACTCCGTCTCGAATGTCAGCACGGCACTGCGCGCGGCACCGTAATTGCGGTCGGCAACCACCTCGACGCTCTGGATCGAGGACGCATCGCCCTCACCGCGCCGCTGCCGTATCGCAATCCAATCGGCATCGGCCGTCAAGGTCCAATCCTCCTCGGAAAAGAACCTGACCGTAAAACGCTCGCTCCAGCCGTCTGCCGAAGCGGGAGGGTCGATAATCTCGACATTCCCCTGTCCGACGGGAGGTTCGGGTGCAGGCTCTGGATCGTCCTTTGCACCGCCGCACGCCACCGCGACAAACAGAGCGACGGCAAGCGGCAGGATACGAAATCTAATCATATTCATCTCGATAACAAAGGGTTGCCGCATCCTTATACGGTGCGGCAACCCGATTATCCGAAACTATTTTTTCTGTACGCCGGTATGTCTGCGGTCCACACCCATCATAGGCCACTGCGAAGTGCCGGCACCCGTAATCTTGGAAGACGAAAGACAGAGCAGACCTGCCGAATTGTTGCCGCCGTCCTCTTTCGTGAACCCGATATAGAGTTTACCGTCGTCGCCGACCGTAACGCCCGACCACATCTTGATATTGAAATTCTCCTCGCTTGCGGGAACCATACCTTTCTCGACTATCATCTCGTTGATCGTAGCCTTCGCTATCAGTTCGGGAGTCTTGTTCTCGTCGAGGTTGGCGGGATTGATTACATAGAATACGCCCTCGTCGGTTCCGAATGCAATATATCCCTCTTTAGTCAGTGCGGGGGCCGCAGCCACCGACTCGGCAGTACGATATTCCCACGCCAGCGTCATAGTAGCGGGATCGACGGCAACGATACCTCCGTCGGGTTTCGAACCGCCCGCCTTGAGATTCACGACAATCTCGTTGCCGGCACCTATGATAACGCCGCCCTGATCCTGAACCGATATGTTCTCGATAGATGTATTGGCACCGTCGATTACGAACGTAGCGACCTCGCCCGTCTTGCTTACCTTGTAAACCTGAGCGAACCCTGCGGGCACGCAAAGGCCTGCACAGTAGTTTACTCCGCCGACCGACACTACGGCCTGTGCGGGACGGTCGCCGTTGCTGCTCGAAAGCATCATATTATAGGTCTCGTTCGCCGAACCTTTGCCGTCGGAGTTGATGTTGCCCACGAACCAGTCGTAATTGTGGCCGCCCGCCTGAACCAAAGCCGAAAGCTCGATACCTATCACACCGTTCGCCGCGCAAGCCTGCCATACGTAGCCGTCGTTCGAAACGACGGGAGACTGGCGGCAGCCGCCCGACGGACCCTTGCCCGTCATACTGGTGACATAACCCGTACGCACGCCCGCTTCGGTCGCGGCACCTACGGAACCCGTACCGCCAGCGTTGGCGATAAGAATGTTGCCGTCGCCCAAAATTACGGGTGCGCCGTACCATATTTTCGGGTTTGCGGCACCGTTGGCGCAGTCGGTCAAAGCCCAAACTGCCGACATATCGGTATACTTGTGGTACGAACCGCCCGAACCCGAGCCTGCACCGCAGTAAACGCTGCCCGACGCATCAATCGAAGGCGAACCGCAGGTATTGCCGGTCGAGGGAGCCAACGACACGTTCTTCACGTTCTTGCCGTCGGCCGAGACCTGATAGAGCTGGCCGTTGCCGTCGATCGAGGATGCCACATATACATTGCCGTTGTCATCCACGGCAGGCACCGAACCTCGAATCTTCGCACCGTCGTTGAAATCGACGTACCACTCTATCTTCAAGTCGCCCTTGTCCATAACGGGGGCTGCCGTTACCTGGAACACGCGCGTCTTGCTGCCTTTGGCATTATTGGCGTCGGTAACCGTCAGCTTCACCAAATATACGTCGGCCTTATCGTAAGCGACCGTAGCCGTCGCATCGGCCGACGTCGTCTCGTTGCCGAAATCCCACGCATAGGTGAACGGGGCCTTACCGCCCTTCACCTCGGGCGTTACCGTTACCTCCTCGCCCGTATAGGCACTCTCCTGACTGAACGTGAAATCGACGGACAGAGAGCCGCCCGAAGGAGTTTCGCCGCCTTTGTCATCGCCGCCGCACGCCGCGAAAGCAAGCAGCGACACAATAGAAACAAGATACTTTTTCATAATTTTCGGTTTAATAATATTAGGTTTATTGAACAGGTTCGTTTATTCGGTTTTGGCATAGCCCGGGTTTTGGGGGTAGGCGGCCGAACCGGCCATATCGATTTCGTTCTGGGGTATCGGCCACAGCATCAGATATTCGCGGTCGCCGAGCGTCTTGAACTTGTCGAGACGGTTCATACGCTTGAGGTCGAACCAGCGATGACCCTCCCCGAAAAATTCGCGCAGATACTCGTCGAGCAGCAGATCCTCCCACGCCTTGTCGTCGGCAGGCATCTCCAGCGCCGAGATGTCGGCATAGCGCGTTTCGAGCAATTTCTTCAGTGTCCCGAAGCCCGCCGTACGCCCTTCGGCTTCGGCCTTGACCAGATACATTTCGGGCAGGCGCAGTACCACGAGCGGCGAGCGGTTGCGGTCGTCGTTCTTGACGAACTGGTACGAAGAAGCGGGGTCGTCGCCGTTGGGGAACTTGACGATGACCTTCTCGTTCTCGTCGGTAAAGGATATCGCGCGGCGGATGTCGCCCGTACGCCCTTCGGCATCGGCATACAGCGACCTGTACAGATCGCCCGCAGGGCCGTAATTCCACGACCCGTCCGTATCGTTCACCGACGGATAGAGGGTTATGGCATTGTCGCTGCGCTTGTTGGCAAGGGAGAATACCGTCTCCTGCGTCGTGGAGCCGAAGCACCACGTACCCGCAATGCTCTCGGCCGAAGAGAGCAGGTTCATCGACGAAATCACATCGCCCGCCATAGATGCCGCCTGCGCAGTCTCGCCCGTCCAGAGATATGCTTTGGCGAGCAATGCCTTCACGGCATTGTCCGTAACATAGAACGGGGACGCACCCGTCGCAGGGTGTTTCAACGCCTCATTGAGGTCGGAAATGATGAATTTCCACACATCGGAGGCGGGAGAGATAGCTATTTTCGAGGTGGTTATACCTCTGACTATAGGCACGTTGCCCCAGCGCGTCGCCATATTGTAATAGACCAGCGCACGGCAGAAATAGGCCGTCTTCTTCGCATTCTCGGCAGCAGCTCCCGATGAGGAGGATGCCGATTCGAGCAATCCGTTGATTTGGAGAAGCGCCGTGAAACAACTCTGCCAGCGCGACAGCACCGACGGCGTGGAGGGGGTCATCAACGTCACATCGACCAGTGCCGCCTGCCCCGGGCCTTCGCTGAAAACCTCGCCCATAACGTCGCCGTCCCACCAGCATTTGCTGACGAAACCCTCCATAGTGTAGAGGACGCCGTTAGTCAGTTTCCCGAGATCCTTCTCCGTCAGGTTGCCCGTGGTAATGGACCCTTTGGGGGCAATGTCGTCGAGAATCTTCCCGCAGCCGACCATAGCCAGCCCGAGCAATACGTATAATATCTTTTTCATAGTCCGATAATCATTTTAGAATTTAACCTGCAATCCGAAGATGTACGAGCGCATCGACGGCGACAAACCGAAGTCCACGCCGTAGTTCGAATGTGCGGGATTGGTGTTGTAGCTCGTTTCGGGGTCGTAACCGTCGTACTTGGTGGCGCAGAACACGTTGTCTACGGTAAAGAAGACCTTTATGCCCTGCATACGGCACGCCTTCATCCAACGCTCGGGGAAGTTGTAGGCCAGCGTAATCGTCTTGAGCTTGAAATACGACGCATCTTCGAGATAGCGCGTCGAAGTCAGCACGTTGTAGTCGTAGGTATAACCCGTATGCACACCTGCGAGCAGCGGGCGCGGAATGGTATTCGACGTACCTTCGCCGCGCCAGAAACCGCGTGCGGCCTGACGGGAGACGTTGAAATATTGCGTCGTGGGTCCGAACCCGGGAACATTCACCTCGGCCGAAGCGATACCCAAATGCTCGACGCCTTCGCCGCCGTTCACACCCTTCCAGGCGGCCATAACCTTGTTGCCCAATGAAAACGAGCAGAATATCGAGAGCTCCAGCCCCTTCCAACGCATATTCGAAGTGATGCCTCCGAAAAAGTCGGGCGTAGCCTTGCCGCACAACACGCGGTCGTTCTCGTCGATGTCGCCGTTGCCGTCACGGTCGTAGTATTTGCAGTCGCCCGCACGTACGCCTTTGGCATAGAGGGCCGCAGGAACATCCTCGTCGCGCTGGTAAATGCCGTCGAAACGGTACATATACCACGTCGAGATCGGCTGTCCGTTCTGAAGCACATGC
The DNA here is from genome assembly GCA_017937125.1 of Alistipes sp. Classification (GTDB taxonomy): domain Bacteria; phylum Bacteroidota; class Bacteroidia; order Bacteroidales; family Rikenellaceae; genus Alistipes. The sequence continues at coordinate 79,429 of JAGBEH010000001.1, read as the reverse complement.
TGCGTACCTCCGAGCAGATTCGAGCCGCTGCTCTTGACCACTATGCGCTCCTGTCCGTCCAGCAGGCTCAGCAGCCTGCTTCTCACCCACGACATATTGAATCCGAGGTTCCACTTGAACGCGCCTTCGGTGAAAATGCGGCCGTTTACGGCCAGTTCGACACCCTGATTCTCGGCGGAACCGATATTCGAGGTGATGGTCGTATAGCCCGTCGTGGCGAGCACGGGTTTCGCATAGAGCATATCGTCCGTACGCGAGTAGTAATAATCGACCGAAGCGGTCAGGCGGTCGTTCCAGAATCCGAGATCGACACCCGCATCGTATTTCGTGGATTTCTCCCATTTGAGATTCTGGGCCGCGGTTCCTATCGTATAGGCCGAACTTTCGTTATAGGAGCCGTCGGCCGAGATGAGCGACATCGCCGCCCAGTTGCCTATGCCAGCCATAGAACCCGTCTGTCCCGCCGAGAGACGCAGCTTCAATTCGCTGAGTGCCGTATCCTTCGGCATAAAAGGCTCGTTCGAGATGATCCACGCCACCGAGCCCGCGGGGAAGTAGCCGAAACGGTTGTTCTTGGGGAATCGCGACGAACCGTCGGAACGCATCGAGAAATTGACGATATAACGGTTGTCCCAGTTGAGCGCGATACGGCCGAAATAGGACTCCAGCGCATAGGAATTGAAATTCACGTTACCGGGATAGATGTTCGCACCCGACGTTACCAGCCCGAGCGACGATGACGGATAGGCATCGTTGGCATAGTTGTCCGAATACATACCGAACTGGTCGTAGGTATATTTCTCGATAGAGTGGCCGACCATAACGGAATAATGGAGACGGCTCACCGAGTTCTCGTACGAGACGACATTGTCGAAGACGTAGCGGAAACTGTGGTCTTTCTGCTGGTCGATAGCCGCCCAACCCGTATTGAACGCACGAGCGTCGTGCTTCTCGGTCAGCTTCTTGGTTTCGAAATCGAAAATTCCGTAGCCGCTGATCGAGGGCGTCCACTTCAGACCCTTGACGGGCATAATATCGAGCGAGAGGGTCCCCTGCAACTGGAGTTTGTCTATCCACCACTTCTCCTCGTTGATGAGCATCACGGGGTTGTGGCGGCAAAGGCCGCTCTGCGTCATTTGCAGGTATCCGTACGACCCGTCGTCGCGCGTTCCGTAAGCCGTGTACCAAGGCTGCTCCTCGCGTGCGGTGCGAATGACCTTCAACGACGTGGAGGTCTCCTCGGCCTTGTTCTGACGGCTGTATGCTATCGAGGTATTGATATTTACCCTCAGCCATTTGGCCGCCTTGTAGTTGAACTTCGTACGTCCGGTATATTTGTTGAACGAAGTGTTCGCGATATATCCCTGCTGGGTATCGACACCCGCAGAGGCATAGAACAGCAGTTTGTCCGTACCGCCCGATATGCTTACGTTGCTCGAACTGGTTATGGCGATATTGCGGGAAATGGCTCCCACCCAGTCGAAATCGGCACGCTCGGCGGGAACATACAGCTTCTTCGCCTGACGCATCTGAACGTTGTAGTTGTCCACGGCAGCCTGCATCGTGCGTATGTATTCGTCGGTATTCGCCATCCGTATGTCATTGGCGACCTGCGAAATGCCGATCTGCGCATCGACATTTATCGACGTGCGCCCCTTGCTTCCCGATTTGGTCGTGATGATTACGACACCCGCATTCGCACGCGAACCGTAGATTGCGGTAGCCGAAGCGTCCTTAAGGATGTCTATGCTCTCGATGTCCGACGAGCTGATTGCAGGGTACTTCTCGGCGGGAATACCATCGACCACGTACAGCGGCGACGAGTTGCCCGAGATGGAGCTGACGCCGCGCACCATAATGCTCGGCGAATCGCCGGGCGTACCCGACGCGCTTACGACGCTTACGCCCGTAACGCGCCCCTGCAACATCTTCATAGGGTCGATGTCGGCACCTTTATCCACATCGTCCATCTTTACGGACGATATGGAGGAGCTGACGAGCTTTTTGGACGCGGTGCCGTAGCCGATAACCACCACATCGTCCAAAGCCTGCGCATCCTCTTCGAGCACCACCCGTTGCAGGTCGGCCGAAGACGCGACTTTCGCGACGGTGCGATAGCCGATAAAGCTTATCTCCACCACAGCATCGGCTTTCGACACCGCCAGAGAGAAAGCGCCCTCGGGGGATGTCATCGTTCCGTTGGATGTCCCCTGCTCCGTTACGGACGCACCGACAACAGGCATCCCCGAAACATCGACAACCACCCCTTTTACGGTCATCCCGCCCTGTGCGAACGCGCTTGCAGGCATCGTCGCAACCGTCAGGACGGCAACCGTACAGAATAGCCAAAATTTTCTCATAATTTTTCGATTTAGGTTTATTAGTTGATTGGGTGTAAACACGAAAAAGCCGTCGCGGGGAACGATCGTTCCGCGACGGCAGAAGAAAAAACACGACGATCCGCTCCTGCGCGGAAACCTACACGCAGAAGTGAACGAAGATATGTCGTATCCGGAATCGATTCCGCGGGCGCTGAATCGATAACTATTTGATTATTAAGGGAGTACCCCCCCCCCCGCAAGGTGCTATGACGTATTTCGGTCCGCACGGACCGAAATCAATCGGGGAACTATATTTCGCCGAATATTTGCATCGACACCGATCGACGCACTCTACAGGCGCCGATATCCCTACAAGTAACTCATTGACAATGAATGAAATACCCCCCCCGTCAATTTTTCGGAGGATGACACACGAACGTCAATATCGGAATATTCAATCATCTTTCTGTTTGGCCCCAGGTCCCGACGACCGGCGTCTTCGGGAAGCCCGTCCGCATACCGTGACCGAAGCGGACGACAACGAACTTTTCGGGCCCAAATTTTATGCAAGTTAGAATATTTTTTACAATCGCACAAAAAAATCCTCCGTTATTTAGCCGCAAAGCCATAACGGAGGAAAACCGATGCCGCATCCAAATATCGCTATATCAACGAGATATGAATTGTTTGGGTTTGTTCGAAAATTTCACGGGAGACTCGTCGTCGAAATAATCTATCATAGCGTCGAGCACCTTCAGGTCGCTGTGCGGCGTTATGTCGTCGGCCTCGATGCCGTTGTACTTTTCGGCTATGTAATTGCACATAGCCACCTTATAAATATGTCCGTTGCGCAATGTCGGGAAACGTACGTCCACGGCTTCGCCCGCAGCATCCGTAATTATGGTATAAGGGGCGGTCGAGAAGAGGTCTATGCGGTGCGACTCCTTGACGTTGCCCGTATCGTTGAACTTCTCGATTATCATCCGCCGCATCTGTTCGGGTGTCATCTTCATAGTATATACGGTAGAGAAGAACGGGTCGAGGTCGAAAAGCGTGGCACGGCTTACGCTGTCGGCAGCCATCCTGTCGAGACGGATACCGCCGAAATGGTAAAAGCCGACCTCGGAATCCGTCGCTCGGGCGATTATCGTCGTCAGCATATCCGCCAGCCCCACCTTGTCGAGTTCGGCCGCATTGTAGCCTACGGATTCGTGCAAATACGGATCGGACATAATTTCATCGACCATAATACGGAATTCGGGGTCGGGGTCGTAGTCCGCCAGCATAACATTGCGGTAATCTATGTCGGTTATGCGTTTCCCGCGAAGTCGTATCGTCGTCGCCCCGACGGCTATCAGATTCTTGCGCGTTTGCCCTATCACCGTGGCATTGACGAGCGTATCGGCCAGAACATGCGTATGGCCGCTTATTATCAACGGGTAGTCCGTCGTCTTTCCCGCCAGCTCGATATCCATAGCATAGCCCATATGGGAGAGGAGCACGGGGACGTCGCACTTGTGCTTCAGCTCCTCGGCCGCACGCATAGCAGCCTCCTGCGGGTCGGGGAAAAACAGCCCCTCGAACGAATCGGCATTGCCGTCGGGGTGCCCGTGGTCGTAATTGGTGACCACACCCGCAAAGCCGACCTTCACGCCGCCGACCTTCACCACCGTATAAGGCTCGACCTCGGGAAACATGCCGTCCTCGCTCCCGATATTGGCGCACACGATCTCGAAATCGCACTCATCCATCATATCGCTCAGGAACTCGCGGCCGCCGTCGAACTCGTGGTTGCCGAACGTCGCCACCGAATATCCCAGTTCGTTCATCAGGTCGATTATCGGTTTGCGGGGCTCGGGAGCTATATCGACGAAAGCATTGCCCGTCCATCGGTCGCCCGCGTCCACGAGAATGCAGGCCGCAGTGTCGCGGCACTCCTTCACGGCACTCGCCAGACGGGCGAAATTGCCGATATTGGCGTGAATGTCGTTGGTAGACAGAATGACTATCTGGCGACGCACCAAATAGCGGTTGCAGAACGCTATGACCGCAGGTGTCAGCATCACGAGCAGACACAACACATATAATGACCTTTTCATATCAATTTTTATTTTCAATCGTCAAAGTTAGAAAATTATAATTACCTTTACAAAGTTATTTCCCGCAAATATGGATAGGATAAAAGTCATCTGCGAAAATACGGATTCGGCGACAGAGGTCCCGATGGGCACCTCGCTGCTCGAAATCGCGCACGGTCTGCCGTCGGACGGAGAGTATCCGCCGTTGGCCGCATACGTAAACAATCGCATCAAGGAGTTGAACTACAAAGTTTATACCCCCGTCACCGTTCGGTTTATCGATATTACGGGATTCGAGGGCTACAGGGTCTACCAGCGCACGGTATCGTTCATTCTCCACAAGGCCGTCCGCGAACTCTATCCCGACAGACGCTTCTTCATACGCCACTCGCTCGGCGACGGATTCTATTGCGAGATCGACGGCGAGAGCAAGATTTCGGAAGATGCGTGCAAGCGGATCGCGGAGGCTATGCGCCGCATCACGAATGCGGACATACCCGTCACGCGCGAAAAGATGCTCACGGCCGATGTGCGCCGCCTCTACGACGAATACGGGTTCGAAGACAAAACCGCACTGCTCGACACGCGCCCGCGCCTGTACAGCGACCTCTACAGGTTGGACGATCTGGTGGGCTATTTCTACGGGGCGCTGGCACCCTCTACGGGGTACATACGCCTTTTCGCCATACACCCGTACTACAACGGCTTTTACCTCGCGCTGCCCAAACGCGAAGATCCGTCGAGGATCCAACCGCATGTACATCTGGACAAGATGTTCGACATCTTCCGCCAATACAAGCAGTGGGTGGACATTATGGGCGTGCCGACCGTCGGGAGTCTCAATGCGAAGGTGCTCGGCGGAGATGCGAGCGAACTGATAAAGATAGCCGAGGCGCTGCACGAGAAGCAGATTTCGGACATAGCCGACGACATAGCCGCAGCCAACGCGTCGAGAGACGTTCGGTTAGTGTTGATTTCAGGGCCTTCGTCGAGCGGCAAGACGACATTTTCCAAGCGGCTGGGGGTACAGCTGCGCGTGCTGGGGCTCAACCCCGTACTCATATCGCTCGACGACTATTTCGTCGAACGCGACAAGACTCCGCGCGACGAGAACGGCGAATATGACTACGAAGCGCTCGAAGCCATAGACCTCGCACAGCTCAACGACCACCTGAAACGGCTGGCGGCAGGCGAGAGCGTAGCCATACCGCGCTACGACTTCATCACGGGCAAGCGCCAGTGGCACGAGAACCCGCTGCGTCTCGACGAGCGGTCGATACTGATTATGGAGGGCATACACGGTCTCAATCCGCGGCTTACGCCGAGCATTCCCGACCATCTGAAGTTCAAGATATACGTCTCGTGCTTCACGTCGGTGGCGATGGACAACCTCTCGCGCATCCCCACTACCGACAACCGTCTGCTGCGCCGCATAACGCGCGACAACGCCACGCGGGGCAACGACGCCTGCTCGACGATCTCCCGCTGGCCGAGCGTGCGGCGCGGCGAGGAGAAACACATATTCCCCTATCAGGAGAATGCCGACGTGATGTTCAACTCGTCGCTGTTCTACGAGATTTCGGTCCTGCGCCCCTTCGTCGAGCCTATTCTGCGCGAGGTGCCCGACACGGTGCCCGAATACGCCGAAGCCGCGCGCCTGCTGAAGTTCCTCGATAACTTCATCCCAGTAAGACCCGACGAAATCCCGCCGACGTCGCTGCTGCGCGAGTTCATCGGCGGCAGCAGCTTCAAATACTGACACACTGACCAAAACCGCAACATATTTATGAAAAAAACACTTTCGCTCGTCGTCATCCTCTTCGCGGCGCTCGACGCTTCGGCGCAAGGGACGTTCCCCAAATCCCTGAAAGAGGACACGAACGGATATATGAGCGAGGCCTACTGGAAACAGTGGAACCCCAAAGAGCAGGCGCGCATCGACAGCGACATAGAAAAATACCGCAAGGCCGACGGCACGGTAACGATTGCCGACATAGCCGAAGGCACGGATGTGAAAGTAGAGCAGATCTCGCACGATTTCATCTTCGGAGCCCACATATTCAACTACGACCAGCTGGGCAGGACCGAGTACAACGACCGCTACAAGGCACTGTTCGGCACGCTGTTCAACTCGGCGACCGTAGCGTTCTACTGGAAAACGTTCGAGATGCAGCCCTCGCGCCCACGTTTCCGCGAGGAATATTGGGATACCGAGCGGTTTTGGAACGGGCAGGCGCAACCGTATTATATGCCCCACTGGCGCCGCCCCTCGCCCGAACGGGTGGTGGAGTTCTGCAAAGACAGGGGCATACGCACCCACGGCCACGTGCTTATATGGGGCAATCGTCAGTGGCACCACCCCGAGTGGCTCGCGGATTGTATGACCGCGAGCGAACGCGCACAGTGGAGCCGCTTCACGGCCAACCCCGCAGGAGCCGTCAAGACCGACAGGGACAAGATGACCGACGAGTATGCCGCCACGAGCGTCGGCGAACTGGAGAAGATGTTCGCGCACTATGCCGACACGCTCGAATATCTGTATGACAAACGCATTCGCGAGGTCGCCGAATACTACGGCGGCACGATAGACAGCTGGGACGTAGTGAACGAGAGCGCGGGAGACGACAGAAGAGGCCTTCTGGTTCCCGACAGCAAATTATGCAAGAGCATCTACGGCATAATGCCCGGCGACTACCCGTACAAGGCGCTCAAGAGTGCCGAGAAATACTTCCCGTCGAACGTAAAGCTCAACATCAACGACTACCGCCGCAACAGATACTATGCCGAGCAGGTCAAGGGACTGCTCGCACGCGGCTGCAAAATAGACATAATCGGCATACAGATGCACCTTTTCGACCCGCAGGAGTGTATCGACATAGCCGAAGGCCACGGCAAGCAGACGCCCGAAGAGGTGCGCGGCTATCTCGAATGTATGTCGGAAGCCGATCGTCCGCTTCATCTGAGCGAGATAACCATAACCTCACCCGGCAGCGACGAACGCGGGTTTATGATACAGGCCATAATAACGCAGAACCTCTACCGCCTGTGGTTCAGCTGCGAGAAGATGATGGGCATCACGTGGTGGAACATCGTAGACAACTGCGGAGCCCCCGGGGAGCCGTCGATTTCGGGTCTGTTCACGCGCGATATGCAGCCCAAACCCGCATACTATGCGCTCGAAAACCTGATAAACAACGAGTGGAAGACGCGTCTCACGGCACGCCCCGACAAGGACGGCACGATACGGTTCCGCGGCTTCAAGGGCAATTACCGCATAACGTGGACGGACAAACACGGCAATACGCAGACAAAAGAATACTATCTCAAATAAACAGTCAGTAAATATGTTCGACAAATTCGCCGACAGACATATCGGCGTCACCGACAGCAAAGAGCTCGACGAAATGCTCGCCGCGATAGGCGTGAAATCGGTCGAGGAGCTCATATCGCAAGTTATTCCGCAATCGATACGACTGAAAAAGCCGCTCGCACTGCCAACAGAAGGGATGAGCGAATACGAATTCGCCGACCACATCCGCGAACTGGCGGACAGGAACCGACAGTTCCGTTCGTTCATCGGAATGGGCTACTACCCCTGCGCCGTGCCTGCGGCCGTTTCGCGCAACGTCTTCGAGAATCCCGCGTGGTACACCTCCTACACGCCGTATCAGGCCGAAATTTCGCAGGGGCGTCTCGAAGCACTGCTCAATTTCCAGACGGCGATAATATCGCTCACGGGTATGGAGATCGCCAACTGCTCCCTGCTGGACGAAGCGACATCCGTCGCCGAAGCTATGCTTATGATGTTCTCGCTGCGTTCGCGCGAGGCCGTCAAGCAGGGGCGCAACCGACTTTTCGTAGACCGCGACATATTCCCGCAGACACTCGACCTGCTGCTTACGCGCAGCGAGCCGTTCGGCATAGAGCTCATAATCGACGACTTCTCCGAGTATGAATTCTCGGGCAACGAGTTCGGCGCGATAGTGCAATACCCCGCCGCCGACGGGGCCGTAAACGACTATGAAAAATTCGCCGCAGCCGCCCACGCCGCAGGGGTTCTCGTCACGGCCGCAGCCGATCCGCTCGCACTCTCTCTGCTGAAATCCCCTGCCGAATGGGGTGCGGACATAGCCGTCGGCAGCACGCAGCGGCTCGGATGCCCTATGGGCTTCGGAGGTCCGAGCGCGGGATATATGGCCACCAAGGACGCATTCAAACGCAATATGCCGGGGCGCATCATAGGCGTATCGGTAGACCGAACGGGCAACCGCGCCCTCAGAATGTCGCTCCAGATGCGCGAACAGCATATCAAGCGCGAGCGCGCCACGTCGAACATCTGCACCGCATCGGCGCTTATGGCATCTATGGCGGGTTTCTACTGCGTATATAACGGCGCCGAAGGCCTGCGCCGCGCGGCGACCACCGCCCATCTGGCGGCCGTAACAGTCGCCAAGGCTCTCGAAGCGGCGGGCTACAAAACGGCATCCAAGTCGTTCTTCGACACCTTAGAGGTCGAAGCCGAAGCCGCCGTCATACAGTCGATAGCGCTCGAACGCGGCATCAACTTCTACTACCCCTCAGACAACCGCGTTCGGATGTCGTTCGACGAGGTGACGACGCCCGAAGAAATAGAGCAGGTAATCGGCATATTCGCCGAAGCCAAGGGACGCAAGGCCAAGAGTGCGAAACTCGCGACCGAAACGGCGATACCCGAAGCCCTGCGACGCCGCTCGGCGATACTGACCGAACCCGTGTTCAACAGCTATCGCAGCGAAAGCGACCTGATGCGCTATATCAAGCGGCTCGAACTGCGCGACATATCGCTCGCGAACTCGATGATTTCGCTCGGCTCATGCACGATGAAGCTCAACGCTGCGGTCCTGATGCAGCCCTTGTCGCTCGCGGGATTTCAGAACATACACCCGTTCGCTCCCGCCGACCAGACCGAAGGCTACACCGAGATGATAACCGAACTGGAACACGACCTGGCGGTAATCACGGGCTTCGCGGCCTGCACGCTACAGCCCAATTCGGGTGCCGCGGGCGAATACACGGGGCTTATGGTAATCCGTGCATATCACCAGTCGCGCAACCAAGGCTACCGCAACATCATCCTCATCCCCGCATCGGCGCACGGGACGAACCCCGCATCGGCGGCGATGGCAGGTATGAAGATCGTAACCGTAGCCTGCGACACGGAGGGAAATATCGACGTCGAAGACCTGAAAGCCAAAGCGCGCGAATACTCGTCGGAGCTGTGCGGCCTGATGGTCACCTACCCCTCGACGCACGGAATCTTCGAGTCGAAGATACGCGAGATAGTCGATGCCGTGCACGATGCGGGCGGACAGGTATATATGGACGGTGCGAATATGAATGCGCAGGTCGGCCTGACCAACCCCGCCTATATCGGAGCGGACGTATGCCACCTCAACCTGCACAAGACCTTCGCGATGCCCCACGGCGGCGGAGGTCCCGGCGTAGGCCCCGTATGCGTGGCCGAGCATCTGGCCAAGTTCCTGCCCTCGCACCCGATAGTGCCGACGGGCGGCGACGAAGGCATCACGGCCGTGGCGGCAGCACCTTACGGCTCGGCGTTGCTGCTGCCCATAACCTACGGATACATAAAGATGCTGGGCGAAAGCGGCCTGCGCCGCGCCACGGAGATGGCTATCGTCAATGCCAACTATATGGCATCGTCGCTCGCATCCGAGTTCCGCACATACTACACGGGCGAGCAGGGGCGCGTAGGCCACGAAATGATACTCGACCTCACGTCGTTCAAGAAGGACTACGGCATCGACTGCGGCGACATAGCCCACCGTCTTATGGACTACGGGTTCCACGCGCCGACGCTCTCGTTCCCCGTGCACGAAACCCTTATGGTAGAGCCTACGGAGAGCGAACCGAAAGCCGAAATGGACCGTTTCATCGATGCGCTCGTATCGATAAAACGCGAATGCGAAGCTATCGGCGGCGAGGAGGACAACGTCGTGGCGAATGCTCCGCACACGGCATTCGAGCTTGCGGGCGAATGGTCGCACCCCTATACGCGCGCGCAGGCGGCATTCCCGCGCGAATGGATACGCGAAGCGAAATTCTTCCCGTACGTAACCAAAATAGACAACGGTTACGGCGACCGCAACCTGGTTTGCCGCAACTGCGAATGATACGAAGATGCGTTTTTATGCAAAAATGACTATCTTTGGCACCGATACGCAAACAGACCGCCTGCACGCGGAACGCTCATTGCAGGCGGTCTGTGAAAACGAATAATCAAGAAATTTCAATGCTAAACGATTTTATGAAAGTAGAAAACAACAAGATGGTAGCCGTACACTACAAGCTCACCGTCGATGGCGCTATCGCCGACCGCTCCAATCCCGAAGCGCCGCTGGAGTTCATTTGCGGTACGGGTATGTTGCTTCCCAAATTCGAGGAGGCCCTAATGGGCAAATCCGCAGGAGATAAGGTATCGTTCACGCTGGAGCCGAAGGACGGATACGGAGAGATAATCCCCGAAGCCGTCGTGGAGCTGCCCAAAACAGTCTTTATGATAGACGGCAAAGTCGCCGAGGACATCCTCTTCGTCGGCAGTCAGGTGCCTATGAGCGACGCCAACGGCAACCGTATGGTCGGCGTAGTGAAGGAGGTGAACGCCGACAACGTCAAGATGGACTTCAACCACCCGATGGCGGGCAAGACCCTCAATTTCGACGTCGAGGTAGTCTCCGTGCGCGACGTCACGCCCGAAGACCTCGCATCGAAAGGCGGCTGCGGTTGCGGATGCGGCGACCACGAGTGCGGAGAAGGTTGCGGCGACCACTGCGGCGAGGGCTGCGGGGACCACTGCGGCGAACACGAAGGCGGCTGCGACTGCGGCCACTGCCACTAAAACACATATCGTATTGCGGCCGTGCTTCTGACTGTTCCGCAATATGTTAATGCATTGAATGACACCTACGGTCTCACGCGGACTTTAGGTGTCATCGATGTTTTGCGCGATGCCGACGGATGCCCGCAATTCACCGTCGGCAACAATTCCGTGCTCTTCACCGTACGCCGCGACGGGCGGGCGAAGATGCTCAAATGCTATACGCGCCCGAAACGCAACCTGCGGCGCATCTACGGCAGCGAATGCCTGCACGATGAACTCTTCATACACAACGGCCCGTGCAGCGGCGAATGGGTAGACATAGTACTGTACGACCGCATCGAAGGCAGAAGCCTGCGCCGCGCGATAGCGGACTCGCTCGGAGACGGAGAGGCTGCGGGGCGTCTGGCACGCGAATTCGACAGGTTCGCCCTCGACCTGCTGCGGCAGGAGTGGGCGCACGGAGACCTGAAGCCCGAAAACATCATCGTCGATGACGACGGGCATATGCATCCGATAGATTTCGACGCGATGTTCCGCCCCGAGTTCGCAGGGGAGCGGAGCGACGAAACGGGCACCGCGGCATTCCAGCACCCGCTGCGCTCGGCCGAACTCTTCGACAAGTCTATAGACGACTATCCCATAGCCCTCATATCCACCGCGCTGCACGCATTGAGCGCCGACCCCGAACTGTGCCTGCGGTATCCGACCGATGAAGAGCTGCTGGCCGACCCGCGGGAAATATACGGAGGGAAAAGCAGGGCTTTGGAGGAGATATTGCGTCTTTTCGCCAAAAAATGTATGGCCGTACACTATCGTACGGCAACGTTATTGCGCTCGCCTTCGCCGCGCCTGTTCGGACTCGAAGAGCTGCTCGCCTGCCGCTTCGGCACCGCCGCCGCAGACGCCCGCACTCCCGAACTGGCCGAAAAGAACGGTCTGTGGGGATACACGCTCGACGGGGAGTTCGTCATTCCGCCCGTTTACGACTGCGGATTCGAATTCAGCGAGGGAATGGCAGCCGTACGCATAGCCGACAGCCTGCATTTCATATACGCCGACGGCTCTCCGGCGCTCGACTGCGACGGATGCTCGGCCGTAAAGCCGTTCCGCAACGGGCATTCCGTGGTGATACGCGACGGACGCCGTTTCGAAAAGGACCGCGACGGCAACGAAATCCCTGCCGACATCGGCACGGCAGCGGATTTGAATATTCGGAGCAAATGAGTATATTTGCGAAATAAACTATCGGAATGAATTCATTCAGAAAATTATCCGCCGAAGAGATACTCGTCCTCGAAGCGCAATCGAACAGAGCCGACGACTGGTCGTCGGTAGAGGTTGCGGAAGGGTTCTCGGCTGCATCGATTTACGACTGCCGCCTGCGCGGTACGGTGCGCATCGGCAAAGGAGTCGGACTCCGCAACTCGAACATATGCAATTACGAAATAGGCGACGGCTCGACGGTCGAGAACGTCGCGGCACTCGAATGCCGACGCGAGAGCACATTCGGAAACGGCGTCAGCGTAGCCACGATGAATGAGTGCGAAGGCCGCAGCGTCAAAATATACGAGGGTCTTACCGCACAGACGGGCTACATCGCCGCCGTATACCGTCATCGCCGTATTACAACAGCACGCATAGAACGGATGGCGGACGAATACGCCGCCGCGAAACGGTCGGCGATAGGCCGCATAGGGCGCAACTCCCGTATCGAAGGCGCCCGCTTCATACGCGAGACGAACATCGGCGACGACGTCGTAATCGAGGGTGCCTCGGCACTCGGGAACGGCACCGTAGGCAACGGCGCATACATAGGCGTAGACGTCAAGGCATACGACTTCATCATAGCGCCCAACGCCCGCATAGACAACGGAGTGGTAATCGAACGCTGCTTCATAGGCGAATCGGTGATAATGGACAAGGGGTTCTCGGCGAGCGAATCGCTGTTCTTCTCGAACTCGCACTGCGAAAACGGCGAAGCGGCCTCGATATTCGCAGGTCCCTATACCGTTTCGCACCACAAATCGACGCTGCTCATAGCGGGGATGTTCTCGTTCTTCAATGCCGGCAGCGGCTCGAACCAGAGCAACCATCTGTTCAAGAGCGGCGCCGTGCATCAGTCCGTGCATCTTCGCGGCTGCAAGTTCGCCAGCGGCGCATACATAATGTCGCCCGCAATCGAGGCCCCGTTCACGATGATTCTCGGGCACCACTCGCGCCACCACGACATCGCCGACCTCCCGTACTCGTACCTTATAGAAAAAGAGGGTCGCTCGATGCTCATCCCCGGGGCCAACCTGATGAGCTACGGCACGGTGCGCGACATCGAGAAGTGGCCCAAGCGCGACAAACGCAAGGTCCGCGGCGACATAATAAATTTCGAAGAGTACAACCCCTACATAACGGGCAAGCTCATCAAGGGGCTGAACATTCTCAACAGACTGGCCGAGGAGACGCCCGACACGGAACTGTACGGTTACAACAAGGTATTCATCAAGGCATCGCACCTGCAACGGGGCATAAAGCTGTACAACAAGGCCATAGCCGCCTCTATCGGCATTATGCTGCGCGACGGGCGGCCGTCGGGAGCGGACGGCCGCGGCGAATGGGCGGACCTTGCGGGACAATACATATCGAAAAACGCCGTAAGGTCGCTGCTGGACTCCGTAGACGACGGCACGATAACGTCGCTCGACGAACTCGACTCACGGCTGAAGGCTTTTGCGGAGCACTATGCCGAGTATGCCTACGACTGGGCATTCGAAACCCTTGCGGAACTTCTCGGTCACCGTCCCGACGGGGACGAGACGGCCGCAGCGATTGCCGCCGCCGAGAATATCCACGCCTCGTTGCGGCGAATGACCGACGATGACAGGCTCAACGACTGCTCGCCCGAAATGAGCATAGGCTACGGCATAGACTGCGATACCGACGAGGAGCGCGAACTCGATTTCAAAACAGTCAGAGGATTGGAATAATGTACGAACAGGAGATAACAAGACGCCATCGCACGGCATTCATAATTGCGGTGGACCGCTCGCAATCCATGTGCGAAGAGATCGTATCGAACGGCAGGAAGGTTTCGAAAGCCGTCGCCGTGTCCGAGATTACGAGCCGCATCGTATCCGAACTCATTATGCGCGCCCGCCGCGAAGACGGCATACACGACTATTACGACATAGCGCTGATAGGGTATTCCGGAGACGATGTCCGCTCGATAATCGACCCCGAACGCGATTTCATTCCCGTTGCGGAGTTATGCCGCTACAAGCCCGAACGCATCCGCATATCGGGCGAACGGCGCCTGCCCAACGGCGAAACGGTCCTGCACACCGAGGAGATTCCGCTGTGGATACCGCCCGCAGCCGCAGGCGACACGCCTATGTACGAGGCTTTCCTCCGCATCCGCGACATAGCAGGCGAATGGTGCCGCGACCCCCGCAACGCCGACAGTTTCCCGCCCGTAGTAATCAACATCACCGACGGTGAGGCGTCGGACTGCGACTGCGGGGAGTTGCGCGATATGGCAGGTCAGATAAAGTCGCTGCACACTTCGGACGGCAACGTACTGCTCATCAACATCCACATAACCTCCGACACCACGGCGCGCGCTCTGATATTCCCCACCGACGACGAGATAGACGACAACAACCGTTATGCGCGGCTGCTGGCAGACTGTTCGAGCCTTATGCCCGCACCGTTCGACGAAACAATACGGATGCACCGCGGCAATGCGGGCGAGCCGCCGTTTCGCGGTATGAGCTACAACGCCTCCATAACCGAATTGATAACAATGCTGTGCATCGGCTCGCGCAGCGTAACCGATATGCTGTAACCGTGAACATATTCCCGTCCATAACAGCATTCGCACAGGCCGTCGCCGAAGGTGACGGAGCTTTCCGTACGTTGCGCGGTTTTATTCCCGACAAGAGCTGCGGGGAAGTATCCGTTTCGCGTACGGCGCTCTTCGCCGAGGTGCGTATACGTATCGGGAACAAACGGCATATGCTTTGCGCACCGCTGGCGGCAGGCGCAACGGAGAGAGCCGAACAGGCGGCACACGCCATAAGGCGCACGGGCTGCGCGGCAGTGCCCGAATACAGGATATTGCGCGACGAGATGGAGTTCCGCACCTCTACAGACAAAGTATGCAGATGCGACATCCTGCTCTATCCGCTGCCCGAGGGCGAACCGCTCGGCACGGCCGTAACCCACATACCCACCGACATCCTTCGCAATGCACTGGACGCGCTGCATGCGGAGTTCCTGCGCACGGGTTTTCTGCACGGCAACCTCAAAGCCGGCAACCTTATATTCACCGACGACGGCAGGCTCTGCCCCATACGCTGCCACTACGCCCGTATGGGCGCTTCGACCGATGAGATAGAGGCCGAAACAGATACCGTACGGCAGTACATATCGTCATTCCCCTTCATCCCGACCGAGCAGAATGACATATCGGCACCGTACGCAACGGTGTACGACGGACACGGCGACGAATACGCCCCGCTCCACGATATGATGCGGCGCATACGCCGAAACGGGCTTTACGGATTCGCCGACGCCGACGGGAATACGATAATAGAACCGCAGTTCGAATACGCCGATCACTTCCGCGAGAACCGCTCGGTGGTGGAGACCGAGACGGGGATGGGAGTCATCGACCGCGATGGACGCTACGTCATACCCGCCCGCTACGACATCGTAGAATTCGATCCCGAACGCGAAGACTATGCCGTAAGGCTCGGAACGAAGTGGGCGCGTTTCGACTATGCGGGACGCCGAACCGAGGAGTTTCACGAACATACAGAAGATACGACGATAAAAACACACTGATTATGGAACACGTAAAATGTCTGATAATAGGCAGCGGCCCCGCAGGTTTCACGGCCGCGATATATGCATCGAGGGCGAATCTCGACCCCGTGCTTTACGAAGGCATAGAACCGGGAGGCCAGCTGACCACCACGACCGAAATAGAAAATTTTCCGGGTTATCCCGAAGGTATCGACGGTTCGGCGATGATGAACGACCTGCGCAGGCAGGCCGCACGCTTCGGTGCGGACATACGTTCCGGCATAGTCACCGAAGCCGACCTGTCGTCGCGGCCGTTCAGGCTGAAGATCGACGGCGGCAAGGAGATTGCGGCCGAAACGCTCATAGTCGCCACGGGTGCGACGGCGCGCTATCTCGGACTGCCGTCCGAAACCAAATACAGGGGGATGGGCGTCAGTGCCTGCGCCACCTGCGACGGTTTCTTCTACCGCAAACAGGATGTGGCGGTGGTCGGCGGCGGCGACACCGCGTGCGAAGAGGCCACATATCTGGCCTCGATATGCCGCCACGTATATATGATCGTCCGCAAGCCGTTCTTGCGGGCCTCGAAAGCTATGCAGGAGCGTGTATTCGCGACACCCAACATCGAAGTGCTGTTCGAACACAACACGGTCGAGGTACTGGGCGATGACGACGGCGTCACGGGCGCATTGCTGCGCCGCAACGACGGAGAGGAGCGCACGATAGATATTACGGGCTTCTTCCTCGCAATAGGCCACCACCCCAATACCGACCTGTTCAAGGGACAGCTGGAACTCGACGACGAAGGTTACATCAAGGTGGCGGGCGCCACGTCCAAAACCAATGTCGAAGGCGTATTCGCGGCAGGCGACGTCAAGGACCCGCAATACCGTCAGGCGATAACCGCCGCAGGCTCAGGCTGCATAGCCGCCATCGACTGCGAACGTTTCCTGCTCGCGCAAAAATAGTCTATGCCCGTAAAGGTAACCATACTCGGCGCGGCCTCCGCGAAACCCACGGCCGACAGGCATCCGTCGGCACAGATAGTAAACGTAAACGAACAATACTATCTGGTCGATGCCGGCGAAGGCGTGCAGCAGCAGATGTTCCGACGAGGCATAAACCCGCTGAAACTGCGCGCCGTGTTCATCTCGCACCTGCACGGGGACCACGTCTTCGGGCTGTTCCCGCTGCTCTCGACGCTCGGGCTCTACGGGCGGCAGACGCCGCTGACGATCTTCGCCCCGCATCCGTTCGGCGAGATACTGGACTGTTTCAGGCGCTACTTCGAACAACACCTGCAATACGACATCGAATGGACGGAAGTGGACACCACATCGCACGCACTGCTCTTCGAGAACCGCACGACGGAGGTGTGGAGCATTCCACTGCGGCATACCAAGCCCGCCGCAGGCTACTTCTTCAAAGAGAAAACTCCCGCCCTCAACGTCGATAAGTTCAAAATAGACCGATACGGATTGTCGGTGGCGCAAATCGTCGCCGCCAAACGGGGCGAGAATATCACGCTCGACGACGGGCGGACGATTCCGAACGGGGAACTGACATACCTCCCCTACAAGCCCGTCTCGTACGCCTATATGTCGGACACGAACTATTCGGCGCGGGCGGCCGAACTGATACGCGGCACGGACGTGCTCTACCACGAAGCGACTTATGCCTCGGACGAAAGCGCGGCCGCCCGCGAACGCGGGCATTCGACAGCGGCACAGGCGGCGAAAGTCGCACTGCTGGCCGAAGCGGGAAAACTGATCATAGGACATTTTTCGTCGCGGTACAAAGACCCTCGGATACTGCTCGACGAGGCGCGGGCGATATTTCCGAACACCGAAACGGCCGAAGAGGGAAAGACGTTCGAAATAGGGAGGGGATAGCTTTCGGGATACATACCGACACGCATCGGGACAAAAAGACGGGCAGCCGAAAAGCCGCCCGTCACCAATACCCCCAATTGACAAACTTGTAAAATCAATTACCCGTTCATCGGATGCAAATATACTCCAAAAACATCATTCGGCAAAACAATATCAACCGACAGCGGATATTTTTCAATGAAATCCGACCTTTCGACCACCTTATGTGCCCAAAACGTCCGTAAGCTACATTCCGAATGCAAAAAACATTAACTTTGTACCCGAAGATACCGAACAATGACCAGATCCGAAATACAGCTCGTCCGCTCGCTGGCCGACAAACGGGGCCGCGATGAACACGGACTATTCGTCGCCGAGGGCGAAAAGCTCATCGGCGAGTTGCGCGCCTCGCACTTGCGCATACGCAAGATATATGCGCTCGACGGAGTTTTCGAGGGCGAAGACGGCCGCAGTACGAACGGAGTAATCGAACGCGTAACGCCGAAAGAGATGGAGCGGCTGTCGATGCTCAAGACGCCGAACAACTCGCTGGCGACGGTCGAAATCCCGCACTACGGGCTCGCGGACGACATAGCGCGGCACAGTCTCGTACTCGCACTGGACGACATACAAAATCCGGGGAATCTCGGCACCGTCATCCGTCTGGCCGACTGGTTCGGCATCGAAGACATAATATGCTCGGCATCTTCGGCCGACTGCTTCAATCCCAAGGTCATACAGGCGACTATGGGGGCCATAATCCGCGTCAGGGTGCACTACACCGACCTTGCAGGCTATCTGACGGCAGCCGCCCGCAAAGGGACAGAGGTTTACGGCACATTCCTCGAGGGCGGCGACATATATTCGGGCGAACTCACACGGAACGGCATAATAGTTATGGGCAACGAAGGGCGAGGCATATCCCCCGCCTGCGCGTCGGCCGTAACCCGCAAGCTGTTCATCCCGCCGTATCCCGCCGACAGGCGCGGGTCGGAGTCGCTCAACATTTCCATAGCGGCGGCCGTCGTATGCGCCGAATTCCGCAGACGCGCCGCATCGAAATAACCCCGAAAAAGAGCGGACTTACGGAATTTTTTCATAAATTTGCGGATTGAAGAATAATAACTTATGTCCGACAACAAACTCAAGATAGGCATCACGCAGGGCGATACGAACGGTATCGGCTGGGAGGTCATTCTCAAAACCTTCGCCGATCAGCGTATGACAGAGCTTTGCACGCCGATAATATACGGATCGGAGCAGGCGGCGGCATATTACCGCGGCACGATAGCCGACCTCGAGAATTTCCGCTTCAATATCTGCCGCACAGCGGATGAAGCCAAGCGCGGGTGCGTCAATTTGGTGCCCTGCGGCGAACGAGAACTGCATATCGAGGCGGGCAAGCCCTCCGCAGAGGCGGGAAAAGCGGCCGTAGATGCGCTGGCAGCTATGGCGGCAGACCTCAAGGCGGGCAGAATCGATGCGGCGGTCACAGCTCCCATAGACAAGGAGACTGTGCAGAGCGACGCTTTCCGCTACACGGGGCACACCGAATTTTTCGCGGCCGAACTCGGCGGCGAGCCGATGATGATTATGTGCAGTGACCGTCTGCGCGTAGGTCTCGTGACGATACATATTCCCGTTGCCGACGTCAGCCGCAGCATCACCGAGGAGAAGATCGTCGCACGTCTCGCGCAGCTGCGCGAGACCCTCAGGCAGGATTTCGGCATAGTCGAGCCGCGCATAGCGGTTCTGGCGCTCAATCCCCACGCGGGCGACGGCGGCCTGCTCGGCAAAGAGGAGCAGGAGATAATAAAACCCGCGATAGTGAAGGCATACGAAAACGGTGTGCTCGCATTCGGACCGTTTCCGGCCGACGGGCTCTTCGCCAACGGCGGGTATGCCAAATACGACGCCGTACTGGCGATGTATCACGATCAGGGACTTACGCCGTTCAAGACCATATCGCCCGACGGCGTAAATTTCACGGCATCTCTGTCGAAAGTGCGCACCTCGCCCGACCACGGCGTGGCATTCGACATAGCGGGACAGGACAAGGCCGACCCGCAATCTATGCGCAATGCGATATATGCGGCCATAGACATAACCGTAAAACGCAAGGCCTGGAAGATGTGGACATCGAACCCGCTGCGCCGTTTCGAGCGCGACAAGGGACGCGATGTCAGCGTCAAGGACCTGCCGCAGACGGAACCCGACGATTGACATAAACCGAAAATGCGCAGCTGAACGGTAATCCGTCTCGTGATTGTGGAGCCGCGAAGGTGCAGAAAAAAAACAATAAACTAAACAAAACGCTTTTATGATTAAAGTAACTTTCCCCGACGGTTCGGTTCGCGAATACGAAAAGGGAACTACCGCCTACGAAATCGCGGAGAGCATCAGCCCTCGTCTCGCTGCCGACTCCCTCGCCGCTGCGGTAAACGGCGCAACCGTAGACCTTATGCGCCCTGTCGAGGAGGATGCCTCGATAAAATTCTACAAGTGGGACGATGCCGAAGGCAAGCACGCTTTCCGTCACACATCTTCGCACCTTTTGGCCGAAGCGCTCGAAGCGCTCTACCCCGGTATCAAGTTCGGTATCGGCCCCGCTATCGAGAACGGATTCTACTATGACGTGGATTCGCCGACCCCGATTACCGAAGCCGACCTGGCCGCCATCGAAAACAAGATGGTGGAACTGGCCCGCAACAAGGAGCCTATGGTGCGCACCGAGGTTTCGAAAGCCGAAGCCCTGAAAACGTTCACCGAAAAGGGCGACCAGTACAAGGTCGAACTTATCAACGATCTGGAAGACGGTACGATAACATTCTATACCAACGGCGCGTTCACCGACCTGTGCCGCGGCCCGCACATTCCCAACACGGGACTTATCAAGGCCATAAAACTGACGTCGGTGGCGGGTGCCTACTGGCGCGGCAATGAGAAGAACAAGATGCTCACCCGCATCTACGGCGTATCGTTCCCCAAGAAGTCGATGCTCGACGAGTATCTGGCGATGATGGAGGAGGCCAAGAAGCGCGACCACCGCAAGCTCGGCAAGGATTTGGAACTCTTCACATTCTCGCAGCGCGTTGGTCAGGGTCTGCCCCTCTGGCTGCCAAAAGGCGCCGACCTGCGCGACCGTCTGGAGCGTTTCCTGCGCCAGATACAGAAAGAGTACGGTTACCAGCAGGTCATAACCCCGCACATCGGGAATATCGAACTGTACAAGACGTCGGGACACTATGCAAAATACGGCAAGGACTCGTTCCAGCCGATAAAAACCCCGATCGAGGGCGAGGAGTATCTGCTCAAGCCGATGAACTGCCCCCACCACTGCGAGATATATCGCAGCAAACCCCGTTCGTACAAGGACCTGCCCGTGCGTCTGGCCGAGTTCGGAACGGTATATCGCTACGAGCAGAGCGGTGAGCTTCACGGACTTACGCGCGTACGCGGTTTCACGCAGGACGACGCCCATATGTTCGTGCGCCCCGACCAGCTGCTCGAAGAGTTCGAAAAGGTGATAGACATCGTGCTCTACATCTTCAAAACGCTGAAGTTCGACAAATATACGGCACAGATTTCGCTGCGCGACCCCAATAACCGCGAGAAGTACATCGGCTCGGACGAAAACTGGGAGAAGGCCGAGAGCGCTATCATTCAGGCGGCGAAAGAGAAAGGTTTGAATACGGTAATCGAATACGGCGAGGCGGCGTTCTACGGGCCGAAGCTCGACTTTATGGTCAAGGATGCCATAGGTCGCAGCTGGCAGTTGGGCACCATTCAGGTGGACTACAACCTGCCCGAGCGTTTCGACCTTACGTACAAGGGCGCCGACGACAAGCTGCACCGCCCGATTATGATCCACCGCGCGCCGTTCGGCTCGATGGAGCGTTTCGTGGCCGTGCTGCTCGAACATACGGCGGGCAAGTTCCCGTTGTGGCTCGCACCAGACCAGGCAGTCGTACTCCCCATTTCGGAGAAGTACAACGACTACGCCGCCGAAGTGGCCGCATATCTGAACAAGAACGATATACGCACGCAAATCGACGACCGCAACGAGAAGATAGGCCGCAAGATCCGCGACAACGAGCTCAAACGCATCCCGTACCTGCTGATCGTCGGCGAAAAAGAGGCTGCCGAGCATAAGGTGTCCGTACGCGCACAAGGCGAAGGCGACAAGGGACAGATGACGCTCGAAGCCTACCGCGACTATATGCAGAAGTTAGTAGACGAGGAGATCGAAGCGAACAAAATGAAACAATAACCAAATACACGAAAATCAACTTGGCAAACCAACGTCCGTTCAAGCCGAGACCGCAAATCTCGGCGAACAATCAGAATCAGGCGAACAGACAACGCAACATGCGTCGTCCGGAAAAAGAGAACCCGCACCGCATCAACAACGAGATTACGGCACCTACGGTACGCGTCGTAGGCGACAACGTCGAGCCGAATTTAGTGTTGCCGATACGCGATGCCATACGTCTGGCCGACGAGATGGAGCTCGATCTGATCGAAATTTCGCCCAAGGCCGAACCTCCCGTATGCCGCATCGCCGACTACCAGAAGTTCCTCTATCAGCAGAAGCGCAAGGCTAAGGAGATAAAGGCCAAACAGGTCAAGGTCGTAATCAAGGAGATCAGATTCGGCCCGCAGACCGACGACCACGATTACAACTTCAAGCTGAAGCACGCCGAGAATTTCATCAAGGAGGGTGCTAAAGTGAAGGCTTACGTATTCTTCCGCGGCCGCTCGATCGTCTTCAAGGAGCAGGGCGAAATTCTTTTGCTGCGCTTTGCGACCGATCTCGAAGAGATTGCCAAAGTAGAGGTTATGCCGACGCTCGAAGGCAAGAAGATGAATATGATTCTCGCGCCCAAGGGCAAGAAATAGATTTTGCGCAGACCGTATAAATGCAGATTGCCGAGTTTACGTTTCGACTCGGCAATCTGCATTACGGTTGATTACCGCGCACTTTTGCGATATGCATTGGGCGTTTTGCCCGTATGGCGGCGGAAATACTGCCCGAAGAACGACGAGTTCGGGAAGTTGAGTTCGGCCGAAATCTGCTGCACGGTCATACGCGACCCGACGAGCATACTCTTGGCATTGATTATGACCATATGGGCTATCCAGTCCGTCGCACTGCGTCCCGATGCCGAGCGTACGACGATACTCAGGTATTTGGGTGTAACGCACAGTTTGTCGGCATAGTAGCTCACCTCGCGGCTGACAAGATAATCGGTCGAAACCAGCGAAAGGAATCTTTGCAGCAATATATCCTTGCGCGACAACGGCTGCTTGACGATATTTCTGCGGGAACAATATATGTTCGCAATCTCGTAACACAGCGTAAGCAACAGGCTCTCGCCTATCTCCTTGCGGAAATGGTGGTCGGCATTGCCGCCGTTGCGGCGCAGAATCTCGCACAGCTCCATAACCGTATCTATCTGCGCATCGGTCAGCGAGATGCAGGGCATATCCTTTATCATCACATAGAGTTCCGAAATAGACGAGATATTCAGGCTGCGCAGAAATTCTATATTCACCGCAATGGCATATGCCCTCAGGTCGTCGCTTTTGCTTATGCCCTGAATAATGGTTTTAGGAAATACCGTCAGCATATCCCCGCGGCGAACGGTCAGACGCCGTTCATTGACTATCATTTCGCACTCGCCGTCGAGACATATGACAATTCCGCCGACATCCACCAGTCGCGGCATCATCTGGACATGCAGTTCGTCGTACTCCTCGTTATCGACCTCGAAAAGGCCGAACAAGGCATCTTCATTTTCGAGCGGATTGATTGCGGCCGAAGCCGGCCATTGTTTCTCCATATGCATCCTTTTTTACCCTGTTTATTACAAATATAAACACTTTTTCGCATAAATCATATACGATACGGGAAAAATCCGCCTTTTCAGAACATTTCAGGCGACAGAAGACGAGCGAGGACACATAATACCGATTTTCAGCGGCATAAGAAAAATGTAAATAACTTGTGCATAATTTTCATCATTACGCTTCATTACTCATAAAAAAAGTCGCATCTTTGTAGTGTCGGTTACGGCCGACAGACAATGCGATTTTACCGGAATCCCCACGATTTCATTGCGGACACGTCCGCCGCGCTACTGCCGGCGGGGGCGTTTTTGTCGCAAAATACGAAAACATGCTTTTCCGGCCTCAACCGATAATCGACTAAAAAACAGATAGAAAGGATAATTATGGCTAAAACTAACCACGACGCTCCCCAAACAGTATCGTATGCAGATGCTGTAGCCGCCTCCAAAGAGTATTTCGGCGGCGACGATCTGGCTGCAACCGTCTGGGTAAGCAAGTACGCACTGAAAGACTCTTTCGGCAACATATACGAAAAGTCGCCAGTACAGATGCACGAACGTCTTGCGACGGAACTCGAACGCATCGAGAAAAAGTATGAAAACCCGCTTTCGAAAAAGGAGATTTTCGACCTGCTCGACCATTTCCGCTACATCATACCGCAAGGCGGTCCGATGACCGGTATCGGCAACAACTTTCAGGTGGCGTCGCTGTCGAACTGCTTCGTCATAGGCCATAAGAACCCCGCAGACTCCTACGGCGGCATATTCCGCATAGACGAGGAGCAGGTACAGCTGATGAAACGGCGCGGCGGTGTGGGACACGACCTCTCGCACATCCGTCCTTCGGGCAGTCCCGTGCTCAACTCGGCGCTCACATCGACCGGTATCGTGCCGTTTATGGAGCGCTATTCGAACTCCACGCGTGAGGTTGCGCAGGACGGACGGCGCGGAGCGTTGATGCTCTCGCTCTCGATAAAGCACCCCGATGCCGAAAAGTTCATCGACGCGAAGATGGATACGGGCAAGGTCACGGGCGCGAACGTGTCGATAAAAATCGACGACGAATTTATGCGCGCGGCCATCGAAGGCAAGATGTACCGCCAGCAGTTCCCCATAAAGTCCGACAACCCGCTGTACGTACAGGACATAGACGCGAAAAAACTCTGGGAGAAGATCATACACAATGCGTGGAAATCGGCCGAGCCGGGAGTGCTTTTCTGGGACACCATCATTCGCGAGAGCGTGCCCGACTGCTATGCCGAGGACGGCTTCACGACCGTATCGACCAATCCGTGCGGCGAGATACCGCTCTGCCCCTACGATTCGTGCCGTCTGCTGGCGATAAATCTGTTGGGATACGTGGACAAACCGTTCACGAAGGAGGCGTCGTTCGATTTCGACAAGTTCAAGGACCATATCCACAAGGCTATGCACCTTATGGACGACATCATCGACCTCGAACTGGAGAAGGTAGAACTCATTATCGAGAAAATCGCCGCCGACCCCGAAGACGAGGATATTCGCCACGTGGAACTCGATTTGTGGAAGAAGATAAAGACTATGGCGCTCAAGGGACGCCGTACGGGTCTCGGGATAACGGCCGAAGGCGATATGCTGGCCGCACTCGGGATGCGCTACGGATCGGACGAGGCTATCGCTTTCACCGTGGAGGTGCACAAGACTCTCGCCGTAGAGGCTTACCGCGCATCGGTTGATATGGCCGAGGAGCGCGGTGCTTTCGAGGTTTTCGACGCCGCAAAAGAGACGGGCAATCCGATGATCGAGCGCATCAAGGCCGAAGATCAGGCTCTTTACGAGAAGATGGTGAAGGTCGGACGCCGCAACATAGCGATGCTGACCATCGCACCGACGGGCACCACATCGCTGATGTCGCAGACCACGTCGGGTATCGAACCCGTATTCCGCCCCGTTTACAAGCGCCGCCGCAAGATAAACCCGTCGGATCAGGACACGCACGTGGATTACATAGACGAAACGGGCGAGAAGTTCCAGGAGTACAACGTCTTCCACCACAATTTCATAAAGTGGGCGGAGGCATCGGGATACGACATCTCCAAACTCGACACGATAAAGGACGACGAATTGGAGAAACTCGTTGCGGCATCGCCCTATCACAAAGCGACGGCCAACGACATCGACTGGGTGGCCAAAGTCAAGATGCAGGGCGCGATACAGAAATGGGTGGATCATTCGATTTCGGTAACGGTCAATCTGCCCAATGACGTTTCGGAACAGCTCGTAGCCGAGGTTTACCGTACGGCCTGGGAGTGCGGATGCAAGGGAGTGACGGTATATCGCGACGGATGCCGCGAGGGCGTGTTGCTCGACAACAAGAAAAAGAAAGGGTCGAAATGCGAATCGGCGACGGGCGAGAACAAGCGCCCACAGTCGCTGCCCGCAGACATCGTGCGTTTCAAGAACGGTTCCGAGGACTGGATCGCGTTCGTGGGGCTGCAAAACGGGCGTCCGTACGAAATCTTCACGGGTAAGATCGAGGAGGATGCAATGTATATCCCGCGCAAGATCACGAGCGGCAATATTCTCAAGATTCGTGAAGCCGACGGCACGAAACGTTACGATTTCCAGTACACCGACCGCTACGGTTACACCAACACCATAGGCGGCATCTCGCGTCTGTTCGACGAGGAGTTCTGGAACTATGCGAAACTCATTTCGGGAGTACTGCGCCACGGGATGCCTATCGAGAAGGTCGTTTCGCTAATCGACGGCCTGCACCTCGACAGCGAGACCATCAACACGTGGAAGACGGGCGTACAACGCGCGCTGAAGCAGTATATCGTAGACGGGACGCGCTCGAAGGGCAAATGTCCGCAGTGCGGGCAGGAGAATATGGCCTACCAGAACGGCTGCCTGACCTGTATGTCCTGCGGCTACTCGAAGTGCGGTTGATAACCATCGTTCGACGACAAACGACAGGGGCTCGAATTTCGAGCCCCTGTCGTTCATTAAGACATCATCTGTCCGCCAACCTGACAGGCAGCCATTCGGAATAATTCTTATCCGTCAGTCCGTCCCAAGTATCTATCGTACCGCCGTCAGTCATCACGGCATTGAACCGTATGCGTCCATCGGCAAAAGAGAGTTTGGATTTGGGTATCGCAACCTCTATCACTACGCCAGCATCTTTTTCCGCACGTACGATTCTCGAAGCGACCGTAATATCCGTTTTATTCGTTTCGATGCCGACCGCCGCAGCATCGACAGTAAAAGTCAGTACGTAAGGCCGCGCGGAACCGACACCGGAATGCAACTTGAGTTCCAGCCTATCTCCCGCCCGCACCTCGTCGTCCGACTTCTCGACCAAAAGATAAAGATAATCGTCATCGTGAGCAAATCGGAACACGGCCTGCGCGAGAGACTCGCTGCCCATAAACAAAGCATCCGTATTTTCGCTCCAATCGTCGCTGCCGCCGTCGATCATCGGCACGAGCCGCGCGGCATCTATACGGTGATTGAGTATGGCACGCTGTATCATCAACCTGTTGCCGTCGGAGCCGTCATAAGCCAATCCCGCCACGAAAACCATACCAGCCACGTGGCTGCCCAACGGTTCGAGCATCCCCCACATACCGCGATCGAGATTGCCGAAAGGCGCATACGCAGGTCTGTCGGCGAAATTCGATGCCTGCGGATTTCCGATCCTCGTACGGAAAATATTGCCTATATTGTACGACAACAACGTTTCGCCCGACGGGAACTGCATCAGATACGGACCGCCGCCGCGAAACATATTGCTATGACGTTCGGCAGGTCCAGTCTCCGAACCTGTCAGCGTTTTGCTCCAGTTATCGTCCGACCACGCCATAGAGATCCACAGATTGTTATCCACTCCGTTGATCTTGAAGCGCGATTCGAGCGCTACGGCAACCTTGTTCGTTCCGTTCAACAGTCGTGCGACAGGCATCTGGTCGGTATACACGGGCGTATCGGTGCCGTCGCGCGTCTCTCCGCCGAGCTGACGGATAATCTTGCACTGCGACGTCCACGTACGGCCGTTATCGGCAGACCTCAACAACGAAGTTCCCGAATCGCCGACTATGGGTATGCAGTGCGTGAAATATACGTGTATCTCGCCCGACGGCAATTGCAGAGCATACGGTTCCCACGTACTGCCGACGAAAATCGTCTGCTCCTCGCTCCATGTACGTCCATTGTCGGTGCTGCGTTTCATCACGATGCCGTTGTCTCCATCGTAAAAACGATAGCCGTTCACGGCGCGATACGACGTAAATGCGAGAATATCGCCGTTCTGCAACACCAGAGCATCCGTAGACGAGAAATAGCGCCAATCCTTTTCACCGCCGCCGTTCGTAATCTTGTACGGGGAAAACAGCTTCTGCGGCGGCTCCCAGTTGCACATATCGTCGCTCATCGTCCAAAATACGACCGCCGACTGCGGTTTCTGCTGATAGATGAGCAGGTAACGGCCGTCGGCGCATCTCTTCAGACGCGGATAGTTGGCACCGTTTATCGTAAGGAAATCGGGATCGAGATAGCGGAAACTGCGACGGTCGGCTTCGAGTATCGAAAAATCGGTCTCGTCCGCGTGCGAATTCAACGGCTCTTCGCGCGTATTCAACGCATAAATCGACGTCGGAGCAGCCGCAGCCGCGACGGCTTCGATAACCGTCTGTGCAGGTGCGAAGCGGAATTCCGACATTGCAGCCATACAACCCGCTTCAACAGCGATACGTTTCGTCGTTTTACGCACCTGACGATGCCCTGCGACATTGTCTATCTCTATCGTAAAACCCTTCTCGAACGTCTGCGCAGGCAAAGCTATTATAAAATCGGTCGGCTCGTCCGACAATTTCACTCCGTCGCACACGAGCGTTACCGACCTGCCGTCGCCCGCAGGCACGAGCTTGCGGGCATCCCAGTCGATACCGAAGCGGCCTGCTACCTGTTCATCGCAATTGCCGCTCAATCTGATGCTCTTTATTCTGTTTTCGCCCGACACGGCAGCTCGGAGGCTCACCTTCACGAAGCCGCAGGCGTGGTCGAACGACAACGAAGAGCCGTCTCCTCCGCCCAACATCACGTCGCAGCCCGCAGGGAACGACCCTTTACGATATATTTGCGTCGCAGGCAACACGACATCCTCCCCGACAACGGCCGATGCGGGGCATATCGCACGATAAGGAGCCGACGGCGCGACAGCGAAAGAAAACGAAGCACGACGGGCATCGCGACTATCGATATGCACGAAATCCGACACGCAGCCATTGACCGCTATACGGTCGGCATCGTCCCAATGAACCGCATATTCATTCTGCGTCTTTCCGCCGAGCGTCGTACGCGTACCGTCGCCTATGGTCGCATCGATTGCAAACCGCGACGGCGGAGCACAGGGAGCGACAGTCGTCGGTCCGCATCCGCATACCGTCGCCGCTACAAGTGCGGCAATTCTCAAAATATTTTTCATAATCGCATCAATCATAATACAGTTACACGAACAGTTGCGAATTTATTTGCTGCCCGTATCAACATACTCTATACTGCTTGCGAGCGGCATCACCGAAAACCAGCTGTCCGAAACGGGCAAATCCACCGTCTGTCCCGCAACCACCTCCTTATAGGCGATATATGTCTTATCGAGGAATTTGTATTCGGGCGTTCCGTCGGCTTTCGTACCGACACGTCGTCCTCCGAAGATCGTTGCAGGCAGAATAACGCGCCAACCGAACGCGGCAGCCTTCAAAATCGCGGAATTCACACGCGTAACGCAATATATGCGACCGTCGGCCAACGCCGTGATTTTACCCCCGCGCGACTTCTCGCCCGCTTCATTCTGCACTCCGTCCGCAATCATCATCTCGAAGCCGTCGAACTCTGCGGGATATTGTCCCTCGACCAGAACGTGAGGACGGTCGCTCCACAATTTGGAACCTGCCGTAAAAACCACCTTCTCGTAACCGCCGCCCTCGAACCGAACGGGAACGGATTGCGGCATCTCCACATATCCCCGTGCAGGCGACGACTCGTTATTATCATCCGTACGGAAAGGAGCCAACGGCAACCCTTCGGCCGAAAAAACATTGCCGACCTCTTCGTCGAAACAATAGCGCACCGATACGGGCGACGAACATTTCGACGATGAAACCTTTATCGAACGGCGCATCGCGTCGAACTCGGCATCGGCAAGGAAAAACTCGATCTGCCGATCGTTTTTCATCTGTCCGATCTGAAATCCTACTATCTTGTCGCCCGTGCATTTGAGATAACTCGGCACATTGTCGAACGTCAGCGTCACCGACCGTCCGTTAATTGACATATTCGAATACGAAGGCGATGCGTATATCACATCCTTGCGTCCGTAATGCTCGCCCAAAGCG
The DNA here is from genome assembly GCA_017937125.1 of Alistipes sp. Lineage (GTDB taxonomy): Bacteria > Bacteroidota > Bacteroidia > Bacteroidales > Rikenellaceae > Alistipes. Next base: position 49,259 of record JAGBEH010000001.1, on the reverse strand, counting down.
CAATTCGCCAAACGCTCGCCTATGACATTCTTCTGTCGCGGATGGATATCGCCGGGGATGTCCCGACAATCATTCGTAACGACCAATGCCGAATGTTCCGTATTCCGCGACACGTAATCCTGACATTCGCGCAGATAGGCGCCCAAACAACCCGAATATACGTGCGGAACCAACTGCACGATGTAGAACGGCATCGAAGCGTTGCGGAAATCATCGCGCCAGCTGTCTATGAGCGCCGCGAGAGACTCCTTGTAACTCACCTGATTGTAACCGACATTATTGCAGCCCTGATACCATATAACACCCGCTATCGAATATTTGCGTATCGGATATATGTTGGCATTGTAGAGATAGCACTGTTTGTTGCGCCATTTATTACCGGACTTGTTGATGATGCCTACCGAGCGCATCAGCCAATACGTACGAGGATCTTCCTCCAGTGTCTTTTTCGAAAGCCACCCCTCGATAAACGTTCCTCCGTACGATGCGTTTATCAAACCGACGGGAACATTCAACTCGGCCTGCAACTTTTTGCCGAAAGCCCACGCGACAGCCGAAAAATTGCCGACGCTCTCCGAATTGCAGGTCGTCCAACGGGTACGTTTCACATCGTCCTGCGGTTCGGCAGCGAAGATGCGACCCGTATTGTAGAGACGGATATGCTTCCCCAACTCGGCAGTACGGCGCATATCGTTTTTCAAGTCGGTCGTCTGAGAAACCTTGTACGCCATATTCGACTGTCCGCTGCACAACCACACTTCGCCCACGAGTACGTTCGAGAGCGTTATCTCTTCGGTGCCCGACTTCACGATCAAGGTCTGCGCATCGAAACTCGCGGCAGGAGTACGCAGCGTTACGCTCCACTCGCCCTTTCCGTCGGCTTTGGTCTTAACGGCTTTCGGAGTCCAGCTCGCCGATACGGTTATTTTGGCATCGGGCGCCGCCCAGCCCCAAACGATCATTCGGGAGTTCTGCTGCACGACCATATTGCTGCTCAATACCGTCGGCAGCCTCAACTCGGACTGAGCGAAGACTACTCCCGCAAACGACAGCGCGGTGAACAGGAGAATGAATTTCAAAAATCTTTTCATAATATCACAGGTTATGTAGTATCGGGTTCTTAAACGATCATTCGGCCTTGCCCGTCATACGACGGATGAATGCCACTTCCGCTTCGCTGAAAGGCGTTCCGTCGAGACGATATATGTCATGGAACCACACTTCGGGTTCGGGATCGCCCGCCTTGCTCGACCATTGCAGGTGGAAATTGCACTTTCCCGCCGTCAGCCCCCAGCTTATCGCACCTACATTGTTCTCTTTGAGTATGGGCATAATCTTCTCGAACGTCGATTTCGGCCGTCCCATATACTCCGTACATACTATCGGACGATTGTAATCCTTGAGACGTCGGATGAATGCGGACATAATTTTCGGCTCGCTGTAACAGTGGAAACTGATGATGTCGCTGTTCTCCATAAGATACGAAACTATCGCCAAATTGGTGCGCGCCAGACTCGGGGCACTCCACATAGGCGACGTCAATGGCTGCGACGGATCTATTTCGCGTGCCCATTTATAAGTTTCGCGCATCAAAGGCAACGACGATTTCACGCCGCGACGGATATTTTCCGGCTCGTTATATAGACACCACAACAATACTCGGTCGTCATTTTTATATGTCCCGATAATATCCTTGACATAACGCTCCAGACGCCCCCACTGTGCAGGGTCGTTCACCGCATCGGCACCGGGCGACATACACCACTGCGAGTTATGCACGCCCTGCACGGACTCGGGCTGTTTGCCCAACTGCGGATTTTCGCACTTGCCGCCGTTGGTCCATATCGTCATAATCGCACGTATGCCGTGCCTCTCGCAAATATCGAGGAACTGCGACACGCGCTTCTTGAAGCCTTCGGGATCGGCATCGTAAACCATATCCGAGAGAAATATGCGCACCGTGTTGAACCCCAACCCTTCGGCCAAAGCCATTTCACGATCCATAGTCGCAGGGTCGAACGTCTCGGCCTGCCACATTTCTATCTGGTTGATAGCCGTAGCGCAAACATAATCGCAGCCCACTATCCAACCCTGTTTCGCATACCACGCGGCGGCCTTCTCTTCGGACCAGCGTTCGGCCGCAACGGGCCTTTTCGCAGATGCCGCCAACGGCAAAATCGCCGCACAGAGCAGCATCGTCATAATCTTTTTCATCATTCAGGTATTTTTCGAGTTTATAAAATTATTTCGATCTTCGGGTCTCATTCGCATCGGCCGCCTGCCTCAATACTCGCAACGGGCGGCCTTGCGAACCCACTAACCTCAAACCGTTGCCCTATTTCAATTCTCCGAGCCAATAGCACGCCCACAGATTGTCGGCCTTGATTTTGCGCGCTTCGGCAAAACATTCGCGCGCCTTTTCCGTATCGCCCAGACCGAGATAGCCGTATCCCATCGAGCAATATGCTGCGGAATTTACCTGCTGCACGGTCTTGCCCGGTCCGAACGAAACGAAATAATTCTGTACGAAATCCGTAACGCGGCTGCGTCCGTCTTCGACGATCGCACGACACAACGCATCGGTATCCGCCTTTTTATCGAGAGCTTTCAAAGCCAACGCCTTGTAATATCCGTAATCGCTCACCCCCGTCTCTGCGGCGGCAGCTCTGCGCAAAGCTGCTTTCGCCTGCGATTTGCGTCCGAGAGCCTCGTATGCACGGGACGTAAGATAGAATATCTGCGCGTCGCGAGCATACGCATCGTCGCGATTGACCCACTGGTTATCGGGATACTCGTCGGCCATAAGGAAAAATTCGAGGGCACGTGCGGCATCGCCCGCCGCAAGAGCCTTCAATCCGCCCGTCAGACAGGCATCGACGTGCACATCGTGCAGGTCATCGACACCCTCCTGACGGCTGAAGAAATATTTCGTCAGATAATCGAGCGCCGTATCGCATTCTCCGCAGAGCGTCAGCATACGTATCTCGCGCACGAGTGGAGCGTACCTCCTGCAAACAGTCGCGTGATTGTCGGCGAGCAACCTGCAACGCTTCGCGACATCGGCATTCATCGTCTCGTATACCTCGTCCAACTCCTCGAAGAATATCGCCTGCGAAGCATCTACGGCAATGGCTTTTTCATAATTCGCGGCTGCGGCGGCCATATCTTTTTTATGGAACTTGTACGCCCAACCCAAATTACGCCAAGCCATCGCGAATTTCGGATCGGCCGCCACGCATCTCTCCCACGCCGCCATAGCGGCATCGGGCTGCTTGTCGTAAAGCAGATTGCCCTTGTAGTAATACGTCGCAGCATCGTCGGGCATATATTCCGATGCCTTGTCGTACACGTGCAACGTCTCCAATCGGAACGGAAAACAATAATCGATCGGCATAGCCGCTGCCGCCTTGAAATGCCTCTCGGCCGCAGCCTTGTCGCCGCGCGCATCGGCTAAAAATCCGAGATAGTACTTGACCGTAGGATAAACTGCAATCTCGTCGGCTCGCGACAATACGCTTTCGGCATCGCCGGCAAATCCGTTATTCATAAGCATAACGGCCAATTCGAGATACGACTCGGCCTGCCCGCGCATCAACGTCTCGAAATCCGACTGCGACATAATACCGAGCCGCACGGCTTCGTACGAAGCGTAGGCATTCACGGGATCGAGTTCGAGCACCCGTTTCACACATTCGGCAGCCTTTCCGTCGCTGCCCAGACGACGCAAAACGGACGCTTTCAGATTGAGGGCATTGTAGTTATCGGCATTATACCGTATCGCCTTGTCCAAATGAGCCAGCGCACGGGACGTCTGCCCCTCGATCGCATCGATCTGCGCCAGCTGGTACATCGCGGGCGAAGTATACGCATAGCTCCACGCCGCACGGTTGAGCGTATCTTTGGCATCCTCGTAACGGCCGAGCGCCTTGAGCGTAAGACCGAGATTATACAACGCTTCGCAGTCGGCAGGACGCGTATACCCGAACATCTGACGTTCGGTAGCCGTGCGCAGATGTTTCAGCGCCTTACCGTAATCACCGCATTGACGATAATGGATGCCGACCTGCGTATTGGCACGGACATCTTCAGGATCGCGCCGCAGCACCTCGTCGAAATAATCCATATAGTCCAAATGCGCCTGATGGAACTGTTTGAGACGCAGACCCGCGAAATAGAGTTCCTCTATGTTTTCGATATCCTTCGGAGCGGGTGTCGGCTTAACGGTTTCGGGGACGGGCGACGACGCATCCTTTTCTACGGGCATATAGCGCGCGATAAGCGCCCCCGCCGCATCGGTGAAGGTCAGACACACGTCCGTCGGTTTCGTTCCTTCGGCGACAACCGTCTGCGCCGCAAAAGGCTTGTCCGGAGCAATATCGATCGTCTCGGCGACAAGTTCTCTGCCGCCGACTTCGAGCGTGATTTTCGCTCCGTGCATCACCTCCGTAGCATTCGCCGCAAAGAACAGCCGGCCTTTTTCGAGCGTGAAATTCACGGCTCCGCGTTCGCATCCGTCGCCTATGCCGCCCAGATCGCGCACGCCGTACCAATATTTCGTAAACTCCTTGACTTCATAGGGACTGATCCACGAATAATCGGGCTGATTGTCGCTGTAAGCGCCTACCATAAGTTCGCAATAGGGACCGTCGTTATCGGTCAGTACCTCGCAATCCCACTTGGCACCGTATTTCCCTGGTCCCCACAGCCAGAATTTCCCGCCTTTGACTATATTATGGTCTCCGCAGAGCATCGTACCGGCTTTTGCCGCGTGGTCGTAGCCGCCGAGAAAGTCCTTGCGATGGTTCCAGATGAATATCGAGTTCGGCTCCTTGTGATTTTTCCACCACGATACGTCCAGACCGTCGGCATAATAATCCTTGCCGGTAAAGACCTCGTGCGAAACGGGATAGTGGCAGAAACTGTTTTTGGCGTGATATACGCCGAATTCGGTGCTCTGCGGGAAGAATATCTGATAATCGGGATTTACCGATGTCGCAACGTTCGACCAGTAGAGAATGGAATTGGTATCCGCCGTCTGGTTGATAAGCCGCCCCGTAATCTCGATATACGACTTGTCGGGATGCAGCGTCATACCTATCGCCCACGACATACGATGACGGTACTCCGTTTCACCGACCCAGATAGTCGCACTGCCGTCGGCATTCTCGACGAGTTTGTAATCTACGGGGAGCTGCGACGTACCGCGATGATGATGGAAAACGTTCCACTCGACACCGCCCGATATCCACGCCCCCGTCATACCCACGTTCGAGGGTTTGATGACGTGCTGGTGATAGAATATGTCGTAACCGTCGGTCTTATCGACGGCATAGAACAGACGACCGCCGATTTCGGGCAAAACGCATAACTTCACATACTCGTTTTCAAGATAGAGCGCGTTGTAAGTACGCATCTCCTTGCGATCGGTGATATTATCGTTCATCGCAAGCGGATACACCGACCGTCTGGCTCGCTGGAATGCGAAATTACGACTGAAACTCGGTGCCGTTTCGGGCGCACCAACGACATACGTCGGCAGTTCCAACGGTTCCGACCAAATACGTACCCGGCCGTCGGCACGTGCAGCTGCAAATGCGGACACTGCCAATAAAAACAATACCAATCTCTTCATTTCGGAATTAAATATTTAAGGGTTTTCTAAATTGCAATCACAGCTGCCGTTTGTTGCACCTTACGGCGAAATAGCATAATCCGCTGCCCACATTATTGACGATCGTTCCCGAAGCATAGCCCGTTCCCGACGTATCGGCAGCCGCATTGCGCGACGGCATAAGACGCACGCTGACCGAATTCTTACCCCATACGTCGGCATCGGCGGGAAAGGTGAAATTCACGTATTTGTAAGCGGGGCAGTGGAAATACTGCTTCACGCCCGACAACGGCGGGAAATCGGGCACCGTATATTCGCCCAAATCGATCCACTCGCCGCCATCGACGCTGTACTGCGCCTTCCAGTAACGCGGCGCGCCGAACGTTCCGTAAGAATTGACGGCTCCGAACTGCACCGACATAGGAGCCTGCGCAGCGTCCCTGTCGGCCGTAGAGAAATTCGATACCCACGCGCAGTAATCGTTCGTTCCGCGATACCAGCGCGCAGCCTGCCAAGCAGGTCCCGCATCCGCCGATGCGTAATATATGCACCCGTTGTTATAGGCGAAACTCTCGTTGGCGAGACCGAACGTCGTCGGAGTACCGTAATAATCCGTCACTCCGTTGCCAGCCGCAAGGTTCGGGAAGGTGCCTTCGTCGGTTACGGGGCCGAGCGACGTCCATTCGTATTTGGCGGTAACGGGGGTTCCCGAAGGCCAATGCACCAACGTCCCATTGACATTGCCGACAGGATCGGCCACGGCGGGATACGTAGACCAAATCGTGCCGTTGTCGTCCACATTCCGAACGAGACCGTCGTAATTGCGGTTGAAATAGCGAAATTCGCATATAAGATCCGAAAAGCCGTCTTCGAAACGTTCGGCGATATCTATGTCGCTGCGCGAAATATGCCGTATCTGGTATCGGCCGATATTGCCGACAGCGAACGTACGCTCGTCTGTCGGAGCGGAAGGATCCCACTCGAAGCGGTCGCAGGTCTCGTGAACCACTACGCCCGACACCGTGCCGGATCCCTGCGGCATACGCTCGCCGTTGCGGGCATACGTACACCACGTATTGGTCATCATATATATCGCATCGCCGTTTCGGTCGCGCAACAGCATAGGATAGACATACATAAATCCGCTGTAAGCATAACTTATAGGCGACAGCGGGCCTTTTCTAACGGGAATTTCGCAATCCGTCAATGTAACGTACGTATACACGTCGTCATCGGTCAATTCCCTTATCGACTTCACTTTGACAGGCAGCATGTCGGCCGACGAAGCCTCCGTCGAAAGTATGTTGCCGCGCTCGGCACCCGACAGCGAATAACGGAGGGGATCGTTCCCGCCGCCCGAACGCGACAACGTAAGACCGTTCAGACAGATAACGGCCTTGTCGTAACGCCGCGCAGTATTGCTCTCGGCATCCTTGCAAAGAATACGCACGCCGCACGAACCGTCCTCGCTTTCGAGATATATCGTATAATCGGCGGCCTCCTTGTCCAAAAACGTACGCGAAACGGTGAAAATCTCGCCGCCGTTGCCATAAGTATTATCATTGACGACATATCCCGTAAGAGTATAGTTGCCGTCGATGATCATCTCATTCCGACTGCCCAGAAGCGCGAACATCTCGCGGAACGATATCGGCTCGAAAATCATCCCCTCCGCCTGTTGCGAAACGTAAAGCGAGCCCGTTACCTCGCGCCCTAACGCATCGGTCGTCGAGAGTACGACGGTAGCATAGCGCATAGCATCCGACCAGTTTCGTTCCACATCGAATATAACGAAATTATTTACGATCTTTATGCCCGAAATCCAGTCGCTCTGTTCGGCGGAAACATATACTACATTCATTCCGACGGCATCGGCATCGACGGGCGTCAGCATCTTCGAGACCGTTTCGCCGCCCGCATACCCTACCGAAATATTAGCATCGACGAATTCGAGGCCTTCATTGAGCATACTGCCCTGCAATATATCGACCGACACCCTGCTGCGAGAACGCACGATCGTCAGCTCGGCACGGCGCGACAATCCGCGATTTTTCTCCAGATCGATCGTTATCTCCCCGTCGCCGTACCCTTTAAGACGTCCCGCACCGTCGGCGCCGCGCAACGACGCCCAATTCACGTCGGCTCCCAATTCGGCCGTATACTCGCCGTTCGACCAGACTTTGACGACGAGTTCTCCCTGCCCATACGACACTTCGTAGGTCGAAAACTCCGTACCTATCTCTACCGTATCGAGCCACTCGGCCTGCTTCGAGCAAGCAAGCATCGCCGCTGCCGCTGCAAGTAAAATATATCTTTTCATATCCGTTCCGTTTTATTCGCCGATCTTTTCGGCGCCGAGTTGTTCGATGACCATTTCGACCTTCTTGTTACGACTGCGCAACCGCAGAACGGTCGAGCGGCTCGGCGTCGCATCTTCGACGCTCGTATTGGCCGTATAATAGAAATAGAGATAGGCGCACCCCTTGCCCGACGTTCTGTCGAGCGATGCCCAATAGGTATCGTCGTCGAGCGACGCCGTCCACGAAGTATTGGAATACACGGGGATAACGCAGTAGTTTATCGGTTCGCCGTCGGCATCGGTAGCGATTTTCGCCGCGAGCGTAATGCGCTCATTATCGACGGCAAGTTCTATCGAGGTCTCGAAACGGCCGTCGCCGTGCGTATATTCCGACTCTTCGGTGCAGGCAGTCGCAAACACCGCCGCTATCATAAAAACAAGTAATCTCTTCATATCGTTGCTATTCGTTATAATCGTCGTTATTCAAGGCCCCGCCCGAATAGGTTATCTGCTCGGCAGGTATGGGATAATACTTCATATAAGGTTTGATATATCGGAGAAGAGCGGGCGAAGCCGTGCAGTTGCGCGTCTGCTCGTACCATATTCCCCAACGCACCAGATCGAATTTGCGATGATATTCGCCGAACAATTCGCGCGCATATTCGTTGCGTATCTCGCTTATCAGATATTTCGGATCGTCCGCCTCGACGGAGCCCAAACCGGCACGCGATCGTACCGCATTCAGATATCGGCAGGCTTCGCCGTAATCACCTAACCCGTAATGGGCTTCGGCTAAATTGAGCAATGCCCCCGCATAACGGAAAATCTTGTAATTGTTGCTGTCGCGCGTATTGTTCATTCCGAAACACCAGAATTTATTACCGAGCCAAGGCGTGCCCGTGAATGCCGAAGTCACGGTAGCGAAATTCTTGAATTTCAAATTCAGGTGCTCGGTATCAGACGTATCGTATCCCCACCAGCTCCACGCCAGATTTCCCGAGCTGTCGAGTTCGTTGCCTTTCTCGTCGTATTTGGCCCGACGCCTGTCTTCGGATCCTCGCGGCATAAGGTCTTGATAGTAATACGGTGTCGGACGCATAGACGTGTACGTACGGGAGTTGTCGCCCAATTCGGGAATGGATATGCCGTTGTAAATATCCGAACGCTGTCCGCTGCCGCCCGTATCGTCGGAGGTAACGGCCTGCGAACGCAAAGGCGTACACCACGTCGCCAACGTACCGGTAACCTGCATACCGTAATCCTCGGCAGCATTCGAAACCTCGAATATCGACTCGCGGGTATATTTGCGACCGAACGGCACATCGCTCAAAGGATATTGAGCCAAAGCCGCTTCGGGGTCTACGCCCGCGCCCAATCCGTATATCTCCTCCAGCACTCCGTATATCTCGACGGCATCGCTCCATTGCTCGTTCCACATACACATCTTGCCTGCCAGCATCAACCCGAGAGCGGCACCCGCACGATGAGCTTCGTTATCGTACGTACGCTCCAGCGGAAGCACGCAACGACGTTCGGGATGCTCTTCGGTGGCGGGCATCAGACGGCGCTTCAGATCTTCGATGATTATGCTTCGCGTCTCGACGGCCGACATACGCGGCAGTCGGGCGATAGCGGCACGGTTCTCCTCCGTTACGCGCTCGAAATAACGCGGAACGTCGCCGAAAGTCGCAGTCAATACATAATAGTAAAACGCCCGCATTACGGCTATCTCGGCCAGCATCTCTTCGCATTCGCGCTCCGTAACGAGGCCCTCGGCGGCAGCACGTTCGACTGCGGCATAAACATCGTTGCAACGCATAACGCCGATATATCCCTGCTGCCATACCGTTTTGCCGATACCCGCACGGACGGGAGATATGTCGCAAACGGCATCGTACAATCCGTCGTAGGGATAATACATAACATCGGTCGCCACTTCGGTCATAAAAAAGAAACTGTTGCCCCCGTAGATCACCCTCAACGGAGAATAGCAGCCGTTAATACCGGTACGGCACTCGTCGGCGCTCTTATAATACGTTTCGGCCGTTGCGTACGAGGTCATCCGTTCGTCGAGCGAGCAAGCCGAAAACAGAAGCGGAACGACCGCAGCCGACAATACAGCGTTAAAAAATCTTTTCATATCCGCACATTAATAGGTGATCGAGAAATTGAACATAAACGTCCGCGCTTTGGGGTATGCACCGTTATCGATACGTCGGGCTACCGACTCTGTAGACACGTCGGGATCGAAACCGTTGTACCTTTTCCAGAGGAAGAGGTTTTCGCCGCTTATGCCGATACGGATATTGCGGACGAATTTGGTTTTGTTATACAGGTCGAACCGATAGCTTATCGACACGCTCTTCAGGCGCAGGAACGACGCATCGTGCACGAAACGGCTGCTTCCCAACTGATCGTCGGAATACGCGCGCGGGATATTCGAATTCGGATTACGTACCGGATGCCACGCATCGCGCAGGTAACGATATTTGTTCCAACTCGACGAACTGCCGCCTATGTACAACTCCGAGAGATTGTATATGCTTCCGCCGAGGGAATAGGAAAAATAAATGCCTACGGTCAGGTTGCGGCATATCGTAAACGTATTCTGAAAGCCGCCGTACAACACGGGATCCGAGCAGCCGAGATATATTACATCGTCCTGATCTATCTTGCCGTCGTTATTGACATCCACATATTTGGCATAACCGGGAGTCGGCGTTGCCGCCGAAGCATAGGCGTGCGTATTTTGATTGCGCGCTATCTCCGTCTCGTTGTGCCACACGCCCGCATACTGGTAACCCCACAACGCATTTGCGGGATAACCGTTCTTGTAAGCATAGAGGAACTGGCTCGTATTTCGGGGATTTGTGAATGTCGGCACCCACTCGCCGCCGTTACCTACATCCGCCACTTCCTGCTTGTTGTGCGCAAGCGTAAGCGTCGTGGTCCATCCGAATTTTGGTTTTACTATATTACGCGTCGTAAGCGTAATCTCGACTCCCGTATTGCGCGTGCTGCCGATATTGGTATAATAGTTATCATAGCCTGTGGTCTGGGAGTTTTTCATCGACAGCAACAGATCCGACGTGAAAGTCTGATAAAATTCGGCTTCGAGAACCACGCGGTTGCGCAGTACGGCGAAATTCAGGCCTATGTTGTACGAGTCGGTGGTCTCCCACGTCAGATTGCTGTTGGCCAATTTATTGGGATAGTATACTATGTAACGGTTATCGTTGAACAACCACCCCTGTCCAGTTCCGAGCGTCGCCAGCGACATATAGCTCGATACGGCATCATTGCCCGACCGACCGCCGCTCAAACGCAGCGACAGATCGTCGATCCATTTCACGCCGCGCATAAAACGCTCGTTGCTGATCGTCCAACGAAATGCTCCCGCAGGAAAAAATCCCCATTTGTTGCCCACCGAAAAGACGGACGAACCGTCGATACGCCCCGTAAAGGTGAAATAATAACGTTTGTCATAGGAGTAGTTCACGCGTGTCAGCACGGCCATACGCAACATCTCGTTCGTATACGTATAAGGCAGAAGCGTGCGTGTATCGTACAGGCTTCCCATACTGTGCCACGTCACGGCGTCGTTCATATAGCCCGATCCCTGCAACGATTGATAATCCGTACGCACGCTCTCGGCCGTATATCCCGCCATAGCCTCGAAATTGTGCTTGCGCTTGAACAGCTTTTTATATGTCAGCGTCGTTTCGCTCAACAAACTCTGTCTCAAATATTGGGCTCGCCGCGCCGTACCGCCCGAAACATCGGCTGCGGCGACAGGCATATACGAGGGCGAGTAATAGAACGACTTTTGGTCGTGGAGCGTATACGACAGCTTGGAACGCAATGTCAGGTTCTTGTGGAACTTGATATTCACGAACGGCACGATATTCATATTGCTCGCCGTCTCGTCGTTTACGATATTGCGCGCACAAATATAGGGATTGTCGAATATCGAACCGCCCGACTTTGCGCTGTCGCCGTATATGTTCCACGTATCCCCAATCGACAAAAGCGGCGAAAGAAAGATTGCGGCATTGGTATTCGTACCGCTTATCGCCGCCGAATTTTTGTCGGAGTTGCGGTAAACATAATTGACGTTAGCGCCTATCTGAAGCCATTTCGTAACTTGGCTGTTCACGCCCAAACGCCCCGTATAACGCTGCAACCCTGTATTGATAATTATACCTTTCTGATCGTCGTAACCGAACGAGGCCTGCAATTTAGTACGTTTGGTGCCGCCTGCGACCGAAAGCGAGTAATTCTGGTATACGGCCGTCTGCGACAGGGCATCCACCCAGTCGGTTCCCTTCCCCAACTTCGACGGATCGATGAAATAGTACTGCGAACCCGCCTGCTGGGGCTTACCGTCCAAGCCTGCCGACCAATAGGCGATTTCGTTGCGCCACGCTGCGAATTCCGACGCATCCATCAAATCGAGTTTCGTCGCCAGATACGACACGCCGACGCTTGCGCGGAACGTGGCCGTAAAGTTCGACGGAACGGAACTTTCCGTCGTGATTATGATTACTCCGTTAGCGCCGCGCGAACCGTATATCGCCGTCGAGGAGGCATCCTTCAATACCGATATGGACTTTATGTCGGAGGGATTGATATCGTTGAGACTCTGAACGGCATCGGCAACGCCGTCTACGACTATAAGAGGCTCGTTGCCCGCCGATATGGAACGCGACCCGCGAATTTGTATGGAAGTCTCGGCTCCCGGTTCGCCCGTCGTCGAAACTATATCGGCGCCTGCCACGCGTCCCTGCAACGCTTCGCCCACAGACAATACGGGCGCTTCGGACAATGCCGCCATATCGACCGACGTAACGGCGCCCGTCATATCGGCTTTCGTCGTGGTTCCGTAACCTATGACCACGACATCCTGAATATCGACGTTCGAAGGTTTCAGCACCGCATCTACTACCGTACGATTATCGACATTGCGATAAACCGTAGTGTAGCCGAGATAGGAAAATTCCAGAACGGAACTGCCGCTTACCTTTATCGTATATTTGCCGTCGGCACCCGTCAGGGTTCCGTTGCCGACATTCTCCTTGTCTACGACGCTCACACCGACCAACGGCGTATTGTTCTCATCGAGGACCATTCCGCCGACGGCATACGTCTTGCCGCCATCGTCGGGAGTCTGCGCCGAAACCGCAGGCACCGCTGCCGCACAAAGCAGCGATGCGGCGAGGCATTCGGATATTATGTGTAGAAATCGTTTCATCTGTCAATTCGATTTAAGGGGTCAGTATCTTACCGTCAGTACGATCGGCTTGTGTTCGGATGCGCGTGCCGCGAAGTCGTCGTCTATGATCTCGGCACTATCGAGACAACCTTGATATATGCTCTTCGAAACATAGACGTAATCGGCACGATACGCTTCGGACGACGCATCTGTCGGCGTATAGGTAGGGATGAAGAATTTGTATAATTGCGCTATGCAGTCCACGAGATTTTCGTTCCACGCATAAAGGTCGAAACGGTACTCGTCGGCATCTATTCGCGACGGATACATATCGGGAGCATCGTCCATATCCATAACCGAAAGATGATACATCGAACCGCCGACGACCCACTTCTCGGCGACGTACGACCGATTGTCGTAAGTGGCGTCGAGCACCGAGACCATACGTGCGCAGGCCGCAAGCGGCGCCAACGTCCGATCGATATCCATAACCACGAAATGAATATCGCCCACCGTAACGTGCAGCGCCGATTTTCCGTCGGCAACAGCCACGCTTTCGGCAATGCCCGTTTCGTACCTCGAAGTCACGACGACAGGATACCTCTCATCATCAGCAACGGCGATATACGAGTGTCCCCACGCCTCCATTTTGTCCGCAAGCATAGCGGCATCCGCTTCGCAAACGGCGAGAACATCTGGGTTCTGCTCCGCGACCCACGCCGTAAATCGCGCATAGTCATTGTCGGCATCGTACGACATCCCGTTCGTCGTATTCCAATACACGACCTTCAGGATCGATTGCTCCGACGGCTCGAACTCGACACCGACGACGTGTTCGCCGCTCTCCACTTTCGCCGAACATCCGCACAACACGAATATTAAACCGACCGTAACAAGACAGTTTTTCACGATAGACATCATAATCCGCCCTCCGCCTTTTGAATTACATCGATCGACGAGCTGCACATATCGCCCCAACCGTCGATAAAAGATATGGTTATCGTTCCGCGCCGCCCCTCCGAGGTCGCGACGGCAGCAAATCGCACCTGCGAAATACCGTCGAACGAAAGATTGCGTATCCAAGCCGCATCGGCGGATACCTTTATCCTTCGGCTTTCGGCTGCGGGAATGTTCGAAGAGACTTCGACGGATAGCGTACCGCCGGCAGCTCCGACCTCGACCTCCGACGAACGGAACCTAAGCACGGCAGGCGCACCGTACTGCTTCAGATAGAGGGTATCGGCCGTATACTTGTCGGCCGTCGAAACGACGATACGCGCCATACGTTTGAGCCGCGTTTCGGAAAGATCGGATTTATTGGCTTCGTAAAACACCGTAAAAGCCCCGTTGTCGCGTCCGACCGTATCGTCGAACGACACCCAGTCGGCACTGTCGGCCTCGCCCACATACCACACACCGTCGGTCGTAATGGCTACGGATCGAAAACCTTCGTCGGCCGAGACTTCTATCTCGCCCAACGAGCGCCCCTGCGTGCGTATCTCCGTGCCGTTTTCGCACGACACGGCGCCCAAAACGCACGATGCACATATCATATATAGTTGTATTTTCATTGCTGTCAGTCCAAAGGATTAGGTTCGAACCCGAAATCCGGCAGATCGCTGCCGATACGGACGGCCACTATGTTGTTTTCGGCTACGGATACGCGGCCTACCGTTATCGGTTTCATTTTATACGAAAAACTGTCTGATGCGGGAACGGCTTCGATCGTAAGCGTAAGCTCGCGCTCGGCATATTCGCCCGCAGGCAGCATAATGTGGAAACGTTCTTTCGCTTCGGGTGTCGATACTATGCCGTCGCCACAATCGAGCGTAATGGAATTCGAGCCGTTCGATGCGATCGCGAAGGTCATATTTTCATCGACATATCCACGCCCCGACAATTTGCGGGTCTCGGACGAAAGGATTATTTTCTTCACCGTAACGGCATAATCTATCTCGACGGCGATAGCGCCCAACGGATACTCGAAATGCAGTTTTCCGTCGCCGTACATATCGTAACGGGCGAAAAGGCGCGATGTTTCCAAAAACTGTTCGTAAGGATTTTCGCACCGCACCTGCTCGCTGCTTACGGTCATCGGGAAAGCCCCGATACGCGCCTCCGCAGCCGCATCGTAAGGCCAGTAGGCCATAATTACATCGCCCTTGACTTTCGGTCCGTAGAACTCGGCTTCGCCCGTACGGTCGTAATAGTCGCGTTTGAGAATGAACTCGTTGTTCTCTCCCTGAAGCGAACCGTAAACGCCTATGTTTTCGCCCTTGAGCCAGATATGTTCGAAGTCGCTCCCGCCGAGAAACGTCAGTGTCTCGACATCGGCACGGAAAATCGAATGTCCCTCGATAACGGGTTCGCGCGTATCTCCGTCATCACTGCAAGCGACGCAGCACGAAGCGAAAATCAAAATGCAAATCAATCTCTTCATCGTAAATTTTTCGGCTTAACAGTCGGTTCAGTCGCTGAGCGAAATATCCGACACGGTTATGTTATCGGTAACGAGCGCCGTCGAAGCATCCTTGTCGCAGAATATGTTCGACATATAATTCGCTCTCGTTATCTCTCTGTCGATTGTGCGCGACGAGGTGCGGCACCATATTCTGCCGCCGACACGCGAAACACGGAATTCCGTACCCGCCATATAGCGGTGAGCCGCCTCCGTATCGCGTGTTATCATCGTTCCCGCAGCTCCGGCGAACAGTCCGCAATACTCCCAATCCTGATTTACGAGCCGTATGCGCGGCACTACCGTACAATCCTCGACCGTCGAACGATTGAAGAATATGCCGAACACGCCGCCGGCACAGAACATCGGGTTCGTACCGTCGCCTATCTGCGCATCGAGCCTGCATCCCGCAATATCCGTAAATCCGCCGCAGCCGATAAGTCCGCCGGCCGCGCAGCAGCAGTACGAACGCGCATAATCCGCATTGCCGCCGTCGGTCTGTCCGTAATTGGCGCAGTTGCGTATCTCGACGTGCCTATCGACTTTTCCGAAACAGGTGCCGACCAAACCTCCCGCTATCGAACGCGAACGATTGGATGACGATCCGCCCGCCGACATAACGCGCGCCGATACCGTCCCGTAATTACGGCAATCGGACATTTCGAAATAAAAGCCGTCGTATGCCGTAGTGGACTCTCCGCCGAGCGGGAAAGAGATGACCTGCCCGCCGTTGCTCGCACGAAACGCCCAACCGACGATGCCGCCGACCGAAGAACCGGAACTTGCAGCCGCATTATTCGCAGGCGATGCGATGAGAAGATCGCCGTTGTTTTCGCAATTCACGATCGACGCATACCGTTCGGCATCGCCGCCCGAGAGCCAACCCGCAATACCTCCCATAGCACACCAGTTTACGTTCAAAGCCGCAGATGCCTTGGCAAGAACTTCGATCTTGACATCTCCGTCGTTACGGCAGTTCCGAATAACCACGTTGCCCGACAAACGAGGCTCCGTAACTCCGATCTGCCCTATTATCGAGACGATACCTCCCGCATAGGCGTTCATATTGTTCGTTTGAGTATTCACCCTCAAAGTGATATCGCCTCTGTTCTCGCAGTCGGCGATAGTGCCCGCTTCGATCTGACGAGCGAATGCCGCCATTGCGGTATTGATACCGAGCACAGCTTCGATATCGGCTTCGTTTACGCACGACAGAATTTCACCGCCGTAGACATAGCCGGCAAAACAGCAGCAACCCGGTGCCGACTGTCCGCCCGACGCAGGCACCATATGTCCGGCGACAGTCAGATTTTTGACGGCACCGCCTTCATATATGTTGTAGAACAGCGGAGATCCGTGTTCGGCTATCGTTATCGTATGTCCTCCGCCGTCGAATATGCCGTACCAGTTCGTAACCACCCCCTTGCGGAGCGAAGCATCGGCATACCATACGGTCGCGGGCAGCGAAATATCGGCACAGAGCTTCACCTCGCCGTCGGGAGCTATCCAATCCGAATAATCTCCCTGTGCACCTCCCGAAGAGTTGCCCGCAGCGGCACTGCCGTCGGCCGCAGCCGCAAATTCGATGAAATCGTCGGCCGAAAGTATCTCGCGATGAGTAGGCGCATAAGAGATATTTCCGAAATCGGCTATACGTCCTGCCTTGACCGCGACACCCGTACCTGCGGCATCCGCCGCATTCGTACGAGTCCACTTGAGGTTCATAGTCTTCTTCGACGACGCTTCGATAATCTTTATCTCGAACCCGTCGGGATAGTCGCCCTCAGGCAGCATAACGTAAAAATCGCGCGGTACGGAACTCAGTGCGACCCCGCCGTCGGGCATAGTCAGCCGAATGCACGACGACGTCTCGATTGCCGTCAAAGCCCCCGTTTCCAAATCGAGACCGAACCGTCCCGCAATACGTCCGTCCGCACTCGTAACCGTAATCGCGCCGACAGTCGTTCCGTTGCCCGTAAGAGACAGACGCATACCTCCGCATAAATTTTTAAGGGCTACGGTCTCGCCTTCGGCGGCGGAACCGTAGAGAATAGCCGATCCTTCGGCAAACGAATTTTCGGCATACGCCTGCTCGACGGGAATATCTATAACGGCCGTGCGGTATCCGTTGTCGGACGAAACGAATATCGCATCGGGATAAAGGGCATAATACGGCGCCGCAACGTTTTTCAGTTCGAACTGCGCCGACGTTACGCCGTCGCGACCGTCGAGTGCTAACGGCGAAGAGTTCACTCCATTGACATTCAACACATCCCCGTCGCTCCAGTATACGGGCATACGTCCGTCGGCCGTTTCGCCCGAATGGGTTCTCGTGCCGTCCGACGGAGCGGATGCCGAAACGAGCACACGACCGCAATCTTCACGACCGGCATTTCGGCTCGGATAGTCGATGCCGTCCGTACATGCCGCAAGACAAAGAAGCCCCGAAACTGCAATCGCAAACGGTTTCGCAAATAACATCTTCATAAGATTTAATATTTCGATTCGAAAAATTCCGTCCGCAAGTCTATTCGACACCGTCCCAATATGTCGTATCGGAGACGGCAAAGCTATTTATGAACGAACTCTTGGCACAATCCAACGGATTGAACAATTTCTCGACAGTCGCACTCTCATCATCGTTTATGACTGCTTCACCGCCGTACGTACCGCCGTTAGTATGTTTATAGACCATTCGTCCGCCGACCTTGCAACCCCTAACTGTCGATCCCGCCAAAGCGGTGTAGGCCGTCCCGTCGTCGTCGGCACGCGTAATCATCGTAGAGCCGCCGTTAATGAAACCGTAAAAACTGTTGGACGTAGCGCTTATAGCTATATTGCCGTAGTTCAATGTCTCGACGAATATACGGCAGTTTTCGAGCGAGAACTTATTGAAGCCGACGCCGAAAACGCCTCCGACGGCACTTACGGAACAGCCGTCCTCGCCGATACGCGCACACTTAACCGTGCAATCCGTCATATCGATGCAACCGCCGTATCCGATCATACCGCCGACGATATTCGAACGGCTCGCCGCCGCACTGCTGCCCGCAACGCCGCCGATAACATCGCCGTAATTTTTACAACCCGTCATCTCGGCGTGTCGGGCGATCGCTCCGAACATCACGCCCGCAAATCCGCCGACACAGCACTTGCTTCGTGCCGATGCGGTTCCGCCAGCATTCGTTCCCGCAAGATTGGAAATCGACACGGTTCCACGATTGATGCAATCGGTGAATTTCATAGCATAGCCGTCGCAATAATCGGCCTGCGAACCGTACGGAAATCCTATTATAATATAAGTAGCCGACATAGCCCGTCCCGCGAAACCGACCATACCGCCTACACCGGCACCGAGATTGGTCACCCAACGTCCCGTATTCGACGGTCCCGACATCGCAACCGCACCGTTATTCGCACATCCGTTCATCGTGAGCAAAGCGGCAGCCGCATCGTCGGTCTTGCCGCACACCCAGCCCACCATACCGCCGGCGGCGAGATAATCGGCCATCCAGTCGTTCGAGACGGTAACGGCTCCGTTATTCGTACAGTTCGACAGCACGACGGGTGCGATAGTCGGAACGGTAAAGGCCGTAGTAGCGATCGAACCTACACGCCCGAGAATACCGCCGGCATACGCGGTACGTCCTGCGCTGCTCGCGGTAACGGACGCATCGGTCGAAATTTCGATCTTTCCGTTATTCACGCATCCGTCGATCACACCGCCGAAAGCGCGTGCGCATATACCGCCCAATGCGGCACCGTTAGAGTCGTACTCTACCGTCAGATCCACATCGTTGGTCACGTTCCTCAAAATGCCGCCTGCCTGCAACTGAGCTGCAACGGTCGAACCGAGACTTCGCGGAGTACGCAATGCGGCAGTGCCCTTGAGAGTAAGGTTCTCGACAGTGCCGAAAACATTTATGAACAGCGGGTTGCGTAAATTCTTAACGGTTATGGTATGCCCGTTGCCGTCGAATATGCCCTTCCAGTTGGATATGGCATTGACACGCGATGAAATCGTCGCCGCATCGTTCGTCCAATATACATCGCCGACGGTTATATCGTTCATAAGCCGCACCTTGCCGTCGGCATCAGTCCATTTCGACCAATCGCCTGTCGCTGCCGACGCTTCGTCGATACTCCCGTCGTACGATGCCGACACTCCGCCGTCCGCAGCGGCAGCGAATGCCCGCCAATCGGCCGCGGTATAGATGCCTCCATCGACATAGGTTCCCGTCGGTTCGAATGTTACCTCGCTGGCATATATCGTTCCGGCCGCAGGAGCGAACGCTGAGGTCGAACAGATAACCTGATAATGGTTCTGCGTATCTACTATAAGCATCGTAATGCCCGACGCATAGGTCGCCGCAGGAATTGCAACGATAAATTCGCTGCCGAGAGCGATGCCGTTTTCACCGCAATCGAGTTCAGCGTATACGCCGATATCATCTGCTCCCGCAAGTGTCGCAAGAGCATAGTCGGGAGTAAAACGGCCGCACATCGGCTCGCCTTCGTTTCCCGCAATACGGATAAACCGCACGGGATCGCTATGCGTACCCGCCGCGACCGTAACTTTCATAAATGCCATAGCATTCTTCAGATGCACGGCTCCCGCGCTCTCGCTATGTCCTAACAGCACGGCCGCCTGCGGGTCGAACGAGCCGCCGACATACCGCTGTACCGAAGGCAATACGATACACTTAGTATCCGCATCGAAAGCCGATGCGGGATATACGACATCATAAGGCGTTTCGAGCAGTACACCGTCGAACGAAAAAGAGGCTTTCGACGGATTCAAGGCATCTATGGCAACTGATGTCGATACACAGCCGTTGATCGCAACGGCATCTCCGTCGCTCCATATTACGGGATATGTTCCGTCTTCGCCCCTATCGCCGAGCGATATACGGGTCTCATCCCCGACGCTTACATTTATACAGGTAACCTTCTCTAAAGGACGGTTTGCGGACATATCCGCATCTTTCGTACAGCCTGCGCAGACGAGTGCGAGAGACAGAACGGCAAAGTATGATTTTTTCATCATCGTTCGGTTTTAAGGTTATTCCCAAGAAAATTCCTCCTCCCTGACGGGGTCGAGTTCGGTAGACGATAAGGCGAAACCCCGCATTACGGCAATCTCGCCGCAGCGTAATTCCGGAGTACGATAAGACCTCCTGCGAGATCTCGGATCAATCCGTTTTTCCATAGCAGTATGATTTTAGGTTATATTGTTTCAGGTCAGGGCATCGATGCCGCACTCGCGGCTGAAATCTCTTCGACATATCCGAAAGAGATCTTCAATAAATTAAATATTTTTATTAATTATTCTTCAATGTTACAAAACTAAAAATTTTAATATTAATTTGCAAATAAAATCGAATAAAAATATTTTCAAGAGATAAAAAACGTCGCATCGGGAGGCATGCCGTTTACGGTTATGATACGAAAACAGCCTGCGCGGCCGCCGTAAAGCGGCCGCGCAGGCACAACGAAAACGAGCGACGTCAAATACACTCTACCGTTTCACCGTCGCTGAATATGGAGTCGAACGAGCGGCTCGAACGATATATGCGTTCGACAAGATTATTATCGGAATCGTATAAAGAAATCGAGATGTCATTCGACGAAACGGGCACATCGAGATCGACAGGAGCCGTAGGACCGCACGGCACTTTCGTCACACTGCCACAGCATTCGACAGCCACATACCCCTCGATCGCAACGCCCAAACGGGCGACGACGCTCCCGCGCCGCACGGCGATATCGGACGTAGCGAGCCAGTTGCGCCCCCACGACACAACGGACGACGACGGATGCACGCGACACGCCCACATCGAATACCGATGGCGTATGCTTTCACCCGCCCGCACGCGCTGTAAAGGCGACAACAATTCGACCTGCATATAACCGGGGTTCACCTTCATATTGTCGGGACATACGGAGAGCGATCCTCGAGTATACACCGATCCGCGCCCCTGAGTCCACACCTGCAACGGAGCATCCATATCGTACTCCTTATCCTCTGCGGGGTCGTAACTCGAAACCAGACAAACGCCTTTATCGCAGTTCATATAGCACGCCCAACCGTTATCGGGATTGCAGCCGATCTTACCTGCGATATATTGATAATCGACTTCGACGATATTGTCGCGCACGCGCCACTGCGGCGAATTGACGACTCCGTGTATTACCTGATAACCGAGTTTCGAACGGTCGCATCCGAAAAACACCTTGAAATGGCCGCGTTCGGACGACGACGCGACGACCTGTGCGACAGCCCATATCGCCCAGCGCTTGCTGTGATCGGCATCGTTTCGAAGCCACGCATCGATATCTATGCGGGAGGTTCCGTCCGCCAAACGGATAGAACGCCCTACCGACACGCCGATCTGGCGTTGCACGGCCGATGTCAATGATACCGTATCGCCGTCTATCGAAACCTTATGACTGCCGCCGTCTATTACGGGACAAGGAGGACCGGGCCACTCGTCGTCGCTATCCCAGCCTTGAGGCGCCACCCACAACTTCTCGCCGCCGAAATTCTGCCACGTGCCCGTCCAGCGTGCCGTACCCTGAACATTGGCCATACCTTTCAGATTTTCATTCTCGAACAGCAGCTCCTCTCCGTCGATGACTATTTGCAGAATACGCCCGCCGAGCTCGGGAGCGATATAGACTGTCAAAAGCCCGTTCGACATCTCCAATACTGAGCGATTGTTATGTTTGGAATGTTTTATCATATCCGTTCGCATTATTTTCGGTTATTCCGTATTCGACCGACGTTAGAAACAGCCACCCTCTAATAGAGAGACGAACGAAGTACGGTATGCAAAATTAGGAAAAATTCTCGCTGCGTACATATTTTTTAACAAATATTTATCAATACACGCATCTGCAATATATTTTCAAAAAATTTAATTATATAGCATATCGACATAAAGTTCGCGAAGCCGAAAAAAAACGGCATCTCCGTTTTCCGGAGATGCCGAAAGACATAGACAACTCGGACCGACAGTCTTACTTCTCCGAATGGTCGTAACCGTCGGCAGGAGCCGACCACATAAGCATAAAGACCAGCATACCGATAACGGCAATGGCGATCATACCTTGAAATACATAGTTCCAACCGAAATGATCGACCAACACGCCGACGCCGAGTGCAGATACGAACACGCTCAAATATCCGAAAATACCGGTCAATCCGCTGGCCGTCGCCGCAGCCTTTTTGGTTGCCTGATTGACAGCCGCAATACCTATAAGCGCCTGCGGACCATAGATGCAGAAGCCCGCCATAGCCAATACGCAGATAAGCACCAAAGGATGCACGTCATTGGGCAGCAGATAGAATGCCGTCATAAAGACCGCCGTACCGAGCATACAGAATACGCAGGTGCGGTGTGCACGGCCTTTGAAAAACTTATCGGTAGCCCATCCTGCGACAATCATACCGATGATACCGAAAATCTCGAATATAGCCACAGTCCAACCCGCATACGCATACGACATATCGCGCGCTTCGGTGAGGAACTTCGGCCCCCAGTCGAGCACCGAGAAGCGCACGACATATACGAAGAAATTGGCGAAAGTCAATATCCATATAAGTTTGTTGCGGAAGACCTTTTCACGAACGAACCGTTTGTACTCGGCTGGATCGGTATCGTCGTCTACCGTCGTTTTCGTATTCTCCAACTCGGGCAGTCCGACCGATTTCGGAGTGTCGCGCAAGAATACGAAGAGTCCCAAAGCGCCGAACAGCGCAATAATGGCGGGCAGCCAGAAACACCACTGCCAAGCACCCGCATTGGTCGTCAGAGCGACGATACTCATCAATGCTTTGGCCTGCACGGGAGCGAGGTCCGTCTGCTCGGCAACGCTCTCGACCGACGCATCGGCATCGGCGGCTACGATGTTTTTGACGGCCATATAATCGTCGTAATCGAAGACGAAAGCGCGCTGCACAGCCGCGCCGTCCGCGTAATTATCCTTATATACATAATCCACGCAGGCGACAGTACGATCATCGACCTCTTCGACACGGACGCTCGTTACCTTCGCGATATGTATATCGGATTTCTTCACGTCGTCCTTGAAGTTGGTTACGACATAGTTGCGAGTCATCTGCGCCACAGCCGCTTCGTCGGAGCTCAAATCGGTACCCATATGTCCCATAATGAAACCGCACAGAATAGCGAGCAGTCCCGCACCTATCGAATGCGAAGTATTCCACACCGACATTTTAGTAGCGAGCTCCTGCGGAGGTATCCAATGCGACAACAAACGGGCGCACGGAGGAAATCCGCTGCCCTGAAATATGTTGTTCAGCACCAACAGCACGCCGAATACGATGATGAGCGAGTGCGGAGCCACACCGATCTCTACGCCCAACATCTTCGGTGCGAAGCCGAAAGCGAAGCTCGCCAGCACGCACAGCAGCAGGCCGAGCGACATATGGTAGCGTGCATTCATACGATCGGCGAGAAGGCCGTTCAGGAAACGGGAAAATCCGTAAACGAGCCCCACAATGGTGAGGATTATACCGAAACTCGTATTCGAAATTCCGTATTCGGCAGCCAAACCGGGCATAGCGAACGAGAAGTTCTTGCGCACGAAATAAAACAAGGCATAACCGATCATCGTCGTAACAATGGTACGCGCCTGCCAACTTTTGAAACGTTTTGTCTGTTCTTCAGTCATAGCAATCGACGTTTTTTACTTTACCTCCCAAATTCCGCCCTTGCCGAAGAGCTTTTCATCTATGCGCTCCATCAATCCGCAACGGAAGAGGATGTCGATATTCGTAAACCTGCTCCTCATATACGGAATATATCCGAACGTACGGCGGAAACGTTCGCGCGTAACGCCTATCATTTCGGGTTCGTAGGGCGCGCCGACAGCCTTCAGCGAGGCATACACCTCGTCGAACGGAATTATCTGGGCGCGAATACGCTCCTTGAGTTGCGGCCAAACGGACTTTAGGGTTTCGAGCTGACGGCGCAAACCGTCGCTATCGACGTATTTACCCTTCGTTTCGACGAGCGCGCGGGCTATATGTCCCTGTTTGCCCTCGAAAATGCGGTAAATATCCTGCTCGGTCTGCTCCCACGTCTTCCAACGCGCGACGCACGCATCGATGTCAAGGTGCTCTATATCGGCCTCGTCGAGCAAAAACTCGAGCGATGCGGTAGAAGCCAGCGTACCGATGCCGACCTTGAAACCGTGCGACACGTGCTCACCGTTATAGCAGAGGTTCTCCATATCCCAGCAATGGCTGAACTGGTGCTCCGTACCCGACGCAGGGCGGCTCGACTGCAATGCCTGCATAGCGAAACCGCTCATTATAAGGCCTTCGGCCAACTTTTCGGTCATTTCCACATCGCCGTCGTACACCGCAGCGGGAGCACTCAACGCATCGCGCAGGCCGTTCTGCACCAATCCGAACGAAAACTCGTCGAGTTTCTCGACACCCAGAGCATCGGCTATCATCCAGTCGGCGCCTGCGGGGATCTTGGCTATCAGATCGGCATATCCCGATGCCGACATCTCCTTCGGTGCGGCGGCCGAGATTACGGGGTCGAGCACCATACCGCACGGCGCGGGGCAGTCGAATGTCTGTTTGTTGCCTTCGAAAGTTATCGAAGCCCCGTAAGCGGTATATCCGTCCATAGAGGCAGCCGTACCGATGACCATGTATTTGCGTCCGAGATGCGCCGAAACTAATTTCGTCAGGTCGTTGATAACCCCCGAACCCACCGCAACGGCTACCGCATCGACAGTCTTGAGGTAGTTCTCCAACTGCTCGACGAACGACCACTCGGCATAAAGATGAGGGTCATCGAAGATATGCGCACGCTCCATAGGGATACCCGCCTCGACGAAATAACCCTCCGCGTCGCGCCCCGCCACCTCGTAGGTGGTCGTGTCGGCTACAATAACGGCCCTGCTGTCGCCGAACAGAGCACGGAACATCGCCGGCGCCTTGCGCATAGCGCCTACGCCGATCTCCAATGCACGCGTATCCGTCGTACGCTGCAAAGCGCTTTCGATCTTATTCATACCTTAATATATAAATTTACAATTTTTCCTCCTCGTAAAGTCCGATGAAATCGAGCGGATAGTCGGTCTCGATAATGTCGGGATGCTTCCCGACCTCCTTGCGATAACGTGCGATACGCAGTTCGCGATTGGGCATCTTGTCCTGAAACGGCGCGACCGAAGTCATACAACGGACGCCGACCGAATGCAGCGCATCGTACAAGTCGCGGCACTCCTCCTTCATCGTATTCGATACCACATATGCCACCATCACCTTCGACCAGTCCAGTCCCGCCGCCTCGTATGCGCGGAACTGCTCCATATCCTTGACCCACACGGAAAAATGCGCGTCCGGATCGAGCGCCAGACAATCGAGTGCCGCCTGAGGATTATGCACCGTATAGATTACATTCCGCGCCCCGCACCTGTTCACCAACGGGATAAGCACGTCGCGCGTAACGTCCTTGGTATCGAAATTGAGAACGGTCTTGCCTTTGCTCCAGAGGATTACATCCTCGACCTTGGGAATTTTATAAGGCGTGATATTGCCCTTGCGGTCTATCAGGTTGAACTGCTGCAACTCCTCCCACGTATAGTCGCGCACGCGCCCCTCGCCCGTAGTGGTACGTTCGAGGGTGCTGTCGTGCATCAGCACCATAACGCTGTCCTTGGTCATACGCGGGTCTATCTCGAAGAAGGAGGGCATATGCCGCAACGTATTCTCGAACGACTCGATACAGTTCTCGGGATAACCGTCCGCCATTCCGCCGCGGTGTCCGCTGATTATCATTCCGCAACCCTCCTCGTAACGGAAATACCTCTCCATATCGGCATAATCGTCGCAGCCGACTGTATGCAACGGCTTCTCCCCGCCGCTGCACGAAACGGCTGCGGCACACGCCGAAACCGCGAATACGAAGTTCAAAAAGTTCATAAGATATACAAAAGTTTGGTTTTCGTTTCCTTTTATGTGCAAATTTAACATATTTGTTTCGAATTAGCAACTGTTGCGAATCCATTCGCATAATAAAATTTGGAATAACGGAAATTTCTGATTATTTTTACATTTTGTAAAATCTATTTCGATGAAGAGACTGTTATCATTAGCCGCTGCCCTGCTGACCGTCTTCGCGGTATCGGCAGCCGACGAACCGAAAATCGGGATGGCCGGAGGTCCCTACCTGCAAGCCGTAGGCGAAACGGAATTCACCGTAGTCTGGGCCACGGACGCCGATGCCGTGGCGTGGGTGGAGATAGCTCCCGACGACGGGACGCATTTCTATTCCTGTTCGCGCCCCAAATATTACCAGACGCATCTCGGGATACGCAACGTAGGCAAACTGCACGCGGTGCGCGTAACGGGTCTGGAGCCTGCGACGACATACCGTTACCGCATTCTGTACCAAGGGGTCGCCGGTGTCGAGAAAAAGAACCGGCTGCGCTACACGTCCCCGCGCGGCAGCGATGTATTCAGGCACCGTCCATATAGTGTGACGACGCTCGACCGCAACAAAGACACCGTACGTTTCGCTATGGCCAACGATATGCACGAACACGACACGGAACTGCGCGCGCTGTTCAAGGATGCCCGCACGGCCGGATACGATTTCGTCTGCTTCAACGGCGATATGACCTCGAGCATACCCGACCGACAACATATTTTCCGCCACTATATGTCATCGGCATCGGAGCTGTTCGCGACCGACACGCCGTTATACGTAGCCCGCGGCAACCACGAACTCAGAGGCAATTGCGCCGCCGAGTTTCCCGAATACTTCCCCGCACCCGAAGGAGTGCCTTACTATTCGTTCCGTCAAGGCCCCGTATTCTTCATTGTTCTGGACGGCGGCGAGGATAAGCCCGACGACGACATCGAATACTCGGGATTGGCGCAATACGACGCCTACCGCACAGAAGAGGCCGAGTGGCTGAAACGCACCGTCGAGAGCGACGACTGCCGTACGGCACCTATAAAAATAGCCATATGCCACGTTCCGCCCTCGCTCAAGGGCTGGCACGGCAGTGTAGAGATCTCGCAGAAATTCGTTCCCCTGCTCAACGGGGCGGGAATAGACCTTATGCTCTCGGGGCACATACACCGCTATCGTCTGCAACCCGCAGGCACCGAGGGACGGACATTCCCCGTGCTCTGCAACCCGAACAGATGCAGGCTCGATGCGACGGTGACGGCCGACGGCATCGACATCAGAATTACGGACGTCGAAGGAAAGACGCTCCACACATACAAAACAGGAAAATAATATGGCAGAATTCGACAAATACCGTTCGATATATCCGTATGAGGAACTTATGAGCCGTCTGCGGAAATTGCGCCACGTAGCGCTCGATATGGACGGCACGATATATATGGGAATGTCCTTGTTCCCGTTCACCAAACCGTTTCTCGCAGGGCTCGCCGAGCAGGGAATAAGCTATTCGTTCCTCACGAACAACCCTTCGAAATGCATCGACGACTATCTCGGCAAACTCGCGCATATGGGCATCGAAGCAACCGAGGAGGAGATGTACACGACGGCTCTCGCTACGATAGACTACATAAAGACGCATTACCCCACCGCGAAGCGTCTCTTTCTGCTCGGCACGCCGAGTATGATTTCGGAGTTCGAGAAGGCGGGCTTCATCTCGACGGCCGACGATGCGGCCGACGTTCCCGACGTCATAGTGGCGGCATTCGATATGACGCTCGAATACAAACGCTTATGCCGCGCGGCCTGGTGGATTTCGCAGGGTATACCTTACATCGCCACGAATCCCGACCGCGTATGTCCGACGGACCTGCCCGTCGTACTGGTGGACTGCGGATCGATATGCGCCTGCTTGGAGCACGCGACGGGGCGCAAACCCGATATCACGCTCGGCAAGCCCGACCCCAATATGCTTGCGGGCATAGTGAACCGCTACGGGCTGCAATCGGACCAGATAGCTATGGTCGGAGACCGCATCTATACGGATATCGAGATGGCGCATAATGCCGATGCGTTCGGTGTACTCGTCCTCTCGGGCGAGACTACGCTCGAAGTGGCCGATGCGGCGCCGCGCCAACCCGACCTCATCGTCGAGAACATAGGCGTTTTGGGCGAATTGCTGGTTCGGGCACACAGCGAAAAGGCGGTGGAAGCATAACGGGGCGCCACAGAGCATACGGCATACGGCATACGGCACACCGCTCCCGATGCCGATGCGATACTACGTACGTATGGTAGGACAGCAACGGCAATCCGCCCGTACACGGTACGCGGCATTCTTGCCGTATGAAATACGGCCGAAGAATCAGTTTCGCGATTTCAGTTTAACGAGAATCACTCCGTTCGCGCCGCGAAACCCGTACATATTCGAGCCTTTAAGCACCTCGACGGATTCGACCTGATTTATATCTATCGAATTGATGTTGGTTTCGTGGCCGTCGCAAAGCACCAATGCGGACTTTTTCAACTCGACGGAATTTATGCCGCGTATGCAAATCTCACCGTCGATCATCATAAGCCCCGGCACACGCGACAGCAACGCATCGCGCAGGCTCGAAGTTCCTAACTTGCGCAATTCATCCCCCGATATTCCGGAAGCACTGTCGGTATGCTCACGACGCTTGACATAGGCAAATCCGAGATCGACGAGTTCGTCGGACTGCGAAGCGGTATAGTTCAACCCGTCCATCCACAGGACTTTCAGACTTTTCCGTCCGCCGACAGGCACCGTAAGTCTGTTGCCTTTATAGGAAAGTATCAACGTGTCGGTATCCTTAATGTCCGTCAGACCGAAACGTCCCATTTTGTCGGCCACCGTGACTTTTCTGCGGCCGCATACCTCCACGCGCACCTTTATCCCGTTACCGTCGGCATCGACGACAAGCCCGTTGAACGGGACAGGTCCGACGGCATCGTCCGTCTGTCCGACATCCCCGACGGGTATGTCGTATTCCACGCAATCGGCCGCATAGCCGACGAAAGATATGCACGACACGGCAACCGCCGCAATCGGCAACAGCATACGCCATAGTTTCATAATCATACCGTTTTAACCGAAAACACTGCGGGGGTCGTTTTGACATCCCCGTAAATAGATGCAACGCATCTTATCGGCGTTCGAAACGCGCCGTCCAGCCGCCGTTGCGTGCCAGACGCAGCGTGCGTTTATCGCCGTACGACGCCCGATCGCGCACAATGCGATAGTCCATAGCCTGCTGCGGGGCATTTATTCCGTCGGCGACCGACGTTACGTCATACGTCGCGTCCTTGTCGAGAAAATCGAACGTCAGTTCCAGTTTGCGCCAGTCGGTGCGGTTGTCCCCGTTTACCGCGGCGACGAACCACGTCGTACCCTTGCGTTTGGCGACCGCCACGCAACGACCGGCATCCGCAGCCAGCACTCTCGTCTCGTCCCACGTCACCGGCACACGCGATATGAAATCGGTACACTCCGCTTCCCGTTTATAAATAGACGGATTGTCGGCCAACATCTGGAATCCCGTTTCGAAAAGCGTGTAGAGCGCCATCTGGTACGCACGCGTGCCTATGCTCGCCGCATTCGGACGCTTCGAGGCATAGACCTCGGGCTGCATCGACACCATAGCCCCCGGCGTATAGTCCATAGGTCCGACGGCATTGCGCATAAACGGCAACCATATCGAGTTCGACGGCAGGCAGCGATCCATAAACTCCATACCGCGCACCCCCTCGTAAGCCAGCACGTTAGGATATTTACCCTCCAGACCCGAGGGTTTGTATGCCCCGTGAAATGCCACCAGCAGGCGGTTCGCGGCAGCTGCCGATGCCACCCGCTCGTAGAAATTCACCATCCACTGGTCGGAGCGGTCCATAAAGTCGATTTTCACACCCTTCACGCCCCAGTCGGCGAATGTACGGAAGAGGTCGAAATTCTCTTCCACCGTCAGCCACGAAAGCCACAGGAACAGCCCTACGCCACGCTCCTTACCATATTTGACCAACTCGGGAATATCCACGCGCGACGACGCTTCGAACGGATTGCGCGTATCGGCAGCCCACCCCTCGTCGAGCAACAGGTAAGGGATGCCGTGCTCAGCGGCGAAATCGATGTAATATTTATATGTCGCCGTGTTCTGTCCCGAGACGAAATCCACATCGGGACCATAAACCACGGCGCCGTTCCACCACTCCCAGACGACCTGGCCGGGACGCACCCACGACAGATCCTCGACGGCGGACTCCGGTGCGAGCTGTGTCGTGAGCGTATTGAGCGCTATGCCTCCCAGATCCCGCGAAACGGCGAAATAACGCCACGGGAACAGGCGCGTACCATCGGTACGGACTATGTAGTCGGCAGAACGGACGATATCGAGACGTCGGTCGCTGCGACGAACATAAGGCCGTGTTTCGAGCGGATAATGCGCGAAAATCGAGCGCACGCCACCGTTGCCGTCGCCCTTGAGCTGCATACCCGCATAGTCGAGCAGGCCGCTTTCGCTGATCAACACCCACGCCCCGTCGGACTCCACCAACAGAGGCAGCGTAGACATTTTATCGAGCGGCGACCAATCGCCGAGACGCAAATGCTCGTAAGGCTCCTCGCACGACGAACGGAACCCGCCCGACATCGGTTGGATATGCACCATAGACGACGGAGCGAATTTCGCGGCAAACTCTTCATCGAGGATATCTATCTTTCCATCCAATTCCGTAACGAATCTGTAGGCGACGCCCGTATCGAAAGCGCGGAATTCGACGGAATAGCCGTCGGCGAAATCGAGCGTCAAATAATTATAACGCCGGTCGATTTCGGAAAACTTCATAGGTATATGCGGACGCAGCACCTCATCGACGGCACCGCTGCGTTTGCCCTTGAAAACGGGGGATTTGCCGAGCACGCGGTCGCGCAATGCCACGGACAGATCTACGCGCTCGACGACAGGACGGCCGTCGAGCTTCACCGCGAACGATATATCTTCGCCGACACGGATGTCTACATTTATGGTGCCGTCAGGCGACGACAGCGGGAATCTGCGGTCGGCAGCGACCGTCGGGACTACCGTAGCGCATCCGAACGCAAAGAGTGCCAGAGCAATAAGTTTTTTCATAACGGATAAGTTTAGGTTGCGTAGGTAAAGATACGAAAAGTAGAAGGCAATGCCAAATTTATTCGAGTCTGCCGAACGGAAATATTCGAGGCGAGCCGAAGACAGGATGAGAAAGCAAACCCGCCAGCTATTTTGCCGAGCAGGAGCATCCGCGCCGAAATCCAAAATACAATAAAAGAGTGCCCTGCATCAGCAGAGCACTCCTTTATTCGCTTAAGCGGCAATCATTACATCTTCTTGCCGACATTGGTCTTGACGTTAGCCACCTTAGCACCCGTGTTCTTCGCAGCCTTCTGCGCTACGGGTTTCGCCTTGGGAGCCGCTTTTTTGGCGGGAGCCTTCTTCTCCTCCACCACGGCGGCATCCTCTACAGCATCGGTGTTTTTGGCTGCGCTCTTGCGCGAACGGCGCGTCTTGGGTTTTGCCTCCGAAGCGGCCGCGGGCTGTACGCCGAACGTATAAGTCTCGTTGAAATCGACGAACTCGATGATGCACATATCCGCACCGTCACCCAGACGGAAGCCCGTCTTCAGGATACGGGTATAACCGCCCGGACGATTCGCGATCTTCGGAGCGATCGTACGGAACAACTCCGTAACGGCCTCTTTCTGCTTCAGATAAGAGAAGACCACACGACGCGAATGAGTCGTATCCTCCTTCGAGCGGGTTACCAGCGGCTCTACGAACTGCTTAACCGCCTTTGCCTTTGCGACTGTTGTCTCGATACGCTTGTGCAGGATAAGCGACGACGCCATATTCGACAACATTGCCTTACGATGACCCGCTTGTCTGCCAAGGTGATTGAAATTCTTATTGTGTCTCATAATTAATCTTTATCAAGTTTGTAGATAGATACGTCCAATCCGAACTTAAGATTGAGCGAAGCAAGCAACTCATCGAGCTCCGTAAGCGATTTCTTACCGAAATTACGGAACTTAAGGAGATCGTTGCGATTGAGGCGCACCAGATCGCCCACCGTATCGACATCGGCAGCCTTCAGGCAGTTGAGCGCACGGACGCTCAGATCCTGATCCGACAGCTTCGTCTTCAACAGTTGGCGCATATGGAGAACATCCTCGTCGAACTCCTCGGCACCGCCCGCATCTTCCATATTAAAGGTGATCTTTTCGTCCGAGAAGAGCATAAAATGCTGGATGAGGATCTTTGCAGCCTCCTTCAATGCATCTTTCGGATGGATAGATCCGTCGGTAGTGATTTCGATATTCAACTTCTCGTAGTCGGTCTTCTGCTCGACACGGTAGTTTTCGATCGAATACTTGACGTTCTTAATTGGCGTATGTATCGAGTCGATGGGGAGAGTTCCGAACTCGCAGTCGGTCGGAGTATTCTCTTCCGAAGGCACATATCCGCGACCCTTGCCGATGGTTATGGTCATCTGCATCTTCGTTCCCGGAGCCAAATGGCATATAACCAGATCGGGGTTCAGGACCTTGAAGAACGAGAGGAAGTTCGAGATGTAACCGGCGGTAAGTTCCGTAACTCCCGCTACATTGATCGACACCTTCTCGACATCCTGATTATCGACAGTGCGAACGAAGCGTATCTGCTTGAGCTGAAGGATGATGTCAATCATACCCTCTTTCACACCGGGGATAGCGGCAAACTCGTGGTCAACACCGGCAACCTTTACCGTCGTAATCGCATAACCCTCCAGCGACGAGAGCAATATACGGCGCAACGCGTTACCTATCGTCATACCGAAGCCGGGCTCCAACGGGCGGAATTCGAACTTTCCGAACGACGAACTCGACTCAAGCATAATGACCTTCTCAGGTCTTTGGAATGCTAATATTGCCATAATTTATAATTAGTATTATTGATTACTACTTGGAGTACAACTCGACGATGAGCTGCTCCTTGATGTTCTCGGGTATCTCCTCGCGCTCGGGCTTCTGAAGGAACTTGCCGCTTTTCGAAGCGCTGTCCCACTCGAGCCACGAGTAACGGCTCTTCGATGCGCCTGCGAGCGAATCGGTGATGACCTCGAGGCTCTTGGACTTTTCGCGAACCGATACCACGTCGCCGCTCTTGAGCGCATACGACGGAATATTGACTACTTCGCCGTTCACGCAGATGTGACGATGAGAAACCAACTGGCGTGCTGCGGCACGCGTAGGAGCCATACCCAAACGATATACCACGTTGTCGAGACGGCACTCAAGCAGCTTCAACAGGTTTTCACCCGTAATACCGCCCATACGGGCTGCCTGCTCGTAAGTACGTGCGAATTGCTTCTCCAACACGCCGTAGGTATATTTGGCCTTCTGTTTCTCGGCCAACTGAACTCCGTACTCCGATACTTTTTTACGCTTGCGCGCAAGACCGTGCTGTCCGGGGGGAACGTTTCTCTTTTCGAGAGATTTGTCCGCACCGTAAATTGCCTCGCCGAATCTTCTGGCGATTTTTGTTTTAGGTCCTATATATCTTGCCATTGTAATTAACTTTTTAATAATTTCGTCAAAATCAAGTTTGTCCGAACCGCGTTCGATTAAACACGACGACGGTTGGGAGCGCGGCAGCCGTTGTGAGGCAGCGGAGTAACGTCAATGATCTCCATAACCTCGATACCCGCACCGTGAATGGTACGTACTGCGGACTCGCGACCCTGACCGGGACCCTTGACGTAAACCTTAACTTTGCGCAATCCCATATCGTAAGCAACCTTCGCACAATCGGCCGCCGCCGTCTGAGCTGCATAGGGAGTATTCTTCTTCGAACCGCGGAATCCCATCTTACCTGCCGACGACCAGCTGATTACCTCGCCCACTTCGTTGGTGATGGAGATGATAACGTTGTTAAACGTCGAGTGTACATATGCCATACCAACGGCACCGACCTTAACAACCTTTTTCTTGACTGTTCCTGTTTTCTTTGCCATAACTCTCTAATGATTACTTAGTTGCCTTTTTCTTGTTAGCGACAGTCTTCTTGCGTCCCTTACGCGTACGGGCATTGTTTTTGGTGCTCTGACCGCGAACCGGAAGACCCAGACGATGACGGATGCCGCGATAGCAACCGATATCCATCAGTCGTTTGATATTGAGTTGGACCATCGAACGGCACTCGCCCTCGACCTTGATTCCCATTTCGGCGATTGCCGAACGGATTGCGCCGACCTGATCGTCGCTCCAATCCTGAACCTTCACGTCGTAGCTAATGCCACACTTGTCGAGAATCTGCTGTGCCGTACTGCGGCCTATGCCGTAAATATAGGTCAGACCTATCTCGCCTCTTTTATTTTTTGGTAAATCTACACCGACTATACGTGCCATAAATTTTCTGTTTCTTTAATTCAATCGTTTAATATTTACCCTTGGCGCATTTTGAACTTAGGATTCTTCTTGCAGATAACGTAGAGTTTGCCCTTGCGTTTCACAATCTTGCAATCCTCGCTTCTTTTTTTGATTGATGCTTTTACTTTCATAATTCAAGCAATCTGTTATTATTTGTACCTGAAGGATATACGACCCTTACTCAAATCGTAGGGGGTCATCTCCACTTTAACTTTATCGCCGGGAAGAATCTTGATATAGTGCATTCTCATCTTGCCGGAGATATGGGCGGTGATAACGTGGCCGTTGTCGAGCTCGACACGAAACATCGCATTCGACAACGCTTCGATTATCGTTCCGTCCATTTCGATAGCAGCTTGTTTTGCCATAGAGTTTTAGTTATTAAGCGCGTTTTCGATTATACTGAAATCCGTCAGCACATCGGGACCGTTTTTACGGATAGCGACCGCGAACTCGAAATGAGCCGCAGGCTTTCTGTCGCGCGTACGGACAGTCCATCCGTCGCGTTCGAACACCACCGCCTTGTTTCCCATAGTTATCATCGGTTCTATGCAGATGACCATTCCCTCCTTCAGGAGCGGACCTCTGCCTCGTGCGCCGTAATTCGGGACACCCGGATCTTCGTGCATTTTCCGACCCAATCCGTGTCCTTCCAGTTCGCGCACTACGCCGTAACCGAAACTTTCGGCGTACTCTTGCACCGCTGCGGAAATATCGCCTATGCGATTCCCCGCCCTTGCCTGTGCAGTACCCTTGTAAAGAGCTTCTTTGGTGACTTCCAGAAGTCGCTTAACCTCATCGCTGACCTCGCCCACGGCAAACGTATATGCCGAATCGCCAACAAACCCCTTCATAAGCGTACACAAATCGACCGACACGATGTCGCCCTCTTTGATAACGTAATCCGACGGAATACCGTGAACCACCTGCTCATTGACCGAAATGCAGGTCGCGGCAGGATAGCCCTCGTAACCGAGGCAGGGAGGAGTCGCTCCGTGAGAACGGATGAAATCTTCGGCGATCTTATCCAATTCCCGCGTAGTGATGCCGGGCACAAGGTGGCGACCCACCTCGGCCAGAGTTTCGCTCACGAGAATATTATTCTCGCGGAGCAACTCTATCTCTTCATCGGTTTTTAAGTATATCATCTATAACAATTAACTCTCGTTCCAAACCGTTAGTAGCGCCCCTGAATGCGTCCCGTCTTCATCAGACCGTCGTAGTGACGCATCAAAAGGTGGCTTTCTATCTGCTTCAGAGTATCGAGAACGACACCCACCATAATCAGCAGCGACGTACCTCCGTAGAAGTAGGCGAATGCCTGCTGGATGTTCAGAAACTTCATTGCCAGTGCGGGCAGGATAGCCACAACGGCGAGGAAGATCGAACCGGGGAGCGTAATTCTCGTCATAATGCCGTCGATATATGAAACGGTAGCCTTACCGGGCTTGACACCCGGTATGAAACCGCCGTTGCGCTTCATATCGTCCGCCATCATTTGGGGATTGATGATAATCGCCGTATAGAAATACGTAAATACGATTACCAACACCGCAAGCGTAAAGTTGTACCAGAAACCGGTCATATTCGCAAACGCGCCGGCAAAGCCGGGAGCGACGTTCGTGAACAGCATAGGAATAAACATCAGCGCCTGAGCGAAGATGATAGGCATCACGTTGGCCGCATTCATCTTGAGAGGAATGTACTGGCGCACGCCGCCGTACTGTTTATTGCCTACGATACGCTTCGCGTACTGCACGGGAACCTTGCGGACAGCCTGAACGACTGCGATTGTAGCCATAAACACCAGGAACAACAGCACCAACTCGAGGATTATCATAATCAACGATCCGTTCGAAGTATTGAAACGGGCATTGACCTCGGCCAGCAGCGCGTGCGGCAGACGGGCAACGATACCTATCATAATGATAAGCGACACACCGTTGCCGATACCCTTGTCGGTGATCTTCTCGCCGAGCCACATGATGAACATCGTGCCGGCGATAAGTATTACGGTTGCATAGACCGCGAACAGGAACGTGTTACCGTACACGAACGCCTGCGGTACCTGATGATAGAGGTTGGCCACGTAAGTCGGACCCTGAAGCATCAGCACGCCGATGGTCAGGAAACGTGTCCACTGGTTCATTTTGCGGCGGCCGCTCTCGCCCTCTTTCTGCATCTTCTGGAAATAGGGTATCATAATACCCAGCAGCTGGATGATGATCGAGGCCGTGATATACGGCATAACACCGAGTGCGAAAATCGCGGCATTGGCAAATGCACCGCCCGAGAATACGTTCAACAGGCCGAGAAGGCTGTTGTTGTCCATCTGGCTCGCCAATGCAGACCCCTCGCCCAGAAGGTTGGGGTTGATACCCGGTATCACCACAAAACATCCCAAGCGATAAACAAGCAGGAGGAGCAACGTGTAGATAACACGTTTACGCAGCTCCTCGATCTTGTATATGTTCTTGAGAGTTTCACGAAGTTTCTTGTTGGCGGCCAAAAAGGCGATGATCACCAGAAAGACTACGCCAACTATAAGATAACTTTTCATAATTCAAGGTTTATTCAGGTTCTTACAATTTTTCAACGCTACCGCCCGCAGCCGTAATAGCAGCCTCGGCACTCTTCGAGAATGCGTGGGCCGTAACTTTCAGGGCTTTCGTAAGTGCGCCGTTACCCAGAATCTTCACCTTGTCGTTCGACGAGATGAAACCCGAAGCCACGAGCGTCTCTACATTAACCTCTGCAAGTCCCTTCTTGGAAGCGAGTTCTTCGAGCGTCGAAAGATTGATGGGCTTGAACTCTACTCTCTTGATATTGGTAAAACCGAACTTGGGCAGACGACGCTGCAACGGCATCTGGCCGCCTTCGAAACCTAATTTGCGAGAGTAACCCGAACGCGACTGCGCACCCTTGCTACCGCGGGTTGCGTAACCGCCGTGTCCCGAACCTGCTCCGCGACCGATACGTTTGTCGTGGTGCGTTGAACCCTTAGCGGGTTTGAGATTATTGAGTTCCATCGTTATTCTTCCTCTTTCTTTGTTGTTTTACTTACTTTCTTTGCAGCCGCTGCCGGTTTTGCCGCCTTGGGTGCGGCTGCCTTCTTCGCTGCCGGTTTCACGGCCGCCTCTTCGGCTTTGGGAGCTGCGGCTTTGGCTGCTGCAACCTCCTCTACCTTCACGAGGTGCTTCACGCGCTCCAGCATACCTTTAATAATAACGGAATCGGTATGCTCCACGCTGCGGCCGATTTTCTTCAAACCCAGAGCATCGAGGTTCTTGCGCTGCTGTGCCGTAGCACCTATGCGACTTCTGACCTGTGTAATTTTCAATGTTGCCATATCAGTCTTTCGAAAATTAACCGTTAAACACCTGATTGAGCGAGATGCCGCGTAACTGGGCCACGCTGCGTGCATCGCGCAGTTCGCACAGTGCACCGATAGTAGCCTTCACGAGGTTGTGGGGGTTGGACGAACCCTTGCTCTTTGCGAGCACGTTCTTCACGCCCACGGACTCCAGCACGGCACGCATTGCACCGCCGGCGATGATACCCGTACCGGGAGCTGCCGGACGGATCATTACGAGCGAACCGCCGAAGCGCATCTCCTGCTTGTGGGGGATGGTCCCGTTGATCACGGGGATCTTCACGAGGTTCTTCTTCGCATCCTCGACGCCTTTGGCGATAGCCGACGTAACCTCCGAAGCCTTGCCCAGACCGTAGCCCACGACACCGTTCTCGTTACCGACTACGACAATAGCCGAGAAGCTGAATGTACGACCTCCCTTCGTTACCTTGGTAACGCGCTGGATGCTAACCAGTCTGTCCTTGAGTTCGAGGTCGCTTGTACGCACTTTCTTTATGTTAGTATTTGACATATCGCTTAGAATTTAAGACCGCCTTCACGTGCGGCATCAGCCAACATTTTAACTCTTCCGTGGTAAAGGTAGCCGTTACGGTCGAATGCGACGGCCGAAATACCCTTTTCCGTTGCGTTCTTGGCTGCCAGTTTGCCTACCAATACCGCAACTTCACTCTTATTCTTGCCGGCAGCCTCTGCCACAACCTCCTTGTCCAAAGAAGATGCTGTTGCTAAAGTAACGCCTGCAAGGTCATCTATAAACTGCACGTAGATCTGCTTGTTGCTACGGAATACAGTCATACGGGGACGCTCGGCAGTACCGCTCACGATTTTGCGGATACGCATCTTGATCCTCTCTCTTCTTTCTATCTTATTCAATGACATAACTTGACTTGTGTTTTACTATTTAGCATTTGCAGACTTACCTGCCTTACGACGGATCTGTTCGCCTACGAACTTGATACCCTTGCCCTTGTACGGTTCGGGCTTGCGCAGGGAGCGAAGTTTGGCGGCAACCTGGCCGACCAGTTGTTTGTCGATGCTCTTGAGCGTTACGATCGGATTGCCCTTCTTCTCGGTAACGGCAGTTGCCGTAACCTCGGGAGGAAGCTTCAGATACGTATCGTGCGAATAGCCGAGACTCATCTCCAATACGCTGCCCTTGACTTCGGCCTTGAAACCTACGCCGACGAGCTCCTGTTTGATTTCATAGCCCTGCGATACGCCGACGACCATATTGTGGATCAGCGCGCGGTACAATCCGTGCAACGAACGGTGGCGCGGCTGGTTGGTCGGACGGGTAACGAATACGGCAGGCACCTCCTTGTCGGAGTCCTTCTCCTTATGTGTTCCAACCTCAACTTTGATATCCGAATCTACTTTCTGATTCAGTGTCCCAAGTGGTCCTTTCACGCTTACCGTGTTGTCGGGAGCGACCGTTACGGTTACTCCTGCGGGCAAGTTTACAGGTAATTTACCAATTCTTGACATTTCGTTTTAGTTTTAACATTAATAGATATAGCACAATACTTCACCGCCGACATTCTCCTGACGAGCTTTAGCGTCGGTCATAATGCCTTTGGAGGTCGAAAGGACGGCGATGCCCAAACCGTTCAGCACGCGGGGCATATCGGCCACCGAAGCATACTGACGAAGACCGGGACGGCTCACGCGCTTCAAGTCCTTGATAGCGTTCTGCTTGGTAGCAGCATCCCATTTGAGGGCGATTTTGATGGTCGGATGTCCCTTCTCATCATTATCGAACTTGTAAGCAAGGATATAACCCTGCTCATAGAGAATTTTGGTGATTTCCCGCTTAATTTTTGAGCCGGGAGCTTCAACCACCTTGTGGTTGGCTTTCACCGCGTTTCTAATTCTCGTTAAAAAATCCGCGATTGGATCTGTCATAACTGTAATGAATTAAAAGTTAAAAATTAGTTTTCCGCTATGTCTCGGCGCGGTTTTCGCATAACGGCAAACGCCCGTTACGCCCGTCGCACCGCACACAATCGGCGCAAAGCGCACAAAGATACGTATTTTATCTCAACCGACCTAATCTTATCGGCTGTTTTTCAAATCTTTTTACGCTTTCCGCCTTCGGCGTCCGAAATCCGTCTCGCCTGCAAACCTTCGGAAAGCATTGCACGACGGACCGCCGACGGTCAATATCCGACAAATGCCGGCATATCGCCGGCGTTCGCCAGAGTATTGATACTCACATATTTACAATTCGCAAAGCCGAACCCCTGCCGACTTGGCGGAGGGGTCGTTCGGCTGCGGGAATTACCAGCTTGCCTTCGTAACGCCCGGGATAAGACCGTTCGATGCCATCTCACGGA
The DNA here is from genome assembly GCA_017937125.1 of Alistipes sp. Classification (GTDB taxonomy): domain Bacteria; phylum Bacteroidota; class Bacteroidia; order Bacteroidales; family Rikenellaceae; genus Alistipes. The sequence goes on along the minus strand of JAGBEH010000001.1, from coordinate 8,551 downwards.
ATTGGATACGGCTGATACCGAACTGGCGGATATATCCCTTGGGACGACCCGTAAGCATACAACGGTTATGCTGGCGAATGGGATTGGAGTTGCGGGGCAGTTTCGAGAGAGCTATCCACGCCTCCTCGTGATCCATCTCGCCGCTCTTAACCTTTGCGGCAATCTCCTCGCGCTTGTGAGCATAACGTTTTGCGAGTTTCGCACGCTTGACCTCGCGTGCCTTCATTGACTCTTTTGCCATACTTATTGGTTCTTTTTAGCGTTTTTGAAAGGCAGACCGAAGTTGCTCAGAAGCGCATAAGCCTCCTCGTCGGTCTTGGCCGAAGTTACGAAAGTTATCTCCATACCGAAGATCTTCGTGATCTTGTCGATGTCGATTTCGGGGAAGATAATCTGCTCGGTGACGCCGAGAGTGTAGTTGCCCTGACCGTCGAACTTCTCGTTGATACCCTTGAAGTCGCGGATGCGGGGCAGAGCCACGGCGATCAGACGCTCCAGAAACTCGTACATACGGTTCGCACGAAGCGTAACGCGCACGCCGATAGGCATACCCTTACGGAGTTTGAAGTTCGAGATATCCTTGCGGGACTTCGTCTGAACGGCCTTCTGACCCGTAATCATCGTGAGTTCCTCCTGAGCCACGTCGATAAGTTTCTTATCGGCAACGGCCTGACCCATACCCTGATTGATAACTATCTTCTCGAGTTTCGGGCACTGCATAATGCTGGAGTAGCCGAACTCTTTCATAAGGGCGGGAATAATCTGCTCCTTATACTGTGTCTTGAGTGTAGGTACGTATGCCATTATTTGATCTCCTCCCCTGACTTTTTAGCGTAACGAACTAATTTACCGTCTGCATTGAGTTTGCGACCCACTTTCGTCGGCTTGCCGCTCTTCGGATCGATAACCTGCAGATTAGAGACGTGTATCGGGGCCTCCTGCTCGACGATACCGCCCTGAGGATTTTTAGCATTGGGCTTGGTAGCCTTCTTGCAGATGTTCACGCCCTCGACGATGGCACGCTGCTTAGCCGCATCGACCTTCAGGACCTTACCCTGCTGGCCTTTGCTGTCACCGGCATTGACATAAACCGTATCCCCTTTTTTGATATGTAATTTGACTGACATATTCGTAATCTGTTTTTTAATATTACAATACTTCAGGTGCAAGGGAGATAATCTTCATATAATGGTCACGCAACTCACGCGCAACGGGACCGAAGATACGAGTACCGCGCATTTCACCCTGATTGTTGAGAAGCACTACGGCATTGTCGTCGAAACGAATATAAGAGCCGTTCGCACGTCTGATCTCCTTAGTTGTTCTAACCACGACCGCTTTCGACACGGCACCCTTCTTGACATCGCCCGAGGGGCTTGCGCTCTTTACGGCCACCACTATTTTATCGCCGATGGATGCGTAGCGGCGTTTCGTACCGCCGAGCACACGGATGCAAAGAACCTCCTTCGCACCGCTGTTATCGGCCACTACGAGTCTACTTTCTTGTTGTATCATAACTACTTAGCTCTTTCAATGATTTGTACTAATCTCCAACGCTTCGTTTTGCTCAACGGGCGTGTCTCCATAATGCGTACAGTATCACCTTCCTTGCAGGTCTCGTCGAGGCACTCGGCCACGAACTTCGTGGTCTTGTTTACGAATTTACCGTAAATCGGGTGCTTTACCTTACGCGCTACTGCAACCACAATGGTCTTCTCCATCTTGTTGCTGACAACGACCCCAATACGCTCTTTTCTAAGATTTCTTTCCATAATCGCAATTAACATTTAGGGTTCTTCTGACGCAGAATTGTCAGCATACGAGCTATATCTCTGCGGGATTTCTTGATAATCGAAGGATTCTCGATAGGCGATACCGCGTGCTGCACCTTCAACTGCGAAAGCTTGGCTTTCTCAGCTTCGATGCGGTCCTGCAGATCCTGAATTGACATATCCTTTATTTCAGCACTTTTCATAATCTTAATCCTCCTTCATTAGATTGCCGACTCTTCGAAGTCGCGTCTTACAATAAACTTGGTCGTAATAGGCAGTTTCTGAGCTCCCAGACGCAATGCCTCCTGAGCCACTGCCAAAGGCACTCCTTCGGCCTCGAAGAGAATACGTCCCGGCGTTACGGGCGCTACGAATCCTTCGGGATTACCCTTACCTTTACCCATACGTACTTCGGCGGGTTTCTTGGTGATGGGTTTATCGGGGAAGATACGTATCCATATCTGTCCTTCACGTTTCATATAACGCGTGATAGCCTGACGCGCTGCCTCGATCTGGCGGCCCGTGATCCACGTGGACTCCAGAGCCTTGATGCCGAACGAACCGTATGCAAGTTGGTTACCTCTTTGAGCTAAACCCTTCATACGACCCTTCTGCATTCTTCTAAATTTGGTCTTTTTTGGCTGTAACATAATTGTACTTTTCGCTTAAAAGGTCCGACTTACTTGTTGTTATTACGTCTCTTCTTGGGAGCGCCCTTGCCGCCGCGTCCCTGCTGACGATCGCCGCCCTGCTGTGCAGATGCGCCCGCGATTTCGAACAGGTCGCGCTTGCCGTAAACCGTTCCGTGGCAGATCCATACCTTGACGCCGAGAATACCCACTTTCGTAAGCGCCTCGGTCAGGCAGTAGTCTACGTCGGCACGGAAAGTGTGCAACGGAATACGTCCCTCCTTGATGGTCTCGCTGCGAGCCATTTCGGCACCGCCTACACGACCCGAGATCTGGATCTTGATACCTTCGGCACCCATACGCATCGTCGATGCGATAGCGGTCTTGATGGCACGGCGGTACGATACGCGGCCCTCCAGCTGGCGGGCGATGTTCTGACCGACGATAATCGCATCCACTTCGGGACGCTTGACCTCGAAGATGTTGATCTGAACCTCCTTGCCAGTAAGTTTCTTCAACTCTTCCTTGAGTTTATCGACCTCCTGGCCGCCCTTGCCGATGATGATACCCGGACGAGCGGTCGAGATGGTTACGGTAACGAGTTTGAGCGTACGCTCGATGATAATCTTCGAAATACTTGCCTTAGCCAAACGGACATTCAAGTACTTACGGATCTTAGCGTCTTCTACCAATTTCTCTGAGAAATCCTTACCACCGAACCAGTTGGAGTCCCAACCTTTGATGATACCGAGACGGTTTGCTATTGGATTTACTTTCTGTCCCATTTGTTACTTGTTTTCTGCGGTTACCATTTTATCAACTACGATAGTCACGTGGTTCGAACGCTTGCGGATACGGTGAGCGCGACCCTGAGGTGCAGCCTGAATACGCTTCAGCATTCTGCCGCCATCGACCATAATCTCTTTGACGCAAAGCTTGACGTCTTCCAGACGCTCGTTCTCGTTCTTTGCCTCCCAGTTGGCAATAGCCGACTTGAGCAACTTCTCCATTCTGATGGACGCCTCCTTCTTCGAGTAGCGAAGGATGCCCAACGCCTTGTTGATCTCTACGCCGCGAATGATGTCGGCCACCAGACGCATTTTACGCGGAGATGTAGGGCAATCGCGCATAATAGCGATAGCTTTCTGCTTCTTTTCAGCCTTTAATTTCTCGGCTCTTATTGATTTTCTTGCACCCATTTTCTACTATTTTTTCTTGTTACCTGCGTGACCACGGAAATTGCGGGTGGGAGCAAACTCGCCGAGTTTGTGTCCGACCATATTCTCTGTTACGTAAACGGGAATGAACTTATTTCCGTTGTGGACAGCTATCGTCTGACCTACGAAGTCAGGCGAAATCATACTTGCTCGCGACCAAGTCTTGATTACAGACTTTTTATTGCCCTCGGCCTGAGCCACTACTTTAGCCTCAAGTTTGGGGTCGATAAACGGTCCTTTTTTTAATGAACGACTCATTATGTACTCTGTTTAATTATTTTTTCTTTCTTGAAATAATGAACTTAGAGGTCGTCTTCTTGGGATTACGAGTCTTGTAACCCTTAGCCAACAGACCCTTGCGCGAACGCGGGTGACCACCCGACGCACGACCTTCGCCACCACCCATCGGGTGATCGACCGGGTTCATTACGACACCGCGGTTGCGCGGACGACGGCCGAGCCAGCGTTTGCGTCCTGCCTTACCGTCGCTTTCGAGGCTGTGGTCGATGTTCGATACCACACCCACCGTAGCACGGCAAGTTACGAGTACCATACGAGTCTCTCCCGAAGGCAGCTTGATGACGGCGAATTTGCCCTCACGTGCCAAAAGTTGAGCGTACGATCCGGCCGAACGCGCCATTGCGGCACCCTGACCGGGATAGAGTTCTATGTTATGGATAACCGTACCGAGCGGAATTTCGCTCAGGTACAACGTGTTACCTACTTCCGGTGCGACACCCGCACCGCTCATTATTGTCTGACCGACCTGCAATCCGTTCGGAGCAAGGATATAGCTCTTCTCTCCGTCGGCATATACTACCAGCGCGATGCGCGCCGTACGGTTAGGATCGTATTCGATAGTCTTTACAGTTGCGGCAATGCCGTCCTTGGCACGCTTGAAATCGACGTTACGATACATCTGTTTGTGACCGCCGCCGATATAGCGGATCGTCATCTTACCCGTATTGTTACGTCCGCCCGTGCTTTTCTTGGGACTGAGCAACGACTTCTCCGGTTTGTTCGCGGTGATTTCATCGAACGTACCGATGATCTTATGTCTCGTACCGGGAGTTACCGGCTTAAACTTTCTTACTGCCATCTCTTTTAGATATTACTGTAAAAATCTATCTTATCACCATCCTTCAAGGTAACGAACGCCTTCTTGTAGTTGTTGGCGCGACCTTCGAGCAGACCCGCCTTCGTGTAGCGGCTCTTGAGTTTGCCCATATAGTTCACCGTATTGACATCCTTGACAACGACGTTGTACATCTGCTCCACGGCATCACGGATTTGCAGCTTATTAGCTCTAACGTCAACGATAAAACCGTAGCGGTTCAGTTTTTCGCCCTGAATCGTCATTTTCTCGGTCAAAATAGGCTTAATGATTACTTCCATTTCTTTGCGTTTTTAAGCTAACATTACATTCAATACATTTTCCGCACCCTCGACCATCACGAGCGCCGAAGCGTTCATAACCTCATAGGTATTGAGGTTGCAAGCCAGAATAGGCTTTACCGACGGGATGTTGCGGCACGAAAGCTGAAGGTTTACGTTCGTATCCGGCAGAACGAGCAGAACCTTCTTCTCCGCTACTTTCAAGGCCTCGGTCAGAGCGACTACGCTCTTCGTCTTCGGAGCGTCGAGCTTGACGTCTTCGATAACGGTGATCGCGCCTGCCTGTGCCTTATAGGTAAGTGCGCTGCGGCGAGCCAGCTGCTTGAGCTTCTTGTTGAGCTTGAAGCTGTAATCGCGCGGTACGGGACCGAATACGCGACCGCCGCCCGGGAACAGAGGCGACTTGATGCTGCCGCAACGAGCACCGCCCGTACCCTTCTGTCTCTTTAACTTGCGAGTCGAACCCGCAACTTCGTTACGTTGCTTCGACTTGTGCGTACCCTGACGCTGATCGGCAAGATACTGCTTTACGTCGAGGTAAATAGCGTGGTCATTAGCCTCCACGCCGAAGACTGCATCGCTGAGGACTACCTTACGACCGGTCTCTTTTCCCTGTGTGTTCAATACAGCTAATTCCATACTACTTCTCAATGGTTAAATAAGCACCTTTAGCACCCGGAATCGAACCCTTCACCAAAATGAGGTTGTTCTCGGGTATTACCTTCAAAACTTTGAGGTTAAGAACCTTAACCTGCTCGCCACCCATCTGGCCGGGCAAACGCTTACCCTTGAAGACGCGCGACGGATAGGACGATGCGCCCAGCGAACCCGGCTTACGCTGACGGTTGTGCTGACCGTGAGTCTGGCCGCCGACACCGCCGAAGCCGTGACGCTTCACAACGCCCTGAAAACCTTTACCTTTCGAGATCCCCGTTACGTCTACCCAGTCCTCTTCCGAGAACATATCGACCGTAAGCGTGTCTCCCAAATTCACTTCGGGCATACCCTTGAATTCAGCCATCTTGCGTTTGGGGGTAGTGCCGGCTTTCTTGAAGTGACCTAACAAACTGTTGCTGGTGTGCTTTTCACTTTTGTCGTCATAGGCAATCTGAACCGCCTCGTAAGCATCCTTCTCAACGGTTTTGATTTGCGTAACCACACACGGACCAGCCTCAATGACAGTGCATGGTATGTTTTTACCCTCGGCACTGTAAACGGAAGTCATTCCGATTTTTTTTCCAATTAGTCCTGACATTTTTGTCTTTACGTTTGTTAATAAAAAAGTGATCCTTATATACCTATATATATTATATACCGGTTGTTCGAGCGGTGGCGGAGGTTGTCCCGCGTTTGCGGGACAACGCACATACCGCCCGTATTGTTTCAGTTCCGACGCATATCGTTCCGCAACCCCTCGTGGAGTTGCCGACGATAGTGTCGCCGCGAATTATCAAACCTTGATCTCTACTTCCACACCCGACGGCAATTCGAGCTTCATCAGAGCGTCGATCGTCTTGGGAGTAGACGAGTAAATGTCGATAATTCTTTTGAAAGTGCAGAGCTGGAACTGCTCACGGGCCTTCTTGTTCACGAAGGTCGAACGGTTTACCGTGAAAATCTGCTTTCTGGTCGGCAGAGGTACCGGACCGCTTACCATAGCATCCGTGCTGCGCACAGTCTTGACGATCTTCTCGGCCGATTTATCGACCAGATTGTGATCAAAAGACTTCAGTTTGATTCTAATTTTCTGATTCATATTACGGTTTCTTTTATTCTAAATCTTTACGTTTGCCGCTCGACTTCTCGATAATCTCCTTAGCGAGGTTAGCGGGCACCTCCTCGAAGTGCGAGAACTCCATAGAGGAAGTTGCGCGTCCCGACGAAATGGTACGCAGTACGGTTACATAACCGAACATCTCCGACAGAGGCACTTTGGCCTTGACGACACGTGCGGTACCCTTCGACTCCATACCTTGGATCTGGCCGCGGCGCTTGTTGAGGTCGCCGATGATGTCGCCCATATTCTCCTCGGGAGTAACGACCTCGACGGACATAACAGGCTCCATAATAACCGAACCCGCCTTGGGTGCGGCCTGACGGAAACCGTTGCGCGCGCAGATTTCGAACGACAGCTGGTCGGAGTCCACGGGGTGGAACGAACCGTCCTTGAGCGTAACCTTCATCGAATCGATCGAGTAGCCTGCCAGAGCACCGTTGGCCATAGCCGACTCGAAACCCTTCTGTACGGCAGGGATGAACTCCTTGGGGATGTTACCGCCCTTGACCTCATCGACAAAGGTAAGACCCATCTTGCCTTCCTCGGCAGGACCGATCTCGAATATGATATCGGCGAACTTACCGCGACCGCCGGTCTGCTTCTTGAATACCTCACGATGCTGAACCGTGGTGGTAAGAGCCTCCTTGTAATTGACCTGAGGTGCACCCTGATTGATTTCGACACCGAACTCGCGACGCAGACGGTCTACGATGATGTCGAGATGCAACTCGCCCATACCGCTGATAATCGTCTGGCCGGTCTCTTCATCGGTACGAACCGTAAAGGTCGGATCCTCCTCGGCCAGTTTCGCCAAAGCGATACCGAGCTTGTCGAGGTCCTTCTGGGTTTTGGGCTCGACGGCCAAACCGATAACCGGCTCGGGGAACGTCATCTGCTCCAGAACGATAGGTGCGTTCTCGGCGCAGAGCGTATCGCCCGTATGAATCTCCTTGAAACCTACGGCCGCGCAGATATCGCCCGCGCCGACGGTCTCCATAGGATTCTGCTTGTTGGCGTGCATCTGATAGATACGGCTGATGCGCTCGCGCTTGCCGCTGCGTGCATTCAGCACATAGGAACCTGCATCGAGTTTGCCCGAATATACACGCACGAACGCCAAACGCCCTACGAACGGGTCGGTAGCGATCTTGAATGCCAAACCGCAGAACGGATCGTCCTCCGAAGCGTGACGCACCTCGACTTCGTCGGTCTTGGGGTTCACACCCTCGACAGCGGGCACATCCATAGGCGACGGCAGGAAGGCAATGATGTAGTCGAGCAACTTCTGCACACCCTTGTTGTGGAACGAAGAACCGCAGAGCATCGGCACCAACGACATATTGATCGTTGCGGTGCGGATAGCGGCGATGAGTTCGTCGGGCGTGATCGAATCGGGATCCTCGAAGAATTTCTCCATCAGGGCCTCGTCCGTAGCGGCAACCTCTTCGATGAGCTTCGCACGCCACTCGGCTGCTTCGGCCTTCATATTCTCGGGAATTTCGCGCAATTCGAAGTTGTCGCGAACGGTCTTGTCATCGAAGTAATAGATAGCGTTATTATATATAAGGTCTATCAAACCCTCGAACTTGTCCTCAGCGCCTATCGGCAGAACGACGGGAAGCGCCGTTGCACCGAAGTGCTCCTTGATCTGCGAGCAAACGGCAAGGAAATCGGCACCCGTGCGGTCCATCTTATTGACGTAACCGATACGGGGAACGTTGTACTTGTCCGCCTGACGCCATACGGTTTCGGACTGAGGCT
>JAGBEH010000005.1 GCA_017937125.1 Alistipes sp. | reverse complement strand
GGGTCTGTCGCTCGCTTTCGGGCTACGGACGCATACGCGGTTTTGTAAACAAAACGTCTCCTCCGCTTTTCCTCAATCTTCGCTCCGCCCTTTTTCCTCGAGTTTCGCGGTGCGGTTTATCTGAACCCGCGCTAATCGCGCGGGGTTCTTTTGTCGATTTACTTTGCCGTCCCAAACAGGTGCGGCCGTTTTTCATCCTTTTCTCGTCTCAGCATAGCTCAAGCGAGTTCGGCTCTGCTTTCGGCTTACCGAAAAGGTTCATTTTCATGCACCTTTTCTCGCCGCGGCATAGCCGAAGTAAACTTCGCTTTGCCCGTTCGGCTTACCGAAAAGGTTCTTATGTCATTCCGTCCCACAAAGTTACAAATTTGACGGAAAATAGGCCACTTCGAACCGAAAAATTACTTTTTTATTGAAAATCGATAAAAAATATTTGTTATTCGGCAATAAAAATATATATTTGCAAGCGTAAACAACAAACCGAACGCATATGGATTTATTACGTGTCGAACACGTTTCGAAGCACTTCGCCGAACACACGGCCCTCGACGATGTGTCGCTTGCAATTCCCAAAGGGTCGATTTACGGGTTGTTGGGTCCCAACGGTGCAGGCAAAACCACGCTCATCCGCATAATCAACCGCATCACCGCCCCCGACAGCGGCAAGGTGTTCTTCGGCGACCGCGAAATCGCACCCGCAGACATCTACAACATAGGCTATCTTCCCGAAGAGCGCGGCCTTTACAAGAAGATGAAGGTCGGCGAGCAGGCTCTGTTCTTCGCACGCCTGAAAGGGCTTTCGCGTCGCGAGGCGACCGTACGGCTGAAGCAGTGGTTCGTAAAATTCGGCATTCAGGACTGGTGGAACAAGAAGGTCGAGGAGCTGTCGAAAGGTATGGCGCAGAAGGTGCAGTTCATAGTTACCATACTGCACGAACCCGAACTCCTTATATTCGACGAACCGTTTTCGGGCTTCGACCCCATAAATGCAAACCTGCTGAAAGACGAGATCCTCGCTCTGCGCGACAAAGGCGCGACCGTGATTTTCTCGACGCACAATATGTCGAGCGTCGAGGAGATTTGCGACCATATCACGCTGATAAACAAGTCGCACAACATACTTTCGGGTCCTGTCGATGAAATCCGCCGCCGTCACGGCAACAACATCTTCCGCATAGCCTATCGCGGCGACGAGGAGACGCTGCGGACGGCTCTCGACGGCCGATGCGAACTTATGCCCGTCGAAGATGAAGAGACGCACGGATACTCTTCGCTCAAGATACACATCGAAAACGACGCCGATGTTCGCGGCGTGATCTCCACCGTCAATGACACCGTCGAATTGCGTTCGTTCGAGGAGATAATCCCCTCGATGAACGACATATTCATCCGCGCCGTGAACGGCAATTTGTAAAACCCGCAAAAAAAACGAAACAATGTCACAGATAGGAATTATCATAGGCCGCGAATTCAACGAACGCGTACGCAAGAAGTCGTTCATCATCACCACGCTGCTGATGCCCGTACTGGTCGTGGCGCTGATGATCGCACCGACGCTCATAATGGCCTTTTCGAAGGGAGAAACCAAACAGATAGCCGTCATAGACCGCAGCGGGATAATCGCCCCGTCGCTCGAAAGCGACGACGAGCTGGTGTTCGAACCGACGGAAATATCCGTCGAGACGGCACGTGCCGAAATGACCGACATTTTCGGCATCCTCTACATCGGCGAGGATATTATGACCAACCCGAACGACGTGCGTCTCTACACCAACGCCTCCTCGTCGCTGACCATAGAGCAGGGCATCGAGAAGCAGATAGCCGATATTATCGAACGCGAGAAACTCAAGTCGTACGACATACATAACCTGCCCGAAATACTCGCAGCGGTCGAGACATCGGTGCATATGACCACATACCGCAACGACGAAGATGCGACAGGCGAGACGCAGGCACGATCGTCGGCGATATCTACGGCCATAGGCTTCGTGCTGGGTATGGTGCTCTATATGTTCCTGATAATCTACGGGGCTATGGTGATGCAGAGCGTTATCGAGGAGAAGAACTCGCGCGTGCTGGAGGTTATGGTATCGTCCGTAAAGCCTTTCCAGTTGATGATGGGCAAAATTCTGGGTATCGCATCCGTTGCGGCCGTGCAGGTGCTGATATGGGGCGTACTGATCTGCGGCGCGAGTGCCGTCGCAATGCCCGCACTCATCCCGTCGGATGTTATGGCCGATGTCGAGGCTATGCAGGCGGGGACGCTCGACACCGCGCAGGCGGATGTCAATCTGGAGATGCTGACAGCCGTAAGCGCCGCCGCAGACTTCGGTTACATAGCTACGATTTTCGTCTATCTGCTGCTCTTCACCATAGGCGGATACCTGCTCTATTCGGCAATGTTCGCCGCCATAGGGTCGAGCGTAGACTCGGTGCAGGATGCACAGCAGTTGCAGACACCCGTGATGCTGCCCATCATACTCGCGATTTTCGTGATGATGACCATTCTCAACGACCCCAATTCACCCGTAGCGGTGTGGTGCTCGTACATACCGTTCACCTCGCCCATAGTGATGATGGCGCGCATCCCGAGCGGCATCCCGACGTGGGAGATCATCCTCTCGCTCGTCATTCTCTACGCCACGTTCGTGGCTACGGTATGGCTCGCCGCGAAGATATACCGCGTGGGCATATTTATGTACGGCAAGAAGGCCACCTTCAAGGAGCTTTGGAAGTGGGTGAGATATAAGTATTGATATTTGTCGGCAAAGCCGCTCGGCGATGAGCGCTCCCGACAAGCGGCGGCAATAAAATACGGCTCGAAAATCCGAGCCCATACGACTGCGGCGACCGAATGACGGTCGCCGCAACTCGTCTATGACCGCCCCACTGCCATACGGGTACGGATTTTGCATCACCCGTACCCGTAACCAAAATTAAGACGAGTTATGTATTTCTTATGGTATTTATTGATAGGTTTGGCGGCCGGATGGATCGCTAACCTGATTGTCAAGGGCGGCGGCTCGGGGCTCGTTATCAACCTGATCGTCGGCATCATCGGCGGACTGTTGGGCGGCTGGCTCGTTTCGCTGTTCGGATGGATTCCCACGAGCACGGCAGGTACGCTGCTGACATCGGTAATCGGAGCGGTCGTTCTGCTGCTTATCGTATCTCTGTTCACAAGACGTAAACCCGTTAAAACTGTCTGATTATGGAAAAGAAAACAACTGCTATGAAACGCGACAAAGACTCGGCATGCAAACAAGCCGAGAAGATCGCCCACAAGGCTCAAGAGAGCGGGATGAAGGCCAAACACGCCTTCAAGGAGAATGCACAAAGGGCGGCCGACGACATCGAGGAAGCGGCCATATCTGCCAAAAACGCCACGAAAACAGGCATCCGCAGAGTAGCAGGCAAACTCGAAGAGGCAGGCACGAAAGTGAAAAACGCCACCAAAGAAGGCGCTACCGCAGCAGCCCACAAGGTCAAAGAGGTAGCGACGCAAGCCGCCAACCGTATCAAGGAAAAAGTACACTGACGGTACCATTGCGCTGTCCGCGGGGAGACTCTCAACGAGCGCTCCCCGCTTTTTTTGCGCCAGCCGCCATCATCCTTCCCCGTCCGTTTGCAACAATAAAAGCATCCGCCCTTGGTCATTCCGATTCTTTGCTGTCGCATTTGCAGTAAGGGGCGGATGCTGAACGGAAAGAGGGCGGATGCTGAACGGAAAGGGGCGGATGCCTGAAATTATCGCTTTGTCAAAAACGGTCGTCGGACTTCATCTCGTTTTGTTCCGACGGAAATGCCGTGTCCTATTTCGTGACGGACAGCCGACGACCGTATGTCGCCTATTTTATATCGACAGGATTATTCCGAAAAAATCGGAGATGCGGAACAATCGTTATATATGAGTCGGGCAATATTGCAGTCCGCATCTCCTTTTGTCCCTGCGACTGCATCGCAAGGACTGCCGTATGTTTCAGGTACGTTTTTCGCTCCCGACCGTCGTGTCGCTCGCTACAAAGCCGCATTCGCAATTCCGACCACACCCCGACTGCGGCAGCAGGCAAATGCAATCGCTTGCGAATTGCCGAGCCGCCACAGCAGAAACGGCGCTTGGCCGTGCCCTCCCCCCGCCTAAGGCAGGAGCTTCGGGTGGAACCTGCAAGAAAAGCAGGGCTTTGAAAAAAGTCAGCGTATATTATATCGGTATCGATTCGGAGCATAACGGTAAATAACCGCTGTCGAAACACGCCCCGACAAAAAAGAAAAAGGGCGCATTAGCAGCCCCTTATCACAGGTCTTGGAATACCCTTAACGTGGATGCTGTCCTGCGCCCAGTCAAGCCCTGCTCACAATAAGAGCAGGACATAACTGGAACTGACAACCATTATACCACGTTAAACATCCTCCGAAGAGGTTTCCAAGTTTGTGACAAGGTACAAAGAGTTGTTTACCCTTTAGATGTTATGTCTGTCGGCTTAGGCCGAATTATTCAACGACAAAGTTATCATAAAATCGATATTAAATAAATAATGTCTGTACAAATATACGATTAATTTTTTGAAATGACAAATACGTCATCGGATTATTTGTCATAATTCTTGTTCTTTGCAGAAAGAAATCGATAATGAGACAGCCACGTAGTAATAAAATATTATTGCAGGCAGTAGCGAAAGAATTGCGTAGGCTGCGCAAGGAGCGTGATTTGTCCCAAATAGATGTATATATAGATACGGATATTCATATAGGCCGTATCGAACAAGGCAAGACCAATATTTCGGTCACGACATTATTCGATTTATGCGATTACTACGGTTTATCATTAGAAACCTTTTTCCATAATATCGATTTCAACAAATAATCTCAAATAACACCCTACAAAAATTTACGCCTTGTCGGGCGGCAACCCGTTATTTCCATTTCCGTCCGTACCGCGCACGGCACGGACGGAAAAAGATACGGACAGTTGCAAACACCCGACGAGGCGTAAGGTCGCAGCAGTTTCTAAATCAATTCTGTTTCTGCCAAATAAGTGCGGCCGAGCCGAGAATCGCGGCATTCTTGCCCTCGATACCGCTGGGCAGTACCTGAACCTTGTTCTTGAAGATATTGAGCATATTCTCCTCCATATACCACTTGGTGGGTTCGAAGATGAACTTGCCCGCCTTGGCCAGACCGCCGAAGAGGAACACCGCCTGCGGCGACGTGACGACAACGGCATTCGCCAATGCGCGTCCGAGCATCTCGCCCGTATAGCGGAACGTCTCCAGAGCTATCGGGTCGCCCTTCTCGGCCGCGGCCGAAATCATCGAAGCGTCGAAGTCCTCGAACGAAATATCGCGCAACTCGCTCGGCTCGGTCATCTTGGCCATAAGCTCGAACGCCGTGCGCTTGATGCCCGTAGCGGAAACGTACGCCTCCAGACATCCCGAACGGCCGCAGCCGCACTTGCGTCCGTCGCGCGTCTCGACGATAGTGTGTCCGAACTCGCCCGCGAAACCGTCGTGGCCGTATATCATCTCGCCGTTAGCCACGAAACCCGAACCCAGACCCGTGCCGAGCGTAATCATAACGAAATCCTTCATACCCTTCGCGTTGCCGTAGACCATCTCGCCGATGGTGGCGGCATTGGCATCGTTCGTAAGCAGAATCGGCGTCGAGGGGAAATATTTCTTCATATCGTCGGCCAGATTGAACATACGACGGCTTTCGTCGGGGTTCTTCTCGTCGGGACGGAACTTCCACAAATTCGCGGGCAGCTCGATAGAGCCCCTGTGGAAATTGCCGTTGGGCGCTCCGATACCGATACCCAGCAACTCGAACTCGAACGACAACGAATCCTTGAGCCGAATCATAGCTTCGCACAGATCTTTGACGAATGCGGGATAATCATCGAAAGTGAGGTACTTTTTGGTCGGAATCACCGACTCCGCATAGATGTCGCCTACTTCATCCACAAGGCCGAATGCCGTGTTGGTGCCGCCTATATCGACACCGAAGACAAGATTTTTCATATTATTCCAAGGAATGTAACTGTTAATAGTTTTCAATCTTTCCAAAGTTACGGATAAATTCGTTATCTGCAAAATTTTCAGGCAAACTATATAAGACTTTACGCCAAATCGATTTTAATAATCGGCTTTCGCTCCCGACGGTCGTGCCGCGAGCGGCGGAGCCGCATCTGCCCCTCCCGACAAATTCCGCCGAATGCGGGACGCAGCTAGCGGAGAGCGAAGCATATTTGCGAGCCTCCGCCGCCGGAAGCTGCGGCTCGCACGGCTCCGAGAGCCGCAGACAGAACCCGCAAGGCGGCAGGGTTTCGGAATAATGTTCGGCATAAAATTGTATATAATCGCCGATTTTTATTAAATTTGGGGTCATAAATACGACCCTGCTATGAAATACACGAGTAACGAACTGCTTGAAATATTCGAAAACCATCTGGCTCAAATCGAAACGCCGAGCGACCCCGAGCGGCTCTACACCCCGTTCATCTACTCGATGTCCAACGGAGGCAAAAGACTGCGTCCCACGCTGCTGCTGGCGGCCTACAACATATTCGACGACGACATAGCGAAGGCCCTGCCCGCAGCTACGGCGGTCGAGGTGTTCCACAACTTCACCCTGCTGCACGACGACATTATGGACAACGCGGCGGTGCGCCGCGGGCGGCCGTCGGTCTATGCCAAATGGGGGACGAACGTGGCCATACTCTCGGGCGACGCGATGCTGATAGCGGCCTACAAGCTGCTGCGCAGGAGCCCCACGGAGATGCTGCCGCAGATTATGGACATATTCAACGATATGGCCCTGCGCGTATGCGAGGGACAACAGTACGATATGGATTTCGAGACACGGGCGAAAATTTCGGTCGTAGATTATATGCATATGATCGAACTCAAGACGTCGGTGCTGCTCTCGGGTGCCGCGACCATCGGTGCCGTACTGGGCGGTGCGTCGGAGGATGACTGCCGCAAGATCGGGAAGTTCGCCGTCGAATTAGGACTGGCGTTCCAGCTTCAGGACGACCTGCTGGACAGCTACGGCGACGAGAAGCAGCTCGGAAAGCGTATCGGCGGCGACATAATCGAGGGCAAGAAGACGTTCCTTATGATGCAGGCTATGAGCCGCGCCGACGAGCCCACGCGCGACATCCTGCGCTACACCTACAAGGACGACACCCTCTCCGACGGGGAGAAAGTCGCGCGCGTGAAAGCCGTGTACGACCGTTTGGACATCCCGCGCATCACAGAGCAGAACATATCCACACGCTTCGAACGGGCGCTGACGATTCTCGATACGCTCAGTGTCGGCAAAGAGGCTGTCGGCAATATGCGCGATTTCGCCACGAGCCTGATAGGCAGGACCAAATAACTATGAGACGCGACGAGATAGAGATAATGGCTCCCGTAGGGAGTTACGAGGCGTTGCAGGCGGCTATCGCCGCAGGCGCCGATGCCGTATATTTCGGTGTCGGCAAACTGAATATGCGCTCGGCGTCGGCAGCCAATTTCACGCTCGACGATCTGGCGCAGATAGTCGCGACGGCGAAAAAGCACGGGGTGAAGACCTACCTTACGGTCAATACGATACTCTACGACGACGAAATGCGGGCGATGCAGGAAACGGTAGACCGCGCCAAAGCCGAAGGCATCGATGCCGTGATAGCTTCGGACATAGCGACGATACTTTACGCCTATCATACGGGCGTAGAGGTGCATATCTCGACCCAGTGCAACATCTCCAACACCGAAGCGGTGACGTTCTACGCCCAGTGGGCGGACGTCGTCGTCCTCGCCCGCGAGTTGAGCCTCGAACAGGTCGCCGCCATAAGCCGCGCCATAGAAGAGCAGGAGATCGTCGGACCCAAAGGCGAGCCCGTCCGCATAGAGATGTTCGCACACGGCGCGTTGTGTATGTCCATATCGGGCAAATGCTATCTGAGCGAGCACGAAACGGGCTGCTCGGCCAACCGCGGCGCGTGCCGCCAGCTGTGCCGCCGCAAATATACGATTACCGACAAGGAGACGGGTGCGGCGCTCGACATCGACGGCCGCTATGTACTCTCGCCCAAAGACCTGTGCACCATAGATTTCCTCGACCGTTTCATCGCGGCGGGCGTGCGGGTGCTGAAGATCGAGGGGCGTGCGCGCGGTGCGGAGTACGTCAAACGCGTGGTGGAGAGCTACGACGAAGCGTTGAGGGCTATGGAGCGCGGCGAATATACGCCCGAACTCGCAGCGGGACTTAAACGACGGCTCGAAACCGTATTCAATCGCGGCTTCTGGGAGGGTTACTATGCGGGGCGCCCCGTCGTCGAACATAGCGAGAACTACGGTTCGGCAGCCACGAAGCAGAAAGTCTACGTCGGCAAGGTAACCAACTTCTACAAACGCATATCCGTAGCCGAAGTGACGGTCGAAGCCTCGACGCTCGACCGCGGCGAACAGATATTCTTCTCGGGTGCGACGACGGGCATCGAGGAGCAGACGGCCGACGAGATATATTTGGCCGACAAACCCGTCGAGACGGTGCGTCAGGGCGACGTATGTTCGATAAAGACGCTCAAACCGGTACATCGCGGCGACAAGCTATACAAGGAGATAGACCGCCGCGACAGACAATGACGACCCTTTGAAACCGATACCCTATGAATAACGGAAACCTCGAAATTCCAGCCGGCTTTTTCGCCGCCGAGGAGCGGTGCGGATTTCTCGTGGACGAGAAACGCAAAAAGGTGTGGGCTGTGGAGTTGGGACTGCTCGACCGCTTCGCCCGCGTATGCGCGAAACACGGGCTGCGCTGGTTCGCTATGGGCGGCACGCTGTTGGGCGCCGTGCGCCACAATGGCTTCATCCCTTGGGACGATGACATAGACGTCATTATGCCGCGCAGGGACTACGATACGCTGCTGCGCATCGGCAGCGAGGAGTTCGCCGCGCCCTATTTCTTCCAGACGCCCGAGACCGAGCGCGATTTTTTCCGCACGCACATTCAGATACGCGACAGCCGCACGACGGGCGCCATAGGCGAGGATATCGGCCGCGACATCAATCGCGGCATATTCATCGATGTCTTCGTTCTGGACGAGTCGCCCGACAACCCCGTGCTCTTGGAGCGCCATCGCCGAGTGCTGCGCAGGCTTACGCGCAAGGCGGGGCACAGCACTTTCGCCAATGAATACCGCTCGATATTCAAACGTGCGTGGTACAAGCTGTTGGCGACGCCTCCTTTCGGGGGGGGGTACTCCGCAGCGGAGTATTTCCGCCGTTTTCAGGCCGAGAGCCGCAGGTATCTCGGTTCGGGGTGCGGCAAGGCGGCGCATACGGCGCTTTCGTACCGCGACGGCGTGATTTGGGATGCCGCCGACTGGGCGGAGACGGTGATGCTCGATTTCGAGATGATCGAGATATGCGCGCCGAAGGGTTACGACGCCATACTGAAGCGCCAATATGGCGATTATACGGTCATTCCCGAAGATAAGAACGGCACGGCGCACGGAGAGGTGGTCTTCGAGCCCGACATCCCGTACGAAGAATATTTCAAAAACAGACAGATATGATAATAGGTTACACGGCAGGCGTATACGACCTCTTCCACATAGGTCATCTCAATCTGCTCAAGAACGCCAAAGGAATGTGCGACAAACTGATAGTCGGCGTAACTACCGACGATCTGGTTACCTACAAGGGCAAGCGCGCGATGATACCTTTCGAGGACCGCATAGAGATCGTCCGCAACATCAAATGCGTGGATGCGGCGGTTCCGCAGTCGGATATGGACAAGCTGGCAATGTGCAAGAAGTTGGGGGCGACCGTACTCTTCGTCGGCGACGACTGGTACGGCACCGACAAATGGCGCGACTACGAGAAGGCTTTCGCAGCCGAAGGCATACGCATAGTCTACTTCCCCTACACCAAAGGCGTTTCATCGACGCAGATAAGCAAGGCGCTCGACGCCGTGCGCAAATAACCGAGCGATGAAGACGGACAGAGAATATTGTATGAGTTCGTACCTTATGTACCGAACCATAGCCGACCGCGAAAAGCGGTTCGCCGACGACGTGCAGCCGCATATAGCAGTCATTTCGCGCGAAAACTGCACTCCGATAGCCGACAGTGCGGAATTGGAGCGGCACCTGAAGGCCGAAACCGAGCGTGCCGTGCGCGAAGGACGCGCCGCACTGGCTCTCTCGGGCGGCATAGACTCGGCCATACTGGCGAAATTTATGCCGCGCGGCTCGGTGGCCTACACCTTCAAGTGCGTGGTTCCGGACGTGCAGGTCGCCGACGAGACGGGAGCCGCCGCACGCTATGCCCGCGAATGCGGACTCGAACAGCGCGTGGTGGAGATATACTGGGAGGATTTCGAACGTTATGCCCCGATATTGATGAAGCACAAAGGGGCGCCGATACACTCCATAGAGGTGCAGATATACAAGGCCGCCCTCAAAGCTAAAGAGGACGGGTTCGACACGCTCGTATTCGGCGAAACGGCCGATGTGAACTACGGAGGTTTGAGCGGTCTGCTTTCGCAGGACAGGACTTTCGGCGAGTTCGTAGACCGTTACTGCTATCTGCTGCCGTACAAGGTCCTCAAAGAGCCGCGCATCATTCTCGACCCGATAGAGCGTTACACGGTGAACGGTATGGCCGACACCCACGAGTTCGTGCGCAACGTCTATTTTCAGGAGAGTATGAACAGCTACATAAACGCCTGCGAGTGTGCGGGCGTGAAGTTCGCGGCGCCGTACTCCACCTCTTATATGAACGTGCCGCTCGATATCGAACGCGTTCGTCGCGGCGAGAACAAATACCTCGTGCGCGAGGTCTTCGAACGTCTGTACGCCGATTTCGAAGTGCCGCCCAAGCTGCCTATGCCGCGCGCCACGAATGAGTGGTTCAGGGACTGGAAAGGTCCCGTGCGCAGCGAATTCCGCGAGAACTGTACGCTGAATATGACGGGCGACGGGAAATGGCTCGTATATTGTCTCGAAAAATTCCTCGACCTGCTCGATGCGGGCGAACTCAAGAATAACCGTTAAAAAACTTACCGATATGTTTGCTGAAGAGATTTACATCGAACGCCGCGAGTGGCTTTGCCGCAAGGTCGGCAAAGGACTGATACTGCTTGCGGGCAATACTTACTCTCCGAACAACTATCCCAACAACGCCTACTATTTCCGTCAGGACTCGACGTTCCTCTACTATTTCGGACTGAACGTACCGACGCTCGTCGGCGTGCTCGACGCCGAAACGGGCGAGGCGGCGCTGTACGGCGACGACTTCACCGTAGAGGATATCATTTGGACGGGACCCCAGCCTACTCTGCACGAATTAGGTGCACGCGCGGGCGTTGCAAAGACATATCCTATGGCGGCGCTTGCCGACCGCATAGCCGAAGCGCAGACTAAATGCCGCACGATACACTATCTGCCGCCCTATCGAGGCGAGACGAAAATTATGCTCTCCGAATTGTTGGGAATGCCCGTAGCGCAGCTGCACGCCCACAAGTCGGCCGACCTGATGTTCGCCGTCGCCGAGATGCGCGAGGTCAAGGGCGCCGAAGAGATCGAGGAGCTGGAGCGAGCATTCCATATCGGTTACGCTATGCATACGACGGCTATGCGTATGTGCCGTGCGGGGGTCGTCGAGCGCGAGATAGCGGGCGCTATAGAGGGTATCGCCAAGTCGTACGGCTCGGGCGTGTCGTTCCCCTCGATAGTGTCGCAGCACGGCGAGACGCTGCACAACCTCAACTGCGACGGCGTGCTCGAAAACGGACGCCTGCTGTTGGTCGATGCGGGCGGCGAAACGGTAGACAACTACTGCTCCGACCATACGCGCACATACCCCGTGAGCGGCAAATTCACCGACCGCCAGCGGGACATATACGATATAGTGCTCGCGGCGCACGACCGTATGCCCGAAATCATCCGCCCCGATGTTATGTACAACGACATCCACCGCGCGGCGTATCTCACGCTGGCCGAAGGTTTGCGCGGAGTGGGGCTGATAAAGGGTTCGGCCGAAGATGCCGTCGAGGCGGGTGCGATGTATCTCTTTATGCCTCACGGACTGGGGCACGGCATAGGTATGGACGTGCACGATTGCGAAGCTATGGGCGAGCGCAGTTTCGATTTTTCGGAGCTGCTCGACCGCGCGAAGGCGTCGGCGACCTGCGTCCACCGTGCTACGTGGCGCGTACGCACGGGTACGGTTACGAGCGACGAACCGGGCATATATTTCATTCCCGCACTTATCGACAAAAGCCGCAGCGAGGGGCTTTACAAAGGCATCGTCGATTACGACAAGCTCGATGCATACCGCGATTTCGGCGGCATACGCATCGAGGACGACATACTCGTGACCGAGACGGGCTGCCGCTTCATCGGCGACAAGAAGATACCAGTTACGGTCGAGGAGCTGGAAGCCGTCGTAGGGCGCTGAAGCGGGAGTTGAAGCGGGAACGGTTTTTGCACGTGCCGTCGCAGGGTTCGACCTTGCCGCGCGCACGGCACTAACTGAAAACCCGGCAACAGTTCAGGACGTTGCGGCACGGGTGCACGGGGTATGGCTCCGCCCGTGCGGGACGCAGACAGGAAAATACTCACACAAAAGCGAACGGAATTATGAACAAAACGAAACTCATCCTCTATCTGGCGGCAATCGTCATAATCATCGCCGCCCTGTTCTACGTTATGAGCAAGTGGCGCTTCTGGCTGTCGGAGGTCATCACGTGGATAGTGATAATCGGCGTCTCGTTCCTCGCGGGATGGCTCCTCGGACGCTTCGGCGGCAAAAAGAACGAACCGAAACCCGATACGGACGCAAAATAACCGCTGCTTCCACTGCCGCAGCGGCAGGGAGGAGTACGGCCGTGAACGGACGGCCCGCACAACAGAGATAAGGCAGCGATCGGAGCTGGCGGCTACAAATACGGCCGCGATGCGGGCGGTACGGCCATATAAGGCAACGGCGAACGGGTGCGGCGGCAAGATACGAACACCGCACACGGTTTCACAGAAATATCATAAAATCGCGCTTTATGTGCGATTTTTTTATTTATCGTATTGCACTGTCGATTTTTTTTCGTAGATTTATAAACCGAATTTGCAAACAAACCTTAAAACAACAACTAAATATGAAAAATTATTCAGCGCGCGAGATCAAGAACATCGTTCTTGTGGGTGCCCCGAGTACGGGGAAAACTACCCTTGCGGAAGCTATGGCCTACGAAGGCAAGGTCATCGACCGCAGGGGCAGCATCGAAAACAACAACACTCTGTCCGACAACACCGACATCGAGCACGAATACAAACGCTCGATATACTCGACCATACTCTTCACCGAGTTTATGGACCGCAAGCTCAACATCATCGACTGCCCCGGCTCCGACGATTTCTGCGGCAACCTCTTCTCGGCATTCAAGGTGGGCGACGTGGGCATTATGCTCTTCAACGCCCAGAACGGCTGGGAGGTCGGCAGCGAGATACAGTCGCGCTATGCACGCATACTGAACAAGCCGCTTATCGGCGTCATCAACCAGCTGGATGCCGAAAAAGCCAACTTCGAAGCCGCTTACGAGAGCATCAGGGCCGCTTCGCAGGTGAAGCCCGTAATCGTGCAGTATCCCGTAAATCAAGGCACGGGCTTCGACTCGTTCATCGACGTGCTGATGATGAAGATGTACCGTTTCAAGGACGAGAACGGTACGCGCGAGGAGCTGGAAATCCCCGCCGAAGAGATGGAAAAGGCCAAGGCGCTCAACCAGGAGCTCGTCGAGATGGCCGCCGAGCACGACGATGCCCTTATGGAGCTATATTTCGACAAGGGTACCCTTACCCAGAACGACATCCGTGCGGGGTTGAAGATCGGCGTGGCACGTCGCGAGGTGATGCCCATATTCTGCACGAGCGGCAAGCGCGACATCGGCACCAAACGTCTTATGGAGTTCATTATCAATGTGGCGCCCGGTCCGCTGACGGCACCCAAATTCCTCTCGTCCGAAGGCGAGGAGATCGCCGCCGAGGAGAGCGAACCCGCAGTGGCATTCATCTTCAAGAGCCAGTTAGAACAGCATATCGGCGAAATATCCTATATGCGCATAGTGCGCGGCAAGATTACGGAGGGTATGGAGCTCGTCAATTCCCGCACGGGCAACAAGGAGAAGATTTCGCAGCTCTTCGCCGTTGCGGGCAAGAACCGCATAAAGGTTTCGGAGCTCTCGGCGGGCGACATCGGCTGCACGGTGAAGCTCAAGGGTTCGCGCACGAACGACACGCTGTCGGCACCTGCGGCACCCGTCGCTATCGAGCCTATCGTGTTTCCCGAGCCGCGCTACCGTGCTGCCGTCAAGGCCAAAGTTCAGGCAGACGAGGAGCGTCTGGGCAAGCTGTTGGGCGATGCGAAATACGAAGATCCGACGATTTTGGTAGAATATTCCAAAGAGTTGAAGCAGACAATAATTCAGGGTCAGGGCGAACACCATCTCAACATTCTGAAAGCCCGTTTGGCCAACGAAAACAAGCTCGAACTCGAATATTTCGCGCCGAAAATCCCGTATCGCGAGACTATTACGAAGGTCGCGCAGGCCGATTACCGCCACAAGAAACAGTCGGGCGGCGCCGGTCAGTTCGGCGAAGTGCATATGGTTATCGAACCCTATTTCGAGGGTATGCCCGAGCCGAGCAAATACAAGGTAAACGGCAAGGATATTGCGGTGAATATCAAGGGTAAGGAGGAGTACGACCTCGAATGGGGCGGCAAACTCCAGTTCTACAACTCCATTGTCGGCGGCGCCATCGACGCACGCTTTATGCCCGCCATCCTGAAGGGTATAATGGAGAAGATGGACGAGGGTCCGCTCACGGGCTCCTACGCCCGCGACATACGCGTGATCATATACGACGGTAAGATGCACCCCGTAGATTCGAACGAAATTTCGTTCAAACTTGCGGCGCGCAACGCATTCAAGGAGGCGTTCCGCAATGCGGGTCCGAAGATTATGGAGCCTATCTACAACGTCGAGGTGCTGACGCCGAGCGAGTATATGGGTTCGGTGATGAGCGACCTGCAAAACCGCCGCGCGATGATTATGGGTATGGAATCCGACAAGGGTTTCGACCGCCTGAATGCGCGCGTGCCGCTGGCAGAGCTGTACCGCTACTCGACGACGCTTTCGTCGCTGACATCGGGTGCCGCAACTTACACTATGCAGTTCGCATCCTACGAGCAGGTGCCCGCCGACGTGCAGGACAAGTTGCTCAAGGCATATACGGACACAGACGAAGAGTAACCCCGCCGTTTGTCGGCGAAAAGGGGAGACACGACACATCCCCGAAACAGGGAATCGCCCCTGTCGGAATATTCCGACAGGGGCGATTCGGTTAAATCGGGTTTGCAGGACAGCCGCTCTCCGTTACGGCACTTCCTCAGTCATCATCGCGGCCGCAACGACACGGCGGCAGCTATGGCAGCCGCAGCTCTGCGGCAATCGCGGCAATTGCAGCAGTTGCGGCAGTTGCGGCAGCGAAATTTCGACGGCTCGACATCAGACATCGGAATTCGGCAGGCCGACGGACGATGCCGAAGCGGCCGCAAACAGACTACCGCAGGAAAGCCCGACGAATCACGGCCGTCGTCAGAATTTCGACGGATCGACGGCAGGAATGCGGAACAGCTTGCCGTCGAGGAACATCGCCCAAATATCGCCGTTCTCGTCGGCGCACAGGCTGTTGGCCTCGGACTGCGAGAAACGATACTCCCACAGCACTTTCCCGTCGCTCTCGCGCACGGCGGCAATCCATCCCCCCGTAGCGGCCAAATAGAGCACGCCGCGCGAGACCGTAATCCGACAGGGATTGCGGTCTACCTTGATCTTCTCGGTATGAGCAGTCCACGCGGCAGAGTATTGCGCAGGATCGGTGTGCAATGCCAATATGTCACCCGTACGGGTTTCGGCATATACCCTGCTGCCGTCAGCGCTGATTCCCGCCGACTTGCGGCAGCTGCCCGCATCGTCGCGCCATATGAGTTTTCCGCTTTTGAGGTCGAGCACGGCCATCTCCCTGCAAACGGTGTAAGTAAATACCTTGCCTGCCGCTATATGGGGGAATATAAGCCCCGGAGAGAAATCGAAACGGTCGTTGCCGCAGTACCAGCGCCACAGCTGCCTGCCCGTCTTTTCGTCGTAACAACGCACGTCGTTCTCCCACGTGGAGACTACGACGCATCCCTCGCTCACCGCCGGCAGGCACTGCATCTGCTTCTCGCCGCACCGTGCCACCCAGACGGGCTTGCCCTTCTCGGGATCTATCTTGGCCAACCACCCTACGCCGAAGCCGCAATATATATACCCGTCCTTAACCGTCGGATCGCCCACGACGGCACCTTTGGCCTTGAGTTTCCATACCACCTCACCGCTCCGCTCGTCGAGCGCATAGAAGACACCCGCAGGCGAGACTAAAACCACCTTGCCGCCGACACGCACGGGGGCTGCGCACAAAGCCTCCCCCAGTTCGAAGCGCCAACGCTCGCTGCCGTCGGACGTGTTTATCGCATAAACTGTCCCGTCGGAATGTCCCGCATAGACAGTCCCGCCGCCGACCTCGGCACCCGCATATACCGCAGGGCGGAAATCCCTGACGAGTTCGGCACCCGCAGCCCCGTATTCGGGTGTGAACGGCGGCAAAGGGTTGTATTTGTAGCGCTTGCGGTCGAGCAGCTCGCGGGAAAAGCCCTGCTTGGCCTTGTTGAAGAGTTTGGGTGCAGGCTGGTCGAGACGCTTCTGCCAAAGATATATGGAGTCGTCCTTGAGTTCGATGATATTGTATCCCACCCCGTAATGCTTAGGCGTAAGGTCGAGCATACGCCCCATTGCACAGGGGAGCGAATCGACATTGAGCATCAATGTGGTATGCGCGTGACCGCAAATCTGCGCCTTGACGTCGTACTTCTTCATCAGGGCCGTAACCTCCCGATGGTTCACGATAGCCTTGTCGAGCGGGATATGGCATACGCATATTATCTTCTCGTCGGGGCGTGCCTTTCGGAACTGCTCCTCGAGCCACCTTATGTCCTCATCGCGGACGATTGCCGTCGCGGCGCGGTTATAAGGCCCCGCCTCGAAACCGACGAAAAGGTATTTGCCCGCACGGAACACCACGCGGCGGTCATATCCGAACAGTTTCCCGTATGTCTTGCAGCCGTTATCCGTGCGTATCACCTCGTGATTGCCCAAAACGCCGAACCACGGCTTTGTCAGCTTTTTCAGATGATTGTAAACGTTGCGGATGTCGGCATCGTAGCCCGTGAATACGAGGTCGCCGCCGAGAAGCACGAAATCGCAGTCGCTCTCATTCACCTCTTTTATGACATCGTCGATATACCTGTCGCTCGGCAGGTCGGGCTGGACGTGTATGTCCGTCAGGAATCCTATTTTCAGCGATTCGAAACCCGGCAGTATATGTTCGGGTTCGGCGGCACGCGCCCCGAAAAGGGCAGCGAACGATACTGCGGCGAATGTCGCCGCCGACAGGAGCACCCGTCGCAAAATACAAAGTCTCTTCATATCATTATTGTATAAGCAGGTTTTTCGAATTGCGAGCCGCCTCAACGCGGTGCGGGGAACGACAGCGTCCGCGCATCGAGATAGCTGTTCGGGAAACTGCCCCAGTTGCCCGCAGAACCGTTCGAAACGTTCACGTGCCACACCCGTACGGAATTGTTCGGCAGCACGATAACGCGCGTGGGCAGGTTCTTGCGAATCACCTCCATCGTCGAGGTCATCGAGATCGTCGGATTCACACGCATATCGTTCACGAACTCCCCTTCCGAGCGCCAAGTCTCGATTTCGGGCTTCAGCCCCTCGCCCTTGGACATTACCTTTTCGTAGGAACTCTTCCCGTGCACGCTCGTGTCGCGAATCTCCTGTGCCCTGATTGCGGCCGCCGCAAAAAGCACCGCCGCCGTAAACAACAACCTTTTCATCAGAATACCTCCCTTAAAATTTTTATCGATCTCACCGAATGTACGGCATCGAGGTGATAACCGTAGTATGTCATCATCGTATCGAGAAAATCGACCCGACGGTTGCGGTTCAGACCTATCTCGCCCAGAAACCGCACATCGCATTCGAGCAAATCGCGGAATATCTCCGCGTTCTCGGCACTCATCGCGGCCGAACGTGCCGAAGGTGCGGTCGTAAACAACCCCTCGTGCATATCGAACACGGCACCGCGCTCGTAAGCGTTTCCGGGGCTGAAACCGAGAAAGCGGCTCAGATTGGCCAAAAACCACAGGTGGAAATTGGCGACCCCCTCCTGCAACGTATCGAGCGCCTCGACCGAGCCCCAGACGAAATCGAACAGCAGTTCATTGGGTTCGCTTTCGCGCACCAGCCGATACAAAACCTCTGCCATAAAGAGCGCCACGGTCGATTTGCGGACATCGAACGGCAGGCTGCGCAACACTATGCCCGCGTGCAGCTCCCTGAAACGGTGCATATCCATCCGCGACGACTCCAGCCCCTCGAACTCGACCGCAAACATAGGCTGCAACAGCGCCGCCTTCGACCCGTGGCCGCGCGAGGAGCGTATCCCCTGCACCATATAGCTGCGACGTCCTCCGACGTCGGTAAGCAGCTGCGCCACCATCGACGAGTCGCCGTACTTCACCGTATTGAGCACTATGCCGCGCGCCTTGTAACTCTTCATAGGACGGTTACAACGGATGTTCGAACTCCGCGACGACCCAACCGTCGCATATGCGCATACCTGCTCCTGCAAGCCCCAGCGACGATGCGCGCTCGGTTATCGACGGAATGTCCTCCTCTAAAAACCCGCTCATAACCAGACGCCCGCCCGCAGCGAGCATCGACGCATATGCAGGCATATCACGCAACAGTATATTGCGATTGATATTCGCCAGAATGAAGTCGTAACGCCGTGCGGCGACACTGCGTACATCCCCCTCGATCACCTCGATACGGTCGGCCGCACCGTTCGCCGCAGCATTCTCGCGGCAGCTTTCGCAGGCCGTATCGTCTATGTCCACGGCATCGACGCCCGCAGCGCCGCGCTTCACGGCAACGACGGCAAGCACACCCGTACCGCTGCCCATATCCAGCCCGCGTTTACCCGCGACATCGGCATCGAGCACCGCCTCGACCATCAACCGCGTAGTAGCGTGGTGACCCGTACCGAACGACATCTTGGGCATTATGACAATATCGAGGTCGCCGAACTCGGGGTGCGGAGCGTGGAACGGGGCGCGGATAACGGCCCTGCCGTCTATCGTCACCTCCTCGAAATTACTCTCCCACAATTCATTCCAATTACGGCTCTCTATCTGCACATAACGTCCCGCAACGCCGTAGCGTTCCAAAAGCGCATCGACCTCCTCCTTGCAGTCTGCCAGTGCCGACTGCGGGATATAGGCTTTCAGCGTACCTTTCTCGGTCGCGAAGCTCTCAAACGGACAGTCCGACAACTCGGCAACCAAAATATCCGACAGTTCATCTCCCTCCACGGGTATATTGAGTTCGATATAGTTCATAATATTATGTAAAATCATTACCTTTGCAATAGCAAATATAGCCTAAAAAAAAGAAATACCCGAACTTTAGCGACAAAAAGCACCCATCGGCAGAAGACAATGGCAGACAACGCGAAAAAATGGAACGACGCGGCACGACGCTACCGCATCTACATAAAACTCGAGAAACACCTGTCGGACAATACGGTCGAGGCGTATATGCGCGATCTGGAGGAGTTCGTACACTTCATCCTGCGCCAGTACGACGTCCCCCCGCACAAGGTAGAACAGCATATGATCGAGCGGTTTATGTGCAGGCTGTTCGACAAGGGGCGCGAAAAAAGCTCGCAGGCGCGCAGCCTGAGCGGACTGAAGAGCTTTTTCAATTTTCTGCTGCTCGGCGACGCCATAGAATCCTCCCCCGCAGAGTTGGTCGAAGCTCCGAAATTCGGCCGCCAGCTGCCCGACACCCTCACCACCGACGACATCGACCGCATACTCGCCGCCATAGACCGCACGACCGTCAAGGGACGGCGGGACAGCGCGATGCTCGAACTGCTGTACTCCTGCGGGCTGCGCGTGTCGGAACTCACGTCGCTGCGTCTGTGCGACCTGTTTTTCGGCGAGGGATATATAAGGGTGACGGGAAAGGGCGACAAGCAACGGCTCGTACCCGTAAGCAACACGGCCCGCGACAAGATTCAGATATATCTCGAAGAGCGCGGCGGCTCCCGCTCGGGCGAAGACGCCGTATTTCTCAACAACAGGGGCACGAACCTGACCCGAGTAATGGTATTCACCGTAATCAGACAGGCCGCAATGCGAGCGGGCATAAAAAAACACATCAGCCCCCACACGTTCCGCCACTCGTTCGCAACGCATCTGCTCGCGGGCGGAGCGAGCATACGTCAGGTGCAGGAGATGTTGGGACACGAAAGCATAACCACGACGGAGATATACACCCACCTCGACGGCAAGAAGCTTCGCGAAGCCGTCGAGCGGCTCGAAAAATAGGCATTCGATATGTCGGCAGGCCGCCGTATGGCACACTGTCTGCACCCCTGCGTCCGCAGGATGCCGAGCGCACAACGGCCGAACCGCGCGACAGACGCACCGCAGGACAGACGCACCGCACCGACGGAATCAATGTCGGAATCGTCGCACGAGACCCGTCATACGGTATGTTTCGGGGACATCACCCCCTCTGTTCGGGGCACACCACTCTCAGGCCGCCGGCCACGCAGCGTATGTCGAGCGGGAACTCGGCGCCTTTCTGCCCGTCCACGTCGGTCGGGATATTCGCCGCGCTCGACGTGATGCGTATATTCCGCGAGCGGAACTTGCGCACGGATTTCGGATTACCGCCCCGCTGAAAGATAATTATGTCGCGGCAGAGCGAAAAGAAATTGCGGTTCTCCAGAATCAGGCCGTCGAACATCCCGTCGCAGACGCTCGCATCGCGAGCTATGCGGAACCCGCCCGCAGTCTCCCCGTTGAAAATAAGCGTCATCAGGGCATTCGAATCGAACTCGCCCTCATCCGTCGAGAAATGCAGCGCCAATCCGTGTTTAGACCTCAGCTCCTTGAGGCCCTCGAAGATGTAGGCCAGTTTGCCGAACCTGTGTTTTATGTCGTCGGATGTATGTTGCGAGGTGGTGGTAAACAGTCCGAAGCTGAAAACATTGACGAAATAGAGCCCGTTCACCCAACCGCAGTCGAGCCGCCGCTCGCGCCCGTCGGCTATCTGTTCGGCAGCTTCGACCAAAGATCCGCTCATTCCCACGGCGCCTGCGAAATCATTGGCCGTACCCGCAGGTATCACGCCCAGAACTATGTCCAGCCCCTTTTCTTTCATCCTATTGACCGTGTAGTTCAACGTGCCGTCACCGCCCGCCACGACGGCCATATCGACCGTTTCGCAGCCGTCGAACGGATTCTCGCCGAAAACGATGCCGCGCGGAACGACCTCGTGCCCGCGCCTGCGGAAAACGTCCGCCACCTCGTCCAGACGGTCTTCGACCGTTCCCCGTCCGGCCGCGACGTTATAGAGCAACAATATTCTCATAATAAGCTATCGATCGATTGTTTTGAAAATTTCATACCCGCCGTTGCCGTCGTCGAGAATAAAAAAGACCCCGACACTGTCGCGCATACTCTCGGCCGTTTCGATGGCACTGTCGGCTCCCGCCGTCATAAACATCGTAGCCAGCGCGTCGGCCTCGGCGCAGGTTGCAGCCACGACCGTCGCCGACAACAGTCTCGAGACCGAGCCGTATCCCGTACGCGGGTTTATCGTGTGGACTATCTTGCGCCCGTTCCCGTCGATACGGAAACGGCGGTAGTTACCCGACGTGGCCAAAGCCCTGTCGCGGAGCTGCACGGCACCGCAAAGGTCCGCTCCGGGCGACATATTGCCTTCGTACGGATTGTCGATGCCGACCGTCCATACGTTGCCCGCACCGTTCACGCCGCGGCAGCGCACCTCGCCGCCGACCTCCACGAGATAGTTCTCGGCGCCTGCGCGCTCGAGCATCTCGGCTACCTTGTCTACCGTGTAGCCTTTGGCTATGGAATTGAGGTCGAACTGCACGCGCGGGTCGGTTTTGACGACGCGCCCGCCCTCGATGCGCCACTTGTCGCATCCGACGAATTGGAGGAGCGAATCGACATCGGGATTCTCCGCCGCGTTTTTCGCGGCAAACCCCCACGCATCGGTCAGCGGCTTGACCGTAATGTCGTAGCTGCCGCCCGAAAATCCGCCTATCCTGCGCGCAAGGGACAGATTGTCGATCAGATATTCGTCGAGGCTGTCGGTCTCGCCGCGGTTTATGCGGCTGAGCAGCGACCTCTCGTCGAAAATGGACATCGACGCCTTCATCTCCGCGTCGATGCGCATTATCTCGGCATAGAGCCGTTGCGACGGCATATCGGCCAGCTCGGCACAAACGTGGAACGTCGTCCCGAGCATCACCCCGTCCGCGACCGTATACTGCTTCCGCGACATGCAGGCCGTCGCAGCGATGCCCGCCAACAATATTGCGATAAAATATCTTTTCATAGGCTCGAAAGATTCGCGAATCCCGCAACCGCGCCGCACCGTCGGCGGAGTCGGACTCGCCCGCCGCAAATATAGCGTTTTTTTCGGCACTTCGGACACCGCACGGCCCGTCCGTCCGCACGACCTGCACGAAGAATGAAAAATAAAACGATTATCGCTTTGTTTATTAACGATATGTTGCTATCTTTGCGGCACGCTCCGGCGTCATTCGGTAAGGGGAATACGTCGTGGAGTGGAACTTTATAATTTTTATTTATAAAATGGCTTATTTAACAGCAGAAAAAAAGCAAGAGCTTTTCGGTCAGTACGGAAAGTCCAACACCGACACGGGTTCTCCCGAGAGCCAGATCGCGTTGTTCTCCTACCGTATCAGCCACCTTACGGAACACCTCAAGAGCAACCGTCACGATTTCGGCACGCAGCGGGCATTGCTGCGTCTGGTCGGTAAGCGTCGCCAGTTGCTGGAGTACCTCAAGGAGATCGACATCGAGCGCTACCGCGCCATCATCAAGACCTTGAACCTCCGCAAGTAAAAGAGGCGGGAAATGAAGGCAATCCTGACAGGAATTGCCTTCATTTACGTTTTTTCGGAACAATTTATTCGGATGAAAATATGATGGAAGAAAACAAGTTGTACCATCCGGTACAAAAGACGATCGCTCTGGCCGACGGCCGCGAGATTACGATCGAAACGGGAAAACTGGCGAAACAGGCCGACGGTTCGGTCGTCGTGAAGCAGGGCGACACGATGCTGCTCGCAACGGTAGTTGCGGCCAAAGACGCCAAGGAGGGCACCGACTTTATGCCCCTTCAGGTAGAATACAAGGAGAAATACGCCGCTGCGGGTCGCTACCCCGGCGGTTTTATGAAACGCGAAGGCAAAGCCAACGACAGCGAGATTCTCGTTGCGCGTCTTATCGACCGCGCACTGCGCCCGCTGTTCCCCGCGGACTACCACGCTGAAGTTTACGTAACGGTAACGCTCATCTCGGCCGACAAGGACATCCAGCCCGACGCACTTGCGGGTCTGGCGGCTTCGGCGGCTCTCGCCGTGTCGGACATTCCGTTCGGCGGCCCCATATCGGAAGTGCGCGTAGCACGCATCGGCGGCCAGTATGTCATCAACCCCACGTTCTCGCAGATGAACGACGTAGACCTCGACATTATGGTCGGCGGTACTATCGACAATATCCTTATGGTCGAGGGCGAGATGAAAGAGGTGTCGGAGGAGGTTATGCTCGGCGCCATAAAGTTCGCCCACGAGGAGATAAAGAAGCACTGCGCCGTTCAGATCGAGCTCTCGAAGGAGCTGGGCAAGGATGTGAAACGCACCTACTGCCACGAGACCAACGACGAGGAGCTGCGTCAGACGATTATCGCCGAGCTGTACGACAAGGCATACGCAATCGCTACGAGCGGTACGATGAAGCACGAGCGCGAGGATATGTTCAACGCACTCGAAGCCGAGTTCGCTTCGCGTTACAGCGAGGAGGAGCTCGTGGAGAAAGCTCCGCTCATCCACAAATATTTCCACGACGACGTTCAGAAAAAGGCTATGCGCAATATGATCCTCGACGAGGGCAAGCGTTTGGACGGCCGTCGCACCGACGAGATACGTCCTATCTGCTGCGAGGTGGGTTATCTGCCTGCCGCACACGGTTCGGCACTCTTCACCCGCGGTGAAACCCAGGCGCTGGCTACTGTAACGCTCGGCACCAAACTCGACGAGAAGATGAAGGACGAGGTTCTGGTTCAGGGCAGCGAGCAGTTCGTCCTGCACTACAACTTTCCGCCGTTCTCGACGGGCGAGGCCAAGGCGGCGCGCGGCTTGAGCCGCCGCGAAATCGGCCACGGCCACCTCGCTTGGCGCGCCCTCAAGCCGATGATACCGCTGGGCGAGGATAATCCCTATGCCGTGCGCATCGTTTCGGACATCCTTGAATCGAACGGTTCGTCGTCTATGGCTACCGTCTGCGCGGGTACGCTTGCGCTGATGGATGCGGGTGTGAAGATGAAGAAGCCCGTTTCGGGTATCGCTATGGGTCTTATCACCGACTCGCAGACGGGCAAATGGGCTGTCCTCTCGGATATTCTCGGCGACGAGGACCACTTGGGAGATATGGACTTCAAGGTTACGGGTACCAAAGACGGTATCACCGCAACGCAGATGGATATCAAGGTAGACGGTCTGTCGTACGAGGTGCTGGCAAAAGCTCTCGAACAGGCGCGTGCGGGACGTATGCACATCTTGGGCAAGCTGACCGAATGCATCGCCGAGCCGCGCGAGGATTACAAGCCTTTCGTGCCGCGCATCGTTCAGATAACCATCCCGCAGGATATGATCGGCGCCGTAATCGGCCCGGGCGGAAAGGTAATTCAGGACATCCAGAAGACCACGGGCACTACCATCACCATCACCGAGGTGGACCAGAAGGGTATCGTAGACATCTTCGGACAGGACAAGGAGGCTCTCGACGGTGCTTTGGAGCGTATCAAGGGTATCGTTGCCGTTCCCGAAGTCGGCGAGGTGTACACGGGCAAGATAACGTCGATAGTGTCGTTCGGCGCGTTCGTCGAGATACTTCCCGGCAAGGAGGCTCTGCTCCACATCTCGGAAATCGACTACAAGCGTTTCGAGACGATGGACGAGACGGGTCTCAAGGAGGGCGACATCATCGAGGTGAAGCTCATCGGCGTGGATCCGAAGACCAACAAGTACAAGCTGTCGCGCCGCGTGCTGCTACCGCAGCCCGAAGGTTGGGTGGAACGCGAGCGCAAACCCCGCGAACCCCGCGAGGGCGGGCACGGCGACCGTCGCAATCGCGGCGACCGCAAACCGCATTCGGACAAGAAGCACGAATAATACGCAGATGCGCACGTGCCGCGAACCGATGCGGCGCCGTACGCACACAGACGGACAAGGGACATCCTCGGGTGTTCCTTGTCTCGTTTTCCGCAGCTGCGGCAATACCGTTCCCGAACGGCACGGCGCATCCCCGCCGTACGACAGCCGTTACCGGCTCTTCGCCGTCGGGCGGAGAACAGAGGGTGACAGACGGACGGATAGCGGAAGCAGACAGAGAGCGTAAGGCAACAGACGAACAGAAAACGGCAGACAAAGGACGGAAGGCGGACGAAGAACGGCAGACGGCGGAGAACGAACAGAAGAAAAGGGACGGCGGAGAACGTACTGGGGAATCCCCGACAGCAGCAGATGCGGGCCTTACGCAAGGCAAAATACGGCGAATTGCAAAAAATTTAACGGGAATGCACTTTTGTTAAAGAGTTTTAGTTATATTTGCGTGAGGATTGTATATGGACGATACATCCGCCGATTGTGCAAACGAGATATTAAAAAGACAAACATAAAGATTATCAACAAATTCACTAAAAATCAAAGATTATGAAAAGCCTGTTGAAACTGACAATGGTACTTGCGGCCGCGTCGTTCGCGCTGACAAGCTGTAATTGTTTTAAGAAAATGGCCAAAAACCAGGATGATGTAAAACTCACCTGCACTCCCGAGGTTCTCGTTCTCAACAACGGAACGGTAGCAGCCGACATCAATGTCGTATTCCCCGCCAAGTATTTCGATAAGAAGGCAGAACTCAAGGTTACCCCCGTTATCGTATTCGAAGGCGGCGAGGTGGCAGCCCCGACCAAGTGTCTGCAAGGCTCGAAGGTAAAGGATAACTACACTATGGTAGGCGAGAACGGCGGTTCTTACACCCATCACGTGGAGTTCCCCTACGACGAGCGTATGCAGAAGTCCGAGCTTCAGCTTCGCGTCGAGGTTAAATGCCCCAGCGGTCCCTGCAAGACCTTCACGCTCATAGACGCTAACAACGGAGCCCTGCCCACCAAGGAGGAGGCTGCTGTTCTGGCAAAAGGCGGTGCCGAGGCTGCCGCTCTGGCGAAGAAATTCGGCCGTACGATCGCCAAAGGCGTGAACACGATTCAGAAAGACCTGGACTATGCGGAAAATATGCAGGTTGCCGCAAACGACTACAAGAACGTAACGACCGTAGTCACCAAAGCCGACATCCTCTACCAGATCAACAGCTCGAAAGTTGCCAAGAAGGCCATCAAGACCGAACAGCTGTCGAACCTCGAGGATAAGGTTGCCGAGAACAAGGCCAACGACCGCGCATCGCAGACCGTTTACGTAAACGGCTACGCATCGCCCGACGGTCCCGAGAAATTCAACGACAAGCTCTCGGGCGCCCGCAGCGAATCGGGTAAGAAAGCCGTGGAGAAGCTTCTCAAGGACGCAGGCATCCAGATCGACGCCGCTGCTTACGGCGAGGACTGGGAAGGTTTCAAAGAGGCTGTGGCAGCTTCGAACATCGAGGATAAGGATATGATCCTCCAGGTTCTCAAGATGTACGATTCGTCGGCACAGCGCGAGAAAGAGATCAAGAATATGTCGGCCGTTTACGGCGAGCTGAAAAGCGAAATCCTGCCCAAGCTCCGTCGCGCGCAGGTTGTGAACAGCGCAGACATCAAGGGCAAGACCGACGATGAGATGCTGGCTCTGGTCAAGGCAGGCAAGTTCGGCGAACTCGACCTCGAAGAGCTGCTCCACATCGCAGAGGCCAAACCCGAATGCGCTATCGCGGCATTGGAGTACGCTTCGGCGAAATACAACGATGCACGCGCTTACAACAACCTCGGCCTCGCATATGCACAGGCAGGACAGAACGCCAAGGCTCTGGCTGCATTCGAGAACGCGGTTAAGGCAGGCGGCAACTCGGCAGAGCTGAACAACAACCTCGCACTGGCTTACCTCGCGAACGGCAATGTAGATAAGGCAAAGGTTTACGCCAAGGCTGCCGATGCACAGACGCAGGCACTCGTTGCCGCAGCGGAAGGCAACTATGCCGCAGCTTCGCAGAAGCTCAGCGGCTACAACGCGGCTATCGCACAGTATATGAACGGCGACCTGGCTGCTGCAAAGAAGAGCCTCGTAAACGACAACTCGGCAAAGGCGGACTACCTCCGTGCCGTCATCGCAGCGAAAGAGGGCAATATCAACAATGCGAAAGCCCAGTTGAACAGCGCTATCGCGAAAGACGCGTCGCTCGCTGCCAAAGCCAAGAACGACGTAAATCTCGAAGCTCTGTACAAATAACGGGCGAGAGGTCATTATTCAAGTCCGAGCCGAAAGGTTCGGACTTTTTTGTTACATTGAAGCGATTTTTGCATCTCTATTCGAAAAATTCACTATATTTGTATTATACGTTATACGGACAACCAAAATACGAAAACTATGGAGTACGCAAATCATCTTAAGGAATATGCTCCGGCACAGAGCGATGTCGAAGTTGCCGAAGAGGTGGCCGCAATCAGGAAAATCGCTGCCGAAAAGAACGAGAATATCGATGTTTACAAATTCTGCTACTCGTCGATAGACCTTACTACCCTGTCGTGCAACGACTCGACGGAATCGGTAACCGAGTTCGCGAAAAAGGCCGTAGAGTTCTACGACAAATATCCGCACATTCCCAACGTAGCCTCCATATGTATATATCCGTCGTTCGTCGAGACGGTCGGACTGGCAGTAGACGGTTCGCCGATGCGTATAACGAGTGTGGCAGGCGGCTTCCCAGCGGCACAGACTTTTCTGGAGGTAAAGATGCTCGAAGTGGCTATGGCCGTAGAAAACGGGGCCGACGAAATCGATATAGTGCTCAATGTCGGCAAGATGCTGAAAGGGCATTACGACGAAGCGGCAAACGAGGTCGAGGTGCTGCGCAAGGAGACAGACAGCGACATCGTGCTGAAGGTAATCATCGAGTCGGGAGCACTGAAAACGCCCGAGCTGATACGTACGGCATCGCTGTTGTCGATGTTCGCGGGGGCGGATTTCGTCAAGACCTCGACGGGAAAAATCGACGTCGCCGCAACACCCGAAGCGGCTGTGGTTATGTGCCACGCAATCAAAGATTACTACGAAAAAACGGGACGCAAGGTCGGGTTCAAGGCCGCGGGCGGAGTGCGCACTCCCGAGGATGCCGCCCTCTACTACACGATCGTCGAGGAGATACTCGGCAAGGAGTGGATCACCACCGACCTGTTCCGCATCGGGGCATCTTCGGCCGCGAACAACATCCTCTCGGCTATCGAGGGCAAGACGGTAAAATACTACTAAACGGCCGGCGACACGGGCGCACCGCCCGACAGAATTACGATATACCCCGATCGGATAAACCGATCGGGGTATATCGTATTGCCTTAAAACGGGAAACAGCTCCGAAGCCTGCCGCCAAAGGGCATCACTCCGAAACGGGCTCGTCGGCCGAGACCGACGGGTTGCCGTCTGTTGCGTCATTCTCCGCGGCAGTTTCTTCCGCCGCACCGTCATCCTGCCGACTCGCCGAAGCAGCATCATCGGCGGCAGGCCCGACGGTCTCTGCCGCAAAACCGCCATCCGCTACCGCAGATGCGGCAGGCGAACTTTCCGCATTCGGCTCGGATACGGCCATACGCCCGAAATCCAAAGCCGACACATATCCGTCACGCCCCAGAACGGCAAACGTTATTACGGCCGCCACCGCGACCAGAAACGACATATTTATCAAACGTCTCTTCATAACCTATCCGATTTTCAGCCCTGCCGTTACCTGCCGACATCCGACGCATCTTCGCGCCGCGCGGCATACTGCTCCTCAAGCACCCGCTTCGCCGCTATTACGGCATTGTCCACAGACTGTATATTGTCGTAGAATCCGTTGCTTTCGAGAGCCGTATTACGGCTTATATAGGCTCTCAACTGCGCCTCCATAAGTTTGCGCGAACGGGCGATGTCCCGCTGTACGGGTCGTACGCCGTGACGTGCCGCATAACGGACGAAATCGTCCAGCAGTCCCGTGTCGGCATCGAGGAAACGGCGCAGCTCGTCGAGCGTGGCTATCTTCGCCAGCTGGTCGCGATGACGGTCGGCATATTCGATAGTATAGCGGTAGAGTATATTGCGCCCCGACACCTCGACGAAATATTTCGTCACATCGGTCGTATCGAGCGGTATGAACATATCGGGCATAATACCTCCGCCGCCGTACACAGTCCTGCCTTTCGGGGTCGTATACCGCAACGAATCGGCGAAACGGATGCTGTCGGCCGAGAAAAACTCGTTATGCAGATAGCGGTTCACGATATCCTCACGATAGGACTCCTCATCCCCCGCGACATACGGTTTCTGTATCGACCGTCCCGTAGGCGTAAAGTAGCGTGCGACGGTTATGCGCAGCGCCGACCCGTCGGCAAACGGCACCTGACGCTGCACGAGCCCTTTGCCGAACGACCGCCGACCGACAATCGTACCACGGTCGTTGTCCTGAAGGGCACCTGCCAGAATCTC
Organism: Alistipes sp.; assembly: GCA_017937125.1. Lineage (GTDB taxonomy): Bacteria > Bacteroidota > Bacteroidia > Bacteroidales > Rikenellaceae > Alistipes. Next base: position 77,137 of record JAGBEH010000005.1, on the reverse strand, counting down.
GCTCGACGAAGCGCTCGCCTCGTCGATAAGCACCGCCAGATCCAAGTCCGCCGAACCGCCCTTGCCGTCGCTGAACTCCTCCATACGGTGACGGTTGCGATCCTCGGTATATACTATCATATCGCCCGCAGGCAGAAATTCGTTGGCTATGGCTATGGCCTGGTCGAGGTAGCCGCCCGTATTGCCGCGCAGGTCGAACACCAGCTGTTCCATCCCCTGCCCGCGCAACTCGGACAACGCCTGCATCAGCTCCGCATAAGAGGTGCGCGCGAATTGCGACAGTTTCACATAGCCGATGCGATCGGTCATCATAAACGAAGCCTCGATGCTCTTGAGCGGAATGGCGTCGCGAATGACGGTCACCTCGACAAGCGCATCTATGCCCTGACGTTCGAGCGCGAGCCGCACTTCGGTGCCGCGCTTGCCGCGCAGGCTCCTGACTATCTCGTTTTGGGGGATTTTACGCCCCGCGACTATCGAATCGTTGATTTTGATTATACGGTCGCCGCCGCGGATGCCTGCCTTGTCGCTCGGCCCCGACGGTATGACATTCAGCACGATAACGGTATCGGTAGCCATATTGAATACAACGCCTATGCCGTCGAACTCGCCCTCCAGTGGTTCGTTCACCTCCTGCATTTCGGACGCGGGGATGTATACCGAATGAGGATCGAGCTGCTCCATAAGACGGGGCATCATATGCTCGACGATGGAATCCATCGGCACCTCATCGACATATTGCGACCCTATCAGAGAGAGGGTGTATGTCAGTTTGTTCGTCGGCGAGGAGATCTCGCCCAGCACGCGTTCTATCTGCTTCTCGGTAGCGAAGCGTCCGGAACGGCGCCCCGAGAACCACCCCGCGACGAATATCGCCGCAACGACGAGCAGCAGCACCGAGACGCTCTTCCAATATCCTTTCCGACCGTTATCCATAGCTTATGTCAGGCAATGCCTATTTGTTCTTGAAAGTGTACGACAAACCTACGCCCAAGACGATCTGCGTCTGCAACGAGCTGATCTGCGCTTCGTTGTAATACATCTGGAAATAGAACTGCGTAGAGAAATATTTCGTCGCCTTTATGTCCACCGTATGCTCCCAGCGCAAGGTCGGGGCTATGCGGTCGAACAGATCGCGGTCCTTGCCCGACTGCTGGGTGATTTCGTTTATCCAGCCGTAGAACGAATAGAGCGTCGTGCGATAGCGGAAAATACCCTTCTTGCCGAACGTGCGGTCGAAATCTATCTGTACGGACGAACCGCCCTCGTAACGGGACGTCCCGTTCGCAAGAGTAAGGCCGTAGCAGTAAGGGGTGTTGCGCTGCTCCTTGGTAAGGTCGGCTTCGGCGGTGCTTCCGAATTTCTTATTGTAGAATACGTCGCGCACGGTACGGCTCTCGACATACGTCGCACTCATAGAAATAGGCGAAAGGTTGATCTTCACGGGGAATCCCTTTTTCGGGCATACATACGTAAAGCCGAGCGAGACGTTGAAATACGCGGGCGCGAAGAATCGGCTCGTGCGGTTGTTCTTGTCGTCCACGCCGTTGGCGAACTGCGAACGCAGCGAGAGCAAGGCTCCGAAATTCCAGTTTTCCGAAATCTTATAGGCGGGAGCCGTAGATACGAACCACTCGTCCTGACTCTTGACCCACCCCTTCTCGTTGTTGGTGGCACCGAGTTTCGCGGTGAACTTGTTGTCGAGCGTGAACTTGTCCTTACGGAACGAGTGGGTGAACAGGATGTTGGAAATGCCGGTAATGGAATTGCTGTTACCGTTCACACTCTGCCACTTGCTGTTGAAGTTGGACAGCGAACCGTTGAGACCCGCATTGAACTCGATAGTGTTGCGCTCCTTGCGTATGGCCGCGCGTTCGGCACGACGCTGCGCATCGTTCGAGAAGTCGGATTTGACGTCGTTCTGCTTGACCTGATCCTTGAAGGCGATCTCCTCCTTGGCCGGAGCCGCAGCCTCGATAGATACCTGTGCCGCGGCAGGCGAAAAAGATAAAACTGCGGCAATCGCGAATGCATTGTAAAATCTTTTCATACCTATATATATTAACCTTAATAATTTTGCACGCACAAAGATATACATAAAAACCGAAAGATTAAGCGACTGACCGTCAAAGAATACGATTTGCAGACCGTTTCCGACACATTAAGGACTTCGCGAACGCAGGGCCGTGCGGGCCACGGCAGCTCCCGACAAACGCACGACGGATGCATATCTGCATACAAAAGCTGCAAATCCGTACCCGCGACGCGCGCCGAACGGAAAAATCATTATATTTGTACTTGTCAAAAACCTATACGATGAAATATTTCGGAGCACACGTAAGCGCCTCGGGCGGTCTGGAAAACGCGCCCGCCAATGCGCATGCAATAGGGGCGACGGCATTCGCCCTCTTCACCAAGAACCAACGCCAGTGGAGCGCACCGCCGCTGACGGACACACAGGCAGGCCGTTTCCGCGATGCCTGCGCGCAGTACGGTTACACCCCCGAACAGATACTGCCTCACGACAGCTATCTGATCAACCTCGGGCACCCCGAGCGCGAAGGTCTCGAAAAGTCGCGTGCCGCATTCATCGAAGAGATGTCGCGCTGCGAGGCATTGGGTCTCGACCGACTGAATTTCCACCCGGGGAGCCATCTGAACAAAATCACGGCATTGCAGTCGCTCGACCGCATAGCCGAATCGATAAACATCGCACTCGACCGCACGCACGGTGTCACGGCCGTAATCGAGAACACGGCGGGACAGGGTTCGAATCTCGGATTCGCGTTCGAACATCTGGCATACATCATCGAGCGCATAGAGGACAAGTCGCGCGCAGGTGTCTGCATCGACACCTGCCACGCCTTTGCGGCGGGTTACGATATGAGTACACGGGAAGCGTTCGAACATACGTTCGCGGAATTCGACCGCATAGTCGGATTCGGCCGTCTGCGCGGTATGCACCTCAATGACGCGATGAAGCCGCTCGGCAGTCATATCGACCGCCACAGCCCGCTCGGCGAAGGAATGTTAGGCATCGATGCTTTCCGATTCATCGCCTCCGATCCGCGATTCGACGGCATTCCGCTTATCCTCGAGACTCCCGACGAAAGCCGTTGGGGCGAGGAGATAGCGATGCTCGAAAGTTTCGCGCAATAAACGGGAAGCGGAGCGGCGTTATGCTCGGGATTGCAGTTCGTCCAGACACTTGCGGATGATACGCACGCTGTCGCGTATCTCCTCTTCGGAGATAACGAGCGGCGGAGATATGCGGAAAGCGGTGTCGCAATAGAGGAACCAGTCGCTCATAATACCCTCGCGCGCGAACATCTCCATAACGGCGAACATCTTCTCCGACGAGCCGAGTTCTACAGCCAGCAGCAACCCGCTGCGGCGTATCTCCTTTACCTGCGGATGGTCGGCAAGCAGCGTCTCGTACAGCGCCCCTTTCTTTTCGACCGCCGCAACGACGTCGTGCTCCTGAAGGTAGTTCAATGCCGCCAATCCCGCCGCGCAGCATACGGGATGTCCTCCGAACGTGGTGATATGTCCCAATGTCGGATCGACGGTAAGCAGGTTCATAACCTCCCTCGAAGCGGCGAACCCTCCGAGCGGCATACCCCCGCCGAACGCTTTGGCCAAACACACGATATCGGGCGTAACTCCGTATTTGAGCATTGCGAACATCTCGCCCGTACGCCCCATACCCGTCTGTATCTCGTCGAATACGAGCATCGCCCCGACCTCGTCGCAGCGCCGCCGCAACGCCTGCAAGTACCCCTCGACGGGAGGCCGTACGCCCGCCTCGCCCTGCACGGGCTCGGCGATGACGCACGCCGTACGCGACGTTATCGTCTGCAACTCGTCGAACGAGTTGAACTCTATCGACCGAACGTCGGGCATCAGCGGGCGGAAGGCGTTTTTCCACTCCTCGCCCTCGGGCGTGCCCATAAGCGCCATTGCGCCGTGCGTCGAACCGTGATACGCCCGACGCATAGATATTATCTCCGTACGCCCCGTACACCGCTTTGCGAGTTTCAACGCCCCCTCGACAGCCTCGGTGCCCGAATTGACGAAATATATGCTGTCGAGCGGGTCGGGCAGCAGCGCTGCGATCGCGGTCGCGTACTCGACCTGCGGCCGTTCGACCATCTCGCCGTAGACCATAATGTGCATATATCGCCCCGCCTGCTCCTGCACGGCACGCACGACATCGGCATTGCCGTGTCCCACGTTGCTCACCGAGACGCCGGAGACCAGATCGTAGTAGGGTTTCCCCTCGGGCGTATAGAAAAATACCCCCTCCGCACGTGCCACCTCTATCATCATAGGCGACGGCGAGGTTTGTCCCACGTGCTCCAAAAACGCCTTGCGCAAAATCTTCGTCATTGTTCCTGTCCTTTACAATCCCGATTCGGGGTTTCTCACTTCAATTTCATATTCCGCCAGCCGTCGCCGAGCACAGACGACACGCGTATGCACGGCGTCTGCGAACGCTTGTTGGTTTGCAGCGACTCCATCTTCACGTTTTTGGTCACGAAATCCGACAGCTCGCCGAGCGTCGCTTCGCCGCGCGTATGCTGCAGCTTCTTGAGCAGGTAATAGGTAAACAGTCCGTGCGACTTCTCCTTGTAGGGGTATGCCGTCTCATCGCCCTGTGCGGCCGAGAAGACGACCATATTTCCATACGGCTGCGCACTTTTGGCCTTCACCGCCACACCGCGCGCAGCAGCTATGATCTCGCCGTTGCGCTGCGAACCCGAGAAGCAGGCATCCATAAACACCACCACACGCTCGGCTTTCATCTCGCCCAGACGGCGGTAGATTCCGTCGAGACTGTAGCACGTAGACATATCCGAAGGTATGCCGTCCACAGGCAGCAGGTACGAATCGCTGCTCTTCTCGTCGGGAATGCCGTGCCCCGCATAGTAAAAAATGACGTTCGACTTCTCGCCATAGGTGTCCACGAGCTTCCCGAGCAGATTAAGCGCAGAACGTATCCCGACGAACGTCGCATTGTCATAGATGTTGATGTTCTTCTCGGGTATGCCGAGCGTCTTGCGGCAATACTCCCCGAACGAGCGGCCGTCATTGAGTGCGAACTCCACATCTCCCGCGTTCGCATAGTTCTCGTTGGCGATGATTACGGCGAATGTGGATGTATTGTCCGTCGCATTCTGCGGCACCGTCATATCTATATCCGCACGGTTGCCGACCGTGAGTTTGGTCGTCGATATGTTCTGCCGCCCCGCCACGGTCGGGGCATCGGCAGCCTCCAGCTCTATGGGGTTGAAATTATACTCCACCTGCGTGGTCGAGTAGTTGAGCGACGCCTGGTTACTGTAGCGGAATTCGCGGTTGTCCTTCATACGGAAGGATACGCCTGCCAATGCCAGACGGTCGCCGTCGATGAAATAGGTCGGGGTCTTGCGGATGCTCGGCCATTGGTCGCGGAACTGTTTCGCGTAAGACACCGGCACGCGCACCAGCAGTTTGCCGAACCGCTCGGAATTTATGCAGTAGGTTTCGTTGTCGGCATCATAGCTGCCGTCTATCGAGTAATCGGCAGCGATGTCGCGCGACCTTTCGGCGATGAAGTTCTCCTCGGCTTCGCGCGTCAGTTCGCGCACCTTGTTGCGGCGTGTGGTTTCGTTTACGCGGCGGCGCCAGTCGGAAGTCTTCTCGTACTCGCCCTTGATCTGCCACTTGTTGATTTTCTCCTCGACATAATGGCGAGCATAGGCCATAAACGAATTTTCAAGACGCTCCCGCTCCTCGCGCAACAGACGCTGGCGCTCGGCTTCGGCGGCCTGAGCCAGACGCAGCTGCTCGGACTGCCGTGCCGTAGACTGCACGGCCGCCGTTATCCTCCCCGTCACGGCCTCGTATTTGCCCGCACGGCGATTGGCGGCGATGATGGCCTTACCCTTCTTGTCATAGAACGCCTTTATCTTGGCGATGGGCTTGCTGTCGTAGGTATTCTTGCATTCGAAAAGCACGTCGCCGGCCATATCGAGTACATAGAACGTCTTGTAACCGTTCCCGGGCGACCCGAAACCGCCCAGAAAGACGAAATACTCGTTCTCGTAGAACCCGCAATAGGAATTTACGCGGTATTCGAACGGGATGACCGTGTTGCCGCTCTGGTCGATGACACCCCACTTGTTCTCCCGTTCGGCGACCACCGCCACGCCGTTGCGGAAATTATAGAGCGCACGGGCATTGTCCGTCTCATACGACTTGGGCAGATAGAAGCTTTTGCCCGCCATAACGATATTGTCATAGTCATCGGCGAAACAGCATACCGTCGGCGACGTACTCTGCGTCACGGGGCGCAAGCCCTCGCTCGAAGCCGCCACGGCCGTCAGTACGGGGTTTCGAGGCTGCTCGGCGACTGCCGTCGTCGCAGCGGACACCCCTGCCGCGGAACCGCCCGCATACGATGCACTTTGCGCGGAAGACGAGCCGCGAGCAGCACGCGCGAAGATCCAACGCACGGTATTTTTCGACGTTACGGAGTATCCTTCGCCGTTGCGGTTGTTGTACTCGAACTCCAAATCGAAGACCAATCCGTTCGACGGATGCGTCGCCTTGAAGCGCGCCTTCAACGTATTGCGGCCGCTGAATACCTCCGTGCGCGGCGACTCCGTTACGTTTATCGCGAAGCCCAGACGGCGCAACAGCGCCTGCCACTGGTTGTACGACAACGACCAGTCGAAACCTTGCTGACTCCACGCCACAGGCATATCGTCCGTAGACGACACGAGCATTTTGTCCAAAATACCGTCCTTGTTACTGTCGGTTATGATATACTTTTTCGTGCCGTCGTATTTCAGGTAATACTGGTTGGGATATTTGGGATTGGAGTTGGTGCAGCCCATAGATTTGGCCTCCGAGACGGTAGTTTCGCCCAATGTAAGTCCTAAAACGGGGAAAAACGCAGCGCATTCGCCCGATGTCGCTGCCGACGCAGTCGATCGGCTGTCCGCTCCGGATGAAGAGCCGCCCGCATTGCGCACCGAGCCGCGCGTGGCAGCTGCCGTTATGCTGTAAAGCGTCTTCTGCGAATCGACCGTATAGCCCTCGCCGTGATCGTTGCCGTAGTTGAAATCCAGGCGGAACTGCAAACCTGTAGACGGGTCGGTAGCCGTGAATTTTGCGGAGAGCGTATTGCGGCCGCCGTACGGTTTCGTTTTCGGGCTCTCGGTAACGGTGACGGTATACCCCAGCCGACGGAAAAGCGCCTGCCACTGATTGTACGACAACGCCCACGAGCAGCCTATGTCGAGCCACTGCTGCGGGAATTCGTCCGTATAAGTCAGATAAAGCTGCTCGAACACGCCGTCCTTGTCGTGGTCCCAGAAATCCCACGTACCGACATCGTAGCACTCGGGGTAGTTCTTGCTCGTAGAGCAGTATCCCATTTTCGCCGCCTCGGCGCGGGTCGTCTCGCCCAGCGTCATTCCGAAAACGGGAAAGAACGATGCGTGTTGCGAGCCGCCCGAAACGGTTCCCGACGACGTACTCGATGTCGTACGATTTGCGGGATAAATCGTCAGCACATGCGTCCCTTTATTGTACAAAGCCAGATTTTCGGGAGTATTCCAGCTTTTGATCTGCTCTACCGTAACCCCGTATTTACGCGCTATGCTCGAAAGCGTCTCGCCCGCGGTTACATAATGCCTGATCTGTGCCGATGCCGCCAAAGCCGTCAGCGACAAAACGACTGCAAGTACGATCTTTTTCATATCTCTCCGTATTTTCTTTTCAGTATGAGTTCCGAATCCTTAACGCATTCGCGGCTCCAGCGGTAGAGTATCTCCGCCCGTTCCGTCTCCGAGAGCCGCCACTCCCCGACCTCGCGGCGCATACGCTCCGAAAGCATATATATCAATATGGCGGCCGAAGCCGAGACGTTCAGGCTCTCGACCATCCCGCACATAGGTATGCGCAGGAACTCGTCGGCCGAAGCCGTCACCTCGTCGGTGATGCCCGCGTGCTCCGTGCCGAAAACCAAGGCGAACCGTCCCCTGCCGACATCGAACGTCTCGGGCGTACAGCTTTCGCGGTGGGGCGTGGTCGCGACTATGCGATACCCGTCGCGGCGCAGGGCGGCCAAAGCGTCGGCAGTGGACGCATGACGTTCTATATCGACCCACTTGTCGGTGCCGCGCACTATATTCGTGCTCGGGTCGAAGCGGCACAACGATTCCACGGTATGCATCTTCTGCACGCCGAACGCTTCGCAATGGCGTACCAGCGCGCTCGCATTATGGGGATGAAAGGTGTTTTCGGCCATAACGGTCATATAATGCGTGCGCATCGAGACGGCACGGCGCAAAGTCTCCGCACGCTCGGGCGACAGGAACTCCGCCAGATAATCCGTGCGTTCGGCGTACCATTCCGCGGTACGCGGGCTATTTCCGATACTTTTCATCCTCATCCAGAATTTTCAGATAACTTTCGTAGCGCGAAAAGGCTATCTCTCCACGCTCCACGGCCTCCGCCACGGCGCAATGCGGTTCGTGCGTATGGGTGCAGTTGCAGAAACGGCACTGCGGCGCGAAGCGCATCATATCGGGGAAATAACGGCACAGCTCGGCATCGTCGATGTCTATCAGGCCGAAACCTTTGATCCCCGGGGTGTCGATGATGAAGCCGCCCGAATCGAGCGCATACATCGTCGAAAATGTCGTCGTGTGGCATCCCTTGTCGTGGCTGCGGGATATTTCGCCGACACGAATCCGCTCCGACGGACACAGCGCCCCGATAAGGGTCGATTTGCCGACACCCGAATTGCCAGCCACGAGGGTCGTACCCTCGGCCGTCAGACGCCGCACCTCGTCCATTCCCGCACCGTATTTGGCAGATATCTCCACGACCTCGTATCCCGCGCTGCCGTATGTCGAACGGAATCGTGCGATCTCCTCCTTCATATCGGCGGCGAGGTCGATTTTGGCGAGGAGGATAGTCGCGGGAATGCGGTAGGCTTCGCACGTAACCAGAAAGCGGTCGATGAACTCGGGCGCCGTAACGGGCGAGACGAGCGTCGCGACGAGCAATGCCCTGTCTATATTGGCCGCGATGATATGCGACTCCTTCGAGAGGTTGGACGCACGGCGTATGATATAATTGCGACGCGGGCGCAGCCCCTCGATAACGCAATCGTCGCCGTCGCACGCGAACTCAACGACATCGCCTACCACTACGGGGTTGGTAGACCGCACACCGCGCAGGCGCATACGGCCGCGCATACGGCACTTGCGCACTTCGCCGTTCTCCGCAGCCACATCGTACCAGCTGCCCGTAGCACGTATCACCGTGCCTGTCATTGCGGTCCCGTCCTCCATAATCTCAAATATTCCGCACAGCCTTATCCGCTATCCTGTCGGCCTCCTCGCCGACGGCGCGCCCCCATATTCCGAATGCCTCGACGGCATCGCACAACGGCCGATAGGCAATCGAGCTGTCGAGTTTCCGTTTCGACACGAAGCGCCCGTCGCCGTTCAGTCTGTCGAACGCCGAGCATAAAATGCCGAGTATCAAAGCCGATTTGAGCAGCGAAAATATCACCCCGAAAACGGTGTCGAGTATGCCCAACCCGACGAAATCGAACATCTTGCGTATGATGCGTCCGGCGATAAGCATAAGTACGAGTATGCAGGCGAAGACGACGAGAAATCCCGCCGCAGCGGCGAAACGTTCATCCACCCCCATAGCGGTACCGACGCGCGCACCCGTTTTCGCCGCGACGAAAATGCCGACGATCAAGGCGGCCAGCCCGCATGCCTGCACCGCGAACCCGCGCCGCCATCCGTTAATGACGGCGATAACCGCTATTATGCAAACAAATATGTCGAAAATGTTCATAGCTCTATCTCAATATGCGCACGAAGTTAGCATATTTTTTGGTTTATTCCTATATTTGCATAACAAAAGAGGCCCGATATGAAACGCTATATCATTATACTGCTGTCCGTTATGTTTATCGGGGCGGCCGAGGCGCGCGAAGTCTATTCGCTCAACGACAACTGGAAATTCTTTTTCCGTCACGAAAACACGGGCGACGCCGCACGTACGGTCACTCTTCCACACACGTGGAACCTCGACGCGCTGACAGGCACGCGGTACTATATGCAGACCACGGCCAACTACCTGCGCGACCTTTACATACCCTCCGAATGGCGGGACAAACGACTGTTCCTGCGCTTTTTCGGCGTGCAGAACGTGGCCGACGTCTTCGTAAACGGCGAACACGCGGGCGAGCACCGCGGCGGATACACGGCCTTTACGTTCGAAATCACCGATCTGGTGCGCTACGACTACGACAACTCGCTGCACGTTATGGTGAGCAACACGCTCGAAAACGACATCTTCCCGCTCTCGACGGAGATGAACACCTACGGCGGAATATACCGCGATGCGGAGCTTATCGTGACCGACCGCACGACGATAACCCCGATGTTTTACGGCACCGACGGCCTGCTCGTCAATCAGACCTCAGTCACGCGCGAACGCGTGGACGGGAGCATCACCCTCTACCTCTCCTCGACAAAAGACGCGGCGTGCAACGTCGGCGTATCGCTGACGGGTCCCGACGGCTATGTTGTCGTACGCAAGAGTCTGCGGGCGAAGACCGACGGCAAGGCCGTAACGATACCTTTCGCAATCGAGAACCCCGAACTGTGGAGCCTCTGCGACCCGAAACTCTACACCGTAGAAGCCGTCGCGGGCAGCGATACGCTACGAATAAAAACGGGATTCCGCAGTATCGACGTAACGGCCGAAAACCGTTTCCACCTGAACGGGCGCACCGTACCCGTCCGCGGCGTAACGCTATACCACGACCGCACACCCGTAGGCAATGCCTTGCGCGAAAGCGACTACGACGAGGATTTGCAGATGATCCGCGATTTGGGAGCCAATGCCCTGCGTTCGGCCACGGCACCGCACGCACCCTATCTTTACGACCGTTGCGACGAACTGGGGATGCTCGTATGGATAGATTTCCCGCTGACACAGACATCGTTTTTGGGCGACATAGCCTACATTCCCTCGCAGCGGCTCAAGGATAACGGGCGCATGCAGCTGTATGAAATCATAGCGCAGAACTACAACCATCCGTCGGTGGCGATGTGGGGCATATTCTCGTTGCTCAAACCCCGCAGGGGCGGCGACCTCCTCGCCTACATACGCGAGTTGAACGACCTGGCAAAAAAACTCGACCCGTCGCGGCCGACCGTCGCTTGCAGCAATCAGGACGGCGACATAAACTTCATCACCGACCTGATAGTATGGCAGCAGAGCCTCGGCTGGGACAAGGGGTTGGTCTCCGACCTGAAAATATGGCAGGAGCTGCTCGAGGCACAGTGGGGGCACCTCAAACAGGCCGTATGCTACGGTGCGGGCGACGCCGTCGGGCAGCCGTCGGACATAGCCGTGAGGAAAAAGAACCGCCAGAACCCGAGACCCGAAATATGGCAGACGCGCTTCCACGAAGGGTATGTCGATCAGCTGTCGGACAACACGCTGTTCTGGGGCATCTGGATAAACAATATGTTCGACTTCGGCTCGACGCGCTATCTGACATCCGTTCAGAACGCGGGGCTGGTGTCGCTCGACCACAAACAGCCTAAAGACATATATTATCTCTACCGCGCACTCTGGAACACCTCGTCGCCGACGCTGCATATAAAGAACAAGCAGTTCCAGCACCGTACGCGCACGAACCAGACCGTGCGGTTCTACTCGTCGCTCGAAAACCCGACACTGACGATCAACGGCGACACCGTACGCATACACAATGTCGGGCGCTGCCGCTACGAATCGGATTCGACAGCGATGCAGGGACGCAGCACGATAGAGGTAACGGCAGGAGATATGGCCGACCGCACGACGCTTACAATCGGCAACGTCTTAAAACATCGATAGACGACGGCCCCTCCGAGAAGAGCAGGTCGATGAACGACAGATTCGGAGCGAAAGGAAGCCTGTCGGAAAAGAGTTGGAAATATTCGGGGTAGACGAACGCGCTCTCCCGTTTTTTTACGCGCATATCCGTATCGTCGGGCGCAGCCTCGACATACGCATCCGACAATTTCAGTTCGCCCCCGACGTGTCCCAAACGCAGCAGCAAAGCCGTCAGCTCGGTATTGTAATCGAGCAGGAACTCGTAGCGTTTTTCATAGAACGGCTCTATTTCGGGCGCATAATGTTCGAAATAGGGGGACGACCCGTATGCCGACCGCAAAGCCACCGAATGAAGATGCTGCCACCGTTTCGAATAGTCGATGCGTATGTCGCGCATCGGCGTACGCGGACGGTCGGCATTGCGTATGTGCACCGACAGCGGCATCACTCCGTTGGCCGTCATAATCCGCGCGCGGTTGCGTTCGGTGCGCTTTATGTAGTGTTCGCACGTATCGATTACGCACTCGCCGCCGTGCTGCGCCAGCGCGGCGAAATACTCGACCGAGCCGAGATATGTCGAAGGGAGGATTATCATAATGCGTTATGTTCATTTGCGGAGCCGCTGTCGGGTTGTACGGGACTGTTCTCGGGCTGCGCGGCATCGGCTGCCGCGGCGCCTGCCGGAGCCGACGAGGATACCGCCGCGGAGTGCCGACTGCCGTTCGCATCGGGCTCCGTCCACTTTCCGTCGGCCTTTATAAGTGCGACCAGACGGTCGAGAGCCTCGTTCTGCGGGATATTCCGCTCTATGACCTCGCGCCCCCTGTAAAGGGTTATGCGCCCGGCCGCCGCACCGACGTATCCGTAGTCGGCATCGGCCATCTCCCCGGGCCCATTGACGATGCAGCCCATAACTCCTATTTTCAGATTTTTCAGATGCGACGTGCGCGCCTTGATTTCGGCCAGTGCGGTCTGAATGTCGTAAAGCGTACGCCCGCAGCTCGGGCAGGCAATATACTCCGTGCGGGACATTCTCACTCGTGCGGCCTGCAATATCGCAAGTTCTATCTCGCGCAGCCGCTCCGACGGATGCTGCGGGGCGTCTATCCATATGCCGTCGGCAAGGCCGTCGATGAACAATACGCCCAAATCGGCCGCGGCCTTGACGGCCACCGCTTCGAGCGACGCATCGTCGTAGCGGCGCTTTACCGCGACGGGTTCGCGGGTCCCGAGATTGAGTATCGCGGCACGCAGTTCGGCGGTAGGATTTTCGGAGACGGCCTCCATTACACGGAACTCCGACGTTATCTCATCGTGCACGACGGGCGTCGCCACATCACTGCGGCGTCTGTATTCGAACGGAGACCAGAACGATCCGTCATCGACACGGAACACGCCTCCGCGGCGGGCGAAGTGATCGACCAACAGCTGCGCTACGGGCACCTCGTTCTCGGGCGCTTCGGTCAGCGAGACGCGTATCGTGTCGCCTATGCCGTCGGCCAACAGGGCGCCTATGCCCACCGCGCTCTTGATACGCCCCTCGATGCCGTCACCCGCTTCGGTTACGCCGAGATGTATGGGATAGTGCATATCTTCGGCATCCATAGCCTCGACCAGCAGGCGATAGGCATAGACCATAACGCGCGTATTGCTCGACTTCATCGAAACGACGACCCTGTCGAAACCCTCCCTGCGGCATACGCGCAAAAACTCCATAGCCGAAGCGACCATACCTTGCGGCGTGTCGCCCCACTCGTCGAAGATATGTTTGGCCAGCGAACCGTGGTTCACCCCTATGCGCAACGCGACGCCGCGCTCGCGGCACTCGGCGATAAGAGCCTCCAGTTCGCCGTTCGACGTCCGATAATTTCCGGGGTTTATGCGCACCTTATCGACATAGCGGGCTGCTATGGCCGCCACTTCGGGTACGAAATGGATGTCGGCCACGACGGCCGTATCGAACCCGTCGGCGCGCAGACATTCGACTATGTTTTTCAGATTTTCGCCCTCGCAGCGTCCCTGCGCCGTCAGCCGCACGATGTCAGCACCCACACGTGCTATGCGCTCGATCTGCGCCACGCTCGCTTCGGTGTCGGCGGTAGGCGTATTGGTCATCGACTGCACCGCAATCGGACGGTCGCCGCCGATAACGCAGCGGCCTATGCGCACCTCATCGGTGGAGCGGCGCGAAAACTTTTCGATATTCATCTTTTCAACCGTTTTGCAGATTTTAAACCGTTTCCGTTTCGCAGACAAAATTAAGAAACTTTTCGCTACGCCGCACCTAACGGCGGTTTTTTAATTCTATTATTATGTCTCTTATTATGCTTCCCGTATTATGCTTCCCGCTCGCCGCGGATATTCATTTTTGCGAACGCAGATTGCGAACGGCAAGCGGCTTTTTTGCGAGGCAAAGTTGCGGGGCGCACAATCTGCAAGAATTGCAGACTTTGCCTGCAAAAGTTCTTTTCTTTTGTACCTTTTGTCCGCGAATTTTTTCTTTGCCACTTTTGACCGCAAAATTCTTTATTTCCTTCGTACCTTTTGACCGCAAAAGGTACCCAAAACTCCCGCAATGCGAACTTTCGCGGGTTCGTTCGTTTGTCGAACGGCTCAGGATGCTACGCAAATTTGTAAACAAATTGTCTCCTTCGCATTTCGTTCGACTGCACTCCGAACTGATCCTTAAAGTTCGCGGTGCGGTTTATCTGAACCCGCGCTATCCGCGCGGGGTATTTTTGTTTATTACTTTTCTCTTCGCTCGTACCTGAAATAGCCATCCGAAATCTTCTCCGCATTCATCTTCTGCGGCTGCGGGGGTCGGCCTTCGGCCGAGCCGCAGAAGATGCGCAATCTAAAGATTGCGGAACCGTTTATCGGCTGAAATATTTTTCGCCCCGCAACTTCGCCCCGCGAAGACTCGCCGAAAAAATACTCCCGCTCGGCAATGCTCAAATAAATTTGGCATTGCCCTCGCTTATTCGTATCTTTGTATTGTGGGACAGTTTCTCGATAACGACATAAAGTTCGTCGCGGGTGTCGGCGAGGCGCGTGCAAAACTTCTCGACAAGGAGTTGGGCATCGCCACTATGCGCGATATGCTCTACTGCTTCCCGTTCAGATATATCGACCGCACGAAAATCTATTCCATAGGCGAAATAGACGAAAATCTCGGCACCTCGTTCGTGCAGTTCCGCGCACGCGTTACGGGCATCGGGTTCGCGGGTTCGGGCAGCAAGCGACGTTTCTCGGTCTTCGTCTCGGACGGCACGGGCTCGGCCGAACTCATCTGGTTTCGCGGCATAAAGTGGATAGAAAAGCGTATCGAGGTCGGACGCGAATATCTCGTGTTCGGCCGCCCGTCGTTCTGGCGCGGCGAGCTGTCGATGGTGCATCCCGAAGTCGAGAATATCGAAAAAGCCCTCGCCCGCAAGGCCGAAAGCGGCTTGCAGGGCATATACTCCACGACCGAAAAGCTGTCGGGATCTCTCGGCACCAAAGGGTTCTACAACATAATCTGCAATCTGTGGAACATCGCGGCGAACCGCATCGAGGAGACCCTGCCAGAGCAGTTGATGAAGCGCTACGGACTTATGCCGCTTCGCGAAGCCCTGCGCAATATCCACTTTCCGCAGTCGCCCGAATTGCTGCGGCAGGCGCAGTATCGGCTGAAGTTCGAGGAACTGTTAGGCATTCAGCTCAATATCCAGTCGCACCGCACGCAGCGTATGGCACGCCGCAACGGATTTCTGTTTCCGAAGGTCGGAGAGATGTTCAACTCGTTCTACAACACCAAATTGCCGTTCCCGCTGACGGGGGCGCAGAAACGCGTCGTCAAGGAGATACGGCAGGATACGATTTCAGGCTACCAGATGAACCGTCTGTTGCAGGGGGATGTCGGCAGCGGCAAGACGGTCGTGGCGCTGCTGTCGATGCTGCTTGCCGTCGATAACGGCTATCAGGCCTGTATGATGGCGCCGACCGAGATCCTCGCGCGGCAACACTTCGCCACCGTTTCGCGAATGGTCGAGGGGCTCGACATACGCGTGGCGATACTTACGGGCGCATCGAAATCCAAAGAGCGCAAAGCCTCGCTCGCAGGTGCCGCCGACGGAGAGGTGAACATACTTATAGGCACCCACGCACTCATAGAGGATAAGGTGCGGTTCGCGAATTTGGGATTCGTGGTGATAGACGAGCAACACCGTTTCGGCGTCGAGCAGCGGGCGCGGATGTGGACGAAAAATCTCCAGCCGCCCCATATTCTCGTAATGACAGCCACCCCGATACCCCGCACCCTCGCAATGACGCTCTACGGCGATTTGGATGTCTCGGTGATAGACGAGCTGCCGCCTCTCCGCCGCCCGATAAGGACCGTGCACTACTACGACTCGGCGCGGCTGCGGCTCTTCGGATTTATGCGGCAGGAGATAGCCAAAGGCCGTCAGGTATATGTCGTCTATCCGCTTATCAAAGAGTCGGAGACGATGGACTACAAGGACCTGACGGACGGGTTCGAAGCCATCTCGCGCGATTTTCCCCTGCCCGACTACAAGGTTACGGTCTGTCACGGGCAGATGAAGCCCGAAGACAAGGAGGAGTCTATGCGCCAGTTCAAGGACGGCGAAGCGGACATACTCGTCGCCACGTCGGTCATAGAGGTCGGCGTAGACGTCCCCAACGCGACGGTGATGGTCATAGAGTCGGCCGAGCGGTTCGGGCTGTCGCAGCTCCACCAGCTGCGCGGGCGCGTAGGGCGGGGCGGCGAACAGTCATACTGCATACTTATGTCGGGCGAGAAGCTGTCGAAGGAGGCGCGTATGCGTCTCGAAGCGATGTGCGAGACCAACGACGGGTTCCGTCTGGCGGAACTCGACCTGAAGCTGCGCGGCGCGGGCGACATAAACGGCACACTCCAGAGCGGCGCGGCATTCGATTTGAAGATTGCAAATCCGACACTCGACACGCAGATACTGCAACTGTCGCAACAGACCGCCATCGAACTGCTCGCCGACGATCCCTCGCTCGCGAAGCCCGAAAATGCAGGTCTGCAAGAGCTGAAACGGAGATATTCGGGCGAACGGCAGCGCGATTTTTCGATGATATCGTAAACATTATGAAATATCTCATTACAATACTTTCCACACTGTTCGCGACTGCGGTTTCGGCACAGCTCTACCACTCGGGAGAGTCGCTCCATTACCGCGTAAGCTACAAGGCCAAGCTCTTCCCCAACACGGAGGTAGCTACGGTAGACGTAACCACCGTCGAAGATACGCTCGACGGCCGCCGCTGCTACAAGGTATGGGGGCACGGCCGCACGATGCCGTCGTACCGCTGGTTCTTCAACATCGACGACAGCTACTACGTATGGGTCGATCCCGTAACATTGCGGTCGCTGCGTTTCGAGGGAGACATAACGGAGGGGCGCTATACGTTCCGCAACGTCTACAAGTACGACTGGGACAGTCTGAAGGTGCATACGTGGTGGCGCAAGAAACAGAACACGCCGCGGACCAAAACGATGACGATAACGGACAAGAGTATGGATGCGGTGTCGCTCTACTTCAACCTGCGCGGCGAGGATGCCGACTCGTTCCGCGAAGGCGAAACGCACCGTCTGGAGATGGTTCTCGACGACACCGTACGCACGCTCGACTTCAGATTCATAGGCCGCGAAGTGAAGAAAATACCCAAGAAAGGCAAGTGCCGGACGCTGAAATTCAAGTGCCAGATAGGCACCTCCGACGGGTTTTCATTCACCGACGGCACGGAATTTACGGTATGGATAAGCGACGACCGCAACAAAATTCCCGTATATTTGGAGTCTCCGATACGTGTCGGCAGCATTTGTGCATACATATCGAATTATTCGGGATTGAAATATCCGCCCGATTGTTTTGTCAAATAAAAAAGGTAACTATATACGACTTTACACCGAATCGATTTTAATATCCCGTTTTCTTTTTCGACGGTCGTGTTGCTCGCGGCAGAGCCGCGTTTACAATTCCGACCCCACCCCCAACTGCGGCAGCAGGCGAGGGCAATCGCTCGCGAATTGCCGAGCCGCCACAGCAGAAACGGCGCTTGCGCCGTAAACCCCTCCCTCAGGGAGTGGCTTTCGGTGGAACTCGCAAGGGAAACAGGGCTTGGGAAGAAAGTTAGTGTAAAATGTATATAATTGCCAATAAAAAACTATATTTGTCGAAAGTATAACGCTTCAAACGAACGCTTATGGAAGAGAACGAAAAACGCTATGCCCCCGAAGAGGAGGATATGTACGGAGAGACAGATGTCAGAAAGTCGCTGCGCGGTTACAAGATCGTAATCGTAATACTCGCCGTGATACTCGCGGCGCTGTCGGTGCTCTACTACAACATAAATCGCCAGCAGCAGCGCGACTACGAGTTTCTCAAAATCGACCGCGACTCGATTCAGAACAATCTCAGCCGCCTGATAGACGAATACGACGGGCTTCAATACCAGAACGACACGATAGCCGCCCGTCTCGTGGAGGCTAACGAGGTTATGGAGCAGCTCAAGCGCGAGCGCCGCTGGAACTACGCCAAAATCAAGGAGTACGAGAAGGAGGTCGGCACGCTGCGCACGGTGATGAAGACCTACCTGCGCCAGATCGACTCGCTGAACAACCTCAACAAGAAGCTCATCGACGAGAATATTTCCTATCGCAAGGAGATTTCGTCGGCCAACCTGCGTGCCGAGATAGCCGAAGAAAAGGCCACCGAGCTGCACAACAAGGTTCAGCAGGGATCCGTGGTCCGCGCTCGGGACATCGCGATGGCGGCCTTGAACCAGAAAGGCAAAATAGTCTCCCGCGTACGTACGGCATCGACGCTACGCGTGGACTTCACCCTCTCGGCCAACGAACTGGCGGAAGCGGGCAATCGCGAAGTCTATGTCCGCATAACGGCTCCCGACGGTTACGTCCTCACGACCGAAGCCACTCCGACATTCGAGTTCGAGGGAGGCAGGCTGAACTATTCGGCATCGCGTGAAGTGGAGTACCAGAACGAAGACCTCGACGTGAGCGTCTTCTACAACGGCAGCGGATTCACGGCCGGAACCTATCTGATACAACTGTACAGCGGCGGCTATCTTATCGGCAATGCCGAAATTGCTATAAGATAACACGACAACGAACATTCGCGACGGGGGCTGCCCCTGAGGCCGCCCCCGCGCCGCGATAAAACCCGAACGAACTTGTTTCTCCCGACAACGGCAAAAGAGGTCAGGGCCTTAGGCTGGGACTACCTCGACGTCATACTGTTCACGGGCGACGCCTATATCGACCATCCGTCGTTCGGTGCCGCCGTCATAGGCCGTCTGCTCGAAGCCGAGGGGTTGCGCGTGGCCATAGTGCCGCAGCCCAACTGGCGCGACGATCTGCGCGACTTCACCAAATTAGGGGCGCCGCGGCTCTTTTTCGGCGTCACCGCAGGGGCTATGGACTCTATGGTCAATCACTATACGGCCAACCTGCGCCTGCGCAGCAACGACGCCTACACGGCGGGCGGCAAGGCGGGATTCCGTCCCGACCGCGCCGTAACGGTCTACACGCGCATACTCAAACGTCTTTATCCCCACACGCCCGTAGTCATCGGCGGCATCGAGGCTTCGCTGCGCCGCCTTACGCACTACGACTACTGGAGCGATTCGCTGCATCCGTCGATACTCATCGACAGCGGCGCCGACCTGCTGATATACGGTATGGGCGAGCGCGTAGTGCAGCAGGTGGCCAAGGCTATGCGCAACGGGTTCAATGCCAAACTGCTGCGCAAGATAAAGCAGGTAGGGTTCATCGCCGATGACGATTACGTCGCGCGACTCGAAAACAAGATCGAACTCCACTCTTACGAGGAATGCCTGAAGAGCAAAAAGGCATTCGGCGAGAATTTCGTCGTCGAAGAGACGCAGAGCAACCTGCTCGACCCTGCGGCGGTGCTCGTCGAACGTACGGGCGACCGCTGCGTCGTAATAAATCCCGCCAACACGACCCTCACGACCGAAGAGCTCGACCGCTCGTTCGACCTGCCGTACGAGCGCGCCCCGCATCCGCGCTATCGCGGCAAGGGCGACATTCCCGCGTGGGAGATGATAAAATTCTCGGTCAATATCCACCGCGGATGCTTCGGCGGCTGCTCTTTCTGCACGATTTCGGCGCATCAGGGCAAATTCATAAATTCGCGCAGCGAAGAATCCATACTGCGCGAAGTGGAGGCCATCACGAAAATGCCCGATTTTCGCGGCCACATATCCGACATCGGCGCCCCGTCGGCCAATATGTACCGAATGGGCGGCCGCGACCGCTCGATATGCGCCAAATGCCGCCGCCCGTCGTGCCTGCATCCGAAGATATGCCCCAACCTCAACAACGACCACCGTCCCCTGCTGGCGCTCTACGAGAAGATACGAGCCGTGAAAGGTGTGAAAAAAGCCTGTATCGGCAGCGGCATACGCTACGACCTGTTCGACGACAGCCCCTATTTCGAGACCGTCGTCAGGCACCACACGTCGGGACGTCTGAAGGTCGCCCCCGAACATACCGAAGACAAGGTGCTGATGTTGATGCGCAAGCCGCCGTTCGCGATGTTCGAGCGGCTGAACGGGCGCTTTCGCGAGATATGCCGCCGCGAGGGTCTGAATTTTCAGCTGATACCCTACTTCATATCGTCGCATCCCGGCTGCACCGAGCAGGATATGCGCGCACTGTCGCAAAAGGTTCTCGGGCGGCTGCATTTCAATCTGGAGCAGGTGCAGGACCTGACGCCCACGCCTATGACGCTCTCGTCCGTAATGTTCTGGACTGGTGAAAACCCCTACACGGGCGAACGGCTTTACGTCGCGCGCAACCAGGAGGACAAGAAACGGCAGAAATCCTATTTTTTCCGACGATAGCAGCACCGTCGGGCGTCGTTTCACCCGACATTAACGGCGATTGACCGCCGCCGCCCGACAGCCGATGGCTGAAAAAATCGCGGTCATACCGCATTTCGGCACGGAATTTGCTGTATTTTCCGTCGAATGCCGATGCGCAGCAATTTGGATATTTTGAAAAGTGTTCGTATCTTGCGTTCGAAAACTTTAATTTATTAACGCTTAACAACGGTTTGCCTATCGAAAGAATTTCTACTCTTTAACATTTTATTGAAAGGAGAAGAGTATGAACGTTCAGGTATTGAGTGACCAGGTATTGCTTAACAGTTATCTTGCGGGTAACCGAAGCGCTATTTCCCAACTCATCGAACGTCACAGCCGCCGAGTTCGCGATTATATCCGAATGATGGTAAAAGACAACGACGTTGCAGATGATATATTTCAGGAGACCTTCATAAAAGCGGTCCGCGTAATCGACGACGGACGATATTCGGACAACGGCAAATTCCTCTCGTGGATTCTGCGCATAGCCCACAATCAGGTCATAGACCATTTCAGGGCTCGCAAGCAAAGCAAGCAGGTGAACGAGTCGGAGGCCGGATACGACGTTCTCGGAACATTGCGCTTCGCAGAAAGGACGGTCGAAGACGAAATGGTCTCGGCGCAAATCGAAAACGACATCCGCAAACTGGTAGGGTTCTTACCCGAAGAACAGCGTGAAGTAGTTACTATGAGATACTACGCAGGATTGAGTTTCAAGGAGATAGCCGAGCAGACGGGCGTAAGCATCAACACCGCATTGGGTCGGATGCGATACGCGTTGATCAATCTGCGGAAGATGATCAGGGAAAAGAATCTGACTTTATGTTAGAAGGTGCACAATAAACCCGACGGGGCGGTCGTTATGGAGATATAAACAACAACGGCTGCCTATGGAAAAAAGTGACGATTATGCATTACGATCTGTTAGCGATGAGGAGTTGTTGATGCGGGAGGTCATTTGCGGCGATCACGAATTGCTGTATTTGGACAGCTATCTCGCAGAGATTCTTCGGAGTTAGCAATTAGGGTTAATTTTTAAGGGGAAGGGAGACTATGTCTCCCTTTTTTAGTCAATACGTACTACATTTCGGGCAGTTCGCCGTCGTCGCCGCCCGCGAATTTCGAGTACGTCTCCCACTTTTCGAGCACGGCGCGGAAATCGTCGGGCAGCGGCGTGGAAAACGACATACGCTCGCCCGTAGTCGGATGGGTGAAGCCGAGCGTTCGGGCGTGCAGCGCGTGGCGCGGCATCAGCGCGAAACAGTTCTCGACGAACTGTTTGTATTTCGAAAAAGTCGTACCTTTCAGAATGCGGTCGCCGCCGTAGCGCTCGTCGTTGAAGAGCGGATGTCCCTGCCACTGCATATGCACGCGTATCTGATGCGTGCGTCCCGTTTCGAGACGGCATTCGATAAGCGTCACGTAACCGTAGCGGCGCAGAACCTTGTAGTGCGTCACGGCGTGCTTGCCGTCCGAGCCGTCGGCGAAGACATACATTTGAAGCCTGTCTTTGGGGCTGCGGCCTATATTGCCGACTATCGTGCCCTCGTCCTCGGCGAAATTGCCCCACACCAAAGCTACGTAACGCCGTTCGGTCGTATGGTCGAAAAACTGTTTGGCCAGCACGGCATTAGCCCGTTCGTTCTTGGCGACGACCAGAATGCCCGACGTGTTCTTGTCGATGCGGTGCACCAGCCCCGCACGCATATCGCCCTCGCGGAACAGCGGCAGCTCGCGCAGGTGATAGGTCAAAGCATTCACCAGCGTGCCGCTGTAATTCCCGTGCCCCGGGTGTACGACCATCCCCGCAGCTTTGTTCACTACCAATACGTCGTCGTCCTCGTAGAGGATGTCTAACGGAATATCTTCGGGTATTATCTCTATCTCGCGCTTCGGATAGGGCATCACTATCGATATGCGGTCGAGCGGCTTGACTTTGTAGCTCGACTTTACGGGCACGCCGTTCACGAGAATATTCCCGCTGTCGGCCGCCGCCTGTATGCGGCTGCGCGAGCACTTCTCCATTCGACAGGTGAGGTACTTGTCCAGACGAAGCATAGCCTGTCCCTTGTCGGCCACTATCGAGAAGTGTTCGTACATCGCGTCGTCCGACAATTCGTCGTCGGCATCATCCGCAGCATCGTCGCAAGCGGCAACGGCACCGACGGAAGCCGCGGCTGCGACTTCCTCTGCGGTTTCCCCGTACCCGCTATGCCCTTCGCGCTTTATGTTTCCGTTCTCCGTCATTGAAAGAAATCGTCATCCTGCGAAACGCCTCCCGCCCCTGCGGACGATGCGTCTCCGTTCCGTAAAGCATTCTCCTCCGCAGGCTCGGCAAGTCTCAACGAGTCCTCCTCGCGCTCACGCGCCACACGCGCCTCGAGCAGCGCCCGAGCCTCTTCATCCGATGCGGCGCCGAGACGCTCCGCCTTCTCGAAATCGAGCGTAAGTTTCAGATCGACGGCAGTGCCGAGCACGGCATTGTGCCCCTGTCTCACCGACTGCAAATATACGCGCGCATCCTTGCGCGAAAGCAGGTCCACATCCGCATCATAGGTTATGCGCCCCACATTCAGCCCCATCTCCCATATGCGGCTCTTGGCGCGAGCGAGCGAAAGCCCTATCAATTTGGGCGCCGCCGCCAGACCGTAACCGCCCTGCACGCCCACGTTCAGCGTAATGCCCGAGCCCATTTCGGCCTCCATAGTGCTTTCGGGCAGTATCTCCACTCCGTCGCAGAACTCCCCGAGCACATAGTTGGTCGCTATGTCATCGACATACCTCAACTCGGCGATCTCGAGCCCCGCGGTCTCGAGCATATTCTTCGCCTGCCGCAGCGAACGTCCCGCGACGTACGGCACGCGCACCATCTTCTGACGATAGGAGTTTATCGTCACATAGACCTTGCGTCCCGCCTTCACCTCCGTGCCGCCGTCGGGCAGCTGGTCGAGGATGATGCCGCCTTCGTAAACGGGCACGAACAGCGAGTCGTTCACTATTATCTCCAGTCCGCTGCGTCCCGCTTCCCGCTGTGCCTCCGCCAGTCTCGTACCCGTAAAATCGGGCACGGTGCGATGCGAGCCGTGGCGCGTTCCCACGTGCATAACGGCCGTCGCGGCAAGAGCCAGCGCCGACAGCGATACGACGATCAGCACGGCATTGTAAAGCAAGGGATACTCCTTAAGTTTGAGCCAATACTTTTTCATATACTCTTTTCCGTTTTGTCATTAAATTCCCCGTACGCCCACCGCTATTTCGGAGCCTTGATATACAGATAAATACCTATTCCGAGATAGAGGATGTTGGGCAGCCATACGGCCAGCCCCGGATCGAGGGTCCCGCTCTTGGCGAACTCCTCGAAGAAGCGGTTGAAAAGTATGTACGAGAAGCACAGCGCGATTCCGACGCCTATGTGCAGCCCCGTACCGCCGCGCACCTTGCGCGACGAAAGCGACACGCCTATGAGCGTCAGCACGAAGGCCGACAACGGGTAGGCATAGCGCGAATGGTGCTCCACCTCGATTATGCGTATCGAGTCCGAGCCTTTGGCGCGCTGCTGGTCGAGGAATTCGGTCAGCTCGCCTATCTGCATCGTCTTTATGAGTTCGTTTATGCGTCCCATCTCGGCCACGTCGAGGTTTATCAGCGTATCGAGATTGCGATACTGCGTAAAGGTCTCGCGGCGCAGCGAATCGAACGTACGCACCGTATAGCGCGGTGCCGTCCAACGTCTGGTCTCGGCATCGAACTTGGCTTCGGACGCTTCGAGGACCGACACTACAGTACCGTCGCGGTACTGCTCCAGCGCGAAGAACGACGCCTGCTTCGAGGTCGCCGAATAGTTGCGGATATACGCGAAGCGCCCCTCCTCTATCTGGCGATAGATGTGGTTGTCGTACTGGTATCTCTGGCGGCGCTTGATGTATTTGTTCTCGAACTCCACGCAGTCGCGCTGCGACACGGGTATCACCCACAGGTTCAGCACAAGCGCGAGACCCGAAATTATCGTCGCGCCGAGGAAATAGGGCCACATCAGCCGACGGAAGCTCATACCGCCCGACAGCATCGCCACGATTTCGGTCTGATAGGCCATTTTCGAGGTGAAGAATATGCAGGCTATGAACGTGAACAGACCGCTGAACTGGTTGATGAAGAAGGGGATGAAATTGAGATAATAATCGAAGATCACGGCCGACAACGGGGCGTGCAGCTCGGTGAAGTCGTCGATCTTCTCCACATAGTCGAAGATAACGACGACGATGATTATCATCGCTATGGCGAAGAGGTAAGTCCCCAGAAACTTACCGAGTATATAGCGGTCGAGAATCTTGAATCCCGGAAATCTCAGCTTCATAGTCTGCCTATCGTCAATATCTTTCAAAAACGATCCATTCTATCAAGTCATCGGCGTCGGGACGGTCGAAACGGTATATCTCGCCACATCCGTTCAACACGGCGACATCGCCGTCGAAACCGATTAAGGACCAGTATATGCCGTCGGCATCGAACACACAACCGTCAAGGCTGAATTTCGAGTCGTCTACGGTCAGCGGCGCCGAACTTTCAGCCAGGTTGTCTGCGGCCATACGAGCCGTATGCTCGGCTGCATTGGACATAAGCCGTATATTTTGAGCGAAGAGCCCGCCGCGATCGCTGAAACGCAATCTCGCGGCACGACAATATATCATATCGGGGGTTATGTAGAAAGCATAACTGTGGCGATTGGTGCCGCACTCGAAACCAACGGACTGCATATCGAGAGAGTATTTCACACCCGTACACCACTGTTGCATACAGGCTCCGGACATAAGAGGCGAAGCTTTTCGCATTTCATAGGGAGCGCACATATCAATCTTTTCGACATTGACCAACAGCCGATCTCGGCCGCCGGCCGAAATATGCAGACGCCCATCCGACTGCAACGTTCCCAGATCGAATCCATTTCCGACGGGAATATCGCGCCCGACCTCACGTACGACGACCGAGTCGCCGACGAATACTGCCCGCCCGACAAGAACCGTATCGCGTTTGCCGATCATGTATAGCGATGACGACAACTCGCTACCCGCCCTTTCGAAACAGAGAGCGAAACGCCCCGTACGCACAAACTCGCAGTCGGCATCCGCCCAAACGCCTGCGATTTCGGTCTCGGCGACGGAACACTCAACACAGGAGGTCGTCAGACACGATATTACGGTGACGGCGAACAGCAGCGCCATTTCCGAAATACGTTTAACGAAATAAGCCATTATCATAAGATACGAATTTAACAGTTGTTACAATCTGTGCATAAGACGCGGGACAACAGACGCTTTCCACGACGCGAAATCCCCCGCAATGATATGTTTGCGCGCCTCGCCGACCAGCCGCAGATAGAATGCGATGTTGTGCAGCGACGCTATTTGCGCCGCGAGCATCTCGCCGCAGACGACCAGATGGTGGAGATAGGCTTTCGAGTAGAGCGTATCGACGAAGGCCGTACCGTCGGGGTCTATGGGCGAAAAGTCGTTCTCCCACTTCTTGTTGCGGATGTTTATCGTCCCCTCCATAGTGAACAGCTGGCCGTTGCGGCCGTTGCGCGTAGGCATCACGCAGTCGAACATATCCACGCCGCGGGCTATGCCCTCCAGAATATTGACGGGGGTGCCGACACCCATAAGATAGCGGGGTCTGTCCTGCGGCAGCACGGCATTGACGACCTCTATCATCGAGTACATTACCTCCGTAGGCTCGCCTACGGCCAATCCGCCTATGGCGTATCCGTCGGCATCATATTGCAGAACGTTCTCGGCCGCCTTCGCCCGAAGGTCGGGATAGGCGCATCCCTGCACTATCGGGAACAGCGACTGGTAGTGTCCGTATTTGGGCTGCGTACGGTGATAGCGGTCGAAACAGCGGTCGAGCCAGCGCTCGGTAAGTGCCAGCGACTTGGCGGCATACTCACGCGGGGCATCCCCCGGGGGACACTCGTCGAAAGCCATCATTATGTCTGCGCCTATCGTGCGTTCGGTGTCTATCACGCTCTCGGGCGTGAATACGTGGCGCGAACCGTCGATATGCGACTGGAAATGGCATCCGTCCTCCTTCAGCTTGCGGCAGGCCGCGAGCGAGAAGACCTGAAAGCCGCCGCTGTCGGTCAGCATAGGGCCGTCCCACGTCGAAAAGCGGTGTACGCCGCCCGCCTGCTCGAGTATCTCCGTACCGGGACGCAGGTAGAGGTGGTAAGTGTTGGCCAGAATTATCTGCGCTTTGGCCTCGTCGCGCACGTCACGGTGGAAGATGCCCTTCATCGCCGCAGCCGTCCCGACGGGCATAAAGATAGGGGTGCGGATAACACCGTGGTCGGTCGTTATCTCTCCCGCACGCGCCGCCGAAACGGGATCCTTGTATTGCAGTTCGAATTTCATACGCGTATAATCGTACAAAGATAACGAAGTTTTTTCGTTATCGAGACAACATGCGCCGTAAATTTCGACACGGCGGCATCCGCACCCCGCCGACACGACCCTCGCGACGTCGGCAGCCGTATGACGCTTCCGCATTTCCCGAAAGTTTACCCGCCGATAATTCCGCGTTACACTTTTTTTGCATACCTTTGCAACGTATATTTTCAAATTCAGGCAATGCTGTATTTCGACTTTTTCATCGACCATTACGGTTGGCAGGGCGCCGCCCTCGCAGCTGTCATCGTCATACTTTTCGCCGTGCAGACGTACTATTATGCAGTAGTTTACGCCCGCATTCCGAAATACAGGAACGACAGACGCCCGCGACGCACGGAGACCGACACGCCCGCGATTTCGGTAGTGGTCCCCCTCTTCGGCGAGAGCGGCGAATTCATCGAATCGAGCCTGCCGCGACTGCTGGCGCAGGATTATGCCGCATACGAAATAGTGGTGGTTTACGTGGGTCTCGACACCGATTTCTACGACGACCTTTCGAGGATGAAGAGCATATTCCCGAACCTGCGCACCACGAAGATCGAAGCCCGCCCGCGCTACCCCATATCGCCGAAAATGGCCATCAACATCGGCATAAAGTCGGCACGCAACGAGCACATAATACTGACTACGATCGACGCGTCCCCGTGTACGAGCCGCTGGCTCGCGCTTATGGCCAAGGGTTTCACGCGCGGAGAAATCGTGCTCGGGTATTGCGGTTTCGAGCCGCGGAAATCGCTGCTCGACAAATACATACGAACCGACCGTATGATGATGTCCGCCGAATGGCTCTCTGCTGCCGTCAAGGGGCATCCGTACCGCGGCGACCGCAACAACATAGGTTTTACCAAAAGCCTCTATTTCGGCGTGAACGGATTCGGCAACCTCAATATGAACATCGGAGAAGACGACCTGTTCATGCAGCAGATTATGACACGCGACAACGTGAGCGTGGTGATGTCGCCGCGCGCTTCGGTCACCGAAAGGCGCTGGGGAGGGTTGAAATGGTGGATATGCCGTCGCAGATTCCTAAGCTCGACCCGTCAGCTCTACACACGCGCCGCACGGAACGGCACCAATCGCGAGCAGGGCAGCAGGCTGTTGTTTTTCGCCTCCGTAATAGCGGCTATGGCCGTTATGCCCCTCGAATACAAACTGGCTGCGGCAGCCGTGACGGTCATACGCTACGGGATAGTCGCGGCAACGGTTTCGCGCATAGGCAAACGTCTCGGCGAACGCGGCATTACGGCCGCATACCCGATTTACGACGTACTGTCGCCGCTCTTCGGAATTATAACCGAAATAATGCTGATACGTAAAGATCCGGCGGTATGGAGATATACGACTATATCGTAGCCGACGACCGCGAACTGGTGAAACTGGTGCTCGACGGCAACGACGAGGCGTTCGAACATCTGTTCAACCGCTACCGCGACTCCATACGCCGTCTGTTCGTCCAGCGGCTCGGAGGGGCTGCGGACGATGCCGATGACCTGTTGCAGGAGACATTCATCAAGGTGTATCTCAACATCCACCGTTACGACACCTCCTACACCTTCGGGCAATGGCTGTACACCATAGCCCGCAATACGTTCATCGACTTCACGCGCAAACGCCAGAGCGACCTGTCTATCGACGACCGTCTCTCCTCGCCGGCAGCAACGACCCCGACACCTGAGGAGAGCATAATAAACTCGCAGCAGCGAACGCAGATAGAGCGCTATCTCGACTCTCTCTCCGACCGCTACCACCAGCTCTTCAAGCTGCGTTTTTTAGACGAATATTCCTACGAAGAGATCGCAGAGAAACTGCAACTGCCGATGGGAACCGTAAAGACGCAGATACACAGGGCGCGCGAAAAGATGTGCAGGATGATTACCGACGAGGAGAAGGAATAGGAGCGGCGGCAGGCGGCTCGGCAATCAGCAAGCGACCGCGACAAGGGATAAAAAACGAAGGACAAGAAATAAATAAACACCGATCTATGGACGGAGCGGACATCATAACGAAATATTTCCCCGACCTGACGGACAGCCAGAGAGGGCAGTTCGCCGCGCTCGGAGATCTGTACGGGGAGTGGAACTCGAAAATCAACGTCGTTTCGCGCAAGGATTTCGACAGCCTTTACATACATCATGTGCTCCACTCTCTCGCCATAGCCCGCGTATGCCGTTTCGCCGACGGCGCCCGTGTCGCGGACATAGGATGCGGCGGCGGATTTCCGAGCATCCCGCTGGCCATACTGTTCCCCGACGTGCATTTTACGGCCGTAGACTCCATAGCCAAGAAAATCGCAGTCGTACGGGGCGTAGCCGAGAGCCTCGGACTGAAAAACGTCGAGACCGTAAACGGACGTGCCGAACAGCTGTCGCAACGATTCGATTACGTCGTTTCACGGGCCGTAACCGATATGCGCACCTTCGTCTCGTGGATATGGGACAAAATCGAGCGCGGAGAGCACGGGACGCTTCCCAACGGCATACTGTACCTCAAGGGCGGCGATCTGGCCGAAGAGCTTGCACTGACGCGCAAACGCTGGACGGTATACGATATATCGCGCTTTTTCGACGAAGAGTTTTTCGAAACCAAAAAAGTAGTCTATACGACCCGATGAACCTATGAAAAAACCGCTGCTGTTCATAATCGCGTCAATGATGATAGCGGAGGCCTATGCCGCACGGCCTCACGGAAAGATGACGGAATTGAACATTATGTCGTTCAATATCCGTTATGAGAACAAATTCGACAAGGAAAACGGTTGGGACGACCGTAAAGAGGCCTGCATCGAGGTTATCCGCCGCGAAAGTCCCGACGTCGCAGGCTTTCAGGAGCCGCGCATACGGCAGGTGAACTATCTGACAGAGAATCTTGCGGACTATGCCAATGTCCGTCTGGGGAACGATTTCGGACTCAAGGGACGCGAAGACGGAGGGTACCATGTTATGATAATGTGGAAACGCGACAAATACCTGATGCTCGACCACGGGTCGTTCTGGATGAGCGAGACCCCCGAGAAGGCATCGATAGGCTGGGACGCCCACAACCGACGGGTTGCGGTATGGGTAAGGCTTATGGATCTCAAGACCCGAAAGCAGTTCGTATACCTGACCACCCATTTCGACCACAAGGGCGTCGTCGCCCGCCAAAAGGAGGCAGAAATGATTGCCGACAGAATACGCGAAATGTCGGCAGCCGACCCGACATTGCCCGTCTTCGTTTCGGGCGACCTGAATATGAGGATCGACAATCCGTCGCTCGCACCGCTGCACGCACTGATGCGCCCCGCGCGTGAAACGGCTCCCGAGACCGACGACAAACCATCCTACAACGGTTTCGGCAAGACGCGGCAACACTATCTCGACCATATTTTCTACCGCAACGCCGAACCTGTCCGTTACAGAACGCTCGACGGCGACTACGGCGTCCCGTATGTCTCCGACCATTACCCCGTAATCTGCACTTTCCGACTGTACCCCGTCGAAAAACGGCGGCGATTCGAAAACGCGGCGGTGAAAAAAGACGTCGCATCGGATAAAAATTAGGACTAAAGGGCTTTTTACGAAAAAAATTCCTATTTTTGCATATCTTTTTTTCAGGACGTTTCGGGAAACGGCCTTTTCCTGCTTTCCGAACGGCCTCTTTTCGGTCGGCGCCGCGAGCCGACACAGGCAGGACTTAAACGAACCTTTTCGATAAGCCGAATGCAGAGCCGAGCCTGCTCGGGGCTATGCTGAGGCGAGAAAAGGTGCAAGAATTTGAACCTTTTCGATAAGTCGAACGAGCAAAGCGAAGTTTATTTCGGTTTGCCGCGGCGAGAAAAGGTGCATGAAAATGAACGACGTATGGACGATGGCGACAGTGGTAAAAATAGCGGCAGTACCGTATCCGGAGACGATACCGTTCATCTACGGCATCCGTCACGAAGATAACTTCGCGGCCGAATTGTTGTTGTCCTCGCCGGCCGACTGCATCGAACTATACTCCGCGGGACAGGCGGATATGGCATTAGTACCGGCAACCGCGGTTCCCGAACTCAAGGGGGCGCAGATAATATCCGAATACTGCATAGCATCCTCGGGTCCGTTCCGCTCCGCGCTTCTTGCGAGCGACAGCCCGCTGAACGACATCGCCCGCATAATGATCGACCCCGCGGCCGTCGCGTCGGTACAACTGGCAGGCCGTCTCTGCCGCGACTTATGGAAAATATCGCCCGAATGGTTCGCGCTCGACACGGCCGACGGTCTTGCCGCCTCGGCATCCGCAGGCGACGCCTTCCTGCTCACGGGAGAGAATGCGGACGCAAACCGAAGCGCATTCCGCTACTCGTACGACCTCGCCGCGGCATGGGATGAAACCGCGGGACAGCCTTTCTGCTTCGCCGTATGGGTGGCGCGCAAAGGTACGCCGTATGCCGTGACCGACACGCTGCAACACGCCCTCACGTTCGGCATCGAGCACACCTACGAGGCCATAGCCGAGTCGGGTGCCGAAAACGTCTGCGACACATACGAATATCTGACACGCGACATAGACTATCTGTTCGACGAACAGAAGCACAAAGCATTGAAAAAATTCTGGGACGCCGGTATCAAGATTGTGCCGCGCGTCAATCCGGGATGAAGAGCGCCCCTGTAACTTTCCCGTCCGACCGGTGAGGGAGAGTTACCCCCGCAGTCGCCGAACGGGCGGCGGACTGTTTACCTGTAACGTAAAACCGTTAAAACGAGGAGGGTGCAAAATGATTACGATTTACCTTAAACAATACAACAAGATTATCCGCAACGCCGACGTCGATCTGTTCGACGAACTGGGTTACGACGATATTCTGTGGATAGATATGATTTCGCCGTCGATCAAGGAGCAGAAGGCGGTGGAGAACTTTATGGAGATAAGTCTCCAGACCAAGCAGCAGGTCGAGGAGATCGAGTCTACATCCAAATACTCCGAGACGGAGAATACCATCATATCCAACTCGAACTTTTTCGTCCCTACGGGCGACAGCTTCATCGTAGAACCCGTGTCGTTCATCATATCGAACGAGGGTGTTCTGGTGTCGGTGCGCAATGCCGAGTTCCGCACGTTCCGCGAAGCCGAAAAGCGTTTACAGATGAACTACCGCAGCTACTCGACGGGCTACCACATATTCATATCGCTGCTCGAGGTGCGCATCGACTTCGATGCCGACCTCGTAGAGATGGTCGCCAAGCAGGTCTCGGCGCTGAGCAAGGACATAAACTCCGAAGACTCGATAGACAAGGAGGTCATCCACCGCATCAACGCCTTGCAGGAGAGCACGATGTTGCTGCGCGAGAACATCTTCGACCGCCAGCGCGTACTCTCGGGCATACTGCGCAGCGAACGCTTCCCGAACGACATATACCCGCGTCTGCAACTGATGATAAAGGACGTAAACTCGCTTATCAACCACGCCGACTTCAGTTTCCAGCGTCTGGACTACATTCAGGATGCGGCGCTCGGCCTCATCAACATCGAGCAGAACGAGATAGTCAAGATCTTCTCGGTGGCGGCCGTCGTCTTCCTGCCTGCGACGCTCATCGCCAGCATCTACGGTATGAACTTCAGCGTTATGCCCGAACTTAAATGGGTCATCACGCTGGCGAACGGGTGGACGATACCCGCAGGCTACATCTTCGCCATAAGCCTTATGCTGCTCTGCTCGGGACTTACGATATGGTATTTCAAATTCAAAAAATGGCTTTGACGCGACGGTCGGCCCGAGCCGACCGATCATCCGCCCGCCTAATATTACAACCGACTGAAAAACCGTAGTGCCCAAACCTATGTTCGACATCCTGAAAAACCCCGAAAAACGCAAATGGGCCATCGTGGCCACGATATTCGCAGCCATCATATGCAACTACCTCGACAGGCAGCTGCTGTCGATTCTCAAGCCCGAGATTCTGGAACATTTCTCTATCGACGACCTTATGTATGCATGGATAGTCAATGCGTTCCTGATATGTTACGCCGTAATGTATCCCGTCTCGGGCATTCTGGTCGATCGCTTCGGCCCGAAAAAGGTGATGCTCGGCGGAATCACGGTCTGGTCGCTCGCCTGCATCGGCGGAGGACTGGCCGACAGCGCCCTTGCATTCGCCGTCTGCCGCGGGCTGCTCGGGCTGGCCGAACCTACGATATTCGCAGGACAGATAGTAGTCGTGACCCTCTGGTTCGAACGCCGTCAGAGGGCCACGGCCAACAGCCTCTGCACCGTCGGCGGCTCGCTCGGCGCCGTCATAGCACCTTTGGTCATCGCGTGGCTTATGCGGCTGCTGTCCGACTGGCAGGAGGTATTTATGGTGGCGGGCTTCACGGGGCTTGCGATTGCGCTGCTGTGGATATTCATTTACAAAACGCCGTCGGCCGAAGTGCTCGACCGCACGGTAAATGCCGACAGCCGCTCCGACAACGGGAGCGAACGTCCGTCGTTCTCGTTCGGCGGGCTGCTGCGCACCCGTTCGCTGTGGGGTATGGTGCTCATACGCCTGATAAGCGACCCCGTATGGTATTTCTGCTGTTTCTGGCTGCCAGGGTATTTGCGCGATATGGGCGCCGCGCAGAACCTCTCGAACGAACAGACGCTCGATATGATACAATGGATCGGCGGCATCCCATTCCTGATAGGCGCCATAGGCGGCATCCTCACCTCCATATGGTCGGACGCACTCATCCGCCGCGGCAAGAGCCCGCTCGCGGCACGCAAACTGACGCTCATCGCCCTCGTGGCCTTCGCGCCCCTATGCGCGACGGTTCCGTTCATCGGCGGCGCCGCATCGCTCCCGTTCGTATGGAAAATAGGTCTGGTGACGGCCGTATTCAGCCTCATAGCCGTAATGTGCCTGAGCTGGCTCTACACCGTACCCGTCGTTATGGCCGAGATATTCCCCGTACGCAACATCGCAACCGTTATGGGCATAGGGTGCGGCGCGGGAGCCTTGGGCAGCGTGATATTCAACCGATTCACCGGCTCGATACCATCCGATATGTGGACCGTGCTTTTCTGCATTATGGCCACGCTCCACATCTTCGCCGCACTGGTGCTGTGGAAAATGATGCGTCCCGAAACACCCGAAACCGTAAAATAACCGATACAGCCTATGAAAACAGTAAAAGAACCCGCACGCGAGATCGCCGTGCGCAATGAAGTCGATATCCTCGTCGTCGGAGGAGGTCCCGCAGGGATTATGGCAGCTTTGGCCGCCGCCGAAGACGGACTGAAAGTCATGCTGGTGGAGAGCCGCGGTTTCGTAGGCGGCAACCTCGCCATAGGACTGCCGATACTCGGATTTTTGGGCCGCAAGGGCAATCAGATAATAAAGGGGCTGCCTCAGAAGTTCATCGACCGCCTGCGGGCGAAAGGCGCGGCGAGCGAACACCGTCCCTGCGCATTGCACGTGAGCCTTACGATAATCGATCCCGAACAGGCCAAAAGCACGGCCCTCGAAATGCTCGAAGAGGCAGGTGTCGAGATACTTATGTATGCGTTCTGCGCGGATGTCGTAAAGGAGGGGGATGCCGTACGCGGCGTAATCATCGAGAGCAAGGCGGGACGCGAGGCCATACTCGCCAAGACGGTCATAGACTGCACGGGCGACGGCGACATAGCATTCCGTGCGGGCGTAGAGTGCCGCAAGGGCGATGCCGACGGAGGTATGCAGCCGCCGACGCTGATGTTCTCGATGAAGGGCGTCGATGTGCAGGCGCTGCGCGATGCCATAGTGGAACACCCCGACATTTACGATATGGACACTATGCCGGCCGAGCAGTTCCGCACGGGCAAATTCATCACCGTGGGACTGCGCCGCAAGATAGAGGAGGCCCGCAAGGAGGGTATAGATATTCCGGTGGCGCGCACGATACTTATCACGGGTATGGCCGACGACGAGATATGGGTGAATATGTCGCGCGTGAACGGCGTGGACTCCACCCGTCCCGAGAGCTACACCCGCGGCGAGCTGACGGCACGCAAACAGATCTATGACATCGAGCGTTATCTGCGCCGCTTCGTTCCGGGCTTCGCCGATGCGCATATGGACAAGGTCGCTCCGTTTACGGGCATTCGCGAGAGCCGCGTAACGGTCGGCAAATACGTACTCACGGCCGAAGATATTCTTTCGTGCCGCCGTTTCGACGACGCCGTAGCCGTCGCGAGCTACCCCGTAGACATTCATCACGCCGTAGGCGGCGACTGCACGCTCTACTGGTGCGAGGACTGCTACGACATACCCTTCCGTTCGCTGGTACCCGCGAATGTCGAGAACCTCCTCGTCGCGGGACGCTGCGCATCGGCCACGCACGAGGCTATGGCATCCACACGCGTGATGTCCACCTGTATGGCTATGGGCGAAGCGGCGGGGCGCGCGGCCAAACTCGCCGTGCGCGACAACGTCGCCGTCTCGCAAACAGATACCGACAAACTGCGTAGAGAGCTCAAGGAAACGGGAGCCTATCTGCGATAACGAACATACGATATGAAAAGAGCTTACCTAACCGTCGTCCTGCTGCTGTCGGCGGCAATGACGACACTGCCGACCTTCCGCGCCGCCGCCCAAAACGCAAAGCAGGAGATCGAGGCGGACATAAACAAGGCGGGAGGCGTTTACCTCGCCTATCCCGCACCCGAAGAGACGCTAACGCCCGCGCCCAAAGGCTACAAGCCCTTCTATCTCACGCATTACGGGCGTCACGGGTCGCGCTACCTGCTGCTGAACGACGAGTACGACGACCCCGTAGAGATTCTGGACAAGGCGTACTATGCAGGCAAACTCACGCCGCTGGGCAAGGATGTCCGCACACGTATGCAGCGCATATATTCCGTCGCCAAAAACCGCGCGGGCGAACTTACGCAGCTCGGGGCACGCCAGCACCGCGAAATAGCGGCGCGTATGGCCGACAACTTCCCCGAGATCTTCAAACGCCGCGGTACGAAAATCACGGTGTGGTCGTCCGTCGTACCGCGCTGCCTGTTGAGTATGGCGGCTGCGTGCGATGCGTTGAAAGAGCACAATCCGTCTCTGGAAATCACACGCGACGCATCGGCGGCGCATATGTACAAACTGCACTGTTTCCGCAAGGATTTCAATCCGCTGCTCTCGGAAAAGGCGCAAGGCATAATCAGGAACACGGATCCCGAGTGGGCTGCCCTGCGCAACGAATTTATGCGGCGCAACATCGACCCCGCACGAATTACGGGGCTGCTGTTCACCAAGCCCGATTATGCGGAAGGCAGGTTCGACGCATACGATTTCACCCGCAAACTTATGCTCAACGCCGTATCGCTGCAAGGACTCGACATAGACGATGTCACGCTCGGCGATCTGTTCACGACCGAAGAACTGTACGGCCTTTGGCGGTATATGAACTTCGACGAGTATCACCGTTTCGGACCTTCGGCTCGCTACGGGAATACGATTCTGGGCGAAGCCAAGAATATGTTGAGGGTATTCATCGAAGAGACTGACCATGCGCTCGCCGCAGGGCAGCCCTCCGCATCGCTGCGTTTCGGGCACGACACGTCGCTTATGGCGATGACGGCCCTGATGCAGATATACGGATGCGCCGAACGGGTCGCCGACGACGACAAAATCGAGGAATCGTGGGTGAATTACCGCATTACGCCTATGGCCGCGAACTTGCAGGCGGTGTTTTACCGGTCGGCGGCTTCGGACGATATTCTCGTGAAGATTATACTCAACGAGCACGAAGTGCGCATACCCGTAGCATCCGCCACGGCTCCGTATTATCGCTGGAAAGACGTCAAACAATTTTGGACCGAAGTTTTGCAAAACACGAAATAATAATTATTTTTGCTCGGGCAAGGGAATCGCCGCCGCTTCGGACTGAGGTATCATCCCGTTGAAAATAATACATTTCCCGATTTATGAACAAATAAACAGCCATACGATGTTAAGTATTGCCGAAAGACACAAATACATTCTCGACAGCCTCGAAAAATACGGCTTCATACGCATAGCCGACATAGCCGAAGAGCTGAAAGTGACGAAAGTCACCGTCCGCAAGGACATCAAGATCCTCGAAAGCCGAGGCCTGCTTTACAAGGTGCACGGAAGCGCCCGCCCCGTCAATCCTCACGTCGCGGACCGCGACCTGAACCTCAAAAGCAGTCTCAATCGCGAAGCCAAGATGCTTATAGCCAAACGCGCCGCCGAACTCATCGAGGACAACGACGCGATAATGCTCTCGGCGGGCTCCACGACATTCGCCCTGGCCGAAGTCATCCACGACCAGATGCCGCAGCGCTCCCTGAACGTAGTGACGCCGTTCCTGAAGGTATCGGTACTGCTCAACGAACTGGACAACGTCCGCGTAGAACAGCTCGGCGGAAAGATACATAAGAAATCTTGCGCGACGCTGGGAGAAGGCGCCACCGCATCGCTCACGGATATGGTATGTTCGAAGTTCTTCCTCGGCGTGGACGGCATAGACCCCGACTACGGAATCACCACCTCCACAATCGAAGAGGCGTTGCTCTCGCGCAAGATGATGAACGTGACGTCGAAGACGGTCGTTCTGGCCGACTCCTCGAAATTCGGGCAGCACGGGTTCGGGCGCATAAACGCACTGGAGGACGTAGATGTGATAATCACCGACAACGGCATCGCCCCCCAGATGAAAAAACTCATCACCGAAGCGGGTGTCGAGCTCATCATAGCGGAATAACCCGACATATCCGCAAAAAAACATTTTAAGGCCGATCGACGATCGGCCTTAATTGTTATGCGGTTACGGATTTCGCGGGATGACGGCGTTCGTAAAATTTACAAAATAGACCCCGCAATTTTTGAAAATTCGGAAATAATGCATAATTTAGTATTCCCAACTACAACCGAACGACGATATGGACGATACGAAACTTGCGGCATCGGTGGCCGAAGGCAGTCAGGAGGCATTCGACGCACTATTCCGCCAATACTACGGTCCGGTCAGCAACTTCATCCGTTCGCTGGTGAAGCAGAATTCCGTAGCCGAGGACCTTACGCAGGACGTATTCGTCAATCTGTGGAACTCGCGGCACGCCCTCGGCGAAGTGCGTTATTTGAACTCATACATATATACGTCTGCACGCAACGCCGTGATAGACTATATGCGCCGCTCGCACGATACGAGCCGCACTATGTCGTCGGAAATTTCGGAACTGGCGGACGGCGACCTTCTCGACGAACGCTATTTCGCCCTTGAAAAAGAGCTGCTTATACGTATGGCCGTCGAGAATTTCCCCGAACGCCGACGCGAGATATTCCGTATGAGCCGTTTCGAGGGAATGTCCAACGAAGAGATCGCCGAGACACTCGGCATATCCAAAAAGACCGTCGAAAACCAGATCAATCTGGCAACGCGCGATTTGCGCAAAATCGTCAGCACTTTGTCGGTATTGGTGTTCTTCTCGCTGTAAATTTCGAAAAATTTTACAATCCGCTTGGGTGCAAAGCGCTTTTTTTACGTCATAATAATAAAAGCGACACCGCACTATGACCAAACAAAAACGGATTATCGACAATTTCGCCGAACGCGACCAACCGTCCGTCATACGCAAACTCTTCGCGCAGTGGCTCTCGTCGCCCGCGGATGCCGAGAAGAAGGAAGAGGCGCTGACCGACCTTTGGGAACGCACATCATCATACTCGGCGAACACGGAACAGGCCCTCAAAAAGACCCACGAGCGTCTCTTCGGCCGCCGTTCTTCGCAAATAGTATGGCGCAAGGCATTCCGCCGCGCCGTAGCAGCCGCAATCGTCATACCGCTCATCACCGTGGCGGCCTCGCTGCTCTACATCTCCGACATACGCACCAACCGCCCCGAGTGGACGCAGGTATCGGTGCCCTGCGGCGAACGCCGCCAGCTGGCACTGTCGGACGGCACGCAGCTGTGGCTCGGAGCCGGCACCCGGGTAATATATCCGACAGCATTCAACGGCCCCGAGCGCAAGATTTTCGTAGACGGCGAAGTCTACGCCGAAGTGGCGCACGATGCCGAACACCCGTTCATCGTTTCGGCGGGCGATGCCGACATCCGCGTGCTCGGCACGACCTTCGGGCTCCGCGCCTACAACAACGACAAGGAGATAGAGCTTATGCTGGTCGAAGGCAGCGTACGCTTCGACATCGACAGTCCCAAATATGTCGGCCACATAATGATGACGCCCAACGACATAGTACGTTACAACCGTATGTCGGGCAATCTCGAACAAAGCCGCTTCAACGGCGACAACTACCACTCCTGGGCCCGCGACGGCAGCATCTACTTCTTCAACGAGTCGCTGGGCAACATAGCCACCCAACTTTCGCGCCGCTTCAACCGCCAGATCGTCATCACCGACCCCAATCTGCTGTCGATCCGCTTCCACGTATTCCTGTCGGGAACCGAATCGCTGTCGGATGTTATGAAGGTCTTCACGATGAACAAATCGATCAGGGTGAACGAACGCGACGGCATAATATACATTCGACGCAAGCAATAAAATCGACCAAAACCTAATTAAAAACAAAAACCTATGAAGAGAACTTTACATCGGCCTCTATGGTTCGCAGCACGGTTGTTCTTCGTTTTCGCCCTGTTCCTGCCGACGGCGGGTATGGCGCAGAAAATCGATCTGCAACTTTCGAACGTAACGGTCAAGGAAGCTGTCGCAGCCCTCAACCAGCAGGAAAACTACTCGGTAGTTATTCAGTCTGAGGGCATCGACATGATGCGTACGGTGAACGTTTCTGTCCGCAACGCATCGATCGAGGAGGTGCTCGACCGCATTTTCAGCGGCCAGCAGGTAGCCTACACAATCAACGGACGCAATGTTTCGGTTGTGAAGGCCGCGGCTACCCCCCCCCTCAAAAATACTGCAATTGAAGCGATTAAGGGTATCGTGAAAGATTCGGCAGGCCTGCCCGTGGCGGGAGCTACGGTCGTCGTCGATAAAACCCTTATCGGTACGACCACGGCAACGGACGGATCGTTCGAGCTGACGAACGTCAAGCTGCCGGCAGTGCTGAACATCTCGTTCATCGGCTATGCCGACGCCAGCGTGAATGTCGCCACCTACAATCCGCTTACCGTAACGCTCACCGAAGCGACGACGGGCATCGACGAGGTGGTAATCGTCGGTTACGGCCAGCAGAAGAAGGTCAATGTGACGGGCGCCGTAGGCGTCATCGACGGTAAAGACCTCAACAACCGACCGGTAACCAATGCCGCAGCCGCATTGCAGGGAGCCGATCCCTCGCTGTTGCTGACTATGGGCAGCGGCTCCATCGAGAGCAAGAACTACTCGGTATCCATTCGCGGTTCCGTTTCGCTCAACAGCGGCGACCCGCTGATTCTGGTAGACGGCGTCGAGGCCGACCTCGCGCAGGTGAACCCCAACGACATCGAGTCGGTATCCGTCCTCAAGGACGCATCCTCCGCTTCGATATACGGTGCCAAGGCATCGGCGGGCGTCGTGCTCATAACCACGAAGAAAGGCAGCGCCGATCGTCTGAAGGTGAACTACAACGGCCGTTACGGCGTATCGTGGAACACCACCTCGACCGACTTCATAACGTCGGGCTACGACTATGTAAACTTCACCAACGAGTTCTACAACTCATCTCGCGGCCACAATGCGTGGACATACACCGACGAACAGATGGCGATGCTCAAGGAACGCCGCTACGACACCAAAGAGAACGCCGCACGTCCGTGGGTCGTGGAAGACACTACGGGCAAATACTCGAACGTCTACCTGGGCAACTACGACTGGTACGGCTACTTCTTCAAGCGCGAACGTTCCGAAACGGAGCACAACATATCCTTATCGGGCGGCAATGAAAAGGTGGACTACTACGTCAGCGGCCGTTATCTCTATCGCGAAGGTCTTTTCAACGGAGGTGCCGAAGACAAGTACAACGGCTACTCGCTGCGCTCGAAGATAAACGCCAAGGTAACCAAATGGCTCACGTATTCGGGCAACGTAAGCTTCGAAGCATCGAGTTACAAATACGGCGGTTACTGGGAGCAGGACGGTTCGGAAGGCTTGATGTCGTCGGGTATTCTCTGGAACGTAACCCAGAACATCTCGCCCACATACGTTCCGTTCAACCCCGACGGCACGATAAATATGGTACCGGGCTTTATGGCGGACGCCACGTCGCCGTTGGGTTCGGGACGTGCGGGCGTATGGATGGACGACCGCAACAAGAATGCGCGCAAGAACAACTACTGGATCGTCTCGAACAAGCTGACGTTCGACCTTCTGCCGAACAAGGATCTCAAGCTCATCGCGGATTACACCTATCGTCGCCGCGACAGACTGGGCACATACCGTTCGCTGCCGACGGCCAATTCGTACGACAACGTAAACAAACGTATGTACATAGGCAACGGCCTCACGGGAGGCAACTTCTCGAACGGCTCGATCTACGATTTCTATCAGGAGGACCGTCTCTACTACAACGGACACGTCGCGAACGTATATTTCCAATACGACCACTCGTGGGGAGACCATAACTTCGCGGCCACGGTCGGCGGCAACTTCGAGGATTATCGCCAGTCGTCGCTGTCGGTCCGTCAGAAGGGGTCGCTCAGCGAAAACCTCAGCTTCATAAATATGGCGCAGGGCGAAATCGAAAAAGCAGAGGAGGCCAACTCGGCATATCGCACGCTCGGCTTCTTCGCCCGCGTGAACTATGACTACAAGGGCAAATATCTCTTCGAAGTATCGGGACGTTACGACGGTTCGTCGCGTTTCTCGCCCGGTCATCGCTGGGGCTTCTTCCCCTCGGCATCGGCAGGCTGGCGCATCTCCGAAGAGAGCTTCTGGAAAGACTCGAAGATAAACGACGTCTGGAACAACGCCAAAATCCGTTTCTCGTACGGTTCGCTCGGTAACCAGCAGGTTGCGAACTACTACTATTTCGACAAGATCTCGACAAAACTGATGAACTACACGTTCGACGGCGAGAGCCAGGCGGGATATGCTTTGATATCGGCGCCCATTACCGACGGCCTTACTTGGGAGACGGTGATCACCTACAACCTGGGTATCGACTTGGGCTTCTTCAACAACCGATTGAATCTTTCGGCCGACTTCTATATCCGCGACACCAAAGATATGCTTACTACGGCGCTGACGCTGCCCGACGTTTATGGTGCCGCCTCGCCGAAGATGAACGCCGCCGACCTGCGGACCAAAGGTTATGAAATAACCGTCGGATGGCACGACACGAAACTCGTGGCGGGCAAACCGTTCACCTATGGCATAAGCGCATCGCTCGGCGATTACAAATCCACTATCACCAAATACAACAATCCCGACAAACTCATATCCGACCACTATGTGGGCCAGACGCTCGGCGAGATATGGGGCTACCGCGTAGCGGGTCTGTTCAAGACCGACGAGGAGGCCGCACGCTATCAGGCAGCCATAAACGACAAGGCAGTGAACAACGGCGTATACAACAGCGCCGCACCCTACAACAAACTTATGGCCGGCGACGTCCGCTTCATCGACAAGGACAACAGCGGCGAGATAAACCGCGGTGCGGGTACGGTGGACGACCCGGGAGATATGGAGATCATCGGCAACTCGCTGCCGCGCTACACATACTCTTTCAGAGGAAACATCAACTGGATGGGCATCGATTTCTCGGTATTCTTCCAAGGCGTCGGACAAATCGACTGGATGCCGGCGGCTACGTGCGCATATTTCTGGAACACATACCAGTTCCCGCGCTCGTCGTTCATCGCCAAAGGCTTCCCCGAAAAGACGTGGACCGAAGACAACCGCAATGCCTACTTCCCCCGACACAGAGGTTATCAGGCATCATCGACGGGTGCGCTCGGCGTCAAGACCGACCGTTATCTCCAGAACGCACGCTATCTGCGTCTGAAGAACATCACCTTAGGTTACACGCTGCCCATCAAACGCGGCATCGACAAGCTGCGCGTATACGTATCGGGCGAGAACCTCGCATACTGGTCGCCGCTGAAAAAATATTGCAAGACCGTCGATCCCGAAGTGGCCGTAACGGGTGCAAGCGACGACTGTCTCTATCCCTACTCGCGTACGTTCTCCGTAGGCGTGGATATTACGTTCTAATTTCAAGCAGAAAAAGATATGAAAAAGTTTATAAATATATCGATACTTCTTTCGGCCGTCGCAATGCTCTCGGCGTGCGATGATTTCCTCACGAAAGAGCCCGAAACGGATCTGCCTCCCCAAACCTTCTTTTCGAGCGACAAGGAGCTCGAACTGTGGTCGAACAGATACTACAACCAGTTCTCCTCGCCGGACGATTTTCTCAAGACCTATGCCGACGACTACGTAGCCTCGTCGCTCAGCTCGGTGGCACGCGGAACCCGCACGCCCGAAAGCGAAAACTGGGGAACGGGAGCATGGCAGTACCTGCGCTGGATAAATTACCAGTTCGCCTACGACAGCAACTGCTCCGACGAAGCCGTTCGTACGAAGTACAGAGGCGTAGCTCATTTCTTCCGTGCATTCTTCTACTTCGAGAAGGTCAAGAAATACGGTGACGTACCCTACTACGACTAT
This sequence comes from Alistipes sp., assembly GCA_017937125.1. Classification (GTDB taxonomy): domain Bacteria; phylum Bacteroidota; class Bacteroidia; order Bacteroidales; family Rikenellaceae; genus Alistipes. Next base: position 33,285 of record JAGBEH010000005.1, on the reverse strand, counting down.
GTGATATCCGACACGGACTGGGCTTCGCTCAAAAAGCCGCGCGACAGCCGCGGATACGTTATGTATCAAGTGCTTAAAAATTTAGACAATGCGTACGATATGCTGCCCGAAGCGTGGCCGTCGAACCCGATGTATCACGTATCGAAATACGCCGCTCTGGCACTCAAATCGCGTGCGGCCCTCTACGAGGGTACGTTCCGCAAGTACCATAACATCGAGGACGAGACCGTAGACGGAGTGACGATTTCGGCAGACTGGTTCCTCGAACAGGCGGCGGATGCGGCCAAACTCATCATCGAGTCCAAGAAATATTCGATCTATGAGAAGGATGCGAAGGGCGTCGGCCCATACCGCGACTTCTTCGTACTCGAAGATGCCGATCCTTCGGAGACCATCCTCGGCATACGCTTCGCAAACGGGGATGCCGTAACCGTACGCCACGGCTTGCAGTTCGCCCTGCTGGGCAATGCCCGCATCAGCGCTACGCGCCGTTTCACCAACCATTATCTTATGGCCGACGGTTCGAAAGTTCAGGACAAGGAGGGATACGCCACTATGTCCTACGCCGAGTCGTTCAAGGATCGCGACCCGCGTATGTCGCAGACCCTGTTGGCGCCCGGTTATAAGCAGATCGGTCAGGAAGACGAGACCGTAGAGACGCTCACCAGCGACCTGAGCGGTTACAGCATCATAAAGTTCATCAGCGACGACTCGCACAATACGGCGACGACCTCGACGACCGACTGGCCGCTGTTCCGCTATCCCGAAGTCCTGCTCAACTATGCCGAAGCCAAAGCCGAACTCGGCACGCTCACGCAGGACGACATCGACCTGACGGTAAATGCCATACGCCACCGCGTGGGAATGGGCGGCCTTACGATGGCCGATGCCAACAGTGCTCCCGATGCGCTGCTCGCCGGCTACTATCCCAACGTTACCAAGAGCGACAACACGGGCGTAATTCTCGAAATACGCCGCGAACGTACGATCGAGCTGGTTGCCGAAGGCTTCCGCCAGTGGGATATGCTCCGCTGGAAAGAGGGACAGTTCCTGACACCCAACGCATACGAACACAAGGGTTTCGAAGGCATCTACTTCGCGGGATTGGGCGAGATAGATATGAACGGCGACAACGAACCCGACATTCTGCTCTATCGCGGCACCAAACCTTCTACCGCACTGACGGCATACAACGTCGATACGGATCTGACCCTTTCGGAGGGCGATCACGGATATGTACTTATGTACAATATGGAGACTTACGTATGGAACGAAGTGCGAGACTATCTGTGGCCTATTCCCGAAGCCCAGCGTATCGCTACGGGCGGCGCGCTCTCTCAGAACGAAGGATATTGATACGCCGCCCGATATGAAAAGGACGATAATATTACTGTTCGCTCTCCTGATGCTGACGCCTTCGCAAAAGGCGTCGGCGTGGGGGCGCGAAGGGCACGAAACGATAGCCAAAATCGCCGAGCGCAATCTCACCAAGCGTGCTAAAAAGCGCATCGAGAACTATTTGGGAGGGCATTCGATAGTCTACTACGCCAAGTGGTGCGACGAATACCGCCACACGCCCGAATACAAATTCACGACCTACTGGCACGTAGCTCCGGTAGATGCGGAATGCCGTTATACGGACGACCTGCTCGACCCGCAAAAGGGCAATGCCATCTACGGGCTGGAGAGAGTCATCGGCGAACTCAGGCACTACAAAGAGCTGCCCGATTCGGCCGTGAATGTCAATCTGAAGTATGTGATCCACCTTGTAGGCGATATGCACTGCCCCGCCCACATCAAATATGCGGGCCGCAATATGAAGTACGACGTGAAGTTCGAGGACAAGTACCACAAACCTCACAAATTCTACGTACACAGCGTATGGGACAATGAGATAATCACTACCGCACGCATATGGTCCGTAAGCGAATGGGCCGAAGAGCTGGACAGACTGTCGCCCGCCGAGCGGCGTGCCGTAACCGAGGGGACGCTGCGCGACTGGCTGCACGATGCCGCCGTCTGCTGTGAAAAACAGTTCGACATAGCCAAACCCGACGAACGCTTAGGTCAGGATTTCCTCAACGAGGCTGTACCTCTGGTCGAAAGCCAGATACTGAAGGCGGGACACCGATTGGCGAAAGTGCTGAACGAATTGTTCGATTAACCGAAATAACCTTGTATAATTTCAAAATTCTCTACTATGAAGAGACTAATATTTATGTGTATGGCAGCGTTCTCGCTGCTATGCAGCGTCGGTTGTAACGACAAATACGACGATTCGGCGCTCTGGAAAGACATCGACAAGATCTACAAAGATCTGAATGCCCTGCGCACGCAGATCTCGTCGATGCAGGAGCAGCTGGACGCCTTGAGCCTCATCGTCGGCAATAACGGGGCGATAACCTCGATTACGCAGGACGAACAGGGCAAATACATAATATCCTACAAGGATCAGGACAATGTGGAACATCGGATAAACGTCGCGACGATGGAAGACGCCGACACGCAGCCGATAATCGGTATGCAGCAGGATGGCGACGTATGGTATTGGACCACGACCGTCAAGGGCAAGACATCATATCTGCTCGATACCGACGGCGAAAAGATACCCGTAACGGGACGTACGCCGAAGATAGGCGTGGACGACGAGGGGTACTGGACGATATTCGGAGTCCGCATAAAGGATGCCGACGGCAACCCCGTGAAATCGGAGGGCAAAGCGGCATCGGTAATCACCGACATAGCCGTCGAAGGCGGAACGGTGACATTCACGCTCGGCAACGGCGTCACCGTTTCGGCGCAGATCAACGACGGGTTCAACGTACTGTTCGACATCGAGACGAAAACGGTGGTCAAGGATATCGCACAACCGCTCGTAATCAACTATACGCTCGTCGGCCAGACCGAAACGTCGGTACTCGCCATAGAAAAGTATTCGGGCATCAACGAGCCGACGATAGACAAGGCTGCAAAGACCATCACCGTCACGTTCCCCGAGCGTTTCGAGAACGGCCTGATGACCGTAATCTTCTACGACGGCACGGACAACGTCATAATCAAGCCGCTCGCATTCACGACTATGGAGGGCGCACCTACGGGCATCCGCTCCGCCGATGACCTGAAGGCTTTCGCTCTGGCGGTGAACAACGGCGCGAGCGTCGCCAAATATATGATCGAAGGAGAGGTTCGGGTGATGAACGACATCGATATGTCGGGCACGGACTGGAGCGATTACGTAATCGGCGGCAAGGTAGAACCTAACACGACAAACGCCAACACGGCAGTAACGTACGCACCGTCCGAAACGGTATTCAACCGCATATTCAACGGCTGCGGCTACGCACTCAGGAACGTGGACTGGACATTCGACCTCGCGGACGGCAATGCGGCGCACGGCCTGTTTGCGGCACTCGGCAGCGAGGGCGAGATAAAGGACCTCACAATCGAGGGCAGGATAACTCTTACGGGTGCAGCTCCGCAGGGCAGCGCTATCGGTGCTTTCGCAGGTTATGTCGAGGGTAAAATTACGGGATGCACCAACAAGGTGTCGATAGCATTCAAGGGCAGCGACGCATCCAACACATCGGTACGCATCGGCGGCATCGCAGGCGTAGTGAATGGCGGAACGCTGACGGGCTGCATCAACGACGGCGAACAGACGTGCGACAAGACCGACAACACGGGCAACGGTACCAACAGCGGCTTCCACCAGGGCGGCATCTGCGGCTTCACGATGGGAACGGCAGCCTTGACCGAATGCGTCAATAACGGCAGCATAAGCGCACCTGCGGGTCGCGGCGGCGGCATCGCGGGCGTAGTGAACGGCGGAACGCTGACCTCCTGCGTAAACAAAGGCCTCGTTCAGGACGATGTAAACGGCGTACACGGCGGTCCCAACCCCGCATACAAGCGTATGGGCGGACTGGCAGGCGGTGCGGCGGCATCGGGCAAACTCGTAAACTGCGTCAATGAGGGCAATGTCTTTTCGCAATTGGGCTGCCGTACGGGCGGCTTCGTCGGACACAACGAGGGCGTAATCACCGCTTGCGAGAACAAGGGCGTAATCCTCTCCGACCACACCGTAGACGGCAGCAACCGCCACGGCTCGGGTTGGGCTTGCGGATACAACAAGACCATATCGAGCATCACGCAGTGCGTCATCGGCGGCAAGGTGGGCAACTACACCGACTATAAGGACGCGCCCGAAACGGCACCTGCGGCTACATACGCCACGGCCGTACGCCACGGCACGTTCAGCCCGTCCGACAACGGTCTGAACGATCAGGACGCCGAGTACTACGACTGGAAGGTAGAAGACGAGGTTTCGCTCGGCAGCGGCGTGACATACACCAAATACGACCTCACGAACAACTCGTCGAACGTTTACGTCATCACGGTAGACCTCAGCAACCCGAACGTAATGCTCGAAACGGTCTACGCCGACGAGATATGCCTGAACCCCAACAAGAACGGCAACCACAACAACGGTAAGAACCTGCGCGAGACGCTCTCGGAGACCTGCCTGCGCCGCACCTCGGAGGGACGCGACATCGTGGCGGGCGTAAATACCGGATTCTTCTACAGCGACCTCGGATTCGGCCGCGCGGCGCATATCGAATACGACGAACCCGTATTCGTGAATAACGCGTACGCTCGCGCTTTCCTCACCAACCACCGACCCGGTTTCACGTTCTTCTCCGACCGTTCGATAAGCTTCGACAACAGAACCTTCTCGGGTTATGTAAAGGCGGGCGACACGGAACTGGAATACTACTCGGTAAACGACACCATCGTGGCACAACACACGCCCGTACCCGCAGGCTACGAATACTGCCAGAAGGCCAACGTCTACACCTCGCGCTTCAAGAAAGAGCCCCATCCGGGCATCTTCAACGAGGTAAGCTCCAACGCATTGTTCGTCGTAGCGAAGAGCAACAACGACCTCAAGGTGAACTGCGGCTATATCGACGGAACGGTAACGGCCGTAATCGACGGACGCAACAACGCGGCGATAGATATTCCGTTCGTCGAGAATCGCGACGAATGGGTGCTCCAGCTCACAGGCGATTCCGCCGACAAGTTCGCACACCTCAAGGCGGGAGATGCCATATCGATCAAGGGCGACTTCGCCATAGGCGACCAGAACAAATCGATAGTTATGCACAACGGCAGTATGTACCGCTTCCTCAACAAGGGGGCATGGGGCAACATAACCGACAAGGAACTCAAACCCGCGACCGTAATCGGAGCCGACGAGAGCGGCACCGTAGTCAAGATCGTCTGCGTAAGCGGAACGTCATCTTCCGGAACGGGTCTGAACTACTACCAGCTCTATCGGGTAATGGAGAAATTAGGTATGTACAATGCCATACGGTTCGACGGTGGCGGCTCCACTTCGATGTGGACCAAAACGGGCGGTCTCGTCTGCAAGTCGTGCGACTCCAACGGCGACGAGCGCAGCTGTCTGAACTATATGCACGTTCGCATAAAATAACTGAGACAAAAAATATAAGGATATGAAAAAATACATCAATATATTAGTGCTCGTTGCGATGCTGTTCGCGGGCAGCTGCTCGAAATACGACGACACGCGCATACGTCAGGACCTCGACGACGTAGGGTCGATAGTGGACGAGCTGGAGCAGGCGGCCGGCAAGCTCGACACCCAGATGTCGGCACTGACAACACTTATGCAAAGCACGTTCGTAACAATGATTTCAACCGATGCCGACGGTAACTACGTGATTACCTATATGAAAGAGGACGGTACCACGGGAAGCATAACCGTGGCGACACAGAAGGAAGTGGTTACGGTGCCCGTAATAGGCATAGGCGAGGACGGCGGCGAATGGTATTGGCGCCAAACCGCCGACAACGGCCTAACGTGGGAGTGGATATACACCGACGACACGAAAACCGTTCGTTACAAGGTGGGCGGCGAAATGCCGACGGTAGGCATCGACAAGGAGGGTTTCTGGACCGTAAACGGCAAACCCCTGACCGACGACAAGGGCAACAAGGTTCTCGCGAACGATGCGAGCAACATCCTCTTCAGTTCGGCGGCCGTAGACGAGACTACGGGCGAGGCGGTATTCACGCTGGCCGACGGCTCGGAGTTCCGAATGAGGATGTTCGAGGCTCTGAAACTCGAATTCGACACCCCCGTCTACAACTCGGTGGCAGATGCCTCGACCAAGTTGAAGATCAAATACAAAGTCGCAGGTACGCAGGCCGAGGACGCCATAGTGGACATCTTCACCTCGTATAACGTAACGGCCGACATCGATACGGCCGTATCGACCATAACCGTCTCGATGGACGGCACCAAAGAGGAGGGCAACATACTCGTTATGGCGCACTCCGACGGCAACACCGTACTCAAACCGCTCTTCTTCACCTACGGTACGGCCTTGATACAAGACCCCTTGTATCAGGGTTCCGCAAACGACATCGTTCTGGAAGGCGATATGACGCAATTCGACATCTCTGTATCGGCGAACATCGACTATACGGTCACCGTCGAAGAGTCGGCGCAGAAATGGCTCATACCCGTAACCACCCGCGCGATGGAGACCAAGACATATCGTTTTATGGCCGACACGTACGAAGACGCCTCGGGTGCCATCCGCAGCGGCGAAATACGTTTCGCCAACAAGCTTTATGACATCTCGGCAGCCATTACCGTCAAGCAGTCGCCCAAGATTCCCGAAGGCGGTGGCGGCGGTATCGCTTCGGCCACGGACCTCATAGCCTTCGCGAACGCGGTCAATGCGGGAGCGAGCATCGAGCGCTGGCAGAACGAGGCGGGAGACGTCGTACTGCTGAACGACATCGATATGGGCGCCGTAGAGACGTGGACGCCTATCGGCGGCGTGAACGGCAGCAAGGCCGACAACACCAATGTCTATACGACCGTAAATCCGTTCAAGGGCACGTTCGACGGCCAGGGTTACGCCATAAAGAATATGAAGTACTCGGCCGATATGAGCACGGGCAAATGGGGATACGCACTCTTCGGTTCGATAGAGGGCGCGACCATACGCAACCTCGTACTGGGCGACGCCGAGACCGAATGCACGTGGACATTCTCGGGCAAGGCTCCGAAAGCTACGGGCGTGGCGGCACTGGCGGTCTATGCCCTCAACTCGACGATCGAAAACGTAACCAACTATTACAATATCGACTGGACGGGCGACTGCGGCGACTCGGAATTCTGTTTCGCGAGCGGTATAGTAGCCGTAATCAAAGGCTCGACCGTCGGCGGCAAATCGAAGAAGGCGACCTGCGTGAACTACGGTTTCGTACGCACGGGCATCATCTCAAATATGCAGGCGGGAGCGACCTCGATGCAGGTCGGCGGTATCTGCGCCTTTATGGCCAAGGACGAGAAGAACCTCGTGGGCTATTGCGTAAACCGCGGCCATATAAGCTGTCCTACGGGACGTACGGGCGGTCTGGTCGGCTCGCTGATGAACGGTAACGTCCGCAACAGCGACAACTACGGTCTGGTGGAGGACAACATCGCGGGGCAGACGAACGTGACATACAACACCAAACGTATGGGCGGCCTGATCGGCGGTACCGACGACCTGAAGACGACTCCGTCGGCTACGGTAGAGAACTGCGTGAACTACGGCAACGTATTCTCGCATTGCGGATGCCGCACGGGCGGTTTCATCGGCCACTCGAATGTTCAGATCATAGCCTGCAAGAACCTGGGCATAATCCTGTCCGACCATACGGTAGACGGCAACGGTTCCGCTTGGGCCTGCGGTTATTCGGGCAAATCGACCGATACGTGGACGAATGTTTCGGGCTGCACGATGGGCGGCAAGGTAGGCGACTACTCGGTCTACAAGGATGCTCCCGAAACGGCTCCCGACGCAACGGCAGACAATGCATTCGCATACAAGAACGGCGAGTATTTCAATCCGTCGATCAATACCGTAAACTAACCTGCTGCAAAAACAACGAACTATGAAAAATATATTTAAGAACATAATCCTTCTGGCGACTGCGGCCCTGTGCAGTTGCGGCGATTTCGACGACTCGGATCTGAGAGACCGCATAGACGGATACAAGAAACGCATCGAGGTGTTGCAGAAGAAGGCCGAGACGCTCAATACGCAGATCGAGTCCCTGAGCCACCTTACGAACGGAAACGTAATTACCTCCGTAACCCAGAACTCGGACGGCAAGTACGTCATTACCTACAAGGACGACAAAGACGTCGAATACACGGTCGTACTGGCCACTATGGAGGACCTTTTGGATGTTCCCGTTCTCGGGGTGGAACTCGACGAGGAAGACAACATCTACTACTGGACCCAATATGTAGACGGGCAATCCGACTGGCTCCGCAAGGGCGAGGGCGGCGAGCGTATTCCCGTGAGGGGAAACACGCCGACCTTGGCGGTCGATGCCGACGGCTACTGGACCGTGAACGGCGAGCACATACTCGACAAAGACGGCAAGCCCGTTGCGGCCAATACCGACAGCTCGTCGATCTTCAAGGCTGCATCCTACGAGGACGGCGTATTCACTCTGACGCTCGGCAACGGACAGGTACTGTCGCTGCCCGTCTTCAACACGCTGAACCTCAAGTTGCAGACAACGGCCACGGTGACGATAGTCGATGCCGAAGCGGGCTACAAGATAGGTTACGAGCTGACGGGCGAGGCCAAAGACAAGGCGTTGATCGCCATTGCCAAAGAAGCGGGCGGCGCCAAGGCTGCGATCGACAAAGAAGAGCAGACGATAAACGTCGCGTTCGACAGCGAATTCTCCGACACATCGAACGCCCATATCATCATTATGGCCTATGACTTGGGGAACAACGTTATAGTCAAGCCCGTATTCTTCACCAAGGCCAAAGATACGCGCATCTTCATCTCGTCGGCGGACGAACTCGTGCAGTTCGCTACGGATGTCAATGCGGGCGCCATTCCCGAAGGGATGCAGATTTTCCTTACAAAGGATATCGATATGTCGTCAGTAACCGACTGGGCACCCATAGGCAACGGCATTTTCAGCGGCAGCGCATTCGAAGGCGCCGCCTTCTCGGGGACGTTCGACGGGCAGGGATATGCCGTCAAGAACCTGAAGATAAACAACGACGCAGCACCCGCGCAGGCCGTTGTCGGTCTGTTCGGTATACTGAACAACGCAACGGTGAAGAATGTCGTTCTGGGCGAAGGCTCGTCCATCGACGTCAAGAGCACCGATTTCCTCTCGGTCGGCGGCATAGCTGCGGCAGCCGTCGGCAACACGACGATAGAAAACTGCGATAACCGCGCCGCGATAAAGGTCGAGACGGGCATCAAGGACAAGCGTATCGAGGTCGGCGGCATTCTCGGAGCTGCGCATACCGATGCGACCGACATAGTCGTAAAGGGCTGCCGCAACTACGGCGCTATGAGTTCCGCAAATACGCTCTCCACGAACAACGGCGCCAACGGCATACAGCTCGGAGGCATTGTAGGGTTCGTAAACGGAACATCGTCGGGCACCTGCTATACGAGAATCTCGGATTGCGAGAATCACGGCGAGTTCAACGTACAGGCAGCGCGTACGGGCGGTATCGCAGGCGCGCTCAACTATCGCGGCGCAATCTCGAACTGCACCAACGATGCAGCGCTGGCCAATACCGAAATGACGGCATCCAACTGCCGTACGGCGGGCATCGCGGCATTTATAACGAACGGATCCTCCATCGAGGGCTGCGTGAACAACGGCGACATCACCTTCGCCGTAGCGAGCGACACGACGCACGGATATGCGGCGGGTATCGTCGGCCAGATGCAGGTAGCGGCCACATCGGTCATCGGCTGCGAGAACTACGGTTCGATCCGTTCGGACATTATCAAGGCCGCAGAGAACAAATACATCGCCATCATCTGCTCGAACACCAACAAGACCGCCTGCATAATCAAGGACAACAAGATAGGCGGCAAGATAGGTCCCTACACCGAGGACGACACCTACACTGTTACGGACATTACCGAGGAGAACTTCTCGAACTACATATTCTTCCACCTCGCAGGGACCGACCCGGCTCTCGAAAACAACGTTTTCGCGGGTGCGGCTCCCGTGGGCAAGGGCATCAGGACGGTCGAGGAGCTGCTCGCGTTCCGCGATGCGGTGAATGCAGGCGCGTCGCTCGAAGAGTGGCAAGATGACAACGGCGTCGTAAACCTGCTGGCCGACCTCGATATGTCGGCGGTTACGGAGTGGACGCCGATAGGCAACGCCACGATAGCCCCCGCTTCCAACATCGGTACGGTCGCCGTTACCGGAAACGCCTTTACGGGCGTTTTCGACGGCGGCGGAAAGACGTTGAAGAACCTCAGGCTCTCGACGAGCACCACCGTAAACGACAGTGCATTCGGATTGTTCGGCGTACTCAAGGGCGCCGAAGTCCGCAACCTCAACATCGGACGACCGACGACGGCACGCGCAGCCGATACGGGTTCGCTGACGGTCAAAACACCCGCAACCGTATGGGCAGGCGTTCTGGCAGGAGCCGTTATAGACTCTAAAGTCGTCGGCTGCACATCATACGTCCCCATCGACTACGACAGCACCTCCGCCACGTCGGCGCGCGCATTCGTAGCGATGATAGGCCTGTGCTTCAGCGACACGCAGTCCTCTTATCTGGACAACGTTAAGAACTACGGCGACATAACGGCCGACGTCAAAGGCAATACGAACAACGGGCTCGGCACCGCACCCCATATCGGCGGCGTATGCGCCGTAACCTCGGCCGACTCGACGAACAAGAATGTCAATCACATAGAGTATTGCGCCAACTACGGCAATATCGTATCCAACGCCGCACGTACGGCAGGCGTCATAGGTGCCGCAAACAGCTACACCACGCTCAACTCGTGCTTCAACTACGGCTCGCAGACCAACTCGATAGGCGCCACGGGACGTCTGGGCGGCATCACGGTCATTCTCGGCACGGGCTGCTCGATGATCGACTGCGAGAACCACGGCGACCTGATAGCGACGAACAGCGCACGCATCGGCGGCATATTGAGTCTGGCGAACAACGAGGCAAACTCCTTCAGCGGATGCGCCAACTACGGCAAGGTAATATCCGACGGCGACAGAGGCGTATTCTGGGGTTACAACACCGTAGCCTGCACCTGGGTGAACTGCATCGCAGGAGGATATGTCGGCGCATACAACGGCGGCAACTACATCTACGACAGCTATGCCGAAACGAGCAAGGAGCTTTACCTCGGGCCTCAAGGCGCCAAAAAAGCGCAGTTGTCGAACATCACTTATCAGATAGGTACTTCGGAGGGCGGCGACCCCGTAGGTCCCGAACCGACGCTGCGCATACTCTGCATCGGCAACTCGTTCACCAAAGATGCCGTCGAGCATCTTCCCAAGATGATCGCGGCGGCGGGAATAAAGACCGTCAAGATAGTGCATATGTACTACGGCGGCCGTACGATACCCGAATACTACAACGGTTACGCCACGGTTTCGGACTACACCTGCTACACGCTCTATCCCGACACGGACGTATGGGTAAGCTCCAAAGGCCAGACCCTGCAACAGGCCGTGAAATCCGACAAGTGGGACATCGTAACGTTGCAGGAGCACACGGGCAACTATCGCGCGTGGAGCTGGACGGACGAGGAGAAAAACTCGATAGTCGGGATGATAGACAACATCAAGGCCGACCAGGGCGGCACGAAACCGCGCATAGAATACATTATGTCGCAGGCCTATTTCAATATGGGCAAGATAGGTTCGGGATCGGTGCCTTACAAGACCTTCACCACGCAGGACGAGATGTTCGAGGTGATCGTTGCGCAGGCCAAAAAGGTTCTGGACGAGACCGAAGTGGACGAGATAATCCCCACGGGTACGGTCCTGCAAAACCTGCGCACCTCGTCGCTCGACAACGAGATGAACCTCACGCGCGACGGCTACCATATGGACTACGGAATTTCGCGCTATGCGGCTGCCTGTGCGGTATTCGAGATGCTCGTATCTCCCGCATTCGACGGCATAAAGCTCGATGACAACTCGTTCCGCTACGACGTATCCGACACCTCCTCGACGGCGTATTCCACACCCGTAACGGATGTGAACCGTCTCACGGCTTTGGCTGCCGCACGCTATGCGATAGCAAAACCGTTCGAAGTGACCGATATGTCGGCGGCAGAAAATACGCCTTCCAACGGCATTATCGACATTCCGTTCGAAAACGACGGCAACAAAGAATAACGAACAGCGTCCGACGGCTCCCCGACGCAAAACGGGGAGCCGCAGCGCATTAACCGACAAAACATCAGACGATGAAACTTAAACACACAATATTGGGGCTGCTGGCCGCCGCAACGGCGGTAAGTTGCGCCGCAGACCCCGAAATAACCGACCCCAAGCACCCCGTTGCGGGCAAGGGTCTGATAATCGAAGCTTCGTGTCTGCCGACTACGCGCACCGACATCAACGAGGGAAAAAGCACGTGGGAGGCCGGCGATGCCATAACCGTCGTTTACGACGGCCGTGCATACGAATATTCGACGGCCGAGGCGGGGACATCGGTAACCTTCACCAGCACGGCAGGCATCGAGTCCTACGATGCGGCCAAACCGCTGACGGCATACTACCCTCCCACGACGGCAGAGGGAACCGTAGGCATAGCCGCCGAGCGGACTATAACCCTCGCGGGAGAGAACCAGACCAATGCCGCGCAGGCGCCGTTGGTAGGTACGCCCAACGGAATGGATAACGGCGGGACGCTGAAATTAGCGTTCAAGAATATCTTCTCGGTGCTCGAACTGCGCATAGACGCCGGCACGCTCACCTCGAAAGCGCAGTCGATCTCGATAGAGCCCGCGACGGCCGAAACGTTCGACGGTTTCATAACCTTCACGGGCACGGTAGATCCGCAGACGCTGGCACTGACGCCCGCAGCCGACGGTACGGGCACAAAAATGACGATAGCATTCGACGGCGGCGCCGACCTCACCAAACCGCAGACGATAAAGTTCCCCGTAGGCCGTTTCACCTCGGCCGACGGACTGAAACTTACGCTCTCGACCGAAGACGGCAACAGCTATTCGAAAAACATCTTCAAGTCGGGTCTCAAGACTTATGACGAAGCAGAGGGCGTCTACTCGTCGAAACACATCGCCAAAGCCCTCTACGCACTCGGCTCGTCGGGCGGCATAGGCTCGGCAGACGACCTCGTATCCTTCGCGGCGGCCGTAAACGCAGGCGCGAGCATCGCCGAATGGCAGGACGAAAACGGCGTAGTGAAACTTCTCGACGACATCGATATGGCAGGCGTCGAGAACTGGACGCCCATAGGCGAGGCTTCGTTCTCGTGGGCGAGCCACAGCATACAATCGCTGACGGGCAATACGTTCAAAGGTCATTTCGACGGAGACGGGCACACCATCAGGAATTTCGATATGGTATGCCGTGCATCGGGCACGGTTTCCAATGCGTGGGGTATGTTCGGCGCACTGACCGACGGCGCCATCGTCGAGAACATCGTATTCGACGAATCGTGCTCGCTGACCGTAGCTGCGCAAAAAGGCTCGGATACGGGTGTCCTTGCAGGGTTCGTCTACAACTCGACGGTACGCAACATCGAAAACCACGCATCTATGTCCGTGTCGGCCGAAGCGGCTTCGGGAGACAACGTACGTCTTACGATGGGCGTCATCGGCTTCGCATTCGCAGGCGACAGCGACACCCATATCGAGAATGTAACCAACTACGGCAACATAACGGCCGAAAGTGCGGGCAATACCAAATCGGGTGCAACGGGCGTGCATATAGCCGGCATTCTCGGTTTCGGCAGCATCCTGAACAACGGTACCTGCTGCAACTATCTGACCAAGTGCGACAACTACGGCAACCTGAACACCAAAGTCGGACGTGCATCCGGCATCGTCGGCGCCGCGAACCGCGGAACCGTCATCAACAAGTGCACCAACTACGGTGAAAATGTGAACGCGTTCGCAACGGCAAGCAGTGCCCGCATCGGCAATATCACCTGTCTGACGGGTACGGGCAGCAAACTGATAGAGGCGGTGAACAGGGGCGATCTGATATGCAAGACATCGGGTGCCGCAGGCGGCATCGTATGCTTGGTCGATCACGCCAACTGCGAATTCACCCACTGCGCCAACTACGGAAGAATAATCACCGACCGCACCTCCTATCGCGGCACGTTCTTCGGGCAGTGCAACAAGGACGCCGTATTCACCTCCTGCGTCGCGCAGGGCGACCTCGGCACCTACGAGGGAGGTTCGTACTCGCTGATAGGGCTCAATGCGGCGAACTATTTCCAGTATATCGGCGACCACTCCTCGGCAGCCACGCACGTAACGACCGAGACCATAGTTTGGGCCGAAGCGCAGGCCGCAGCCGAATTCTCGGTAACGCCCGCAACGGCGACGATAGACGTATGGGGAACCAAAGCGATCGTAGCCGAGCTTTCGGCAGCGGAGTACGACTGGACGGTAACTTCCGACGCTTGGCTGCACGCCACCGATCTGTCGGGCAACTCCGTAACCGAAGGGACGAAGAGCGCCACGGTTCAGAATATCAAGATCGTCGCCGACCACAATACATCGACCTCGCCCCGCACGGGCACCGTAACGTTTACGGCCAAGGATGCGGCCGACAAGACCGCCGTGATGACTGTAACGCAGGATCCCGTCGGCGATGCTTTCCCGAGCAAATGGGTATTTTCGGCCAATGACCTGCCGATATACGGCGATTCGTGGACCGAGAATCACATCATACCCGCCACGTCGGGAACTTCAGGCGCTATCACGGCCGTACGCGGCGAAAAGTATGCCGCAACGCCGCTAAGCTACACGATATACGGCAACAAACCGACCGTCTCGACGTTGGGCGAGGGCGACTATTGGCTCTATACATTCCCCGTGCAGCATCTCGACGCCGGCACGGCCATAGAGTTCGACGCCACGATGGGCGGCGGTACGGGTGCGCCCAAATACTACATCGTAGAGTATTTCGAAGACGGAGAATGGAAATCCGTCGAGGAAGATCTGCGTACGGCTCCCGAAGACGCCTCGATAAAATACACCTACCGTTCGTCGGGCAATATCGACAGCAGCGGCTACCAGCACGCGACCGTAATGCAGACCATACGTCTTGCAAAGGCCATCGACGACGGTGAGCTGAAGATACGCTGCCGCGCGGTCGGCAATATGACGGCATCCGACACGCCGCAGGATATATCCAAATTGGGCCGCAGCCTTATGCCGCTCTTCGGATTTACGGGCAGCTATGTGCAGAACTTGGGCACGGCCGAACCCAAAGACACCAAAAAGGTACTCTGTCTGGGCAACTCGTTCTCGTACTACAGCAATCCCGTCTGGATGCTCAAGGAGATAGCCTACAGCCAAGGGCACTATATGCGCATCCGCACGCACCTGAAAGGTTCGCAGAACTTCACGCAGCACTGCTCGCTGCTGATGTCGCTCGACGCGATCGATCAGGGTGATTTCGACTATGCATTCATTCAGGACCAGAGCCAGAATCCCGCGAAGTACGGTCAGACGGCCGATGCGTCGATATTGAACGGCGCAACGACGCTCGCAGGTCTCATCAAAGCGAAGTCGCCGCAATGTCAGATAATTATGGAGGAAACGTGGGCATTCAGCGCAAGTTCCTACGGCGGATTCGAATCGTTCGAGAATTTCGATGCTCTGAGCGAAAAGGGCGCCCTCGAAATGGCTCAGGCCAACTCGGCGTGGATGTCGCCTATAGGCAAGGCCTTCAAGGAGGCGCGCAAGAACACGTCGATAAACCTCTATTACACCGACAACAAGCACCAGTCCGAATACGGGGCCTATCTGAAGGCGTGCGTAAACTATCTGGTGATTTACGGCGAAAGTTTCACGGGCGAGGTTCCCGACTGCGGGCTCGACCCCGAAAAGGCCGCCTATCTGCGCAGCGTGGCCGAGCAGACGGTATTGGGGCACGAAAGCGAGAATTTAATTGTCAGATAAGCGTTTTTTTGCTAACTTTACCCGATGTAAAAGAACTTAAAACCGATAAAAATGAAGAATCTGTTTGTAAAAACACTGCTTCTCTGTGCGGCTGTCGTCGCGACGACAGCCTGCGGAGAGGAGACCAAGGCCGAAGGCAATCGTGCCGAGCGCATAGTTGCCGAACTGCACAACCCCTCGTCGAAGACCGTTTTGGTGGCTTCGCACCGCGGCGACTGGCGCAACTGGCCCGAAAACTCTATCGCCGCCATCGAGTCGGTGATAGCTATGGGTGTCGATATTATGGAGCTCGACCTCAAACTGACGGCCGACAGCGTATTGGTGCTCTGCCACGACCATACGATCAACCGCACCACGTCGGGCAAAGGCCGCGTGAGCGAGATCACCTACGACTCGATACGCCGTTGCGTCCTGCGCCGTGCGCACAACGTCAAGACCGAAGATATGCGTATGCCGACCCTGCGCGAAGCGTTGGAGGTCTGCAAGGACCGTATCGTGGTGAATGTCGATCAGGGATACGAGTACTACGACCTCGTGCTGGCCATAACCGAGGAGTTGGGCGTTACGGATCAGATACTCATCAAGGGCAAGCGCGCGACCGACGTCGTAGCCGCGAAATTCGCCGAGCATCCCCGCAATATGATGTATATGCCCATCATCGACATACTCAAGCCGCAGGGGCAGGCGCTCTTCGCACAGTATATGGACAACGGCATAGTGCCTTTGGCATACGAAGTATGCTGGAAAGAGTTCACGCCGCAGGTCGAGGAGTGTATGCACAAAGTCGTGGAGAGCGGTTCGAAGCTGTGGGTGAATACGTTGTGGCCGTCGCTGTGCGGCGGGCTGGATGACGACACGGCATTCGCAACGAAAGACCCCGATGCCGTTTACGGCAGGATGATCGACTTAGGCGCGACGCTCATCCAGACCGACCGTCCCGAGTACCTGCTCAACTATCTGCGCTCGAGAGGTCTGCACGACTGATCGGGAACGATGACGGAATAATTAATCCCCGCCGAATAATCGGCGGGGATTAATTATGTATGTCCGGAGGTCCGATTCGGAGCGGAGACACCGTATGTCACCCGCCGACACGAACTGCCGCCGCAGGGCGACTTTCGAACCGTCGCGCTAATCGATATAATAATGCGACGCTATCTCGCGGAACGAAGCGACCTGCGCCTCTTCCCACGCCTTGTCGTACCCGAGTTCGGCAGCGACGACAGCCGCCACTTTCGGCGCTACGGCCGCAGCTTCGCGCGCATCGATATAGAGCATACGTACGCGACGTGCCAGAATGTCGTCTACGTTGCGTGCCATCTCCTCGCGGACTGCCCATACCACTTCGGCGACGGTATAGTCGAACTTCTCGGAGAGTTTTTCCGCATATGCGGGATTCTCCTCGGCCAACGCGCGAATCGCATCCGCATCGCTGCCGTAGACGTACATATGGTCGTTAAGATCGGGGTTCGGACGCCAGCCGTGAATTTTGTAGTTGTATGTCCGGCACTTGCGCTCGGGCAGCAGACCGAGTGCTATGGCCTTGTCTACGGTATCCTGCGCCATACGGCGGTGCGTAGTCCACTTTCCGCCCGTTATGGTGATGAGGTTGTTGTCGGAGACGAGCACCTTGTGGCTGCGCGAAATCTCTTTCGTGCTCTTGCCCTCCTTCTTGGGCGCTGCGAGCGGACGCTGACCCGCGAATACCGAGAGAATGTCGGCACGCGTAGGCGCGGGCGTCATATACAATCCCGCCGTATTGAGGATGAAATCTATCTCCTCGTCCAACGGGCGCGGCTCCAGTTCGGCCTTCTCGCGCACGATGTCGGTCGTACCGACGACTACGCGGCCGTGCCACGGCACTGCGAACAGCACGCGGCCGTCCGACGTCTTGGGAACCATAATGGCGTAATCGCTCTGGAGGAACTTCATATCGAGCACGAGGTGCACTCCCTGACTGGGCACGACCATCTTGGTGTGGCTGTCCGAGTCCATCTTCATAATATCGTCCACGAAGCAGCCAGCAGCGTTGATGACGGCCTTGGCGCGTACGGTGTACTCCTTGCCCGTTTCGTTGTCGGCGACCTTCACGCCCGCAGCCTTGCCCGCATTGTCGTGGATGATGGCCTTTACGGTCATCTGGTTTATGGGACAGCCGCCGTGCTCGGCAGCCGTCTGCGCGAGGTTTATCGCTAAACGCGAGTCGTCGAACTGGCCGTCGCGATAGATTACGCCGCCCTTCAGACCTTCGTGCTTGATTTTGGGCAGGCACTTCTTGACCTTGCTTTTGGGGATGAAGTACGAGCGTCCCAGTCCCAGACCTCCCCACGAGAGCATATCGTAGACCGTAAGTCCGCACGTATAGAGGAAATTGTCCCACCACGAATAGTTCGAAATGACGAACGACTGGTTTTTCACGAGATGCGGAGCATTGCGGCGCAGGCGTCCGCGCTCGTGCAGGGCTTCGCGCACCAATGCCACGTCGCCCTTCTGAAGGTAACGCACACCGCCGTGTACGAGCTTCGTGCTGCGGCTCGACGTACATTTGGCAAAGTCATTCTGTTCGAACAGCGCAACGCTGTATCCGCGCATCGCGGCATCCACGGCGCAGCCCAAGCCCGTTGCACCGCCGCCTACGACAACGACGTCCCATACCTTCCCGGTATCGGCGATTTGTTCCAATAAAACTTCTCTTTTCATATATTTTTCGGTATTCAGTTGCTTTTCACACGTAAATGACGACGTTGCGTAATTTCGTATTACGTCATCGTTCACGTGGCAAAAATAGACTTTTTATTTCTTTTGACAAAACATTTCACCCACATTATGTTCCGCAAAATCGATTTTAAGGCAGAAAAAGAACATAAAAGGAAACAATACCGACCGTTTTCGACCGAAGCATAAGAAACGAAAGGATATGAAAGCGGACGGTGCGGCCTCGCCGCGAGCGACACCTCCCGACGGAAAAGACGGGACATCGGGCGGTAAAACGGCGGCAAAAAACGAACTGGCCGCAAAGTCGTATGCAGTTCTTAGTAATATGCGACAAAATGACTATATTTGCAACGTTTTCGGGCATTTTCGACCATCGCGGGCGAATGTGCAGAGATGAGAAAACGCCCGCATAAAAGCAAACTCGTTCGTTAAATCCGTATAGATGCTGTTCAACTCGGTAAGCTACCTCATATTCCTGCCGCTGGTTTTCATCGGCTACTGGTTCATATTCCGCAGGAACCTGAAGTTGCAGAATCTCTTCGTCGTGGCCGCAAGCTATCTGTTCTACGGCTGGTGGGACTGGAGATTTCTGCTGCTCATAGCCTTCACCACCTTGTGCAGCTACTTCAGCGGCACGCTGCTCGAACGTTTCGACGGCAACGGCAAGGCGCGCAAATGGATCTGCGGGTCCAACATAGTGCTCAATCTGGCGATTCTCGGGCTGTTCAAATACTTCAACTTCTTCTCCGAGAACCTGAAATGGCTGCTGAACGCCGCAGGCATCGAGGCGGACTGGTTCACGATAGACATACTGTTGCCCGTGGGCATAAGTTTCTACACGTTCCAGGCATTGAGCTACTCGATAGACGTCTACCGCCGCAAGATGGCGGCCACGCACGATATAGTCGCCTTTTTCGCCTTCATCAGCTTCTTCCCGCAGCTCGTGGCGGGGCCTATCGAACGCGCCACTAACCTACTGCCGCAATTCACGGCACCGCGCACCTTCGACTGCGACAAGGCTCTTGACGGTATGCGTCAGATACTGTGGGGCTTGTTCAAGAAGATAATCGTGGCCGACAACTGCGCCGTGATAGTAAATGCCGTGTTCGGCAACATACAGACGGCAGGCAGCCTCCAGCTGCTGGCGGGCGGCATATTCTTCGCATTCCAGATCTACGGCGATTTCTCGGGCTATTCGGACATAGCCATCGGGTCGGCACGGCTTTTCGGCATCGACCTGATGAAGAATTTCGATTACCCCTACTTCTCGCGCGACATAGCCGAATTCTGGCGACGGTGGCACATATCCCTCAACACGTGGTTCCGCGACTACATATACATACCCTTGGGCGGCAGTCGCGAAGGGCGTGCCAAAAGCATTCGCAACACGTTCATAATATTCTTAGTCAGCGGATTATGGCACGGCGCGAACTGGACGTTCGTCTGCTGGGGATTGTACCACGCCCTGCTGTTTCTGCCCCTGCTGCTTACGGGCCGCAACCGCAAATACCGCGATACGGCTGCCGACGGGCATATGCTGCCCTCCGTCGGGGAGTTCCTGCGAATGGCCGCGACATTCCTGCTGGTAGTCATCGGCTGGATAATCTTCCGTGCCGAGAATATCGGCGAGGCGGCGAACTACCTAATACGTATGTTCTCGATGCGGCAGGCGGCGGCCGTCATCGACGCGGATATGTCCGCAACGAGTATTTACGTACTGTTGCTGCTCGTCGTCGAGTGGCTGCAACGCAAAAAGGACCACGGGCTCGAAATAGAGTCGTTGAAAAGCCGCGGGATGCGCATAGCGATATACACGGTCATCATTCTGATAATCGAACTCGCTATGGGCGAGACGTCCGATTTCATATATTTCCAATTCTGACGGCGAACTTATGAAACGATTCCTGAAAAACCTGTTCATTGCGCTGTTGCCGCTCCTGCTGATAAACGCGCTCTGCTTCGGAACACTCGTACTGCTGTCTGTCGGCGACGACCTTACGTATGTAAACTACGCATCGGCGTTCGACAAGGAGGCGCGGCTCGACAGCCTGTCGGCAACATCCGAGAGGGGTATCGTTGCCGTTATCGGCGGCTCGAACACCCGCTTCGGATTCGACAGCCGGATTATGGAGGAAGCGCTCGGCCGCGACGCGGTCAATATGGGCATACACATCGGTTTGGGGCTCGACTTTATGTTCGACCAGACGGCTCCGTCATTGCGGGCGGGCGACGTTCTCGTCGTTTCGGCCGAGTATAACCAGTTCACGGATCGCGTAATCTACGACGGAGACATCGCCCTTACAGATATGTACCTTATCAAACGTCGGTGGGGCAAGGCATTCGCGCACATAATCGACACACGCAATTTTTTATCCGCATACAAACTCATCCGCACACGCATAAAACGCCGCAGGATGAAGGGGGGGGGTAACCGCATACCCGAAAATATGGAGAAACGCACCGAATACAATCGTTACGGCGATTTCACGGCGCACTACGGCCGTACGCCGAAAGCCGAATGGCATACTCAGAGATGTACGGGAGACGTCGATCCGACGACGGTAAAAGAGACGGCCGACAGGATAGCCGCCCTGCGCGAACGGGGCGTAAGAGTGATTATGCTGCCGCCGACATATGCGGAGAGCTATTTTCGCAGCGACGAGAATGCAATAGGCAATATAGTCCGCGCGCTCGACGAGGCGGGCATAGGCTACGTTTGCAATCCCGCAGCGGTATCGTATCACGATTCGCTATACTACGATTCACCGTATCACCTTACGCGCAGCGGCATAGACAGGCATATGGCGACGATAATGCCGTTTCTGCAAAAGGCTCTGCGTTAGCAGCAGCGGCCGAGGAGGACGGGAAAATTGTCTGCGGCCGTCAGTGCGGTTTCAGGCAGGCAGCACCCGTATATTGCAGTCGATATATCCCCGAACGGATCGTGTCCGTGCCCTGCGGCCGTCAGTGCGCCTCCAGCCAGTTCTTGCCTATGCCGTAGTCGGTAATCAGCGGTACGCTCAAACGCGCGGCATTCTCCATAGCTTCGGTCACGACTTTCACGACCGTCTCCTGCTCTTCGCGCAACATATCGACGATGATTTCGTCGTGCACCTGCAAAATCATCTTCGACCGCAGTCCCAATCGCCTGAATTCCCGCGCCATCTTCACCATCGCAATCTTCATAATATCGGCGGCACTGCCCTGAATGGGGGCGTTTATGGCATTCCGTTCGGCCAGCCCGCGCGCTACGGCATTCCTCGAATTTATGTCGTTCAGATAGCGCCTGCGACCGAATATGGTCGTCACATACCCCTTTTCCCGAGCCTCCCGAGCCACACGGTCCATATACTCCCGAACTTTCGGATACGACTGGAAATACCCGTCTATTATGGCCTTGGCCTCCGAGCGCGGCAGCTCCAGACGCTGGCTCAAGCCGAATGCCGAGATGCCGTATATTATGCCGAAATTGGCCGTCTTGGCCTTGCGGCGTTCATCGCCCGTAACCTCCCCGATAGTTTTGCCGAAGAGCTTGGCAGCCGTCGCGGCGTGAATATCCTCGCCGTGGCGGAAAGCGTCGATGAGGGACTCGTCGCCGCTCAGGTGCGCCATAAGGCGCAGCTCCACCTGACTGTAATCGGCCGAGAGCAGCAGATGCCCGTCATCCGACGGTATGAACGCTTCGCGTATGCGGCGCCCCTGCTCCTCGCGCACGGGGATGTTCTGGAGGTTGGGGTTTGCCGACGAAAGACGTCCCGTAGCCGTTACGGCTTGATTGAAAGAGGTGTGAATGCGTCCCGTCGCCCTGTTAACCAACAGCGGCAACGCCTCGACGTATGTCGATAGCAGTTTCTTGACACCGCGATACTCCAATATCAAATCGACGATGCGGTATTTGTGGGCAAAGTTCTGCAAATACTCCTCGTCGGTGCAGAACTGCTTGGTTTTCGTCATCTTGGGCTTCTCGGCTATGCGCATCTTCGCGAACAGCACCTCGCCCAACTGGCGCGTGGAGTTTATATTCAGCGTCGGCTCGCCCGCCTCGTCGCGCACCTGCCGTTCGAGATCGGCGAGCCTTTCGTTCAACTCGACGGCATAGCGGTTCAGCAGCTCCGAGTCGATGCAGACACCCGTAAGTTCCATATCGACCAGAACATCTATCATCGGCTCCTCGATATCGGAGTAGAGGTCGCACAGCCCCTGCTCCTCGACAAGCGGCATCAACGCCCGTTTCAGCCGCAGCGTAACGTCCGCATCTTCGGCGGCATACTCCGCGACGCGCTCGACGGCCACCAGATCCATCGTCAGCTGCTTGGCGCCGCGACCTATGAGCGTCTCTATCTCTATGGGCTTGTAGTTCAGATAACGTACGGAAAGGGCATTCATATTGTGGCGCGACTCGGGATCGAGCAGGTAGTGAAGTATCATCGTGTCGTACTTGCGCCCCTCGACACTTATGCCCAGACGGCTCAACACCATTATGTCGAACTTCATATTCTGCCCTATCTTGGCGATGCCCGCATCGGCGAACAGCGGCCGCAACACGGCGGCATACTCCTCGTTCGAACGGCCGTCGAAAGGTATGTACCACGCTTTGTGCGGCTCTACGGCCAACGACAGACCGACGATACGGTCGTTGAAGATGTCGAAACCCATAGTCTCGGTATCGAAACAGAATTCGTCGTATTTCGACACCTGCGCCACCGTCTCGCGCAACTCATCTATCGTATAGACCACCTTGTACTCGTGCGGCGTAGTGGCGGCTGTCGCCAACTCTTCGGCTTCGGGAGTGTCGTTTTCCGTACCGTTCGCTGCACCGTTCCTCATGTCGGCTTCGCCCGCCGCTATATTCGATGCCGCGCTCTCGACGGTCGTTTCCTCCGCCTGCGCGAACAGATCGCCCTGACCCGCCATAGCCGCCTTTTTGGCCGCATATGACTTGGCGCGCGCCACCTCGGCGAGCTGCGTTTGCGCGGCCTGGCGCGGGACGTCGCTCAACTCTTCGGGCGGTGCCAGATTGGCCAGATCGTTCATAAACATACGGAAATCCAACTCGGCGAACAATGCCCTCAGTGCATCGATATTGGGTGCGCAGACCGTAAGCGCGGCGGGGTCGAACTCGACAGGTACGTCGAGGCAAATGGTCGTCAGACGCTTGGCCAGCCGCAGTTTGTCGCCCCACGCAGCGATATTCTCGCCCTGCTTGCCCTTGATATTACCAGTGTTGTCGAGAATGTTCTCGACCGTACCCCACGTCTGCACCAACTTGCAGGCGCTCTTTTCACCTATGCCCGGAACCCCCGGGATGTTGTCCGACGCATCGCCCCACAGCGCGAGGATGTCGCGTACCAGAACGGGGTCGTCTATGCCGTATTTCTCGCATACGGCGGCCGTATCGACTATCTCTATGCCGTCGCCTTTCTGTTTGTATATGTGGCGGTGGTCGCCGACCAACTGGCCGTAGTCCTTGTCGGGCGTAACCATATAGACCTCGTATCCCGCAGCGGCGCCCTTATGCGCCAGCGTGCCTATGACGTCGTCGGCCTCGTATCCCTCGACTTCGAGTATGGGGATGCACATAGCGTCGAGCAGACGCTTGATGTAAGGCGTAGATTCGAGTATGTCTTCGGGTGTCGCGGGGCGGTTGGCCTTGTATTCCGCGAAGATATTCTTGCGGAAAGAACCGCCTTTCGGATCGAACGCCACGCCCAGCAGGTCGGGTTTTTCGCGCTTCTGAATATCGCGCAGGAACTTCGTGAATCCGAAGACGATAGAGATGTTCATTCCCGTGCGGTTGCGCATCGGCCGCCCCATAAAGGCGTAATAATACTTGAAAATCAATGCGTAGGCATCGACCAAAAAGAGTTTTTTCAATCCGTTGTCAGCCATCGGCTACAATGTTAAAATTTGTCCGTTATATTCTTCGGTCGGGGAATTTTCGTATGTATACGGCCGTCTGCGACGGTCTCTGTATTTTTGTTAATACTTTCCTTATTCTTTCATCTTTCCGCTACTCGTTGCAGTTCATCTTCTGCGGTCGCGGGGCTCTGCGTTCGGCTTATCGAAAAGGCTAAATTTCTTTCTTCCTGTTCTTGTCGGCTCTTTGCCCCCCTTAGGGCGGCGAAGCGAGTTTGCGGGCAAACTCGAAATTCTTTCTTTGGCATCTTTGCCTGCAAAAGTTCTTTCTTTGCCACTTTTGACCGCAAAATTCTTTATTTCCTTCGTACCTTTTGACCGCAAAAGTGGCGTAAAACTCCCGCACGGCGAACCTCTTCGGGGTCTGTCGCTCGCTTTCGGGCTACGGACGCGTTCGCGGTTTTGTAAACAAAACGTCTCCTCCGCTTTTCCTCAATCTTCGCTCCGCCCTTTTCCCTCGAGTTTCGCGGTGCGGTTTATCGGAACCCGCGCTATTCGCGCGGGGTTCTGTTGTCAATTTACTTTGCCGTCCCAAACAGGTGCGGCCGTTTTTCATCCTTTTCCGACCTCAGCATAGCTCGAGCGAACTCGGCTCTGCATTCGGCTTATCGAAAAGGTTTCCTCCAGCAGACCTTTTCTCGCCGCGGCAAAGCCGAAGTAAACTTCGCTTTGCTCGTTCGGCTTACCGAAAAGGTTGATCTTCGGCGAACCACTCCGCGTAGGAACTTTCCGTCTCATACATCCGCAGCGAGTGCAGTTTTACGCCCTCGGGCAGCCGTCGGCCGAGACGCTCGGCGAAATCGACGAGCATATTCTCGCACGTAGGCTGATAGTCCACCGTAACGATATTGCCGAACCGTGCCGCAAGTGCATCCTTTATCGCCTCTCCGTCCGCCGTGCCGCGCAGTACGAATGCGTGGTCGAGACGGTCTACGATCTCCTCGCCCACTATCTTCTTCAATACGCCGAAATCGATTACCATTCCGTATTTCGGGTCGTTCCCGTCGCTGCAAGGCTCGCCCGCCACCGTAACAAACAATTTGTAGGAGTGGCCGTGTATCTCGCGACATTTGCCGTCGTAGCCCTCCAAAGCGTGCGCGGCCTCGAAAGTAAAACGCTTCGTCAATCTTATTTTCGCCATACAGCCGAGACTTTGAACTAAAACTCCAAACAATCGACATACACCTGACGCTGGAACGTCTCGTCGAGCGAAATATAGGTCTGTGTCGTAGAAATACCCGGCACGGGCAGGATACCCTCGAAGATGGTCTTCATCAGGTGGTCGTTATCCACGCAGTAGAGCTTCACCATAACGTTGTAGGTGCCCGTAATGAAGTGGCATTCGACGATTTCGGGTATGTGCTTCAGTTTCTCGACGACCTGAAGCTGCAATTTCGGGTCCTGAATGCGGATGCTTATGAACGCACACACATCGAAGCCGAGCTTTTTGGGATCGACGACAAGACGGCTGCCGAGAACCACGCCCGCATCTTCGAGCTTCTTTATGCGCTGGTGTATCGCGGCGCCCGATATGCCGCATTCGCGGGCGATTTCGAGAAACGGCATACGCGCATTCTCGATAAGGAATTTCAGAATTTTGCGATCTATCGCATCCAATACAGCCTTTGTCATCGTGTCTTACTTTATAACGTTCAATCTCTTTCCCACCTTCACGAATGCTTCGACGCAGCGGTCGAGCTGCCCGACGGTATGCCCCGCCGAGACCTGCACACGTATGCGCGCCTGACCCTTCGGGACGACGGGATAGTAGAATCCCGTGACGAAGATACCCTCGGCCTGCAACTCCGCCGCGAAATCCTGCGACAGCTTGGCATCGTAGAGCATCACGGCGCAAATGGCCGACTGCGTGGGTTTGATGTCGAATCCCGCCGCCATCATACGCGTACGGAAATGTTCGACGTTGGACACCAGACGGTCGTGCAACTCGTCGCTCTCACCCAGCATCCTGAAGAGCTCGATGCCTGCGCCCACGATTGCGGGCGGCAGCGAGTTCGAAAAAAGGTACGGGCGCGAACGCTGGCGCAGCATATCGATTATCTCCCTGCGCCCCGTAGTGAATCCTCCCACGGCCCCGCCGAACGCCTTGCCGAGCGTGCCCGTGATAATATCGACCTTGCCGCGCAGGTCGTACAGTTCGGTTATGCCGCGGCCCGTGCGGCCCAAAACGCCCGCCGAATGGCACTCATCGACCATAACCATAGCGTCGTACTTGTCGGCAAGGCGGCAAATCTCGTCTAACGGCGCGGCATTGCCGTCCATCGAGAAGACGCCGTCGGTGCATATTATGCGGAACCGCTGTGCCCGAGCCTCCTTGAGGCACTCCTCCAGCGCCGCCATGTCGGCATTGGCATAACGGTATCGCACGGCCTTGCACAAACGCACACCGTCGATTATCGACGCGTGGTTGAGCGAGTCGGAGATTATGGCGTCCTGCTCCGTGAGCAGCGGCTCGAAGACACCGCCGTTGGCATCGAAGCAGGCGGCATAAAGGATTGTATCCTCCGTCCCGAAATAGTCGGAGACGGCCTTTTCCAGCTGTTTGTGAATATCCTGACACCCGCAGATGAAACGTACGGACGACATACCGAACCCGCGCTCATCCATAGCGCGTTTGGCGGCGGCGATGAGACGCGGATTGTCCGACAGCCCCAAATAGTTGTTGGCGCAGAAGTTGAGCACCTCGCGGCCTGCGACCTCGATTGCGGCGCGCTGCGGCGACTCGATTATGCGTTCGGACTTGTAGAGTCCCGCATCCTTTATGGATTGCAGTTCCGCCTGCAAATGCTCCCTGAATTTTCCGTACATAATTATGCGGTTTTAAGATTGACCGACCCCGTCAGGCATATATTCCCGACTGTGCAACGCCCCGAAGCAGGACGTATACGGCCGCTTTTATGCAAAGGTACTATTTTTCGGATACTTTCTACTATGAATCGTAATTTTTTCACTCCGAAAAGTTATAAATGTTAAGCACCGCCCCGCGAGGCTGTTGCAGGGGCGGTGCTTCAATCGGTCGGGAATCGGCGATGACGACAATCCGCGTCGTCCGAACGGCCTCCGTACACAGGCATACGGGCTCTCCCGACATCGTATCGGCCTGCCTATTCGATCTTGCAGACGGCCACGCCGAAAGGCCTGACAATCATACGGTCGCAATCGGACTGCGACTTATACGCAAAGGCTTCGGCATCGCCGTAGACCGTAACGGGACGCCCGCCCAACTTTTCGAGCCGCGTCTCCGCCCTGCGTGCGCTCGGATTGATGACTACGATGAACCGTTCATCGCCGTCACGGCGTTCGTAGACCAGCGGATAGGCATTATCGACATCGCTCAGCACCCTCCAGTCGCCGCGCGTGCCGAGAGCCGCATTCTCGCGTCGCAGCCTGAGCAGCCCACGCACATAGTTGAGCACGGAGTTGGGGTCCGCATCCTGCGCCGCTACGTTTGGAAAATGGGGGTCGGGGTCTATCGGCAGATAAAGTTTCTCTTTCGGCGCCGCTGAGAATCCCGCATTTTCGGTCGCATCCCACTGCATAGGCGTACGCATAGGGCTGCGGTTGCGCCCCGAGCGGCTCAGGCTGCCCTCTTTGGGCGGCGTGCTCATAACCGTACGCATACCTATTTCATCGCCGTAATAGATTATCGGCGGCCACGGCATAAGCAGAAACATCGTCAGGGCGGCCTTCAGCTGTTCGGGAGTATTGCGGCCGTTGGTATTCACGCGCCAATTATCGTGGCTGGCCGTAGGCATCGTCGAAAAGCCCTTGCCGCGGGTAGCGGCGAACACGCGCGAATAGTTATCGACGAATTCGCGCAATTCGGCGGCACCGCGCCCCTCGGCCTCGAAATACGCCGTTTTCTCGCCGCCGCGATGTCCCGAATTGACCATCAGCGGTTTGTACATCAGCGTCCCCTTGTCTATCATCAGGTCGATGTGGAAACCTGCGGGTATCGCCTTCTCGGGCACGCCCCACTCCGACATCAGCACGCCCTCGGGATAACGCTCCTCGAACCAGCCTATGACATCTTTCCAGAAGCGCATCGTTCCCGACTTGTCGGGGTCGTTCTTGACGATACTCATAGCCATATCGACACGATAGCCGTCCACACCCTTGTCGAGCCAGAACGCCATAATGTTTTTCAACTCGTTCCGTACGGCCATCGGTCCGGGAGCATCCATATGCTGCTGCCACGGCTCGGCGGGATCGGGATTCGCATAACCGTAGTTGAGTGCGGGCTGCTCGTCGAAGTAGTTCTTCAGGTAGTTGCCGTTGCGCGGGGCGTCGGAGACGATGAAATTCTTATTCGGCACCTTATCTTTCGAGTCCGTCCAGATATAATAATCCGTATACCGTTGGTGAGGCTCGCCCTTGCGCGACTCCTCGAACCACGGATTTTTGTCCGACGAATGTCCCGCGACCAGATCGAGCAGCACTCTGATGCCTTTGGAATGCGCCGTCTCCACAAGGCTCACGAGGTCGGCATTGGTCCCGAAGCGCGGATCGACCTTATAGAAATCCGACACATCGTAACCGCCGTCCACGAACTCCGATTCGAAAATCGGGCTGAGCCATACGGCCGTGACGCCGAGCGAGCGTATATAGTCCAAACGCGACTCTATGCCGCGCAGGTCGCCTATGCCGTCGCCGTCGGAATCCATATACGACGAAGGATATATGTGATAAATAACGGCCGTTTCGAGCCACGCGGGAATGCGGTTCAGCGCACGCATCGGAAATATCGCGGCAACGGACGCAACTGCAAGCATTATAAATCTTTTCATCAGAGCAAATATTTTATCTTATCGGCAACCATACGCCGACATTATTTCCTTATTTCAAACCCCGCGGCTCGACGGATACCGTCGCGAGCCGCTCCCGAGGGAGGGTTGCAGGCACAAAGTTAAAACAATCGGCAATCATATCCAATTTTACGCGTCCGCCGTATCGGGGGGGGCACAGAACGGCGGGAAACGGCGGACGGCACGGAATAACGGATATCAAGCACAAACTTTGCAGGCGTGTGTTATCGTAATAACGAATTATTTCGTAAATTTGCGCCGTGTGCGGACCATTGCACGCCCGACATTTTCCGAAAACATTCAAACGCATAAAAAACCAATAAGTTATGTTCAAGATTGATTCTTACGATTTCAAAGGCAAACGCGCGATTATCCGCGTGGATTTCAACGTGCCTCTCGACGCCGAGGGCAACGTAACCGACGACACGCGCATACGTGCGGCAATCCCGACCATCAAAAAGGTGCTCGAAAAGGGCGGCTCGGTAATTCTGATGTCGCACCTCGGCCGCCCCAAGAAGAACAACGATATGAAGTTCTCGCTCGAGCAGATCATTCCCGCCATCGAGAAGCGTCTGGGCGTCAAGGTCCAATTCGCAGGCGACTGTATGGGCGAAAAGGCTGCCGAGATGGCGAAGAACCTCAAGGCGGGCGAGGTTATGCTGCTCGAGAACCTCCGTTTCTACGCCGAAGAGGAGGGCAAGCCCCGCGGTTTGGCCGAAGATGCCACCGACGAGGAGAAGAAGGCTGCCAAGAAGGCGCTGAAAGAGGGTCCGCAGAAGGAGTTCGTGAAGAAGCTCGCCTCGTATGCCGACTGCTACATCAACGACGCATTCGGCACGGCACACCGCGCACACTCATCGACGGCGCTCATCGCCGACTATTTCCCCAATGACAAGATGTTCGGCTACGTTATGGAGAACGAGCTTAAGGCTATCGACGGTGTTATGGAGAATCCGCAGCGTCCTTTCTGCGCGATTATCGGCGGTTCGAAAGTATCGACCAAGATAACCATCATCGAGAAGCTGATGGAGAAGGTCGATTCCATCATCATCGGCGGCGGTATGACTTATACTTTCGCAGGTGCGCAGGGCGGCAAGGTCGGCAAGTCGATATGCGAGCCCGATATGTTCCCCGTGGCACTCGAAATCATCGAAAAGGCGAAACAGAAAGGCATAAAGTTGGTGATGTCGCCCGATGCGCTCATCGCCGACGACTTTTCGCAGGACGCCCACACGGACTATGCTTCGGTAATGAGCATTCCCGACGAGTGGGAAGGCGTCGATATCGGCGAAGAGGGCAAAAAGGTATTCCGCGAGCATATCCTCGGCTGCAAGACCATTCTCTGGAACGGTCCCGTGGGAGTGTTCGAAATCGACAAGTTCGCGACGGGCTCGAAAGCCGTAGCGGAAGCTATCGCGGAGGCTACGCAGAAGGGCGCTTACTCGCTTATCGGCGGCGGCGACTCGGTTGCCTGCATCAACAAGTTCGGCCTTGCCGACAAAGTATCCTACGTATCGACGGGCGGCGGCGCGCTGCTCGAATATATGGAGGGCAAGGAACTGCCGGGTGTGGCTGCCATACGCAAATAACCGCCTCGAAAGAGGGATGAAAACGGGGTGTCCGACTGATCGGACACCCCGTTTCGTTCAAGCGGCTAAGCCGCTATTTACGCAGCATATCGATCACCGCCCAACCGCCGAATATCTGCAACAGCATTCCCGGCACACCGATGCGGAAATCCTGCACGGCGGCATAGAACGAGCCGACCATAGCCCACTCGCCCAGCGTTCCGACAATCTGGTATGTCAGCACGACAGCCGCTATGAGCAGCAGCGATACGCGCTTGAACCGTGCCGCAGCGAATCCTGCTGCGAGGGCCAGTACAACCGACTTGAACAGTATCGCAGGCAGGGCCGCCGCAGCGGGCATTCCGAACAACGCCGAATTTACGAGCGGCGAAGCTACGGCCGTCAGCAACCCCGCACGCCAGCCGTATTTGTATGCCGCGACGAGCGTGAAGAAGTAGATCGGCAGCCAGCGGGCACCGCCCTGCGGCACTAAGTGGCACAACTGCGGCAATACGATATTGCCCGCGACGAACAATGCCGCGACGAGATAGGTTTTCGCATTCGAAAATCCCCAAGAGTAGAGTTTTACATTTGCTGTTTCCATAATATCATAATTCGATTTAATCCAACATCACCAATTCGTAATCCCGACTTCCCATACCCAACTGCTCGGCATATTCGAGCGTGTGCATACCGTTGCGCGAGTCTATGCGCTCGATAAGGTGCACCTTGCCCGCATCCTCCGAATTGCGCACCATATCGGTGCAGGCCTTGTCCAACGCTACGGGGTCGAGCGACGCGAGTATGCCTATGTCGGCCATTCGCGGCTCTTCGGGCGTCGCCACGCAGTCGCAGTCCACCGACAGACGGTTCGCCACGCTGATGTACAATATCTTATCGCCGCAATGGTCCGTTACGGCTTTGGCGGCCTCGGCCATAGACTCCAAGAAATCGTCCTGCGGCGGCAGGTTGCGCCACACTTCGGACTGGCTTTTGGTCTTTCCCGCCGAGTGTATCCACGCCTTGCCTTCGGACGAGGCGATACCGATAGCGATATTCTTTATCGCTCCGCCGAACCCGCCCATAGGATGCCCCTTGAAATGCGAAAGCACGACGGTGAAATCGTAATCGAGATAGTTCCGTCCGACGAAATCTTCGGTCAGATGCTTTCCGCCCGCGACGGGCAGCACCGCATCGCCGTCGGCATCCATAATATCTACGGGAGCTATCGCCGTAAATCCGTGATCCTCCGCAGCCTTGAGATGGTCGGCCGTCTTCGCGCGACCGCCTCCGTAGGCCGTGTTGCACTCGACTATCGTGCCGTTCACGAGCCGCACGAGATCGGCTATGAGCGCAGGGTCGAGGTAGTTGTCGTTACCCGGTTCGCCCGTCGAGAGCTTCACCGCCACGCGGCCTTCGGCCTTGCGGCCGAGCCGTTCATAGATTTTCACGAGATTTTCGGAAGAAATCTCCTTATACATATACACTTTCGGCTTCTCGGCCGAATTTTTCGCCGTATCTCCGCATCCCGCCGACGAGAGCACCGACATCATTGCCAAACAGGTCATAATCTTCATTTTATTCCGTTTCATTTCAAAAAGGCAGTAAAACAATTTTGGCTATTTTATATAATCTACGTTCGTATACCGTTCATTCTCCGCGACTGCTGTTCTCGTGAACGCAGCCGGCTGCGAGTTATTTTCGAGGTCGCAGCCTGTAAAGTTTTTTTTCTTTGCCACTTTTATCCGTAAAAGTGGCGTAAAACTCCCGCAAGGCGAACCTCTTCGGGGTCTGTCGCTCGCTTTCGGGCTACGGACGCGTTCGCGGTTTTGTAAACAAAACGTCTCCTCCGCTTCTCCTCAATCTTCGCTCCGCCCTTTTTCCTCGAGTTTCGCGGTGCGGTTTATCGGAACCCGCGCTATTCGCGCGGGGTTCTTTTGTATATTACTTTTCTACTCTTTCCGCTCGTCTGTTTTCGGACGCAGCCTGCGAAGCGCGTGCTTTGACAGAAGCAGGCCTTCGCCCGCCGAAGGCTGCGGCCTGCGCAACTCGAAGAGTTGCATTTTGTCGCGAAAAATATTGCTCAAAGCAATAAACCCAACTTCGCGCGTAAGCGCGAAACCTTGAAATCTCACTGCGAAAATTTCGGAAAGAGATTTAGCTTTCGAGCGAACGCTCGGAGCGGGAGGCTGTAAAGTCTTGTTCTTACTGCGCCCGCTCAGTGAGCGAGAAAGAAAAATCCCG
>JAGBEH010000004.1 GCA_017937125.1 Alistipes sp. | reverse complement strand
AATTTCGGAAAGAGATTTAGCTTTCGAGCGAACGCTCGGAGCGGGAGGCTGTAAAGTCTTGTTCTTACTGCGCCCGCTCAGTGAGCGAGAAAGAAAAATCCCGAAATTTCCGCCGTGAGGGAGTTTTGGCGCCACCTTTTATCCGTAAAAGGTGGCAAAAACAAAACTTTTGCGGACAAAAGGTACAAAATAAAAGAACCTTTGCAGGCAAAGTCTGCAATTCTTGCAGATTGCGCAATCCCGCAGACTTGCGGACGATTCACCGCACATCCGCAACTTTACTTTTCCGCCACGCTGCGCAGAAAATCGGTTATCAACGGCAGGCACTCTTCGGCCGTGCGGCACTTCGCGCACGCCTGCTCTACGGGACAAATGCCCGTCTTGGTGCGGTTTTCGATATTCGGCACCTCGATCGTGCAGCCGACCTTCACGTGCGAGCGCTTCAATAAATCGCAGGCAGGGCGGCTTATCACATCGGCGAAGAGCTCCCTGACCCCACCGAGAACCATCAATGCCGCTGCGCCCTTGCCCACGACCTTGTCCGCGACGAACGAGCCGTCGAGAAAATCGGGATTCTCGTTCAGCAGGCGGAAGAGGTCCTTCACGCCCCGCTCGCGGAATATGCGTATCTCGTCCCCCTTGCGGATAACGCACGAACACCCCTCCTTAAAGAGCAAATCTATGGCAGATTGTCGTTGATTGTCGTTCATAATCGTTTGCTGTTTATTTTCCGAACCTCTCGGCCGCACGGCGCATCGAGCCGATAATGTCCACACCGAACGGACAGCGCGTTTCGCACACCCCGCAGGCTATGCACTCGCCCGCATAATGCGCCAGCGCCGCATAATGTTCGCGCACCGTCTCGGGAACCTCGTTCTGCGCTACGGTAAGGTTGTAGAACTTGTTCACCGACGCGATGTCGATACCCGCCGAACAGGGTGCGCAATGGCCGCAATACATACAATGTCCGCGCCACGTGAACCTGTCGAGACCTGCCATAACCGTCGCGAAATCCCTCTCTTCGGGCGCCGCATCGCACCACGCCGCGGCGGCATCTATCTCCGCGCAATCCTTGCAGCCTACCATCACGGCCGCTACGGCGGGTCGCGTAAGTGCATAGTCGATACACTGCACGGGCGTCATAGCACGGCCGAACGGCGAATTATCCGCACTCAGAAGGTCGCCGCCGCCGTAAACCTTCATCACGTCGATGCCTACGCCCGCACTCTCGCAAAGGTCGTACAGCCGTTCGCGCTCGGGATCGACATTGTGCAACGCGGAGGCGTAACTCTCGTCCGCCCAAAGCCTGTCTACATCCTCGTCGGGCGGCAGCAGGTCGTAACAGGGATTTATCGAGAACATAATAACGTCTACGAGCCCCGTTTCGACGGCCATACGCGCCACCGCAGGATTATGGCTGCTCATACCTATAGCCCGTATGCGCCCCTCCGCCTTGAGCCGTCGGGCTATGCGGATGATCTCGCCGTCGAACACCTCGCGGAAATCGGTCTCGGCATCGACATAGTGTATCATTCCCACGTCGATATAGTCCGTACGCAATCGGCGCAGCATCTCCCCGAACGAAGCTTCGGTCTTGGCCGCATCGCGCGTACGCAGATACTGGTCGTTCTCCCATGTCGTGCAGAGATGCCCCTGAATGACGAAATTATCGCGACGGCCTTCGAGCGCCGCGCCTATGTTCGACCGCAGTTCGGGGTTCGACGAATATATATCGACGAAGTTGATGCCGCGCGCTATGGCGTGGTCGAAACATTCGCGCACCTCGTCGGCCGTCTTGTGCATAAAGCCCTCACAGCCGAGCGCTACGGCGCTCACGCGGATACCTGTCCGTCCCAATGTCCTGTACTCCATAGCCGTCTAAAATTCAGCCCCGCGTTTCAGGCTTTCGACGAAATCGTCTATGCGCCGCATCTGCGCAGGGATATTTATGCCTTGAGGGCAGTGCGGCACGCACTGATTGCATCCGATGCAATGGTCCGCCTGGCGCAGGCGCGGCACGCTGCGGTCATACCCCACCAGAAAGGCGCGGCGTGCCGAACGGTAATTTTCGTCCTGCGACGATGCGGGTACGTTGCCCTCGTTGATACATTTGTTATAATGGGCGAAAATGCTCGGGATGTCCAATCCGTAGGGGCAGGGCATACAGTACTGGCACGCCGTGCAGGGCACCGACGGATAGCGCAGCATCGTCTGCGCCGTCTGCTCCAGCAGTTCCAGCTCTTCGGGCGTGCACTCTTCGAGCGGCGCATAGGTGCGCAGATTGTCCTGCAAATGCTCCATATATGTCATACCGCTCAACACCGTAAGCACGTCGGGGAACGACCCCGCATATCGGAACGCCCACGAAGCGACGCTGTCGTCGGGGCGGTGCTGTTTGAGCCGCGCCATAAGGAAGTCGTTCAGTCTCGCCAAACGTCCACCCAACAGCGGCTCCATAATCACGGCGGGGATATTGCGTTTCACCAACTCTCCGTAGAGATACTCGGCGTCGGTATTGCGCGTATTAACCTCTTTGGCGTGACGCCAGTCCACGTAGTTGAGCTGTATCTGCACAAAATCCCACCCTATCTCGTCGTGGCGAGAGAGCAGATAATCGAACACCTCTATGTCGCCGTGATACGAGAAGCCGAGATTGCGTATGCGCCCAGCCTTGCGTTCGTCGATAAGGAAGTCCAATATGCCGTTGTCGAGATACCGCCCGTGGAGAGCCTCCATACCGCCCATACCTATGCCGTGCAACAGCAGGTAGTCGATATAGTCCACCTGCAACTCGCGGAACGAATTGCGGTACATAGCTATCGACGCCTCGCGGCTCCACGTCTCGGGCGCGAAGTTCGACAATTTGGTGGCGATGAAATACTTTTCGCGCGGGTGGCGGCTCAATGCCACTCCCGTAGCGTGCTCGGAACGTCCCTTGCAGTAGGCGGGCGACGTGTCGAAGTAGTTCACGCCGTGCTCTATGGCGTAGTCCACCAAACGGTTCACCATCTCCTGATCTATCTCGTCGCTACTGTCGCGGGCGCTCGTTTTGCTCACCGTCGGCCAACGCATACACCCGTAGCCCAAGAGCGACACGCGGTCGCCCGTCTTAGGATTGGTGCGGTACGTCATCTTGTCGGTCGGGATTTCGCCCTGCGCCGTACGGTCGCCCGCCACGGGATTATTGCGCGAACCGCACCCCGCAGCAGCAGCGACGGCCGTAACGGCCGCACCCGCACCCAAACGCCGCAGAAACTCGCGGCGGTCTATCGTATTCTTCTTGTTATCCATAGCATCAAACCGTTCTGTGATTTTCGTTTCCCTCGACATATATGGCGCTGAACGGACGTGCGGGGCAGAGGTTTTCGCACGCACCGCAGCCTATGCAGCGCTCGGTGTTCACCATCGGCACCTTCGGCGAGCCGTCGTCCGACGGATCCGACGGTATCATCGTAATGGCCCCCGACGGGCAGTGGCGGGCGCAGTTGCCGCACTCGACACCGTCGGTCAGCGGTATGCAGTTTTCCTTTATCCACACCGCGCGGCCTATCTGCATCGACGATTTCTCGGCCGCACCTATCCGTACGATGGCCCCCGCGGGGCACACCTCCGAGCATTTCGTACATTCGGGGCGGCAATAGCCTCGCTCGTACGACATCTCGGGCTGCATAAACGCTTCAATGCCCGACGAGGGGCGAAGTACGCCGTTGGGACATACGGAAACGCAGAGCTGGCACCCCGTGCAGTGCGCCGCGAAATGGCGGATGCTGCCTGCACCCGCAGGCACTATGCGCGTCTGCCGCTCGGGAATTTTCTTATCGACGATGACGGCCAGACCTCCATCGACCTTCTTTTCCTGCGCTTTTGCGGCAGCCGTGGCGGCAAGCATAGCCGTGATAGACAGAAACTTGCGGCGTGAAATACCTTTTTCTGCGTTCGGCTGTACCGATGCGGCATGTTGCGGCGTGTCGGTAGCGGCGATCGGGCGGACGGAAGTCGCGACGGCCTTCTGCTGCGGAAGCGGTTCGGCAGCCGCCTTTGCGGATCTCTTTATTTCGCGGCGCTTATACGATATGGCGCCGTGCCGACACTTGTCGATACAATCCATACATGCCACGCAACGGCTGTAATCTATCTCGTGTGCCTTGGGGTCGATGCAGGCAGCCTTGCAGTTGCGGGCGCAAAGTCCGCAGGAGTTGCATTTCGACGTATCGATAACGGGGCGGAACAGCGAGAAGCGTGCGAAGAACCCGAGCACCGTGCCTACGGGACAGACGGTGTTGCACCACGTGCGGCCGTTGCGCCACGCCAGAATGCCTATGACGACTAATGTAACGACCGCCGTCGCGAATGTCGCCCAGCTCTTTATCCACACATCGACCGAATAGAAAGCATAGCTGTCGATACGCGCGGCGACATAGGCCAGAAAATTGTTGCCCAACTGCCACAGCGGGGCCAAAAGATTCGACACTATTCGTCCGAAAGCGCTGTAAGGTGCAATTATCAGGGCCAGCTTATGGATCACCAGCCCCGCACCCGCAGCCATCGATGCCACGAAGAGCACCAGCATACCGTAGCGCAACCACGATAAGGCGGGAGAGTAGCCGTAACGGTTCTTTTTGCTGCGGCGCCCCGCAGCGCCGAAAAGGTCCTGCATAACGCCCAACGGGCAGATGACCGAGCAGTAGACGCGGCCGAAAATGAGCGTAAGCACCAGCAGTACGCCTACGACGATGAAATTAGTCGCCAGCAGGGCGGGCAGGAACTGGACTTTCGCCAGCCAGCCGAGCCACTCGTGCACCGTTCCCGTGAAATCGAGAAACAACAGCGTAATCGACGCGAAGCAGACCGTGGCGAATGCGATTCTGATTTTTCGTAACATATTATCGGTTATTGAATCGGGATATGCAAATATAATCGATATTATTTTCGGGAATGCACGCACAGGTGCCCGAAACCGTAAAAATGGTAAAATTTTCCGTAAATGGTATAAAACGCCCGCGAAGGGCAAGGGCACAGGATTCAAGATTCCGCCCCTGAGGGCGTTTTCCGACGAGGGCGGCAGGGTCTCGGTCGGGCGACGTCGGTTCCGATACCGTACCGTCGGCAGTACTCGGAGCGGGAATCGAACCCGCACGGCCATTGCTGGCCACAGGATTTTAAGTCCGGCGTGTCTACCTATTCCACCATCCGAGCATCCGCTTTCGCAGGGAAAGCGTGGCAAACATACGAAAATTATCGTTATCTGCCAAAACCGAGAGGATTTTATCGCACGACAGGCAACGGATTTCATCTCATCTCCGACCCTCGCCGCACCCGCCGCACATAGTCCGCCGCAATTCCGTCTCGCATCTGCCGCCAATATTCCGCCGCCGCACCTCCGTCTCGCTTCGCCGCCCGTTCGGCGTATTCGTCGGCCGATTGTTGATAAATTGGGAATAACTTGTCGGGGAAAATTTCCGTCTGTCGCAAAAACGGCATATCTTTGCACTGACATTCCCGAATGTCGGGGTTGGCGAGGTTTTTCTTTTTTACTTACGAAACAAACGGTTATGACGAAGTTCGCGCGACGAAGTATCAACGGAACGGGGCATCTGCCCTCGTCGTTCCCGTCTGCCTCTGCCGATGCGGGCGCGGGCCTTGCGAACGCGTGTGCGCAGCAGCGTCAGCGCCGATATGAAATAAATGTATGAGATAAAAGCCGCCGTAACGTATCGTGTTATGGCGGCTTTCGATTTGAAAAACATAAAGTATAAAGCTATGAAAGTCGGAGTGATAATGGGTTCGTCGAGCGACTGGGAGGTGATGTCGCAGGCCGTCGATATGCTCGAACGGCTCGAAATTCCGTTCGAAAAACGGGTAGTGAGCGCACACCGCACGCCCGATCTGCTGGTCGAATATGCCAAAACGGCCGCCGAGCGCGGCATCGACGTGATTATCGCCGGTGCGGGAGGTGCGGCGCATCTGCCCGGTATGGTCGCAAGTATGACGGCGCTGCCCGTCATAGGCGTTCCCGTCAAGTCGCGTGCCCTGAACGGATTGGACTCGCTGCTCTCTATCGTGCAGATGCCTGCGGGCGTACCCGTAGCGACAGTCGCCATAAACGGTGCGAAAAACGCGGCGCTCATAGCGGCTTCGATACTCGCCCTCTCGGACGGCGGCGTCCGCGAGCGGTTGAACGATTTCCGCCGCCGCCAAACAGAAGAGGTTCTCGCTGCAAAGTTGTAACAGAGGGTAATTATATGCGTAATTACACGTCGTTTACTTTAATTAACGGTTCTCACTTCACTTGTCGGGATGCTCGCGGCAAAGCCGCGTTTACAATTCTGACCCCACCCCAAACCCCTCCCTCAGGGAGTGGCTTTTGGTGGAACCCGCAAGGCAGCAGAATCTGAGTGTAACGTTAGTGTAATTCCTAATGAAGATATAGTGTATGAAACGGACGATAGGCATAATAGGGGGAGGCCAATTAGGGCTGATGATAGCCGAGCAGGCGCACATTCTCGGTGCGCGCTGCATAGCTCTCGACCCTGCGCCCGACGCCCCCGCATTCGCCGTCTGCGACGAACATATCGTCGCCGCGTTCGACGACGCAAACGCCTTGGAGGAGCTGTGCCGTCGCAGCGACGTTGTCACATACGAATTCGAGAACGTTCCGAGCGGACTACTCGTCGGGCTCGAACGCAAATACAACATCAAGCAGGGCTTCCGCCCGCTCTTCGACTCGCAGGACCGCCTGCGCGAAAAGGAGAATGCCCGCGCGAACGGATTGCGGACGGTGCGCTACGCTGCGGCCGACGACGAGGCATCACTGCGCCGTGCGATAGAAGAGATAGGAGTTCCCTGCGTCGTGAAGACGCGCACGCTCGGATACGACGGACACGGGCAGGCGGTGGTACGCGATACGGGCGACATAGCGAAAGCCGCCGATCTGCTCCCCGCGCCGCTCATCGTCGAGGAGTTCATCGCCTTCGACTACGAGGCGAGCGCCGTAGCGGTTGCCGACGACAAGCGGGCGATATGTTTCCCCGTAGGGCGCAACATCCACAAGGACGGCATTCTCGACCTCTGCATCGTCCCGTGCGACGATGCGGCGACGGGCGAACGCATAGCCCGCGAAAGTTGCGATTTTATGCGTCGCTGCGGCTATCGAGGCATTCTGGCCATAGAGTATTTCGTCCGCGACGGCGAGATATACTTCAACGAAATGGCGCCGCGCCCCCACAACAGCGGCCACTACACCATCGAGGGCTGTTCGACGAACCAGTTCCGCGAACTATGCCGCTATCTGCTCGATATGCCGCTCGAAGAGCCGCGTCTGCTCGCCCCGACGGTGATGAAGAACATTTTGGGATGCGACCTCGAAGCTGCCGAACGCATCGCCGCGCAACATCTGCCCGATGTGCACGTGCATATTTACGGCAAAACAGTCTGCAAGCCGTTGCGCAAAATGGGGCACATAACCTTTACCGCCACCGCCGCCGAGCGCTACCGCAACGAGTGGGCGGATAAATTCGTAAGATAAGAAAACAGAGCGATATGAAAAACTACCGTATTTACGTCGAGAAACGCCCCGCATTCCGCGTCGAGGCCGAAAGCCTGCGCCGCGAACTGAACGAGCATCTCGGCCTGCGAATGAACGAACTGCGACTGCTGAACGTCTACGACCTCTGCGGCTTCACGCCCGAACTGCTCGACCGCAGCCGCTATATGGTTTTCGGCGAAATCGTTACGGACATCGTCACGGACGCATTCGATCTCGACGGCCGCAAATATTTGGCCGTAGAGTATCTGCCCGGCCAGTTCGACCAGCGCGCCGCGTCGGCCGAAGAGTGCGTGCGGCTGATAGACCCGACAGCCGATGTGAAGATACGCAGCGCACGTCTGCTTCTGTTCGACGACACCGTCGCCGATGCGGATGCAGACCGCATACGCCGCTATATAATAAATAAAGTGGACTCGCGCGAAAAGGATATGGAGCGTACGGCCTTTCAGGAAAATCCGCCCGTGAAGCCCGTACCCGTACTCGAAGGGTTCACGGCTATGGACGACGGCGAGGCCGACGACTATTGCCGCCGTATGGGGCTGGCGATGAACGGCGACGACCTGCGCGAGGTGTTGAGATATTTCCGCGAGGAAGGGCGCGACCCGTACGAAACCGAGTTGCGCATTTTAGACACCTACTGGAGCGACCACTGCCGCCATACGACTTTCACCACCGTACTCGAAGACATCGAGGTCGAGGAGTCGTTCGCAAAAGAGGACATAGACGCCTCGCTGGCGCTCTATCTGAAGATGCGGCGGGACTTGGGGCGCGAGCACAAGGATATCTGCCTTATGGATTTGGCGACCGTCGGCGCACGCTACCTGCGTAAAAACGGATACTTAGACGACTTGGAGGTGAGCGAGGAGAACAATGCATGCAGCATATTCATCGATGCGGACATAGACGGCAAGAGCGAAAAATGGCTGTTGCAGTTCAAGAACGAGACCCACAACCACCCCACCGAAATCGAGCCGTTCGGCGGCGCATCGACCTGCTTGGGCGGAGCCATACGCGACCCGCTGTCGGGGCGCAGCTACGTATATCAGGCTATGCGCGTAACGGGTGCGGGCGACATATACAAACCTGTCGGCGAAACGCTCGCGGGCAAACTGCCCCAACGGGTGATAAGCACCAAAGCCGCAGCAGGATATTCGAGCTACGGCAACCAGATAGGCTTGGCGACGACGCACGTGCGCGAGATTTACCACGCGGGCTACACGGCCAAGCGCCTTGAAGTGGGTGCGGTAGTCGGTGCCGTCAAGGCCGAGAACGTTCGGCGCGAACGGCCTGCGGCGGGCGATGCCGTACTGCTGTTGGGCGGCCGCACGGGACGCGACGGCATAGGCGGCGCAACGGGTTCCTCCAAAGAACACAACGCCCGTTCGCTCGAAGAGTGCGGCAGCGAGGTGCAGAAAGGCAATGCTCCCGAAGAGCGCAAGTTGGAACGTCTTTTCCGCCGCGCGGAGGTTACGCGGCTGATAAAGAAATCGAACGACTTCGGTGCGGGCGGCGTAAG
Source organism: Alistipes sp. (assembly GCA_017937125.1). Classification (GTDB taxonomy): domain Bacteria; phylum Bacteroidota; class Bacteroidia; order Bacteroidales; family Rikenellaceae; genus Alistipes. The sequence continues at coordinate 8,840 of JAGBEH010000004.1, read as the reverse complement.
CGTGGCCATCGGCGAGCTGGCCGACGGTCTGGATATTTGGCTCGACCGCGTGCCTGCCAAATACAAAGGTCTCAACTCTACGGAGCTGGCCATAAGCGAGTCGCAGGAGCGTATGGCCGTAGTGGTCGAAGCGAAGGATGTGGCCGAGTTCGAGCGTTACTGCGCATCCGAGAATGTGGAGGTTACGCACGTGGCCGATGTTACCGACACGGCGCGTATGCGTATGTACGACAAGGGCGTGAAGGTCGCAGACCTCGCACGCGAGTTCATCGACAGTGCGGGAGCGCCCCACTATGCGAAAGCGACGGTCGCGGCGGTACCCGACAGCAATCCTTTCGAACGCCGTCCCGAAGGCGCCACGCTTGCCGAGCGTATGGCGGCCAACCTCGCGGACGATAATGTCGTCTCGCAGCGCGGGCTTATCGAGATGTTCGACTCGACGATAGGCGCCTCGACGGTACTTATGCCTTTCGGCGGCCGCACGCAGGACTCCGAAACGCAGGTCTCGGTGCAGAAAATTCCCGTCGGCGACGGATATACCGACACGGCGAGCATTATGGCATTCGGCTACAACCCTTTCATATCGGAGTGGAGCCCCTATCACGGCGCGGCGTATGCCGTCATAGAGGCTGCCGCGAAGGTCGTTGCGGCGGGTGCGTCATTCGCGAAGATGCGCTATTCGTATCAGGAGTATTTCGAGCGTATGACCTCCGACCGTACGGTTTGGGGCAAACCGTTAGCGGCGCTGTTGGGAGCGTTGAAGATGCAGGAGGAGCTGAAGCTCCCCTCGATAGGCGGCAAGGACTCGATGAGCGGCACTTTCGGCGATCTGAATGTCCCGCCGATGCTTATGGCGTTCGGCATTACGACGGTCGATGCGAACAAAGTGATAAGCACCGATTTCAAGCAGGCGGGCGACTACATATATATCGTACGCCATACGCCGCTCGAAAACCGTATGCCCGACACCGTGCAGCTGCGCCGCAACTTCGATTTCGTAACGTCGGCCATAAGCGACGGCCGCATCGCGGCGGCATACGCCGTCGGTTTCGGAGGTGCGGGCGAAGCGCTGGCGAAAATGGCGTTCGGCAACCGCATAGGTGCCGAATGCACCGCGGACGAAGGGACGCTGTTCGACTATTCTTACGGCTCGATAGTCGTCGAGAGCCGCGAACCGCTCGACTTCGAAGCCGCCGAATTGCTCGGGCGCACGGTCGAAGACGAAGCGCTGACCATAAACGGCGAGCGTATGCCGCTCGACGAACTGCGCCGCGCAAATACCGAACGTTTCACGACGGTATATCCCGACAAGGGGCGCAATTCGACACCGATGAAGGAGTTCGCGGACGTTGCGAATACGGCGATGACGGCCGAATATACGGGCGAAGCCGTAGAGCACCCCGTAGCCTATCTGCCCGTATTCCCCGGAACGAACTGCGACTACGACACGGCGCGTGCATTTCGCCGTGCGGGTGCCGAGGTAACGACGAGCGTATTCCGCAACCTGACGGCCGACGACATATTCGACTCTATCGAAGAGATGTGCCGCAACATCGACGCCTGCCACATATTCGTCCTGAGCGGCGGTTTCTCGGCGGGCGACGAACCCGACGGCAGCGGCAAGTTCATAGCGGCCGTCCTCAACAACGAGCGCATAGCTGCGGCCATACACGCCCTCATCGATCGCGGCGGCCTGATACTCGGCATCTGCAACGGTTTTCAGGCACTCGTAAAATCGGGGCTGCTGCCCTACGGGCGTCTGGGCAAGGTAACGGAGAACTCTCCGACCCTTTTCCGAAACGACGTGAACCGCCACGTGTCGCAAATCGTCTCGACACGTGTGGAAAATGCGTCGTCGGTATGGCTCAGGGGTTTTGCGGAGGGCGACCTGCACTCGATAGCCGTCAGCCACGGCGAGGGCAAGTTCGTGGTCGATGAAGCGACGGCCGAAAAGCTCTTCGCTGCGGGTCAGGTGGCATTCCGATACGCCGATGCGGAGGGACGTCCGACGGCCGAAGCGCCCGCGAACCCCAACGGTTCATATTACGCGATAGAGGGCATAACCGACCCCACGGGACGCATACTCGGCAAAATGGGGCACACGGAGCGTTACGACCGCAATCTGATGAAGAACATCGCGGGCGAGAAACGTCAGGACATCTTCTCGAATGCGGTAAACTATTTCCGCAAAGGCACTTTGCGATAGAAGAGCGTGGCGGAGACGATTTCGGCGGAAAGTTTTCGGGCGATAAGACTGCGGCGCGAAGAGCCGCGCGAACCGCAGCTTCGCACCGCGAAGGCTCGCAAAAAGACGCTCGCCGTTCGCAGGCCGCGGACGCGGGAAACGGGAAACGGGAAACGGGGAAGTACATAATAAAATAAATAGATAAACGACAATAAACATCAAAGCACTTTAACTTATGAAACAGCTCGAAATGCTTTACGAAGGTAAGGCGAAGCAGGTTTATGAAACCGATGACAAGGATTTGATAATCATCCACTACAAGGATTCGGCAACCGCCTACAACAACCTCAAGAAGGCGCAGATCGCCAACAAGGGCATTCTGAACAACGAGATTTCGAACATCATCTTCCGCAAACTGATCGATGCGGGCGTGAAGACCCACTTCGTCGAGAAGCTCAACGACCGCGACCAGCTGTGCCGCCGCGTAAGCATAATCCCGCTCGAAGTAATCGTACGCAACATCATCGCAGGCTCTATGGCTCAGCGTCTCGGCATCGAAGAGGGTACCAAACCGTCGAACACCATCATCGACATCTGCTACAAGAAGGACGAGCTCGGCGACCCGCTCATCAACGACGACCACGCCGTAGCTTTGGGTGTGGTAACCTACGACGAGCTGAAACATATCTACGATATGACGCGCAAAATCAACGAGGTGCTCATCGCCCTCTTCGACAAGTTAGGCATTACGCTCGTCGATTTCAAGATAGAGTTCGGCCGCACCTCCGACGGCGAGATAATCCTTGCCGACGAGGTAAGCCCCGACACCTGCCGTCTGTGGGACAAGCAGACCAACGAGAAGCTCGACAAGGACCGTTTCCGCCGCGACTTAGGCAAGGTAATCGAGGCCTACGAAGAGATTTTGAGCCGTCTGCAAACGCTCGCATAACACTGCGGCCGTCGTATGACGGCCATAAACCGCAAATCGCAGCAAACAATGGAGATAAACAATCGGCATACGGACGACGAGCTGCACGAGGAGTGCGGCGTCTTCGGCGTCTTCGGCGTTCCCGACGCTGCGGGGCTGACCTATTACGGTCTGCACGCCCTGCAACACCGCGGGCAGGAGGGCTGCGGCATCGTCGCCGTCGATAACCGCATGTTCAAACGCATCAAGGGCGAGGGACTGGTTACCGAAATATTCGACGAAGAGAAACTCTCGACGCTCACGGGCGATATGGCCATAGGTCACGTGCGCTACTCGACGTCGGGAGGGCGAAGCATCGAGAACGTGCAGCCGTTCCTCTTCCGCCACAACACGGGCGACTTCGCTCTGGCGCACAACGGCAACCTCGTAAATTCCCGCGAACTTAAACGGTGGCTCGAAAACAGGGGAAGCCTTTTCCACTCGACGTCGGACAGCGAGATTCTCGCGCACCTCATAAAGAAGGACAACGACGGCCGCAAGCGCATACACTCGATAATCGACGCCCTCAATATGATCGAGGGGGCGTTCGCATTCCTCATAATGACGGGCAACCGTCTCTATGCCTGCCGCGACAAATACGGCCTGCGGCCGCTGTCGATAGCCAAGCTCAACGGCGGATATGTCGTCAGCAGCGAGACCTGCGCTTTCGATGTCGTAGGCGCCGAGTTCATCCGCGACGTCGAACCGGGCGAAATAGTCGTCATCGACCGCGAGGGGCTGCGCAGCGTCGATTATTCGATGTACAAACATCACAATATGTGCGCAATGGAGTATATCTACTTCGCGCGTCCCGACAGCGACATCGAGGGCTGCAACGTCCACGCATTCCGCAAGGAGTCGGGCAAGCTGCTCTATCGCGAAGCTCCCGTCGAAGCGGACATAGTGGTAGGCGTACCCGATTCGAGCCTGAGTGCGGCGATAGGTTACAGCGAAGCGAGCGGCATACCCTACGAAATGGGGCTGATAAAGAACCGATACGTAGGCCGTACGTTCATCCAGCCCAGTCAGGCTATGCGCGAAAAGGGCGTGCGGATGAAGCTGTCGGCCATACGTTCGATAGTGCAGGGCAAGCGCGTGGTGCTTATCGACGACTCGATAGTGCGCGGCACGACCTCGCGGCGCATAGTCACGCTGCTGCGCGAAGCGGGAGCCGCCGAAGTGCATCTGCGCATAGCGAGCCCGCCGATAACGCATCCCTGCTTCTACGGCGTCGATACCTCGACTTACGAGGAGTTGATAGCGGCACAGGTGGGCAAGGACATAGAGAAGATACGCGAGACCGTCGGAGCCGATTCGCTGGCGTTCCTCTCGAAAAAGGCGCTGTTCTGGGCTGCGGGCGACCGACACGAACTGTGTCTGGCCTGCTTCAATGGCAAATATCCTACGGCACTCTACCAGTCGGTCGAGGAGGCCAACAAGGACGGGAAATTTTAACGGATTAAAGGATTTATGGAATAATATACAATTCTTCACCGACTTTATTCCAAAGCCTGATAACCTTGCGGGTTCCACCGCAAGCCCCTGCCTGAGGCGGGGGTGCGGGGGTGGGTCGGAATTGTAAACGCGGCTTTGCCGCGAGCAACCCGACCGTCGGAAGCAAGAACCGATTATTAAAATCGACAAGATGTAAAGTTGTATATAAAGTTACCTGAAAATATGGCAAAATCATACGAAAAGGCGGGCGTGAACCTCGAAGCGGGTTACGAGGTCGTTCGCCGCATCAAAAAACACGTCGCTTCGACCTCCCGTACGGGCGTTATGGGCAACATAGGCGCATTTGGCGGGATGTTCGATCTGGCAGCATTAGGAGTCAAGGAGCCCGTGCTCGTAAGCGGCACGGACGGCGTGGGCACGAAGCTCAAGTTGGCTTTCGAGCTCGACAAACACGACACGATAGGCATCGATGCCGTAGCGATGTGCGTCAATGACGTGCTCGCACAGGGTGCCGAGCCGCTCTTCTTCCTCGACTATGTCGCCGTAGGGCACAACGAGCCCGCCAAAATCGAGGCTATAGTCGCGGGCGTAGCCGAAGGATGCCGTCAGGCGGGCTGCGCACTCATAGGCGGCGAGACGGCCGAGATGCCGGGAATGTACGGCGGCGGAGAGTACGACATAGCGGGCTTCACGTGCGGTGTGGTCGAGCGTTCGAAACTTATCGACGGGACGAAAGTCGCTGTCGGCGACATCCTCGTCGGCATAGCGTCGAGCGGCGTGCATTCCAACGGTTTCAGCCTCGTGCGCAAGATCGTCGCCGACAGCGGTGCCGACCTCGATGCGGTCTATCCCGAATTGGATGCCGACCGCACGTTGGGCGAGGTGCTGCTCACGCCGACGAAAATCTACGTACGCCCCGTGCTCGACCTGCTGCGTCGTTGCGACGTACACGGCATAAGCCACATAACGGGCGGCGGTTTCGACGAAAACATTCCCCGCATACTGCGCGAAGGGCAGGGCGTCGAGGTGCACGAAGGGTCGTGGGAGATACTTCCCGTATTCCGTTTCCTCGAAGAGCGCGGCGGTATAGCCCATCGCGAGATGTTCAACATCTTCAATATGGGTATCGGTATGGTTGCGGCAGTAGCTGCCGACGAGGCCGACAAGGCGATCGCCGTTCTCGGAGAACACGGACTCAAAGCGTCGGCAATAGGCCGCGTGGTCGAAGGCAAGGGAGTAAGGATAATTTAAGGGGCGAAAAGTTCTGCGGACGCAGATTGCGAACGGCGAGCGTCTTTTTTCGGCGAGCCTTCGCAGGGCGAAGTTGCGGGGCGAAAAATATTTAAGCCGATAAACGGTTCCGCAATCTTTGATTGCGCATCTTCTGCGGCTCGGCCGAAGGCCGACCCCGCAGCCGCAGAAGATGAATGCGGAGAAGATTTCGGATGGCTATTTCAGGTACGAGCGGAAAGAAAAGTAATAAACAAAAGACCCCTGCGCGAATAGCGCGGAACCTTAAAACCGCACCGCGAACTTTAAGGATCAGTTCGGAGTGCAGTCGAACGAAAAGCGAAGGAGACAATTTGTTTACAAATTTGCGTAGCATCCTGAGCCGTTCGACAAACGAACGAACCCGCAAAAGTTCGCATTGCGGGAGTTTTGCGCCACTTTTGCGGACAAAAGTGGCAAAGAAAAAACTTTGCGGTCAAAAGGTACAAAAGAAAAAAACTTTTGCAGGCAAAGATGCCAAAGAAAGAATTTCGAGTTTGCTCGCAACCTCGCTTCGCCGCCCTAAAGGGGACGGAGGGCGGCGAAGAGCTTATTGAGAAAAAGAGTTTTTGCCGACAACCTGCGGCTCCAAGAGCCGCACAAATAAAACACGACAGACCGATGACAAAACGAATAGCCGTCTTCGCAAGCGGCGAAGGAAGCAATTTCGAAGCGATAGCCGCAGCCTGCCAAAGCGGGCGCATACGGGCACAAGTAGTACTCGTCGTCTGCGACAGACCGACGGCACACGTTGTCGAACGCGCCGCGCGGCACGGCATCGAGACATTCGCTTTCGACCCCAAAAGCTACGCTTCGAAAGCCGATTACGAGCGCGAAATCGTCGCTCGGCTCGATGCCGCGCAGGTCGATTTGGTTTGTCTGGCGGGCTATATGCGATTATTGTCGCGCGTTATGCTCGACAGCTACGAGGGCCGCATAATAAACATCCACCCGTCGCTGCTGCCCGCATTCAAGGGGGCGAATGCCATAGAGCAGGCATTCGAATACGGAGTGAAAATATACGGCGTAACGATACACTACGTCGATGCGTCGATGGACGGCGGGCGTATCATCTCGCAGCAGGCAGTACCCTACGAGGGCAACGACATAGCCGAACTCGAAGCGATGATACACGCACTGGAACACGAATTATACATCAACACGATTAACAAACTGATAGCAGAAAGCAGAATATGAGAGCATTGATCAGCGTAAGCGACAAAAGCGGCGTGGTAGCGTTCGCCGAAGCATTGCGACGTCTCGGATGGGAGATAATCGCGACGGGAGGGACTATGAAACTGCTTCGCGACAGCGGAGTGGAGGTCATCAACATCAGCGACGTTACGGGATTTCCCGAGATTTGCGACGGCCGCGTCAAGACCCTGCACCCCAAAGTGCACGGAGGGCTGCTGGCGCGCAGGGACGACCCCTCGCACGTCGAAGCCCTGCGGCAGAACGGTATCGGATACATAGATATGGTCTGCGTGAACCTCTATCCGTTCCGCAGCACGATAGCCAAACCCGACGTAACGATGGAGGATGCCATAGAGAACATCGATATCGGCGGCCCGTCGATGCTGCGCAGCGCGGCCAAGAACTGGCGCGACGTTACGGTCGTATGCGACCCGTCGGACTACGAACGTATCATCGCCGAGATCGAAAGCAACGGCAATACCCTGCCCCGAACCCGCCTGCAACTCTCGGCCAAAGCCTACACCCACACCGCCGAGTACGACGCCTGCATAGCCGCATATATGCGTGAAAAGGCAGGGTTGAACGAGAAGCTGTTCCTCGACTTCGAACTCGTGCAGACGCTGCGCTACGGCGAGAACCCACACCAGAGCGCGAAATTCTATCGTCAGGCCGAACCCGTCCCCTACTCGTTGGCATTCGGGCGCCAGCTCCACGGCAAGGAGCTATCCTACAACAACATACAGGACGCCAATGCGGCGCTGAACATAGTCCGCGAATTCGACGAACCGTTCTGCGTGGGTCTGAAACATATGAACCCCTGCGGTGCGGCCGTCGGCAAGGATGTTTTCGAGGCGTGGACCAAAGCCTACGAAGCCGACAAGGTGAGCATCTTCGGCGGCATAGTGGCGGTAAACCGCGAGTTGGACGCCGCAACGGCAGAGGCAATGAAGCCCGTGTTCCTCGAAATCATCATCGCACCGTCGTTCTCGGCCGAAGCGTTGGAGATACTCTCGACGAAGAAAAACCTGCGGCTTATGGAGGTCGATATGCAGCGTACGGATGCCGAAGCTATGCAATACGTGAGTGTGAACGGAGGTCTTCTGGTGCAGGAGCTCGACACCGCTACGCGCCCCGTGACAGCGGATATGACCGTGACGGCAAAACGGCCGACCGATGCGCAGATAGCCGATATGAATTTTGCGTGGCGCATAGTCAAGCACGTGAAATCCAACGCCATAGTGGTAGTAAAGGACGGCTGTACGCTCGGCGTGGGTGCAGGACAGATGAACCGTGTGGGTTCGGCATCCATTGCGCTCGAAGAGGCCAAGGCCAAAGGTGTCGGCGAGGGTCTCGTGCTCGGCTCCGACGGATTTTTCCCATTCGACGATACGGTTTCGTTAGCCGCGCAGTACGGCGTTGCGGCAATCGTGCAACCCGGCGGCAGTGTGCGCGACGAAGAGTCCGTGCGCAAAGCCGATGAGGAAGGCATCGCTATGGCGTTCACCGGAATGCGCCATTTCAAGCATTGAGATAAATACGAAGGCAGAGAGGAGTTGCATCTTTGCCTGCAAAGGTTCTTTTATTTTGTACCTTTTGACCGCGAATTTTTTCTTTGCCACCTTTTATCCGTAAAAGGTGGCGCCAAAACTCCCTCACGGCGGAAATTTCGGGATTTTTCTTTCTCGCTCACTGAGCGGGCGCAGTAAGAACAAGACTTTACAGCCTCCCGCTCCGAGCGTTCGCTCGAAAGCTAAATCTCTTTCCGAAATT
>JAGBEH010000003.1 GCA_017937125.1 Alistipes sp. | reverse complement strand
CACCTCGACCGTAAAGTCCACGTGTCCCGGGGTGTCGATAAGGTTGATCTGGTAAGTCTTGTCCTTGTAGTGCCAAAATGCGGTGGTCGCAGCCGACGTAATGGTGATACCGCGCTCCTGCTCCTGTACCATCCAGTCCATCGTGGCGCCGCCTTCGTGCACTTCGCCGATCTTGTGGGTCTTACCCGTATAGAAGAGGATACGCTCCGACGTGGTAGTCTTACCGGCATCGATGTGAGCCATAATGCCGATATTGCGAGTGTAATTCAAATCTCTTGTAGCCATCTAACCTATCCTCCCCAATTAAAATCTGAAGTGTGCGAATGCCTTGTTAGCCTCTGCCATACGGTGCATCTCCTCCTTGCGTTTGAAGGCGGCACCCTGCTGGTTGTAGGCATCCACTATCTCTCCCGAGAGTTTTTCAGCCATCGACTTACCCGAGCGTTTGCGTGAGTAAAGGATAAGGTTTTTCATCGAAATCGAAACTTTGCGCTCGGGACGAACCTCCGTAGGAACCTGGAACGTCGCACCGCCGATTCTCTTCGATTTTACTTCGACTTGGGGTGTGATATTCTCAAGGGCCTGTTTCCAAACTTCCAGAGGAGATTTATCAGCATCCTTCATCTTCTTGCCCACCAGTTCCAACGAATCGTAGAAAATGGCATAGGCAATACTCTTCTTACCATCCAGCATAAGGTTGTTCACGAAACGCGTAACTTCGACGTCGTTGAACTTCGGATCCGGAAGTAGAATTCGCTTCTTTGGCTTTGCTTTTCTCATTGTAATGTCTCTTCTTTAATAGATTTTACTTCTTGCCTGCTTTGGGGCGTTTGGCTCCGTACTTCGAACGACGCTGACGACGACCGTCCACGCCTGCCGAGTCGAGCGCACCGCGCACGAGGTGATAACGTACACCGGGGAGGTCCTTCACACGACCGCCGCGAACCAGTACGATGGAGTGTTCCTGCAAGTTGTGGCCTTCTCCGGGGATGTAGGCGTTGACCTCCTTGCCGTTGGTCAATCTTACACGCGCAACCTTTCGCATAGCCGAGTTAGGCTTTTTCGGGGTCGTAGTGTACACACGTGTACAAACGCCGCGACGCTGAGGACACGCTGCGAGTGCGGGCGACTTACTCTTGTCGTCCATATGCACTCGGCCGTTTCTTACTAACTGTTGAATAGTTGGCATTTTAACGTTTTTTATCCTTTAATTATTTAATACTCACGGGGCTTCGACCCCATTTCTTCGTTTTTACATTCCCAAACGGACTGCAAATGTACGCATTTTTTTTATTTCACACTATATATATGCGACTTTTTTTCGCCCTGTTTTCCCGTTTTTACAGCGATTTAGCCCGTTTCGGGCGTTTTTGTAATTCTTTTTTCTTATAGATTTTTACACAAAATAAACATCGCTTATTATTTATATCGTATATCACTGATTTACAACGTATTATCGATGCACAAAATCGCACCCACCGAAGAGGGCGGGTGCGATTGCGGAATTTAAGACACGAGAAGAAAAAACGCTTTTCAATCAAAGGTCGCGAAAAGGAACCATATAATAAAAATGATGGCTGGAAATATCCCGATAATCCTCGGGGACGCCCAATGACATTTGCGATGCCAGTTCATACAATCGAGCAAGTTTTTCGGGCGAAATACGACTGTAATCTTCGGCATCAGCCCAAATCACGACCAACCCGTTAATGAATTTCCCGACCGAATCGGTATGTATTTGAAACCATATATGGCCTCTGCCGTCGAACGTCGTCTTCAAACAGGGCAACTCATCCTTAAAAATGGCAGCCACTCTCTTATTCATATCATTCTGATCCAGCTTTGCCAATCGCGAATAATCCATATCCCACATACCATCGTCATTACGGTGTCTGTTCGGGTTCGAGGAGGTAGAAACAATATCGTTATAAGGATTGTCGCAATCCGTATAATACAATCTCGAAGCATCGAGTTTCACTATCTTCAACCTGTACGATGAGGTTGCGATTATCGAATTTTCTGCATAATCATACTGCGCGAAGCAACAAAACGGCACGGCCGACATAAAAAAGGATATGAACAGGAATTTCATACTAAACGCTGCTTAAAGGTCGCGGAAAGGTACTGTCATATTGAAATAGTGATCGGAAATATCCCGATACTCTTCGGGAACGCCGAACGACAACTCCGAAAACAGGGCATACAACCGTGCCAGCTTCTCCGGTGAAATACGGTTGTAATCCTCCGCATCCGCCCAAAAACGGACTTTGCAATTCACGAAACGCCCGACCGAATCGGTATGTGCCTGAAGCCATATGTTGGCACGTCCTCCGAACGATGTTTTCAGGAACGGCAATTCATCCGCAAGCACCTCCGCAACAGCACGGTACAATACTTTTTTATCGGGTTTTACGAACCGCGAATAATCTATATCCCACACTCCGTCGTCATTGCGGCGGCGGTTCGGGTTCGAGGAGGTAGAAACATCATCCGCATAAGGATTATCGCAATCGACATAATGCAACTCCACATCACGTTGTTCGGTTATAAGCAACCTGTATGACGAAGTTGCGATTATCGAATTTTCGGTGTAGCCATACTGCGCGAAGCAGCAAAACGGCACGGCCGACATCAAAGCCGCAAAAAATATCTTTTTCATAATCCGCAATATTCCGCAAATTGCAATACCCTCATAACAAACAAAATCATTTCCGACCGCATCCCGATTCACCCTTCAAAAATCCTTGAAGAAAAACGCGTATCGGAAATAGTGATCCGAAATAGCACTATATGCCGACGGTATTCCGAACGACAATGACGAGATTCGGGAATACAGTTGCGCCAATTTTTCGGGTTCGATGCGGGAATAGCACTCCGACGGAGTCCACAACACTATTTCCGCATTGAGGAATCGCCCGAACGCATCGGTATGAATCATAATCCATATCTGCCCCTCTTTACCGTTGATTTTTCGACTTAATATCGGGATTGCATCGGCAATCGCCTCCCCGATCATTCGCTTCACCGTTTCATCATTCGGTCTCGTTATTTTAGAATAATCGATATTCCAATACCCGTTCGCATCGCGGATAAAACTCGTGTCGCTCGAAACAGCGCCCTCCATACTGTCATATGCATTCTCCGCATCGGTCAGTTCCAACATCGTATCGAATGCCTTCGTCACTCGCAAATCATAAGAAGACGAACGGATTATATCGTCTTGGGTATAAGTATATCGAGATTGAGCATATGCGCCCAAATGGCAAAAGCTGAAAATAACAGATGATATTACAATAATATTTTTCATAATTATTTTATTAAAATGTGTTAAAATGCCTTTTATCTTCTTGTTCAGGATACATATCGTTATTATTATAAGGCGGTGTGTTCGTAAAATAATTTATTGCATCCTGATACAGTTTTTGAAATTCAGGACTTTCATTATTATAAAAATAGGAAGTTGCCAACTTCAATATACATTCATTATAACCTTCAACATCTTTAAGCAAAAACAGGCCATCGTGATCAGCAAAGAAAATAGCAGTCAAACATTTCGCTTCTATTTCAAAATTCAGTTTTGCGCCTGAAAACTCATGAGCTCCAACCACACTGATTTGCGCTGCGTGAATGACATCCTCGATAATACCGGTAGTTCTCGCTGCCGAACTGGCATCATCACGGACAGTTATACTTATAATCGTTCCGTCAGATAAATAATTTATCCTTACAGGACTTTTATGATCAGCACCGAAAATGATTTCTATTGCTTGAGTTAATTTAGATAATATCTTATGTCCCAAATCTGATGCATCGAACCGTGCCAACAATTCACTCACATTTGCATCATTGCATTGTACTTTAGACTGGTTCGGATTGTTTTGATCATTTTCGGAAGAATGGTCGGTTGTGCAATATATATCACCACAATACTCACAGTATTCGGCATTACAAATGCAATATTGGAACGGTTGGCCGCAACTACTGCAATTATCACCAGTGTAACACTCGCAAGGGTCACAACCGCACATCACACACGCATTATTATAAGAACAAATACAATCTCGGACTCCCATACCGCAGCCGCCGCAAATATCATCTTCTACAACAATCACGGCACAAGGCAACCATTCATCATCGCTGTCGTGCATAATTTCACAAATAGGGCAATACCACATATACCGTGTCGATGCAGCCTGCAAATTATGAATTCTTTTGATTTCAAGCATTCCAACAATTTTACGAGCGATATCATAACGAGCACTATACTTGGGAAGATAGATTCCCAAACATCTCTCTCCCTTGCAATAGCGTTCCACCTGCGTGGTTCTGCCTTCGAAAGCGTCATTGAACAAAATTACGCCCGAAAACCTTTTTTTATCGCCAAAATAATGAAAGTCATAAGAAAAGTCGCGGACACGTCCATTACAGATAAAAACATCCGGAATAATCGACATAACATACTGAAATACATCTCCAGTTCTCTTGTTTTTTATAACGACCAACTTTCGGACAACATCCATATTGACTATTATGTTTTTACCTTCAACATACCCGCGCCGCGTTGCAACAAATTCATAATCGGATTTTATCGGAGTCTCTACACTCCAAACATTATCATTTTCTGCAACAACGGCATTTTCCCATACAGGATAGCATCTTTCGGTTAAACTTAATGCGGCACTATCTGCCGCAAAAGCAGGCAAATTGCGCATTTCTTTTTCAAAAGCATTCCTCGCATCAGCAATAGACAAAGGTTTTAATTCAACAACACTCAAAGAGGTCTCTTCGACATCTCTTTGACAGGCAGAATAAAACGCCACAGCTGAAAACAGCAAAAATCGCATAATCTTTCTCATAAGCATTGGAGTTTTAGGATAAACAATTTCCGCAGTAACATCTTTTCGCAATATAATATAATTTTCCGTATTTCTCGCATCTACCTGACGGGAAAACACAACTTTACAATTAAAATATACAGATTAAGCCACACGAAACGCCCCAAATCGGAAAGTTTTAGTTAATTTTGTCGGGATTTAGGCTTTTACGACAAAACGGGCGGCGTGACAAGGCGGGAATCCGAACAGAAGAACCGCGCCGCAACCTGATATGAAGCCGAGCAAATATCGAAGAGAATAATATCTGAAAACAAACAACATATGGAATACGATTTCAAAGAGATTGAATCCAAATGGCAGCGCCGATGGAAAGAGAACGGCACGTATCACGTAGAAACCGACCCGTCGCGGCCGAAATACTACGTTCTGGATATGTTCCCGTATCCTTCGGGAGCGGGTCTGCACGTCGGACATCCGTTGGGCTACATAGCGTCGGACATCTACTCGCGCTATAAACGCTGCTGCGGTTTCAACGTCCTGCACCCTATGGGTTACGACGCATTCGGTCTGCCCGCCGAGCAGTACGCCATACAGACGGGGCAGCACCCCGCCGTAACCACCGAGCAGAACATCGCCCGCTATCGCGAGCAGCTGGACAAGATAGGGTTCTGCTTCGACTGGGACCGCGAAGTGCGCACCTGCGACCCCGCATATTACAAATGGACGCAATGGGCATTCCTCAAGATGTTCGCCCACTACTACGACAACCGCACGCAGCAGGCCGAACCCATAGAGAAGCTCGTCGCCGAGTTCGAGAAGAACGGTACGGCCGACATCGATGCCGCCTGCACGACGAAACTCGACTTCACGGCAGCCGAATGGGCGGCCAAGAGCGAAGCCGAGAAAGAGCAGGTGCTCCAGAACTACCGTCTGGCATTCCGCGCCGACACTATGGTGAACTGGTGCCCGAAATTAGGCACCGTACTGGCCAACGACGAGGTCAAGGACGGGCTGTCGGTGCGCGGCGGTTATCCCGTCGTCCAGAAGCGGATGAAACAGTGGCTGCTGCGCGTTACGGCATACGCACAACGTATGCTCGACGGACTGGACGATCTCGAATGGAGCGAATCGCTCAAGGAGATACAGCGCAACTGGATCGGACGGTCGGTCGGCGCGCAGGTATTCTTCGACATCGACGGCAGCGACCGCAAATTAGAGATATTCACCACCCGCCCCGACACTATTTTCGGCGTAACGTTTATGGTCATAGCGCCCGAACACGAATGGGTCGGCGAACTGACGACGGCGGAGAACGAAAAGGCCGTCGAAGAGTATATCGAGCAGACCAAGAAGCGCTCGGAGCGCGAACGCATAGCCGAGACCAAGCGCGTCAGCGGCGTAGCGACTGGTTCGTATGCCGTCAATCCGTTCACGGGCAAGCACATTCCCATATACGTCTCCGACTACGTGTTGGCAGGCTACGGCACGGGGGCAATTATGGCCGTACCCGCGCACGACTCGCGCGACTATGCTTTCGCACGTCATTTCGGGCTGGAGATCATACCCGTAGTCGCGGGCGGCGATATCGAAAAGGAGTCGTACGACGCCAAAGAGGGGAAGATGATAAATTCGGGATTCCTCGACGGCAAGGATGTCAAAGAGGCCATAGCGCTGATGTTCGACGAGGTCGAAAAGCGCGGTCTCGGCAAACGGTTGGTGAACTACCGTCTGCGCGACGCCATATTCTCGCGCCAACGCTACTGGGGCGAGCCGTTCCCTATCCGCTATGACGGCGACATAGCTCGGCCGCTCGACGAGAGCGAACTGCCGCTGGAGCTGCCCGCCATATCGGAATTCAAGCCTACCGAGCAGGGCGAGCCGCCGTTGGCGCGTGTCGAGGGGTGGCAATACGAGACCTCGACGATGCCGGGCTTCGCGGGTTCGTCGGCCTACTACCTGCGCTATATGGACCCGCACAACGACAAGGCGCTCGTATCGAAAGAGGCCGACGAATACTGGCGCAACGTAGACCTCTACGTTGGTGGCATCGAGCACGCTACGGGGCACCTTATGTACTCGCGCTTCTGGAATATGTTCCTCTACGATTTGGGATATGTCTGCGAGGCGGAGCCGTTCCGAAAGCTCGTAAATCAGGGAATGATACAAGGGCGTTCGAACTTCGTCTACCGCGTTGTCGGCACGAACAAATTCGTCTCGCTCGGGCTCAGGAAGGAGTACGAAACGCAGGAGATACACGTGGACGTCAATATAGTAAAGAACGACATTCTCGACCTCGACGCTTTCCGCGCGTGGAGACCCGAATTCGCCGACGCGGAGTTCATACTCGAAGACGGCAGGTACGTCTGCGGCTGGGCGATAGAGAAGATGTCGAAATCGATGTACAACGTGGTGAACCCCGACTATATAGTCGAGCAGTACGGCGCCGATACGCTGCGTATGTACGAGATGTTCCTCGGCCCGCTCGAACAGTCGAAGCCCTGGGACACGAACGGCATCGACGGAGTGCACAAGTTCCTGCGCAAATTCTGGCGCCTGTGCTTCGACCGCGAGGGCAATTTCGCACTCAACGACGAAGCGCCAACCGAAAAAGAGCTGAAGACACTCCACAAGACCATAAAGAAAGTGCGCGAAGACATCGAGAACTTCTCGTTCAATACGTCGGTCGCCGCCTTTATGATATGTCTCAACGAGTTGGGCGAATGCCGCAAGCGCGGGATAGTCGAGCCGCTGACGGTCCTCATCGCGCCGTTCGCGCCGCACATAGCCGAAGAGCTGTGGTCGCTCGAGGGACACACGACGAGCGTCTGCGATGCGCGCTACCCCGAATACGACGAGAAATATCTCGTCGAGAGCACGTTCGAATACCCCGTATCGGTAAACGGCAAGATGCGTTTCAAGAAGCAATATCCGCTGACGGCCACCGCCGCCGAAATTTCGGCCGACATAGTCGCGACGGACGAAGCGCAGAAGTGGCTCGAAGGCGCGGCACCGAAGAAAATCATCGTAGTGGTCGGGAAAATCATCAACATCGTAAAATAACAACCTATCTAATCTAATGAAAAGACTAATAGTTTCAGCAATGGCGCTTACAACCGTTATGAGCGGATTTGCACAGTATCAACAGGATCGCACAATCAAAATTTGGGACAACGCCCAAGCCCCCCACTCGAACGAACTGAAGGGTGCGGAAATTTCCAAACAGCCGTTCCGTCTGGAGAACACCACCGAGGCGGAGCTGTTCGTCTACGAAGCGGACAAGGACAAGCGTACGGGACAGGCGGTCGTAATATGCCCCGGCGGAGGTTACGCCAAACTCTCTATGGATCAGGAAGGTTTTCTTATGGCACAATGGCTGACCAAGAACGGCATCGCGGCATACGTACTCAAGTATCGCCTGCCCAACGGCCACAAGGAGGTGCCTTTGGAGGATGCCGTAGAGGCGTTGCGCATAGTCCGCAAGGAGGCATCGAAGCAGGGCATAGATCCCGCGAAAGTCGGTATTATGGGCTTCTCGGCAGGCGGGCATCTGGCTGCCTATACGTCCAACTTCGCCGCCGATGAGGACAAACCGAACTTCTCGATACTCTTCTACCCCGTAATCACGGCCAACAACTACACCACGCACGTGGGGACGTTCAACAACCTGCTCGGCCGCAACCGCACGGCGAAGGAGAGCGACGATTACTCTATGGAGAAGTGCGTTACGGAAAAGACGCCGCCGACAATACTTCTGCTTAGCGACGACGACCGCACGGTCCCCGCAGC
Organism: Alistipes sp.; assembly: GCA_017937125.1. GTDB lineage: Bacteria > Bacteroidota > Bacteroidia > Bacteroidales > Rikenellaceae > Alistipes. The sequence goes on along the minus strand of JAGBEH010000003.1, from coordinate 59,246 downwards.
AGGTGCGGCGATGTACTACGCGGCGCTGAAATACAACGGCGTAAAGGCATCGATGTACGTATTCCCGACGGGCGGACACGGCTGGGGCAACTACGGCACCGAGCGTTTCTCCTATCAGCCCGAATGGCAGAACCTGCTTCTGCGCTGGCTGGCCGAACTGAAATAGAACGGGCAAAGGGGCTGTCGGCAAGGCAGCCCTTTGTCGTCTCGAAAGATTGTATTATATTTGCAGTCCGAAGAAAGAGAGCATTATGGCAGAAAATTCGATACTCGACCGTCTGGACGGTCTCAAACTCAAATACGAGGAGATAGGGCAAAAGCTGACCGACCCCGAAGTCATAGCCGACGTAAAGACGTTCGTGCAGTACAACAAGGAGTTCAAGGAGCTCGAGCCTATAATCGAGACGTCGGAGCGCTACCGTACGGCATTGGCCAATCTGGCCGAAGCCAAAGACGTTCTTGTGAACGACAAGGACGAGGAGATGCGCGAAATGGCGCGTATGGAGATCGCCGAGCTCGAACCCTCGATCGAGAAGATGGAGGAGGAGATAAAGCTGCTGCTCATACCGAAAGACCCTCAGGATGCCAAAAATGCGATAGTCGAGATTCGGGGCGGCACGGGCGGCGACGAGGCGGCCATATTCGCGGGCGACCTGCTGCGTATGTACACCAAATACATCGAGTCGAAAGGCTGGCGTTACGAGATAACGTCTTTCTCGGACGGTGCTGCGGGCGGATACAAGGAGGTCGTGCTGAAAGTTTCGGGACAGAACGTATACGGGACGCTGAAATACGAGTCGGGCGTGCACCGCGTGCAGCGTGTTCCGCAGACCGAGACGCAGGGTCGCGTGCACACGTCGGCGGCATCGGTGGCCGTACTGCCCGAAGCCGAGGAGTTCGACGTGGAGATATCGATGAACGACATCCGCAAGGATATTTTCTGCGCATCGGGACCGGGCGGTCAGTCGGTCAATACGACCTACTCGGCGATACGACTGACGCACATCCCGACAGGCATAGTCGTACAGTGCCAGGACCAGAAATCGCAGCTCAAGAACTTCGACAAGGCTTTCGAGGAGCTGCGTACCCGCGTCTTCAACCTCGAATACTCCAAATATCTCGACGAGATAGCCTCGAAGCGCAAAACTATGGTCTCGACGGGCGACCGTTCGGCGAAAATACGCACCTACAACTATCCGCAGGGGCGCATCACCGACCACCGCATAAACTACACCATCTACAACCTGTCGGCATTTATGGACGGCGACATTCAGGACTGCATCGACCATCTGATCGTTGCCGAGAATGCCGAGCGTCTCAAGGAGAGCGAGTTGTAGGCGGCTCCGCAACGGCAGGGGCGGCGCGTATGAAAGAGCGCGGGACAGCAGGCCGTACAATTAACGGGAATCGGATTACGTTATTCGGGAAAACCGAATTTATGAAAACAGTGGCAATACATCTGTCGATAATTGCGGTACTTTTATCGGTACCGCTCTTTTCGTATGCGCATAGCGTTACGGCACCGCCGCTGATAATCATCAACGGGCGCACTACGGACCTGCCCGACCTCAAGGGCATAGAGCCCGAAAATATCGAGAGCGTGGACACGGAACCCGCATCCGAAGAGAATATCGCCAAATACGGCGAACGCGCCAACAACGGCATAATCGTCGTTACGCTCAAATACGACGAACCCGCGCGTTTCGCCGCCGACGGGATGACATTCGACGAGTACGTCGCAGCCCGCGTGAAATGGGGCGCCAACGAGCCTGCCGCACGGGTAGTGATACGCTACACGATAGGCACCGACGGCCGTATCACGGCGGGCGAAGTGCTGGAGTCCACCGACAACCGTCTGCGCCGCAAAGTAACGGCCGCCGTCGAAAATACGCCGGCGTGGATACCCGCCAAAAAGAACGGCGAGCCCGTCGAAAGCGAATACATACTGCAAATACAGCTGCCCGAAGGCAAACCTCTGCCGCGACCGATAGAACTGATAATAAGATAACATAATGAAGACCAACTCCCTCTCCGCGTGGATACTGGCCGTAAGGCCATACAGTCTCGGCAATGCCGTAATCCTCGTTGCCGCAGCATCGGCAATGGCCTTTACCGACGGAGGGTTCCGCCCCGTACCCGCATTGCTGTGTCTGGTATTCGCAGTCCTTATGCAGTGTACGGCCAATCTCGTAAACGATCTCTGGGACCTGCTCAAAGGTGCCGACAATCCCGACAGGCTCGGTCCCGACAGAGCATTGGCCAAAGGCTACATAACGATGCCCGCAATGAAACGCGGAATTATTCTCTTCACGCTTGCGGCGTGCGCAGCAGGATGCGGGCTGCTCTTTTACGGAGGGCCATGGCTGATATTCGTCGGACTCGCCTGCCTGTTCTTCGCCTATATTTACACGGCAGGACCCTTCCCGCTGGCCTACAACGGTCTGGGCGACATAGCCGTAATCATATTCTTCGGGGTGGTTCCCGTAGGGTTCACCTACTACATCCAAACGGGGCACTGGACACCCGAAATAACGCTCGTATCGCTGGCCTGCGGCCTTATAATCGACACGATGCTTATCGTGAACAACTTCCGCGACCGCAACGAAGACGCCGCCGTGGGCAAACGCACGTCGGTAGTCCTCTTCGGCGCCGCATTCGGAAGCCGGCTCTATCTGCTGGCGGGGCTGGCGGGTATGGCGCTCTGTCTGTCGCTCATCGCCTACGGACGGATATGGGCGGGGTTATTGCCGCTCGTTTACGGCGTACTCCACGTTGCGGTATGGCGTAAAATGGTACGCATAGACCACGGTGCGGAGTTGAACGTCTGTCTCGGACTGACGGCACGCAACATAATGTTGTTCGGAGCCTTGCTCACGGCAGGGATATTGCTCGGATAGGCGATGACAGCCCCGCGACATATGACACTGGCCGAATTACAGGCTTCGATACGCACGGCACTCGCCGAAGCGTTCGGGGACGCCGTATGGGTCAGTGCCGAAATCGCCGACATAAAGACCAACTCTTCGGGGCATTGCTATCTGGAACTCATCGAAAAGGGTGACACGGACGGCATAGCCCGCGCGCAGGCACGCGGCGTGATATGGAGGTCCCGATATCCGCACATAGCGGGTCGGTTCGAAGCCGAAAGCGGGCAGCGGCTCGCAAGCGGCATACGCATATTGATACGTGTCGCAGTAAACTACCACGAACTGTACGGACTGTCGTTGCAGATCATCGACATCGACCCCGCCTACACGCTCGGCGATATGGAGCGCCGCAAGCAGGAGACCATCGCACAGCTCAAGCGCGACGGCGTATGGGATATGAACCGCGAGGTGCCGATGCCTGCGGCCGTACAGCGCATTGCCGTAATCTCGAGCAGCAGTGCGGCGGGTTATCAGGATTTCCGCAACGAACTGTCTAAGAGCGAATATGCCTTTACCGTAACGCTGTTCGACTCCGTGATGCAGGGTGCCGCGAGCGAAGAGTCGATAATCGCCGCGCTCGAACGCATCGCCGATGTCGGCGGACGGTTCGACGCAGTAGCGATAATTCGCGGCGGCGGTGCCGTGAGCGACCTCAACTGCTTCAATTCGTACAGATTGGCGGCACACATAGCACAGTTTCCTCTGCCGGTCATCACGGGCATCGGCCACGACAAGGACGTAAGCGTCGCCGATATGGTCGCCTGCCTTCCGCTGAAGACACCGACCGCCGTCGCCGTATGGCTTAACGACCGTGCGGCCCGTGTAGACGGGGCGTTGGATTATGCCGCCGTACAACTGCACGAACTTTTCATGTCCGCAACGCGCTCGCACGAACTGCGGATCGAACGGGCGCGCGGCGTCCTCGACCGTACCGTACGCAACATATTCGCAATCGAGGCGATGAAGCTGAACAATGCCGCCGAAGCGCTCGAACGCAATGCCGAAGACGCCGTAACAGGACAACGGAAACGGCTGGAATCATTAGGCGAGCTTATAGAGAGCCGCTCGCCGCAGCGCATATTGCGGTTGGGATTCGCCGTAGCGCGGCTCGACGGAAGGGCGATAACATCCGCCGCCGCAGTTGAGGCAGGCAGCAGCCTGACGATAGAGCTTGCGGACGGCAAAATACTTACGAAAGTTACGAACGCACCCGAGAAGGTCGATTGAAAATACGTATTATGGCGAAAAAAGAGATTTCATACACCGACGCAATGGCCGAAATAGAGACGATTCTGGCGGCACTGCGCGAGGAAAACACCGATGTAGACACGCTGACCGCCAAGGTGAAGCGTGCATCGGAACTGATAGAACTGTGCAAGGCCAAGCTGCGCAAAACGGAAGACGAGGTCGAAAAACTGTTCGGCGAACAATGAAGCGGTTCATAAAATTCATACTCAACGCCCTGCCGCGCCCGCTGCTGCAACGGGCGGCATCATTCGGCGTGCCGCTGTTGGGATTGTTTTATATCGGACGCGGACGCGAGTGCCCCGTATGCGGATGCCGACGGCGCAAATTCCTGCCATACGGGTATGTCATCCCCCGCGAAGACGCATTGTGCCCGCGGTGCCTTTCGCTCGAACGGCACCGTCTGCTGTGGCTGTGGTTGGAACGCGAGACCGATATCGCGAAAGGCGACAAACGGCTGCTGCACGTAGCTCCCGAAGTGTCGCTTATGCGACGGCTGAAGCGCATATATGCGGGGAATGACGATATGTACGTAACGGCCGACTTGGAGAGTCCGCTCGCAAAGATGCATTTCGACATTCAGAATATCCCGCTCGAAGAGGGCTTCGCCGACATCGTAATCTGCAATCATATAATGGAGCACGTCGCCGACGACCGTCGGGCTATGCGCGAGATACACCGCGTGATGCGGACGGGAGGTTGGGGCATAATTCTCTCGCCCGTAGAACTTTCGCGTGCCGAAACCTTCGAGGACGACACGATTTCCGACCCCGCCGAACGCACCCGCATATTCGGGCAGTACGACCATCGCCGCATCTACGGCCGCGACTACACCGACCGCCTGCGCGAAGCGGGTTTCGAAGCTGAAGCGATAGACTATGCCGCGACGTTCACGCCCGAGGAACGCACTAAATACGCCCTCTCCGACGAGCGCATATACTTGGTTCGCAAGATATAACGCACCTATCGATAGAGACAGAAAACTATCGCTATATAATGGCACACGGCCGCGAGGTTTATGAGCAGGTGCCACACGAGGTGGTGATAGCGAAACCCCTTGCGGGCATAGAACCACGCACCGACGGTATAAAGCACTCCGCCCGCCGCGATGAACCACAGCGTTCCTGCCGAGGCGTTGCGCAGAAAGAGCGGGAAAAAGAACACAACCGTCCACCCCATAATCAGATATATGGACAGGCTCAAAGCAGGTATAGACTTGCGGGACAGAGATTTATAGATAATGCCGAACACCACCATCGCCCACTGTACCGCCACGATGAGAATGCCCTGCCAGCCGCCTATTACTGAAACGGCTACGGGCGTATATGTCCCCGCAATGGCCACGTAGATGAATATGTGGTCGAGGATATGGAACACGGCCTTGTGTTTCGACTCGGGCGCCATACAGTGATACAGCGTCGATCCGAGGAACATACATATCAAAGACAATACGAACACGCTCGCACAGACGGCACCCTCCGTGCCCGCTGAGATATATCCCCGAACGGCCGCGAACGGAAGTCCGCAAAGCGCGAAGACCGTCATTACCCCGTGCGAGACGGAATTTCCGACCTCCTCGCCGAAGCTCTGGATATAAGGCTTCTTCTCTTTTTTCATTTTCTTCATACCAAATCATACCGAAATCCGTTACAAATATAACGGTTTTGCATTACAAGGCGGTTTTATTCCGACAAATACGCATCGATAGTCGGTTTTTATTATATTTGCAGCATCGGTTATGTCGGACAGATACGATAAATTGAGGGATTTCGTTCGGAATACGTTCTCCGAAACCACCCGAACGCTCGTGGACAAGGCTTTGGCCTTCGCCGCCGAGCGGTTGGGCGATGCCGTACGCTACGACGGCACGCCCCTGCTCGACCACGGAGCCGCTGTGGCGATGATAGTGGTATCGGAAATCGGGCTGGGGAGGAACTCCGCCATAGCGTCGATAATCCACGACGTAGTGCGCATCGCCGACAAGGAGCATCGCGAAGAGCTGGTTCCGCTGATCGAAGAGATACGCGCGCTTTTCGGCGAGGAGGTCGTCGGCATCACCGTAGGACTGGCGAACATCTCGGCCATAAAGCTGAAAACCTCGAAAGAGCAGGCCTCCAACTTCCGCGACCTGATAGTCTCCTACTCGAAAGACCCGCGCGTAATATTGATAAAACTGGCCGACAGGCTGGAGGTTATGCGCAGCCTGCAAATGTTCCCCAAAGAAAAGTGGCGCAAAAAGAGTTGGGAGAGTATGAACCTCTATGCGCAGATAGCGCACAAATTAGGTCTCTACAACATCAAGAGCGAACTCGAAGACATAGCGTTGAGCTATCTCGAACCCGACGATTTCAACGGGATAAAGACCAAACTCGAACAGACCGAGTCGGAGCAGAAAACGTTCATCGCCGAATTTATAGCGCCCATATCGAAACAGCTCGACGCCCACGGCATAAAGTACCATATAAAGAGCCGCACCAAGTCGATATTCTCGATTTGGAACAAGATGCGCAAGCAGCACGTGCCGTTCGAAGGGGTTTACGACATCTTCGCGATCCGCATCATCATCGACTGCGAAAAGGAGGTCGAAAAACAGCTGTGCTGGACGGTCTACACCATCGTCAGCGACATCTACACGCCCAACCCCGAGCGTATGCGCGACTGGATAACCATTCCCAAATCGAACGGTTACGAGTCGCTACACACGACCGTCGCGGCGGGCGGCGGGCGCTGGGTTGAAATCCAGATACGCACCGAAAGGATGAACGACGTGGCCGAGCGCGGCATTGCGGCGCACTGGCGTTACAAGGGCGTAAATCAGGGTGCGCAGACCAGCGAACAGTGGCTCACGCACCTGCGCGAACTTATAGAAGATACGCCCCACTCGCTGGCGCAGCGGTTCGAGGCCAAGCCCTCGTCGGGCGAGATATTCGTATTCACGCCCAACGGGGACATCCGCAAGCTGCCCGAAGGGGCCACGCTGCTCGACTTCGCGTTCGACATCCACACGTCCTTAGGCGCAACCTGTGCGGGAGGAAAAGTAAACGGACGTGCGGTGCCCATACGCGAAATCCTGCATAACGGCGACATCGCCGAGATATTCACCCAGAAGAACCAGACGCCGAAAGCCGACTGGCTCAACTTCGTGGTGACGACCAAGGCGCGCAACAGGATAAAGTCGTTCCTGCGCGAAGAGCAGGCCAAAAATGCTAAGATCGGGCGCGAGGAACTGGAACGCAAACTCAAGAACTGGAAATTCACGGTCTCGATAGACGAAGCCGTAGCCTATCTGGTAAAATTCTACAAGATACGCACGGGCACCATACTCTACGAGATGATAGCCACCGAGAAACTCGATCTGGGCGACGTCAAGGATATATTGACCCGCTGGCAGACGGGCATCGCCGACGAAGAGCGGCGACGCGCCGTAGCCGAAGCGGAAGCCGAGCGCAATCGCAAGGCGGCCGATCGTAAAGGCCCCGCATCGGGTGATGCCCTGATTATCGACGATACGATAAATAACATCGAGTATAAGTTGGCGAAGTGCTGCAACCCGATAAAAGGCGACGACATATTCGGGTTCGTCACCGTAAACTCGGGCATCACCATACACCGCACGGACTGTCCCAATGCGCGACGTATGCGAGAAAACTACCCGTACCGCATAATGGAGGCGCGCTGGCGCAGCAATGCCGACGGGTCGTTCCGTGCGACGGTATCGATCATAGCACAGGACTCCACGGGGCTGGCCAACCGCATAACGGAGGTCATAAGCCGCGACCTGAAGCTGAATATACGGTCGATAAGTTTCATCTCGCGCGGAGACGGGTCGGTCGTCGGAACGGTAAGCGTCGAAGTGTCGGGGACGGGTGTGGTCGATATGCTGATACACGCGCTTTCCCGCATCAAGGGCGTACAGAGAGTTTATCGAGTAAATAATTAAAGGGACTATATTGCAACGGGGTTTCGGAACACGGTCGGTGTGAAACCGCATATAAGTCCTTACGATAAAAATGAGGAGGAGCCGAAACGAAAGTGTTATGGGAAGTCTTTCGTATACGTATGCGCGGTTCCTCCTCTTTTCGTACCCGTTCGCTCACGGACAAAAAAAATGAGCGCGGTGTCAGCTCCTTTACACAGGTCTTGGAAAACCTTAATTCAGAAGTCGTCCTGCGCCCAGTTAAATCCTGCCCGAAAAGAGCAGGACATAACCGGAACCGACAACTATTATACCTGAATTAAACATCCTCCGAAGAGAGGTTTCCAAGTTTGTGTAAAGGTATAAAGAGTTGTTTACCCTTTATTTATATCTTTTCTGTTTCCGATACGTTTCGGCCTTTCGACCGTACTATTCTATCGCAAATATAACATAAAATTCTCTAATACCAATATTTGTAAACAAATTCTTTTACAGACTTTGCCGCTTTTGTCCGCAAAAGTTCTTTTCGAAATTTTCGCGGTGAGATTTCAAAGTTTCGCGCTTACGCGCGAGGTTGTGTTTATTACTTTGAGCAATATTTTTCGCGACAAAATGCAACTCTTCGAGTTGTGCAGGCCGCAGCCTTCGGCGGGCGAAGGCCTGCTTCTGAAGAAGCACGCGCTTCGCAAGCTGCGTCCGAAAACAGACGAGCGGAAAGAGTAGAAAATAATATACAAAAGAACCCTGCGCGAATAGCGCGGAACCTTGAAACCGCACCGCGAAACTCGAGGGAAAAGGGCGGAGCGAAGATTGAGGAAAAGCGAAGGAGACGTTTTGTTTACAAAACCGCGAACGCGTCCGTAGCCCGAAAGCGAGCGACAGGCCCCGAAGAGATTCGCCGTGCGGGAGTTTTGAGCCACTTTTGCGGTCAAAAGTGGCAAAAAAAAGAACTATTGCAGGCAACGTTGCAAAAGAAATAAATTCGAGTTCGCTTACAAACTCGAATTCCTTTCTCCGCAAAAGTTCCCGAACGGCAGCACGAATAAAAAGGGCTGCCTGATACTTGTCAGACAGCCCTTTGCAGATATCGAGAACCGACTATTCGGTCGGAATGTCCTTGTTCACATTCTTGCAGCCCACCAAAGCATAATAGAGCAGATAAAGCAGGCACGCAACGATCAGCCAGTACGACGACAGGTAGCCGACGGAATCCGCCAACCATCCCTGCAATGCTGGAATTATACCGCCGCCGCAAACTAAAGCCATAAATATACCCGAAGCGGCGGGCGTATATTTGCCCAGACCTTCGGCCGCGAGATTGAAGATGCCGCCCCACATAACCGACGTACAGAGGCCGCAGAGCACCATAAATATCATATTCAACGGCAGTGTATACTCCGTGAACGGAACAGTCACCTTAACGGTTGCGGGGATGAACATCAGGCACATAACGAAAGCTATCGCCAGAAGGCTGACAGTCGTAAGCATCGTCTTGCTCGACACCTTGCCGCCGATTGCGCTGCCGATAAGACGTCCGCACATCATCATAAGCCAGTAGAAGCCCACGACGGTACCCGCAATGGCAGGGCCTACCCAGTCGAGGTTCGACATATAAAGGTTCGACATATTGGGGATGCCCACCTCGATGCCCACGTAGAAGAAGATCGCCAGTGCGCCCAGCACGAAGTGACGGAACGACATAGGGCCGTACTTGTCCTTCTTGACATTGCCGCTCAGGCGTGCGGCCTTCTCCTCCGCCGTCTCCATATGAGGCTCGGGAATAGACGTCAGGGCGATGATCACGAATGCCAAAGCGAAGATCGCCATAGCTATTATCATCGCGGGGGCAGCATCGCCGACTTTCGCATTCTCGACCGAACCGCCGATAAGATAGCCCAACAGAATGGGAGCTATGGTTCCGCCGATCGAGTTGCACGAACCGCCCAACTGGATAAGCTGGTTGCCGCGATTACCGCCGCCGCCCAGCGTGTTGAGCATAGGATTCACGACGATATTGAGCAGACACATCGAGAAACCGGCGACGAAAGCACCGCTGACGTAAACGCCGAATGCCACGTGCGGAGCGACGTATCCCGACAGGAACTGGATGCCGACGCCGATGAAGCCTACCGTAACTGCCAGCAACGAAGTGAACTTGTAGCCCTTGCGCTTGAGGATAATACCTGCGGGAACTCCCATAAACGCATAAGCGATGAAGTTCGCCAACGTTCCCAGCTGCGACAGAGCGTCGCTCGCTCCGAATTGGTTTTTCACGATAACGCCCATAGAACCTGCGAAGTTCGTCACGAACGCAATCATAAAGAAGAGCGCGAACATCACCGCGATAGGCAATGCGTAGCTCTTTTTCTGTACGTTTTCCATAAATCAAGGTTTTTAAGTTAATAATATGTTTTATCTCTCTTATCTCTCTCTTTCGGCGACATAAGTGCACAAATCCATCAACGCATCGCGATAAGGCGAAGCATCGTATTCGGCCAGTACCGACATCGCCAGCTGCAAATAGGCCGTCATCGTCTCGCACGCAAGGCCGAGCCCGTCAGCACGCTCGACTTCGCGTTGTATGTAATCGACTTTCGCCCCGTCGGCCGCACATTCGGCCAGTGCCGCCAACAGTTCGGCACGCTTCGCTTCGTCCGACCGTTCGAGCACCTCTATGAGCGGCAGCGTAATCTTACGTTCCCGCAGGTCGTTGTTCGACGGCTTGCCCGTATCGGCCGAACGCGTATAGTCGAGAATGTCGTCCCTTATCTGAAAGGCCATGCCCACGGCTTCGCCGAAACGGCGCATAGCGGCGATGCGGTCCGCCGAGGCTCCCACGGACAACGCTCCCACGGATGCGCTGACCCCGAGCAGGCTCGCGGTCTTCTTGCGTATTATTTCGAGATAGGTTTCGCGCGACGTGTCCATACGTTCGGCGTGGTCGCTCTGTATGATCTCGCCCTCGCACAGCGTCGCTATCGATTTGGTAACGTGCGAAACGATGTCGTACTGTCCGCTCGACATTCCGATGTCCATATTCCGCGCAAGGATATAATCCCCGACGACAACGGCGTTATGCGACTGCCAGCGGGCATTCACCGAAGCGCGCCCGCGACGCATATCCGACTCGTCGATAACATCGTCATGAATAAGCGACGCGACGTGTATCATCTCCACCAGCATCGCCGCCAGATAGGTACGCTTGCCGAAACGTCCGCCGTTCGGGGAGTTCAGGGCCGCCGAGAGCATAACGACCGTCGGGCGTATGCCCTTCCCGCGCGACGAGAGCACGTATTCGAGCATTCGGGCGATCAGCCCTTCGCCTGCGCTGAAATTACGGCGTACGAAATCGTCGAATTCCGCCAATTCAGCCGCCAAGGGCTTGCGAATCGCATCTATTGTAACCATTAAATTTCCGTTTGTTTCGCAAATATAATCATTTTTCACATCGGGCACGCAGATATGTCTATGTTTTTTTAGTATCTTTGACTTCGGCGGCTGCGCCGAAGATACCTCCGTTCGGTAAAATCGCAAACAAGTTTGCGCTCGCTTATTCGCACATTGGCTTCGCCGAAGATACTCCCGCTCGGCAATATCCAAATAAATTTGGCATTGCGCTCGCTTATTCGTATCTTTGGCCGTAATACACCATTTCAGATGAACAGATACGGAAAGATAATCTCCTCTATCCTGCCCTATGTCACGGCATTGACGGTATTCTGCTGTGTCAGCGCATTCTGCTTCGCCCCGCAGTTCGCAGGCAAAGTGCTGCCGCAGCACGACATCGAACAGTACGACGGGATGTGGCGCGACATACGCGAGCAAAGGGAGGCCACGGGCGAAGACCCGCAATGGACGGGTGCGATGTTCGGAGGTATGCCCGCATACCTCATAAACGTCGAATATCCCGCGCAATTAGTCAAAAACACCGTCGGCGCCGTCGTCAAGGTCGTAAAGACACCCGCGGGCTTCATATTCTTCGCTATGACGGCTATGTGGATAATGATGCTCATATTCGGCATCTCGCCGTGGGTAGGCATAGTTTCGGCCCTCGCCTACGGTCTGTCCACATACTTCTTCCTGATAATCGGAGCGGGACACGTAACCAAAATGTGGGCGCTGGTATATGCACCGCTGATGATGGGCGGCGCGTACATAACCCTGCGCGGCCGAATGTGGGCCGGAGGCATACTGGCAGCCCTCTTCACCTCGCTCGAAATCGGTGCCAACCACCCGCAGATAACGTACTATTTCCTTATCGCGACGGGCGCATTCTGGATAAGCGAACTCGTATACGCCGTTCGCGACAAACGGATCGCCGATTTCGCCAAACGCACGGGAGTGCTCGTTGCAGCGGGGATATTCGCCGTAGGCTCGAACTTCGCACCGCTGTGGTACACGTCGCAGCACTCGGGAGACACCATACGCGGGGGTTCCGAACTGGCGGTCGCGGACGGTGAGAGCAAAGGACTCGACCTGCAATACGCCACGGCGTGGAGCTACGGCATCGGCGAAAGCTGGAATATGCTTATCCCCGACTTCGCGGGAGGCGACTCGGGCTCGTCGTTCGCTGCCGACGGTGCCGTCGGCGACGCACTCGCACCTCTCGGTCTGCGTCAGGTGGCGAAACAACTGCCTTCCTACTGGGGCGGGCAGCCCTACACCGCAGGCCCGACATACCTCGGCGCAGCAGCCGTATTCCTCACCCTGTTAGGCATACTGCTCGCACGCAGTCGCGACCGCTGGTGGATAATCGCGGTTACGGGCGTGATGCTTATGCTGGCGTGGGGACGCAATTTCATAGGATTCACCGAATTCTGTTTCAAATACATACCTTTCTACAACAAGTTCCGCACGGTGTCGATGACACTCGTCGTACTCGAATGGGCCGTGCCGCTGCTGGCAGGCATCGCCCTGTGGAAGCTGTGGCAAAGCGATGAAGGCGAACGCCGCAAAATGTTGCGCCCGCTGGCTTGGGCGGCAGGCATAACGGGCGGCATATGTCTGCTGTTCGCGGTTGCGGGCGGCTCGATTTTCGACTTCGGGCAGGCGGCCGCAGAGGAGGATATGACGGCGCAATTCTACCATATGCTGCGCAGTAGCGGCGCCGACGATGCCATAGCACGGGGCGTACACGAAGAGCTGGGGGCAGAACTGGGAGCGGCAATGGCCGAGGAACGGGAGGCGATGATGAGCGCCGATGCGTGGAGGTCGTTTCTGTTCATCGCCCTAACGGCAATCGCCGCGGCGCTGTTCCTTACGCGCAAAATCGGGCGCGGGATGCTTATCGCCGTTTCGGCGGTAATCGTCACGGCCGATCTGGCATCCGTCGATATGCGGTTCCTGCCGCACGACCGCTTCGTAGACGAACGGCGCAGAAAGGCAGTGCCCACGGCGGCCGACAAAGAGATCTTGCGAGACACGGATGCGGGATACAGAGTATACAACCTCTCCGTCAGCCCCTTCAACGATGCCACGACATCCCTCTACCACCGCTCGATAGGAGGTTATCACGGCGCGAAGCTTGCACGTTACCAAGATATTATAGACGTATATCTTCACAACGGGGCCTTAAATGACGGCATACTCGATATGCTGAATACACGTTATGTCATCGGCAGCGACGGCAGCGTTATTCGTCGCGAAAGCGCCAACGGCGCAGCGTGGTTCGTAGATACCGTAGTTCCCGTCGCGTCGGCCCGCGAAGAGATAGCCGCCCTCGGCGACATCGACACCAAACATACGGCCGTAGCATCGCCCGTCGGGGACGGAGATGCGCCCTCGTCGGGGAATCTCGGAAGCGGAGAGATACGGCTCGCGGAATACCGTCCCAACTATCTGCGCTACGAATATACAGCCGACGGGGAGGCGTTCGCCGTCTTTTCGGAGATTTTCTATGACAAGGGCTGGACCGCGCATATCGACGGGAGCGACGAAAAGGCACCGTACAGCCGTGTGGACTACATACTGCGCGGTATGAAGCTGCCCGCAGGCACACACACCGTCGAATGGAAATTCCGCGCACCGTCGTGGGGGGCAGTAAGTGCCGTAACGGCCGTCTTCTCGTCCGTCATACTGGCGGCGACGGCGGCATTGGCAATAACCGTAATCGTAAGGAGACGCAAAAATGGAAAACAACAACCGAAGGCTTAAACGCAAAGTCCGCAACTCGTACATAATATCGACCGTCAGCATCTCGCTGGTACTTTTCCTGCTCGGCTCGGTAAGCTACCTGATGATCGCGGCGATGGCGGTAGCCGACTCGCTGAAAGAGAGCGTGACGCTTATCGTCGAGCTCGAAAACGGCCTTACGACCGCAGACCGCACGGCAATCAGGGAACGTATGGAACGCAGCCCGCTCGTTGCAGAGACCACCTACTCATCCAAAGAGGAGAAATTGAACGACAGCGAGTTCCGCAAGATTTTCGCCGTGGAGTTCGAGGATATTCTCGACGAAAATCCGCTGCTCGACTCCTACGAAGTGAGGCTCACGGCACGCTCCGAGCATCGCGAGGAACTCGAAAGGTTCATTGAGGAGATTTCGTCGGTCGAGGGTGTCGAGCACGTCTCGTATCCCGCAAAGATGATAGAAACAATGCACTCGACGATAAACAAAGTACGTCCCGTGCTGCTCGTATTCGCGGCCGTACTCTTAGTCATATCACTTACGCTGCTGAACAGCACCATCCGTCTGGCAATATATTCCAAACGCTATGTAATCAACACGATGAAACTGGTCGGCGCAACGAAATGGTTCATTATGAAGCCGTTCCTGTGGAGCAGCGTCAAGCAGGGCATAGCGGCGGGCTTCGTCGCCGCCATACTCTTCGGCAGCATGATTTACGGCATCGACCGCACGCTGCCCGAAATAGTATCTCCCGAGCAGTTGGAGGCCGCCGCGAGGATACTTTTAGGAATGGTCACGGGCGGAGTGGCGATATCGTTCATCTTCACGCTGCTGGCCGTGAACAAGTTCGTCAATATGAAATCGAATAAAATATACCTCTACTGATATGGGAAAAATCAAGGATAAATTTTCGAAGATAGGAAACGAAAACGACGGCAAAATGCCGCTGAGCGCAAAGAACTACATTCTGCTGCTGATAGGATTCGCCGTAATAGTAATCGGCTTCGTACTGATGACGGGCGGCGGCAGCGACTCCCCCGACGAGTTCAACTACGATATGTTTTCGTGGCGGCGCATAACGCTCGCACCGATAATGGTCATCGGAGGCTTCGCATTCGAGATTTACGCCATTATGAAGCGGTTCTGACCGGCAGGAGGGAGAAACGCCGTACGGCGCTCCGCGACCGAACGACCCGACCGAACGACCGCATACGCAACAAATACGACAAACGGCGCCCCTTTTCGCGGCGCCGTTTGTCTGTCGGGAGCGAAGCTTATTTCGCGAATTTCAATCCGTCGAGTTTTTGCCATCTGCCGCGGGTAAAGTCGGGTATGGCGACCGGTTTGCTGCCGTTCTCTATCGAAGCTGCCGACAGTTCGCCTATGCACGACCATTCGGCGGCATCGTAGACATCCTGATCGAGCGGCAGCCCGTTACGCAGGCAATATACCAGACGATAATCCATAATGAAATCCATACCGCCGTGGCCGCCGACCAGCTTGGCCTTCTCCTCGACCTCGCGCAGAATAGGATGCTTATACCTCTCGGCAAGCTCCTTGCGGACAGCCGCAGGAACGAACTTATGGGTCGAGAGGTTCTCATAATCGACAACCGCCCCCGCGAGTTGTTCGGGCTCGAAAGCATAGCCCTTTATCGGGTATTTCGAAGCATACCCTTTCGAGCCGACAACCTGATACAGACGGTCGTAAGGACGCGGCGTATAGACGTTATGCTGCAACAGCACCGTCTTGCCCGCCGACGTGCGAATCATCGTGGTGGTCTGGTCGCCGTTCGCGAATTCGTCGGCATCCATAATCTCCTTGGCTACGGCCTTGCCGACAACCGATTTAGTATCCATCGACACCAGATAATCGAGCTTGTCGCCGCGATGGATGTTCAGCAGCTGACAGTCGGGGCCGAAACCGTGCGTGGCATATACGTCACCGCGATGGTTTTGGTTGAACTTCAACCGCCAGTTACCCTGATACTCCCTCCAGAACGGTGCGAGATTGTGGATATACCCGCCCTCGACGTGCACTATTTCGCCGAACAGTCCCTGCTGCGCCATATTGAGCGTGGTAAGTTCGAAAAAGTCGTATACGCAGTTTTCGAGCATCATACAATGCCTGCGCGTCCGTTCCGACGTATCCACGAGCCGCCAGCAGTCCGCGACCGTCATAGCGGCAGGCACCTCGACAGCGACGTGTTTGCCGTGCTCCATAGCATATACGGCCATCTCGACGTGCATCTGCCATTGCGTGCAGACATACACCAGGTCTATGTCGTCACGTTCGCACAAGGCCTTCCATCCATCTTCGCCGCTATACTCCGCAGCCGCAGGCAACCCTTTATCGGACAATATCCTGCCCGACTCGGCGACATTCTCGGGCAAAAGGTCGCACAGAGCCTTTATCTCCACGCCGTCGAGGAACGTGAACCGACGAACGGCCCCCGAGCCGCGCATTCCGAGCCCTATGAACCCCACGCGCACGGTTGCCAAGGGTTCGGCGGCGAACGCCAGCATATCCTCCTGCCCCGCAGCAGGTTTCGGCTCGTCGAAAACGATAACGCCCTTTTTGATACGATAGGGTTTCGCGGATGCCGACGCATCGGGAATGCAGCAAACGGCAACGCACGCGAGTGCCAAGGCACACAGTCTCTTTTTCATATGAATTACAGTTTAAGGTATGTCTTGATATTATTATAACATATGTCACCGACCATTTCGCCGATGCGCCCGATTTCGGATGCGGGCAGGCGGCCGCTCTCGATGTCGCCGCCCAGTACGTCGCACAGGATACGGCGGAAATAGTCGTGGCGCGGATAGCTCAGGATACTGCGCGAATCGGTAAGCATACCGATGAACGTCCCCAACAGCCCCGCATTCGAGAAGCTGTCGAGCTGGTTGCGTATCCCCTTCTCATTGTCGGCGAACCACCACGCGGCGCCGTACTGGATTTTGCCTCGGACCGGCGCCGAATTGTATGTGTTGGCCATAACGGCAAGCATATCGTTGTCGCGCGTATTCAGGTTGTAGAGCACGGTTTTCGCCAAATGTCCCTCGGAATAGAGGCGGTCGAAGAAGGCGAAGCCCTGCGCCGCATAGTTCTTGTCATCCACGGCATCGAAGCCCGCATCCGCCCCCAGCTTGCGGAACATCGAGGCCGCATTGTTGCGAATAGGGCCGATATGGAACTGCTGAACCCAATCCGATTCGGCATCCATAACGGCGAGCTCGTACAGCAAAGCGCTGACGAACTTGTCGCACTCTCCGGCATCGGCCGCACCTCCGCGACGCACGCGGTCGAAAACGGCGGCCGCTTCGCGTTCGGTATATTCCGCGGCATAGAACCTGTCGAGCCCGTGGTCCGACAGACGGCATCCCGCCGCAGCGAAAAAATCGTGGCGCTTGCGCAAGGCATCGAGCAGATCGGCATACGACGCGATGTCCGTATCGGCCGCAGCAGCGAGTTTGTCCGCATAGGCATTGAACGCCGCAGTATCCCCGATTTTCAGCACATTGTCGGGGCGCCACGTCGGCAGCACCGTAATATCGGGACACTCGGCAGCTATCTTGCGATGATGTTCGAGCGTATCCGCGGGATCGTCGGTCGTGCATACCGCCTCGACATTGCAGCGGCGCATAATGCCTCGGGCCGAGAAATCGCTCCGCGCGATCATCCCGTTGCATTCGTCCCATATCTTGTCCGCCGTAGCGGGCGAGAGGATGTCGTCGATACCGAAGATACGCTTCAACTCCATATGCGTCCACACATACAGAGGGTTACGCATAGCATACGGCACCGTCTCCGCCCACTTGGAGAACTTCTCGCGCCACGACGCGTCGCCCGTAATGAAACGTTCGTCGATGCCGCAGGCACGCATCGCGCGCCACTTGTAATGGTCGCCGCCGAGCCACATCTCGCCGATATTGTCGAACCGTACGTCGTCGGCTATCCAGCGCGGATCGAGGTGGCAGTGATAATCTATTACGGGCATCGCAGCCGCGTATTTGCGGTACAGCTCGCGCGCGGCAGGCGTGCAGAGCAGGAAATCATCGGTAATATAACTCATAATTCGCTGATCGATATGCTTAAATACAAATATCCGATAAAAAACGGGAACATTTCCCCGACGGATGTGTACATCCACAACAAAAGTAAGACATTTTTACGAAAAAAGATAACCCCGCGACCGTTTTTATCTTCGCATCGAAGTGCGCGGCACGGATAAACATTGTATATCATCGCCAAATTGCATATCTTTGCGGCAATAAACGGGAACTATGGCATCGAAACCGAGAATCAAGGACATTGCGGCACTTGCGGGCGTATCGCCCGGAACCGTAGACCGGGTTCTGCACGGCCGCGGCAAAGTGTCGGAGGCCAGCAGAATCGCTGTCGAGAAGGTACTGAACGAAGTAAACTACACGCCCAATCTCTATCTTTCGTCGATTTCGATGCGCAAACGGTTCCGCCTCGCCGTCGCCATACCCGAATGCGTCGCCGGCGAATACTGGGAACAGGTCCGTGCGGGCATACTGCGTGCGGTCAGGGAGTACGACAGCATAGACATAACCTGCGACTTCTTCCATTACAATCAGTTCGACCTGTTTTCGTGCCGCTCGACATTCGAGCGTGTCGCCGAAGGGGAGTGGGATGCGGTAATCATCGGCCCCACTTTCAAGGACGAAACGATAGTTCTCGCCAACCACCTCAACGATACCCGAACACCCTACGTGTACGTCGATTCGATGGTAGACGGGACGTCGCCCATGTGCTTTTTCTCCGCCGACCAGCAGGTCTGCGGGTACCTCATAGCCAAACTCATACACCAGATAACGCCCGAAGGGTCGGATTACGTCCTCTGCCAGGCCAAACGCGTGGGCGACGAAAGCGCCAACAACACACTGATGCGCAAGATCGGATTTATGGAATTCTTCCGCGAGCGCGGGCTCGAAAACAACATAAGGCGACTGATATTCTCGGCAGCCCGACCCGAAGACAACGAAGAGCTGGTCGGCGACTTCTTCGAGCGCAACCCCGACATCAAAGGCGGAGCCATACTGTCGTCGCGCGGAGGCGTTATGGCCGATTATCTCAAACGCCACGGCCGCTCGGACATCAGGCTCGTGACCCTCGACCTCACCCGCTCCAATATCGAAGGGCTGCGGGACGGCGGCATAGGGTTCGTCATCTGCCAGCGTCCCGCGCAGCAGGGTTTTTCGGCGGTCAAGGCGCTGATGATGAATCTGGTTTTCGGCCAAACGATGAAACGCGACAACTATATGCCGTTAGACATCGTCACCGAAGAGAACCTGCCGTATTACAACGATCTGACGGAGCTGACAGAATAAACCGCATCCGTCTGCCGCCGTACTCGGATGCGGCTTGTTTGTCCGCAAACGTGTGCACGAACACACTATTTTAATAAAAAGTGTGTATTTTCGTCCGTATTTCCACACTTTTTGACATTTTTTGCATATTTTTGTGAGAGAATCGACGGGAAACCCGAAGAGTTACAGAGTATTCGAAGAATAATCCGTAAAACCGAAAATATATGAAAAATTTATTCGATGTCGCAGGCAAGGTCGTCGTTATGACAGGCGCCTGCGGAGTATTGGGAAGGACTATCGTGAAGCATTTCGCCGAACAGGGGGCGAAAGTCGTACTGCTCGACCTCGAGCGGACAGCCGAAAAAGCCGACGAGATAATCGCCGAGATAAAGGGCGACGGCAGCGAGGCCTGTTTCTTCGCGACGAACGTCCTCGACAAGAAGGTATTGGAGCAGAACTACGAACAGATTATGTCCCGCTACGGCCGTATCGACGTACTGCTCAATGCCGCAGGCGGAAATATGGCACGTGCGACGGTGCAGCCCGACCAGACGATTTTCGATCTGGATGTCGAGGCTGTGAAGCTCTGCACCGAGCTCAACCTGTTCGGTACGATACTGCCGACACTGGTATTCGCCAAAGCGATGGTCGAGCGCAAAGAGGGATCCATCATCAATTTCGCAAGCGAATCCGCACTGCGCCCGCTGACGCGCGTGGCAGGTTACGGCGTCGCCAAAGCCGCCGTAGTAAACTGGACGAAATATCTGTGCGGAGAACTGGCGATCAAGTTCGGCAGCGGACTGCGCGTAAACGCCATAGCTCCGGGGTTCCTGCTGACCGACCAGAACCGCACGCTGCTCACCAATCCCGACGGCTCGCTGACGCCCCGCTCCCACACCATACTCGCACACACGCCTTACAAGCGGTTCCTCGAACCCGAAGAACTGGTAGGTACGCTCCAATGGCTGGCCTCGGACGCATCCAAAGCCGTCACGGGAACGCTGACGGTAATCGACGGCGGATTCGACGCTTTTTCAATCTGACAAACGACAAACTTCTATGGTACACCTTATGAAACAATCGTGGCGGTGGTACGGTCCCAACGACCCCGTCACTCTCCCGCAAATACGCCAAGCGGGAGTCACGGACATCGTTCACGCACTGCACCATATCCCCAACGGCGAGGTCTGGACGATCGACGAGATAGAAAAACGCCGACGCATCATCGCCGATGCGGGATTGACGTGGAGCGTGGTCGAAAGCGTACCCGTTCACGAGCACATCAAGACCCAGACGGGCGACTGGCGGAAATATGTCGAGAATTACAAACAATCCGTACGCAATCTGGCGGCCTGCGGCATCCGCTGCATAACCTACAACTTTATGCCCGTACTGGACTGGACACGTACGGATTTGGCTTACGAACTGCCCGACGGTTCGCGTGCGCTCCGCTTCGAAAAGGCCGCATTCATCGCATTCGACCTGTTCATCCTCAAGCGCGAGGGTGCCGAACGCGACTACACGCCCGAAGAGATCGCCCGTGCCGAGAGACGTTTCGCCGAGATGAGCGACGAAGACAAACACACGCTCGTACGCAATATGATTGCGGGACTGCCAGGATCCGAAGAGAGCTTCACGCTCGACCAGTTCCGCGCCGAGCTGGAAAGATACAAGGATATCGACGCCGAACGGCTGCGCAGCAACCTCGTCGATTTCCTGCGCGAGATATGTCCCGTGGCCGACGAGTGCGGCAGCGAAATGGTGATACACCCCGACGACCCGCCCTACTCTATCCTCGGGTTGCCGCGTATACTGTCTACGGCCGACGATTTCCGCCGTCTGGTAAAGCTCGTACCGAACGTTTCGAACGGGTTGTGCCTGTGCACGGGGTCGTTCGGCGTACGCGGCGACAACGACTGTCCCGCGATGATGCGCGAATTCGGCGACCGCATAGGGTTCGTACATCTGCGCAGCACGAAACGCAACGAACTCGGCGACTTCTATGAAGCCGACCATCTGGCAGGCGACGTACCTATGTACGAGATGATGAAGGCCCTGCTCGAAGTGGAACAGCGGCGCGGCATATCGATACCCGTCCGTCCCGACCACGGGCACCAGATGTGCGACGACCTGACGAAAAAGACCAACCCCGGGTATTCGCTCTACGGCCGGCTGCGCGGCATAGCCGAACTGCGCGGTCTGGAACAGGGCATAGCAAGGACATTATACGACAAATAACTGAATTATGAAGATAGTAACTTTAGGCGAGATAATGCTGCGGCTGTCGCCTTCGGGGCAGAACAACCGCTTCATACAGGCCGACCGCTTCGACGCGGTATACGGCGGCGGCGAGGCCAATGTAGCCGTCAGCTGCGCCAACTACGGGCACGACGCCTATTTCGTCACCAAGCTGCCCGACCACGAGATAGGACAATGCGCCCTCAACGCCCTGCGCCGTTACGGAGTGCATACCGACCGTATAGTCCGCGGCGGCAAAAGGCTCGGCATATACTACCTCGAAAGCGGCTCGGCAATGCGTCCGAGCAAGGTCATATACGACCGTGCAGGTTCCTCGATGGCCGAGGCCGACATCTCGGATTTCGATTTCGACGCCATAATGGAGGGTGCCGACTGGTTCCACTGGTCGGGCATAACGCCCGCAATCTCCGACAAGGCGGCCGAGATAACACGGCTGGCCTGCGAGGCCGCAAAGCGGCATGGGGCGAAAGTCTCGGTCGATCTCAATTTCCGCAAGAAGCTGTGGACGGCACAGAAAGCGCAGTCGGTAATGCGCCCGCTGATGCGGTACGTCGATGTCTGCATCGGCAACGAAGAGGATGCGGAGCTGTGTCTGGGCTTCAAGCCCGACGCCGACATCGCGGGAGGAAAGACCGACGCCGAGGGCTATAAGCGCATATTCGAGCAGATGATGCGCGAGTTCGGGTTCGAATACGTCGTTTCGACACTGCGCGAATCCTACTCGGCGAGCCGCAACGGCTGGAAAGCTATGATATACGACGGCAAAGAGTTCTACGTATCGAAACATTACGATATTCTGCCCATCGTCGATCGCGTGGGCGGCGGCGATTCCTTCTCGGGCGGCATCATCCACGGGCTGCTCACCAAACCGACGCAGGGCGAAGCGCTCGAGTTCGCCGTAGCGGCTTCGGCGCTCAAGCACACCGTAAACGGCGATTTCAACCTCGTATCGGAGGCCGAAGTCGAGGCGCTGGCAGGCGGCGACGGGTCGGGGCGCGTACAACGATAAAAGATAAACCTCGCGGCCGAACAGATGTTGTTCGGACTCTGCCGAGGCGAAAAACGACTGTTAAAAAACGTACCTTTTCGATAAGTCTCGGTCGAACCGACACTGTTCGGACTCTGCCGCGGCGGAAAAAGGTGCAGGAATTTGAACGATTATGGCAAGATTTTCAAAAATACAGGTATTGGAGACCATAGCCCGCACGGGTATGGTACCGGTCTTCTATCACTCCGACGCCGAAACGGCGTGCCGAGTGCTCAAAGCGTGCTACGACGGAGGGGTTCGAGCTTTCGAATTCACCAATCGCGGGGACTTCGCAGCAGACGTATTCGCCGCGCTGCGCAAATTCGCTTCGGCAGAATGCCCCGAAACGGTTCTCGGCGCAGGCTCCGTGGCGGATGACGCAACGGCTGCAATATACATAAGCCGCGGCGCGGACTTCATCGTAGGTCCCTGTCTGGACGAAGGGGTGGCACGCATCTGCAACGGGCGTCTCATCCCTTACATCGCGGGATGCGGAACCGTGACGGAGATACACCGCGCGCAACAGCTCGGGTGCGACATAACGAAAATATTCCCCGCAGGCTGCGTCGGCGGACCCGACTTCGTAAAGAACATCAAGGCACCGATGCCGTGGAGCAACATTATGGCCACGGGCGCCGTCGAACCTACCGAGGAGAACCTCTCGAGATGGTTCGCGGCGGGCGTTTTCTGCGTAGGTATGGGTTCGAAACTCTTTCCCGCCGCCGAAGTGGAATCGGGGAACTGGAGCGCCGTCACGGAGAGATGCCGCCGAGCGCTCGGAATAATCGCAACTTACAACAAATAGGACCTTTATGACCGCTACTGACCGAAAAACCAACCAGCGATGGATAATATGCGCAATGTTGTTCTTCGCAACGGCAATAAATTATATGGACCGACAGGTCCTCTCGCTTACGTGGGAGGATTTCATACGTGCCGAATTCCACTGGTCGAACAACCATTACGGGACGATTACGGGTGTCTTCTCGCTGTTCTATGCGATTTCGATGCTCTTCGTCGGGCGTATCATAGACAAGTTAGGCACCCGCAACGGCTACTTGTGGAGCATCGGCATATGGAGTGCGGGCGCCTGCCTTCACGCGTTGTGCAGCGTCGCCACCGAATGGCTCACGGGACTGCCCGATGCGGAAGCGTTGAGACAGGTGGCGGCAGGCACCGAACTGGCGCTGCGCATAGGCACCATAAGCCTGTCGTTCTTCATTGCGGCTCGCTGCATCCTCGCACTCGGCGAAGCGGGCAACTTCCCCGCGGCGATCAAGGCCACGGCCGAATACTTTCCCAAGAAGGACCGCGCATTCGCCACGAGCATCTTCAATGCGGGCGCCACGATAGGCGCTCTCGCCGCCCCGTTTACCATTCCAGTACTCGCCGCCGAATTCGGCTGGGAGATGGCCTTCCTGATAATCGGCGCACTCGGATTCGTATGGATGGGTTTCTGGCTGTACATATACCGCAAGCCCGAACTCAACCCGCGCGTAAACGCCGCGGAGCTTGCATACATCGACTCCGACAGGAACGATGCGGCACCCGCAGAGGAGGACAAGCCGCATAAAAGCATGTCCATACGCAAGTGTTTCGGATACAGACAGACATGGTCGTTCATACTCGGCAAGTTTATGACCGACGGAGTATGGTGGTTCTTCCTGTTCTGGACGCCGTCGTATCTGAAGAACGTCTACGGGCTCCAATCCACGGACCCGAAGTTCCAGATAGCCATAGGGGTATTGTACCTCATAGTAATGGGGTCCATATTCGGCGGCTATCTGCCTACATACTTCATCGAGAAATTCAGGATGAACCCCTATGAAGGGCGTATGCGGGCGATGCTCATATTCGCATTCCTGCCGATGCTCACACTGCTGGCACAGCCGCTCGGACACATATCAATGTGGATACCCGTCGTCATAATAGGCATAGCGGGCGCGGCGCATCAGGCGTGGAGCGCGAACATATTCTCGACCGTAGGCGACATATTCCCGAAATACGCCGTAGCTACGGTCACGGGCATCGGAGGTATGGCGGGCGGCATCAGCTCGTTCCTCATAAACCAAGGCTCGGGATACCTGTTCGACTACACCGAACGTGCGCACACGGTATTTATGGGCTTCGAAGGGATAAACGCAGGATATTTCATCGTATTCTCATTCTGCGCGGTGGCTTATCTCATCGGCTGGCTGATTATGAAATCGCTGGTTCCGAGATACGCTCCCGTCGCCGAATAATCCCCGTTTTCCGAGAGCGCCCGCGCTCCGACATCCCGCACACCGTACGAAAACGATACGCTCCGCCACTCGACGAGTGGCGGAGCGTATCGTTACGAGACTGCGCGAATTATTTCACTGCGACCTTCTTGTTGCTCAGACGGCTCTTCTCGGCCTTGAAGCCCATAACGTGGCTCTCGATAGAGACGTCGATAGAACTCGACAGCAGGCTCTCGTCCTTGTGCGCCACGGCGCTGACGAAATCGCGAACGACACCGAGGTCGCCGCCGCCGTGTCCCGCATCCTTGTATTCGGGAATCTCGCTGACCTTCTTGTCCCAAACGCTCTGCTTGCCTGTTCTGAAATCGGTCACCACGAACTTCTTCATATCGCCCTCGATAAATCCGCGCGTACCCATAATTCTCGTACGGCGGCCGCCCCACGGCGTGAATGCGTCCATAGTGAAACTTGCGGTAATGCCGCCCTGAAAACGCATCGTAGCCACATAGTGGTCGCATTGGTCGTTGTCGCAGCGGAATACGCAGCGGCCGTAATCGGTCGTCTTCAGTTTCTCGTGGATGAGCGCGGGATCCTTGCGGGGCAAATCGAATACATACGTATGGCGCTTCTTGCGCTCGTAAATGTCTATTGCCGAGTAGGGACACGTCGCCTCGTGCGGGCATCCGTCGGTACATCTCTCGGGCGCACCCGCGGGCATATTCTCGCGCTTGAACAGATGCAGCGAGCCCTCGGCCGCGATGGTTTCGCACGGTTTGCCCACGATCCAACGGATAATGTCGAGGTCGTGGCACGACTTGGCCAGAATGATGGGCGAAGTCTCTTTCGAGCTGTGCCAGTTGCCGCGCACGTACGAGTGTGCCATATGCGCATACTGTATGGGTTCCATATGCTGGATGCTTACCAGATCGCCGATGACACCCGAATCTACCACCTGCTTCAATGCAATGAAATAGGGGGCATAGCGCAACACGTGGCAAACGCCCACGATACGGTTGTATTTATGCGCCTGCGCCAGAATCTGCTTGCACTCCTTTTCGGTCGGAGCCACAGGCTTCTCGAGCATCACGTCGTAACCTGCGGCCAAAGCCTTCATACAAGGTTCGAAATGGAGGTTGTCGGGCGTAGATATGATTACGGCATCGGCCATCTTCTCGCGTGCGAACACCTCGTTAAAGTGCGAGAAACAGTTTTCGGACGGGATATCGAACTTTTTCCGCATAGCCTCGCGACGTGCGGGATTCAGATCGGCACATCCGACAACCCGAAGCGCGTCGGGGAACCGCTCGGCATATTTGGCATACGTACGGCCGCGGTTGCCGGCACCTATAATCACCACCGTAACGGGTTTGTCCACGTCGGTTTCGAGCGGCTTTATCGGGAAATCGAGCTTTTCGACATCTTTCGCCGCAACGGCATCGTCGGCGGCAGCCTCCGCAGTCGCAGCCTCGACATCCACACCGATAAAAGAAGCCCCGACGGTCAGGACTCCCAATCGCTTCAAAAATTCAAGTCTGTCCATAATTATATTTTAAGGTTTCGAGTTAATACTTTTGCAAAGGTATCATTTATTTTCAAAACGCACGAACGAACGCATTCTTTTTTTTCTTTTTCTTTTCCCCGACACACGCCGAAATACGCCTATACGAAAATCCGCCGAAACGCAACCGTCGGAAAGGCAAGACAGACAAAGAAAAGCCAGCAAATATATAAAGTTGTATAAAGTTCCCGAATTGCTTATCTTTGCACCCCGAACCGTGCCGTCGAGGCACGCAAACCGAAAGACATATGGAAACACTCGAAGCCGTAATACTCGGCATCGTTCAGGGCCTGACCGAATTTCTGCCCGTATCGAGCAGCGGCCACCTGCAAATAGCCAAAGCGTTGTTAGGCGTAGAAATCGAGGAAAACCTCGCATTCGACATTACGTTGCACGCCGCAACGGTGTTGAGCACGATAGTGGTGCTGCGGGGCGAAGTCGTACGGCTGCTTCGCGGTATGTTCTCCTTCGGGCGCATCCCCGACAGGCAGGGCGAAGAGCCGAACGCCTCCGACCGAAACCGGAAACACCGCATAAGGCTGAACGACGAACAGGCTTACGTTCTGAAACTCGCGATTTCGATGATACCCGTCGGCATCGTCGGATTCGCCTGCAAGGACCGCATCGACGCGATGCTCGGCTCGCCGTATATTCTGACCGTCGTAGGCTCGATGCTGCTCCTGACCGCCCTGCTGTTGGCATTCGCATACTACGCCCGTCCGCGTGCAAAGGAGACCATATCCTACCGCGACGCATTCATAATAGGAATCGCCCAAGCCGCAGCCGCAATGCCCGGGCTGTCGCGTTCGGGCTCGACCATAGCGACGGGGCTGCTGCTCGGCAACCGCAAGGAGAGCGTGGCGCAGTTCTCGTTCCTGATGGTGCTGGCCCCGATTCTCGGAGAGATGTTCCTCGAACTCGTAAAGGGCGGAATCTCATTCGACACGATAGGCGCGATACCCGTTGCCGCGGGTTTTGCGGCGGCATTCGTCACGGGGTGTCTGGCCTGCAAATTTATGATAGGCATCGTAAAACGCGGCAAACTCATATGGTTCGCAATCTATTGCGCCATAGCGGGCATAGTCTCGATAATATGCAATTTCATATGATTATGGAAGAGTCCGCAACGACATCGCATACGGATTTCGAAGGGGGTTATGTCGCCGTCATAGACAAACCGTTAGAGTGGACATCGACGGACGTGGTGCGAAAGATAAAATTCGCGCTGCGCCGCAAAGGCTACCGCAAAATCAAGGTCGGACATGCAGGCACGCTCGACCCGCTGGCGACGGGAGTGCTCATCGTCTGCATCGGCAAGGCTACCAAATCGGTCGAGCGATTACAGGCCGAGGAGAAGGAATACACGGCCGATCTGATGCTGGGCGCCACGACGCCGAGTTTCGATATGGAACACCCCGTAGACCGCACCTACCCCACCGGCCACATAACGCGCGAAGCCGTCGAGAAGACGCTCGCCTCGCTCACGGGCGAACGGTTGCAGGCGCCGCCGATCTACTCCGCAAAAAAAATCGAAGGGGTGCGCGCCTACGAATTCGCACGGGCAGGAGAAGACATAGAACTGCGCAAAGCTCTGATAAACATCTACGAGATGCGGCTCGAACGCTGCGAACTGCCCGAAATAGGCATACGCGTACGTTGCAGCAAGGGCACATACATCCGCTCGTTAGCCGCCGAAATAGGCGAAAGTCTCGGAAGCGGCGCATATCTCACATCCCTGCGCCGTGTCCGCAGCGGCGGATACAAGGTCGAAGACGCTATGACGATAGATGATTTTTTACGAAAAATCGAGAACGACTGAAACAAAAACCGCGTTTTTTCGTATAATATCTGATTGTCGTTTTTCAAAAACGGCCTTTCGTACTGCGGAATAAAGATTAAAACACCATAAACAATGAAATTATCCCAATACGGATACGATTTTTCGCCCGAAATGCTGGCGAAATATCCGACCGAGAACCGTGACGAGTCGCGACTGATGGTACTCGACCGCAAAACGGGCAAGATCGAGCATCGCATCTTCAAGGAGATTCTCGACTATTTCGACGAAAAGGACCTCTTCGTCTTCAACGACACCAAAGTGTTCCCCGCACGTCTGTACGGCAACAAGGAGAAGACGGGTGCCGAAATCGAGATATTCCTGCTGCGCGAGCTGAACCGCGAACTGCGTCTGTGGGACGTACTGGTAGACCCCGCACGCAAGATACGCATCGGCAACAAGCTCTATTTCGGCGAGGACGACATTCTGGGTGCCGAGGTGATAGACAACACCACCTCGCGAGGCCGCACGCTGCGGTTTCTCTACGACGGACCCTACGAGGAGTTCAAGGAGACGCTCTACCGTATGGGCGAGACTCCGCTCCCGCGGTGGGTGCGCGAGAAGGTAGAACCGATAGACGCCGAACGCTACCAGACGATTTTCGCCTCCAAGGAGGGAGCCGTAGCTGCCCCCACGGCAGGTATGCACTTTTCGAAGCACCTGCTCAAGCGTATGGAGATCAAGGGCGTGGACAGCGCTTTCATCACTCTGCACGTCGGACTGGGCAACTTCCGCACGGTGGACGTCGAGGACCTGTCGAAGCACAAAATGGACTCCGAGCAGTTCTTCGTAACCGAAGAGGCCGCCGACGCCGTGAATACGGCCAAACGGGAGGGGCATAAGATTGTCTCGATAGGTACGACGGTAATGCGGACGCTCGAAACCGTAGTATCGACGAACGGAATGATAAATGCGGCCGAAGGATGGACCAACAAGTTCATTTTCCAACCGTACGACTTCTCGGTGGCGGATGCTATGGTGACCAACTTCCACCTGCCGTATTCCACGCAGCTGATGATGGTCGCGGCATTCGGCGGTTACGACTTGGTAACCGAAGCCTACAAAACGGCAAAGGCGGAGGGTTATCGCTTCGGCACCTACGGCGATGCGATGCTCATCCTTTAGAATTTAAGAAAAATTCATTATATTTGTAGAATAAATCGTACAAAGCCCGCGGCGGCAGGCAAAACAGAGCCTGAATTTGGTTTTGCCCGCAACTTGCGCTAACTTTCACAATAAACTTTTCCGGCGATGGCAAACAACAGGATACTTTACGTGTGTCAGGAGATCACGCCTTACCTGCCCGAGAGCGAAGAATCACGGCTGTGCCGCTCGCTGTCGCAGGCTATGCAGGAGCGCGGAAACGAAGTACGTACGTTTATGCCCCGCTACGGCTGCATAAACGAACGCCGCAACCAGCTCCACGAAGTGATACGTCTTTCGGGTATGAACCTGATCATCGACGACAACGACCACCAGCTGATAATCAAGGTGGCGTCGATTCCGTCGGCCCGTATCCAGATCTACTTCATCGACAACGACGACTATTTCGCACGCAAGGCCGTACTGACCGACAACGACGGCAAGGAGTTCGACGACAACGACGAACGAATGGTCTTCTTCGCGCGCGGCGTACTGGAAACGGTGAAGAAACTGCACTGGACACCCACGGTGGTACACTGCCACGGCTGGTTCTCGACCATCGTCCCGATATACCTGAAAAAGATATTCAACGACGACCCCATATTCCGCAACGTGAAGATAGTCCTGTCGCTCTACGACGACCGTTTCGACACACCGCTCAACAGCGGGCTGCGCCAGAAGGTCGAGAACGAGGGGATAAAAGACAAAAATCTGCCGATTATCGATGACCCTTCATACGAAAATCTCTATCGTTTCGTTATCGGTTATGCGGACGGCATAGCGATAGCATCGCCCGATGTCGATGGGCGCATATTGCAGATAGCCCGCGACAGCGGCAAACCGGTGCTCGAATACCGCTCGCCCGACGAAGAGGGATTTTTCGACAATTACAACCGTTTTTATGAAGAGTTATAGCAGCTTGTTCCGAACAGTCAAGATATTGTGTGCGACGATCTTTGCGTCCTCGGCCGTCCTGTCGGGGTGTACGACCGACCGCGACACGACCCTCGGCTTCGAATTCATCCCCGAAAACCAACGGATGGAAATGCGCCACAAGAAGTTCGAAGGCGGCAAGGTGATAAAATACGACAGCGAGACGAAAAAATACATTACCGTCGATGGGCGCAACATATTCGAAACCACGCTCTACAGAACCGACTCGATCGTCTCGTCCAACCTGCAAACGGGATATATCGGCATTCAGAACGACCCCGACGGCATCTTCGGGAAACGTACCGCAGGCTTCGCTTCGGAGTTTCTGTTTATGTCGGAGATAGAGAAGGAGGGATTCGGATATATGCCTATTTTCGACTCTATGCAGCTGCTCATATCCGTTTCCGCATTCGCGGGCGACACGACGTATGTACAGCACTAC
Source organism: Alistipes sp. (assembly GCA_017937125.1). Lineage (GTDB taxonomy): Bacteria > Bacteroidota > Bacteroidia > Bacteroidales > Rikenellaceae > Alistipes. The sequence goes on along the minus strand of JAGBEH010000003.1, from coordinate 28,274 downwards.
GAAGTGTATGAGGTACTCACGGCATTGGAGGATACTATGTCCGAAGACACGGACGACGGCGAAACGGGCGGCGGAAGCAGCAGCGACGAAACGAAAGTCGCATATATCAACCACGATATGTCGAAACTCTACGACCCGTCGAAACTGCTGTTCACATTCGATTTTCCCGATCAGGCGAACGGCATATACACGACCTCGACGGCCGTAACGATGAAGCCTGCCGATCTGTCGGCCGCAGGGGCCACATGGGATTTCGTCAAGCGGCTTATGCTCGTCGAAGACAATTCGGCCGACTGGGACGGATATGCCGACGACACGGAGATATACAAGGATGACGAAAAGTGGATAGAGAAATTCAAAGGACTGTATATCAAGCCTGTAGAAAACCTGCCGAATGACAAGGAGGGTGCCGTGTACGCAACCGACCTGTCATCGTCGGGCCTTTATCTTCTGGGGCGTAACCGCAATCCCGACGAGCCTATGCTCATCAAGGATACGGTTTCGATGCAGTACCATTTCTACGACCAGTATGCGACGAAGGTCGGCAACACCTCCATAAACTCCGTCGAGCACGACTTCTCGGGTTCGAGCGTTCTGGCATCGGCATCGATGACCGACGACAAGGACAAGACGCAGGAGGAGAACCGGCAGTCGCACACACGGTCTGCCACGGGATATATCGCCGGAATGGGCGGTCCCGTGACGGAAATCCACTTTACGGACGACTTCCTGAACGAATTGCACGAGATAAGTATCGAAGACGAATTCCGCTATGCCTCCATAAATCAGGCGCGGCTCTATGTCTATCTCGAAAAGGCCGATTACGACTGGACATTGCTCGACCCGTCGGTTATGACGCCGCTGCTCGACGCATCCGTAAAGCGGCTGGGACTGTATACGGATTACGGCTCGCTGATACCTATCGCCGACTACAACTATCTCTACGAGACGCAGTACAGCACCACGTTGGCATACGGCGGCAACATAAACCGCAGCTGGTGCTGCTACGTAATGGACATTTCGAGCTATATGCAGCGCCTCAAGAACTACATCGACTGGCTCGTGAACAACGGCAAAGCCGAAAATGCGGGTGACGGGAATTACAGATTCACGTTCGACTCCGCCGACGAAAAGTACACCGCACGAACGCTCTATCTCGCACCCGAAGCGTACAATCTCTATACGTTCGACCGCTCGAAGGTACAGGGTATGGAAGATGCGGCCAATGCGGCTTCGATGAAAATCGAACTCACGTATACGATGATAAAATAACACACCGGAAATATGAAAACCCTCGAAACCTAAGTCGCACGCTTAGGTTTCGTCGTTCGAAACATAACGTAAACAATGCAGGAAAATTTAGTAATTGTAGAGTCCCCGGCAAAGGCCAAAACCATAGAAAAATTTCTGGGTAAAGACTATATGGTCAAATCGAGCTTCGGACACATACGCGACCTGTCGAAAAAGGATTTGGGCATAAATCTCGAAAACGGATACGAGCCCGTCTATGAGATTCCGGCGGACAAGCGCAAAGTCGTGGATGAACTCGCAAAACTCTCGAAAGCGGCCAAAACCGTGTGGCTCGCATCCGATGAAGACCGCGAAGGAGAGGCCATAGCGTGGCATCTGGCCGAAGTGCTCGGACTGCCAGTAGACAGAACCAAGCGAATAGTCTTCCACGAAATCACGAAGAACGCCATACTCGACGCTATCAAAAACCCGCGTACGGTGGATATGAACCTCGTGAATGCCCAGCAGGCGCGCCGCGTTTTGGACAGACTCGTAGGTTTCGAACTTTCGCCCGTCCTTTGGAAAAAGGTACGCCCCGCCCTCTCGGCAGGACGCGTGCAAAGCGTCGCCGTGCGTCTCATAGTCGAGCGCGAACGCGAAATCATCGCTTTCAAATCCACCCCTTCGTTCCGCATCGCGGCGCAGTTCCTCACTGCCGACGGCACGGCATTCAAGGCCGAAGTATCGCGCAAGTTCGCTGCCGAACAGGAGGCCGAAGCGTTCCTCGACAGCTGCAAGGGCGCGCAATTCCGCGTCGAGATCTGCGAGGAGAAACCTACCAAACGCTACCCCGCACCGCCGTTCACCACATCGACGTTGCAGCAGGAGGCGGCACGCAAGTTCGGAATGTCCGTGTCGCAAACTATGTCCGTAGCCCAGCATCTCTACGAACAGGGTCTCATAACATATATGCGTACCGACTCGGTGAACCTGTCGAAGTTAGCCATCTCGCAGTGCAAGGAGGAGATAACCTCGCTCTTCGGCGAGAAATACTCCAATGCGCACAACTACACCACCCGCAGCAAGGGGGCACAGGAGGCGCACGAGGCCATACGCCCCTCGTATATCGAGCGGCGCACGATAGAGGGCACGGCCGCCGAGAAGAAGCTCTACGAACTGATATGGAAACGCACGGTAGCTTCGCAAATGGTCGCGGCCGACATCGACCGCACGACGGCGGACATCTCCTGCTCGGGCAACGACGCCCGTTTCGTCGCAACGGGCGAGGTCGTTCGTTTCGACGGATTCCTGCGTCTCTACTCCGAATCGACCGAGGAGGAGCAGGGCGAGCAGAGCGGTATGCTGCCGAAACTTACGGCAGGAGACATCGTCTCACCCCGCAGCATCACGGCCACGGAGCGTTTCTCGACTCCGCCGATGCGTTACAACGAAGCGCTGCTCGTAAAACGTCTCGAAGAGTTGGGGATCGGCCGCCCATCGACATACGCCCCCACGATTACGACCATCATCAACCGCGGATATGTCGAGAAGCAGAGCAAGGAGCCGCGCAAACGCAACTATACGCAATTGACGCTCGCAGGTAACAAGATAACCCAGAAAGTTCTCTCCGAAAATTACGGAGCCGAAAAGAACCGACTGGCGCCGACGGATGTGGGAATGATTGTAAACGACTATCTCGAAGCGCAGTTCGCGCCGATTCTGGAGTATAATTTCACGGCCGACGTCGAGAAGGAGTTCGACCGCATAGCCGACGGCGACATCACGTGGAACAAGATGATAGGCGATTTCTACGTTCCGTTCCACGAGATGGTCGAACACGCCATAGGCACGCAGGCCGACAAGACGAGCCAGACACGCATACTCGGCACCGACCCCGCAACGGGGCACACGGTCAAGGCGCGCATCGGCCGCTACGGCCCGATGGTCGAAATCGAAGGGGCCGAGGGCGAAAAACCGCGCTTCGCATCCCTCAAGAAAGGGCAGCTTATCGAGGCTCTGACACTCGAAGAGGCATTGGAGCTGTTCGCACTGCCCCGCAATTTGGGAAAGTACGGCGACGAGGATTTGGTGGTCGGCATAGGACGGTACGGCGCATACGTACGTCACGGCAAGGTGTTCGCATCGCTCGCCAAGCAGGACGACCCGTACGGCATCACATACGACCGCGCGGTCGAGCTGCTCGAAACGCACAAGGCACAGATCGCGGCGGCAAACACCCCGCTGCGAACGTTCGCGGAGAACCCCGACATCGTAATCAAAAACGGGAAGTACGGCCCTTACATCGCAAGCAAGGGCAAGAACTACCGTCTGCCAAAAGGCGTCAAGCCCGAGACGATTACGCTCGACGAGTGCGTGAACATAATAAACAACAGCAAAAAATAAAACCTTTTCCCGCCGTGGCGACGCCGAAGTAGACTTCGCTTTGTCGTTCGGTTTACCGAAAAGGTCATAAAACCCATTTAGTGCAAGGTCGGTATACAATTACCGAAAATGAATATTATGAAACGACTGACCCTTATACTGTTATTCGCCGCAGGGCTTACGCTCTCGGCCTACGCCGACAAAGGCTACAAATTCACCGACGGCAAACTCGTAAAGACCACGTCCGTCAAGAACCAGTTCCGCAGCGGCACCTGCTGGTGCTTCTCGGCTCTATCGTTTCTCGAGAACGAAATAATGCGCGCCGGTGGCGAAGAGCTCGATCTCTCGGAGATGTGGATAGTGCGCAACATCTACTTCGAGAAGGCGGTAAAATACGTCCGTCTGCACGGCAGCCTCAATTTCGCGGTCGGCGGTGCGAGCCACGACGTGATAAACGGCATCCGCAATTACGGAATCGTTCCCGAAGAGGTATACCGAGGGTTAAATTACGGCACCGACAAACCTCATTTCAACGAGATAGATGCCGTACTGAAAGCATACGTCGATGCGATAATCAGAAACCCGAACAAGAAGCTGACGACCGCGTGGCAGAACGGGCTGAACGCCATCCTCGACTCCTATTTCGGCGTGCGTCCCGAAAAGTTCACATATAAGGGCAAGGAGTACACGCCGCAATCGTTCGCCGAATCGCTGCCGATAAACATCGACGACTACGTGAGCATCGGATCGTTCACGCACCATCCTTTCTACACGAAATTCATCATCGAGGTGCCCGACAACTGGGCGTGGGACACGATATACAACGTTCCCCTCGACGAGATGATGGCCGTCATAGACAACGCCCTTGCCAACGACTATTCGGTAGAGTGGGCTACGGATGTCAGCGAGCGCGGGTTCAGCCGTACGAAAGCCATAGGCATCATACCCGAAGCCGATGTCGAGAGTATGAGCGGCACGGAGGCCGAGCGTTGGGGCAAACTGACCGACAAGGAGAAGGAGGATGCCCTGTACAGTTTCGACAAGCCGCGCAAGGAAAAGAAAATAACGCAGCAGATGCGCCAGGAGGCATTCGACAACTACGAGACTACCGACGACCACGGTATGGTAATCATAGGCACCGCCACCGACCAGAACGGCAACAATTATTACAAGGTCAAGAACTCGTGGGACGTACGTCCGCCATACGGAGGTTACTACTACTTCTCGCGGCCGTTCGCGGAATATAAGACCATATCGATTATGGTGAATAAAAACGCCGTTCCGACCGAGATACGGCAAAAGTTAGGATTCTGATCGCATCGAAGATAAAAAAGGGTCTGTCGGACTTATCCGACAGACCCTTTTTATGTTACGGTCGGTTCGATATGCCGCCATACGGTTTCCGCACTCATATGCTCTTCTCCTCGTCGGGCGAACGCCGCAGTCTGCGTATCTGGAAAAACAGCAGCGTCGCAGCAAGGATTATGGACATCGAGTCGGCAATCGGCATCGAGATCCACACGCCGAGAACACCCAACTTCGGCGGCAGTACGATAAGCAGCGGCACGAGGAACAGCATCTGTCTCGTCAGCGAAATAAGTATCGCCCGTTTGGCCTTGCCAATATATTGGAAGAAATTTCCGGTCACCACCTGAAATCCCACGGCCCAGAACATTATCATCACATATCGCATTCCGTACGCAACGGCATCTATCATCTCGGCAGCATCGGCATCATCGCCGCCGACGAACAACATAGCTACCTGACGCGGCAGCAGGCGGCTTACGAGGAATCCTGCGGTCGTCACGCACACGGCGCATATGATAGTAATTTTCAACGCCTTAAGTACGCGATCGTATTGTTTAGCCCCGTAATTGTAGCCCACTATGGGCTGCATCCCCTGATTGAGTCCGAACACGACCATCAGGAACAGCATAACCACACGGTTGATGATTCCGTAAGCGCCGATATTCAGGTCGCCGCCGTAGGTTTTCAGCGCCTTGTTTACGAAAATCACCACTATCGACGTGCAAATATTCACGAGAAAGGGCGCCAAACCGACAGATATGATGCTGCCGACAATCCGTCCGTCGAAACGGAAAATTCCCCGCTTGAACCTGAGGAAACTGTCGGGGCGCATAAAGTGATGCAGCGATATGGAAAGCGCGACCGTTTGCGCGATAACCGTCGCACAGGCCGATCCGCGGATACCCCATCCGAATTTGAAGATGAACAGCGGATTGAGCACACAATTGACGGCCACCGAAATAAGCATTATGTGCATCGATTTTTGCGGATAGCCCGAGGCTCGCAGCATCTCATTGAGACTCAGATACAGATGCGTGATGACATTTCCCGCAAGTATGACGTGCATAAAATCGCGCGCATACGGGACGGTGCGGTCGCTCGCGCCGAAAAAGTACAGAATATCGTCGAGGAATACCAGTCCGAGGATACCTATCGTCAGACCTATAACCACATTGAGCAGGATGACATTCCCGAGGATATGTTCGGCCGACCGTTTGTTGCCCTGGCCCAAACGTATAGAGGTGACGGCAGCGGCACCTACGCCCACGAGCGAGCCGAAAGCCGACGCCACATTCATTATAGGCATCGTCAGGGCCATACCCGATATGGCCAGCGCACCCACCCCGTGACCGATGAAAACGCTGTCGATGATGTTGAACAGCGATGTCGATGTCATTGCGATAATCGCGGGAACGGCATATCTCGGAAGCAGTCGTGAAAGCGGGTCGGTACCCAATGAAAGTGTTGTGATTTGTCTGCCCATTTGTCCGCAAAGATACGAAAAGTCGAGCGCAGAAACAAGCGTCAGCTTGATTATGCCGAGACGGAGTATCTTCGACAAAGTCAAAGATACGAATAAGCCGAGAGAAAAAAGCATGCTTGCTTGCATTTTTTCCGAGGCGGAGTATCTTCGGCGCAAGCCAAAGGGCGAAAAGTCGAGCGCAGAAACAAGCGTCAGCTTGATTATGCCGAGGCGGAGTATCTTCGACAAAGTCAAAGATACGAATAAGCGAGAGCAATGCCAAATTTATTTGGGCATTACCGAGCGGGAGTATCTTCGGCGTAAGCCAAAGTGCGAAAATCGAGTGCAGAAACAACCCTGTTTGCGGTTTTGCAGGCAGGAGTATCCGAAAGCAGCCCCGAACAGAAAAAGAGAGGAACGCAAACCCCGTCCCTCTCTTTTTCTACTGCAATATATACGAATTATTTATAATCCTCCTGATAATCCATATACATATTTGTCTTGCGGAAATCACGCAATTTTTCAGGAATCGCAAACTTCTTCACTCCTTCCAATGCGAAACGTCTTGGCATAGACATGCGCTTAGGCATAGACGCTGTTTGCGAACCGGCAAATACACCGTAATTAAGAGCAATATACAGTCCGTTCTCCAGAGTCCCATCCTCTGCAAGCCCCCAGTCCATAGGCAGGTAATAATCCAACGGGTGATTACCTTGAGTAAGCGACGCGAAATTCACATCAGGAGTAAAGCCATTATCATAATCGGACTCTCCCTTGCTGTTGTATGACTGGAACGTAATCGCCGCCAACGAATACTGATACCCGTTGAGAACGGCAGGAAGAACCTCCATACCGACATCCTTACCGTTAGTCGGGTCGCCGACCAATACGACATTCTTGCCGATACCTCGCAACGCATTGATTGTAAGTTCGGAAGCAGATGCGGTACCATATGTTCCGATAATAAAAATCTTATCGAAATTAAAACCGTAGGAAGAGGCTAAAGTTTCGTCGAACATCTCTTTTCTCCACGTTTTATAATCGTTCTTGTTATATCCTGCCGCCTGCATTCGCTCATCGTTGTAACGATAGTATTCGAAAACATTGCCTAAGCAGGCCGAACCACCCAAAATACTGCACAAAACCTTTGCCGACGAAACTTCACCGCCGCCGTTGTAACGAAGATCGACGATAACATCGGTAATATTGTTGGATTTGAATTTATCGAATACGTCTTTCAAATCGGAGTCGTAAGCGCTTTCGAAAGAGTTATAAACGACATATCCGACTTTGCGAGTCTTGTCAGCATTCGTTAAAACAGCGTTGAAAACGACAGGTGTCTCGTAATAATTACCTGAATTCAAAGTATAGGACGCACCGTCCGTTATCTTATCATCGGCAGTGAATTCGAGCATCGTAACGGTACGTTTGCCTTGTGACATATGGTTACCGCACAATTCCACATACGGTGTTTGCCAAGCATTGTTAGCTTCAAGCAATCTCGCGCCATCGACCTTATATATAATATCTCCGCGTTTAATCCCCATTTGGGCCGCCGGAGAACCGGGATATACCCACAGTACCGGGAAACATACGGAAGAATTGTCAAGTCCCCAAATGTCTGCCCATATACCGAAGCCCAATACCTCGGCCTTAACGGCACGCGTAACGGCCGATTGCGCCACTGATGACGATGATGCTACGGGAGTTCTGGAAATATTCGAATAAAATACCCATTCTCTATCCGCCTCAGGAACATCGCGCGAAGGGTACCAGTATCCGTCTTTGGCATTTATAGGGTCTTGAATATTGACATTACGCAATTTGTCTATTACATCTTCGAGGAATTCATCGTATGCCATATTATAATCGGGAGTCACGTACTTACGTAAATCTGCATTCCACAAGTACATCTGATCGAGCCGAGGCCACGTAAACTCCCTGTTCACCTGGGCATCGGTCCCCTTGGCAGAGATGGAGCGCTGCGTGACGCGGCAAACCGTAACCGACTTGTTATTGCCGACCGTTACCGACAACGTAACGGAACGTGCGGCATCCGAGCCGTTTTCCGTGAACACCATAACGATTTCGCTCTCCCCTTCGGCACCGCTTGCGGAACCCTCTTTCAGCGAGACGAACTTCGTCTGCGAAAGGCGCGCTTTCCACTCGCCGTCGGTCTTTATGGTAACCTTGAACTCCTGCTGTTCACCGGAAATCTCCTCGAAATCATCGCAGCTTTTCTCTATAAGGCCCTTGTTGTTGATTTCTCCGTTATTTACGGTACCGTCGTCGCCGCAGGCGGTGAATGCCGTCAGTGCCAATCCGCACAACAAAATCCCAAACAATTTTTTCATAAACATCTTTTTTATTCTATATTACTTGAATCTCTTAACGTATACATCGGCAAAGATAGTGTTAAATCGATTACAAAATTCACTTTAGAGTCGAAAAATAACGACACCACGCCGAAATACCGCATTCCGAACACTTAGGCGAACGAGCCGTGCAGACATAACGGCCGTGGAGAATAAGCCAGTGATGCGCCTTCGGGAGCAGTGCCGAAGGGATGTTCTTTTCTAATTGCAGCTCGGTCTGATACGGGGTTTTCGCATTGCGTGTCAGGCCTATACGGGCCGACACGCGAAACACGTGCGTGTCCACGGGCATAACCTCCTTGTTCCACAGTACGGCACCCACGACATTCGCCGTCTTGCGTCCGACCCCCGGCAGGCGCTGCAAGGCATCCAGATCGCTCGGCACCTCGCCGCCGTACTCCGAGCACAGCATACGCGCCATTCCCGCCAGATTCTTCGCCTTGTTGTTGGGATAGGATATGCTTTTTATATATTTGTATATCTCCTCGGGCGTCGCTTCGGCCATAGCCTGCGGCGTAGGATAGGCTTCGAAAAGTGCGGGCGTAGTCATATTGACCCTCTTGTCGGTGCATTGTGCCGACAGTATGACAGCCACAAGCAGCTGGTAAGGCGAGTAGTAACGCAATTCGCTCTCGGCGACGGGCATATTATCGGAGAACCACCCGATGACGCCGTCGTATCGTTGTCTTATAGTCATATAGATATGCGTTTTACAGTTTCTTCAGTTTGGCGAACTTGGCGAGCAGCGTTTTTTCGCCGAAACCGCTGAATTCGACTATCAGTTTGCAGTCGGCGGCGAGTACCTCTATGCGGTTGATTATGCCGACACCGAATTTAGGATGTTCGACACGGTCGCCGACCGCATATCCGCAATTCGAGACCGCCTGCGAAGCCGCTATTCCGTCGTTTGCCGTTCCGCCCTCCGCAGCAGACGCCGATGCGGCACGCCGTATGCCTACGCTGCGCATTCCGTCGGCAGATGTTTTCGGAGGAGCGACTACGGGACGCCCGCCGTAACTCGGCATTCCTCCGCCTTTCCGTTCTCCGCCGAAGTTGCGCGACGTATGTCCGTAGCCGCCGAACCCGTCGGATGCCGAACCCGAATTACCGTATCCCGTCCCCGCAGGGCCGTTGTACCCCGAGCGGTTCTGAGCGCCGAACCGTCCCGAACCGTAACCGCCCGCACCTTTGGTCGCAAATCCCTGCCGCTGGCCGCGCGGCTGAAAACCCGAAGCGGAACCACCCTGTCTGAAACCCGCTCCCGTGTCGTTCTGCGATTTCTGTTGATAACGGATGTCGAAACGACGGCGCAATTCGTCTATGGCCGCCCCTTTCCCGTCGTCATCGTCGTTGGCGCTTGCGGCAGGACGTGCCTTAAGCACTTCGAGGTCGAAATCGGCTTCGACATATTTCGGGTCTATCTCCCCGAGAAAACGGCTCGGATGCGAGAACTCCATATTACCCCACTTGAAACGCATCTCGGCGAACGACAGCGTAGCTTCGCATTTGGCACGCGTCAGCGCCACGTAGAAGAGACGCCGCTCCTCTTCGAGCCCGTCTACGGTCTCCATAGCTCTCAGCGAGGGGAAGAGGTTCTCCTCCATACCCACGACATAGACATATCCGTACTCCAGTCCTTTGGCCGAATGGACGGTCATCAGCGTAACCTTGTGCTTGTCGTCGGGGTCATCGTTGTCCATATCGGTCGTAAGCATCACGTTCTGCAGCCACTCTTCGATAGTCGCCTTGTCGTCCGTTTCGCGCTCTCCGTTGCGTATCTCGGCATCGCGCTGCTCCTTGAAGAGCTGCATCGTATTGAGCAGCTCCTCGATATTGTCCACGGCGCTCTGCGCTTCGGGCGTATTCTCGGCACGCAACGTTCCGAGCAATCCCGACCGCGCGGCCACCTCCATACCGAAGTCGTACAGCTCCTTTTCCACCCGCAGCAGCAACAGCGAGCGTATCATCCCGACGAAGTCGGCAGCCTTGCGGGCGATGGCTTTCTTTACGGCATCCTGCGCGGGTGCCGCAGCCGTCTCGGCCACGAGCGTATCAACGGCCTCCCACATCGAGACGCCCTGTTCGGCGGCCAACTGCGCGATGCGCTCGACCGTCGTGTCGCCTATGCCGCGTGCGGGATAGTTCACTATGCGCTTGAAGGCTTCGTCGTCGCGGGGATTGATTATAAGGCGCAGATATGCGAGCATATCCCTTATCTCCTTGTGGTCGTAGAAGGAGTTGCCCTTGTAGATGCGGTACGGTATACCTTTGCGCCGCAGAGCCTCTTCGAGCACGAGCGACTGGTTGTTCGTGCGATACAGTATCGCAGCCTCGCTCCACTCGGCACCCGCCGCACGCACCTTGTCGCGCAGGTCCGAAACGACCGTTTCGGCCTCCTCGCGGTCGGTATACGCACGGAACAGACGCACGGGAGCGCCCTTGTCGCCCTCCGAAAAGCAGTTCTTCTCCATACGTTTCGAGTTGTGGACGATTACCGAATTGGCGGCTTCGACTATGGTTCGCGTCGAGCGGTAGTTCTGTTCGAGTTTGAAGATTTTGGCGTCGGGATAGTCGCGCTTGAAGCTCAATATGTTCTCTATCTTCGCACCGCGGAACGAGTATATCGACTGCGCATCGTCGCCCACGACGCATACGCGCGAGTGGTTCTGCGACAGGCGGCGGATGATGACGTACTGCGCATAGTTGGTATCCTGATACTCATCGACCAGAATATATCGGAACAACTCCTGATAACGCGCCAGTACTTCGGGGCGGTCGCGCAGCAGGATATTGGTCTGCAACAACAGGTCGTCGAAATCCATAGCGCCGTTACGTTTGCACCGTTGGCAATATATGTCGTAGATGTTTCCGAACTCGGGCACCTGTTTCTGACGGTCTTCGGCCGCATAGGAGGCGTTGCCCGCGTATGCCGCCGCCGTTATCAGGCAGTTCTTGGCATAGGATATGCGCGAGGCTATGGCGTTGGGAGTGTATTTCTTGTCGTCTAACTTGAGCTCGCGCACGATGGTCTTGATAAGGTTCTTGACATCCGACGGCTCGTAGATGGTGAATGTCGGCGGGAACCCTATAAGGTCGCAATTCTCGCGCAGGATACGCGAAAAGACCGAGTGGAATGTTCCCATACGTATGTAGCGGCTCCTGCCGCCGATCATACCCTCGATACGCTCGCGCATCTGTTCGGCGGCCTTGTTCGTAAACGTAAGCGCGAGGATGTTGAACGGGGCTACGCCCTGCTCTATCATATACGCTATGCGCGAGGTGAGCACGCGCGTCTTTCCCGACCCCGCACCCGCGATGATGAGCGACGGCGACTCGTAATCGATGACGGCAGCGCGCTGGGCTTCGTTCAGCCCCTCCAATATTTTCGACTCCTTCGACTCCATAATCGTCGCAAAAATAACAACAATTACACTCCCGACGAAATATCGGCGCAACTTTTTCCGCCGTTCGCGAAGTTATCCTCCACCCGGATGCGCAGAAACGGTTTTTTGGATATTTATCGCAAAAATTACTATCTTCGCAATATATTTGCATAACGTACGTTGTGTGAATCGAAGCGCCGCGACAAAGCGCGAACTGAGACGTAAGCAAACGAAAACAACACATAAAACAAGCAATGAGTGAAGTAATAAACATCAAGGAACTCAACGAGCGCATCGAACGCGAAAGCGTCTTCGTGGACACGCTCCGCAATGAGATGTCGAAAGTAATCATCGGCCAAACGCATCTGGTGGATACGCTGCTCATAGGTCTGCTCTCGAACGGGCATATTCTTCTGGAGGGCGTACCTGGTCTGGCGAAGACCCTCGCCATAACCACGCTGGCCAAAGCCGTGGACGCCGACTTCTCGCGCATACAGTTCACCCCCGACCTGCTGCCTGCCGATCTGGTGGGTACGCTCATCTACTCGCAGAAGAACGAGGATTTCACCGTCAAGAAAGGTCCCGTGTTCGCCAACTTCGTGCTGGCCGACGAAATCAACCGTTCGCCCGCCAAAGTGCAGAGCGCCCTGCTCGAAGCTATGCAGGAGCGTCAGGTAACCATAGGCGACAAGACCTACAAGCTGCCCGAGCCGTTTCTGGTGCTCGCGACGCAGAACCCGCTCGAGCAGGAGGGTACCTATCCCCTGCCCGAAGCGCAGGTCGATCGTTTTATGCTCAAAGCGAAAATATCCTATCCCAAGAAGCAGGAGGAGCGCGACATCGTGCGTATGAACCTTGCGGGTACGGGTCTGCCGCAGGTGTCTAAGGTCATTTCGCCCGAAGATATCGTAAAAGCGCGCAAGGTAGTCGAGGAGGTCTATATGGATGAAAAGATAGAGAAGTACATCATCGACATCATCTTCGCCACTCGCGAGCCGGCCGAGTACAACCTCGAAAAGCTGCAACCGCTGATTGCCTACGGAGGTTCGCCCCGTGCGTCCATCTCGCTGGCCAAAGCCGCCCGCGCGTATGCGTTCATCCGCCGCAGAGGATATGTCATCCCCGAAGACGTGCGCGCCGTCTGCCACGACGTGCTGCGCCACCGCATAGGGCTGACGTACGAAGCCGAAGCCGAAAACATCACCACCGAAGAGATAATAACCGACATTCTCAATAACGTCATAGTTCCGTAATGCAGGAGAACGAAAACGACATATTGAAGCGTGTCCGCAAGATAGAGATCAAGACGCGCGGATTGTCGAACGAGATTTTCGCGGGCAAGTACCACACGGCATTTCGCGGACGCGGTATGTCATTCGCCGAAGTGCGCGAGTATCGGCCGGGCGACGACGTGCGCGACATAGACTGGAACGTTACGGCGCGCTCGCGCAAACCGCATATCAAGGTCTACGAGGAGGAGCGCGAGCTGACGATGATGCTCGCCGTAGATGTCAGCGGTTCGCGGATGTTCGGCACGACCGACCGCCTGAAAAAGAACGTCATAACCGAAATCGCCGCCGTACTGGCCTTCTCCGCCGCACAGAACAACGACAAGGTTGGCTGCATATTCTTCTCGGACAAAATCGAGAAGTTCATACCGCCGAAAAAGGGGAAGAGCCACATTCTGATGATTATCCGCGAGTTGATAGGGTTCGTGCCCGAATCGAAAGGCACGGCGTTGTCGGAGGCGCTGCGCTTTCTCACCAACGTGAGCAAGAAGCGCTGTACGACATTCATCCTCTCGGACTTCATCGATCCGCAGAGCGACCGCACCGCGCTGAACGATGCGCTGAAAATCGCGAGCGGCAAGCACGACATAGTAGGCATACGCGTCGTCGATCCGCGCGAGGCGGTGCTGCCCGACGTGGGCATAATCGAGATGCGCGATGCCGAGAGCGGCCGCAAGGTATGGGTCGATACCTCGTCGGAGCGCGTTCGCGAATATTACGCCGAGCGATACGAGGAGCAGAGCAGAGCCGTTGAGGAGATACTCAGGCACAACCGCGTGGATACCGCGACCGTCTCGACCGACGGCGATTATGTGGCCGAACTGATAAAACTATTCAAGCAGCGATGAAAAACCGATTTGCGAAATATCTCTCTGTCGTTGCGGCCGTCGTGACGGTCGAAACGGCTTCGGCCGATGCGCCAGCCGTTACGGCGCGCGTCGAGCCCGACAGCATAATGATCGGCGACCGTTTCACATACATTATCGAGGTCGATAAGGATATCGTGCAGAGCGTCGCCTTTCCCGAATTCGTCTCCGACCCGAAGGGCGGCATCGAGTTGGTGGAGGATGCTCCCGTCGATACGCTCGAACGCGACGGACGTCGCATAAAGCTGCGCAAACGCTATGTTCTGGCCGCCTTCCAGGAGGGCAGGCTCGGGTTGGGTACCGCGAGCGTCCTCTATGCCGACAAAAACATCACCGATACGCTGCGCAGCGACGAGGAGCTGTTCCTCAATGTCGGAACCTTCCAGATAGACTCGACGTCGCACGCCATATTCGACCTCAAGCCGCAAAAAACGTTGAAATTCAAGTTCCGCGAAATCAGCGGCTACCTGCTGTGGGGTATCCTTGCGGCGATACTCGTTGCGGCGATAGTTTACGGACTCATCCGCTGGCTGGCGGCTCGCGGCAAGTCGCTCGCGACGATGTTCAAGCCCGCACCTCCGCTGCCGCCGCACGTTACGGCCATAAAGGCGCTCGAAGCGCTGCACCACAAGAAGTTATGGCAGAACAACCGCCACAAGGAGTACTACTCGGGGCTGTCGGACATCCTGCGTACATATCTTTCGGGGCGTTACGGCATAGGCGCTATGGAGATGACTACGGACGAGATAGTCGATGCCGTACGCGATATTGAGATGCCGAAGAAGAGTTCGATAGACCTCGCGACGGTGCTGCGCGATGCCGATTTGGCCAAGTTCGCGAAGTTCGAGCCCGATGCCGAGCAGAACGAGGCCGCATACGACAAGGCCTATTACTTCGTCGAGGAGACCAAGGAGGTCGAACCGACCGAAGGCGACGAGGACGAGATAATGGACAACTTAACGAAGGAAAACAATGCGTAGGACGCTATTCATATTCACCCTTGCGGCGGCCGCATTCGTCGCGTCCGTTTCGGAAGTTGCGGCGCAGAGCCTTCCCGAGCGGTCGTTGGTGCGGAAGGGCAACCGCCAGTTCGGCCGCGAACGTTACGAAAAGAGCGTGGACAGCTATACGCGGGCTTTGGAAGCGGCGCCGAACAACTTCGAAGCGACATATAATCTGAGCAACGCCCTTTTCCGCTCGGAGCGTTACGACAAGGCCGAGCAGACGATGATGCGCGCGGCGGCCGACTCGACCCGTACCGATACGGAGCGTGCCGAAGCGTTCTTCAATCTGGGCAATACGCAGTTTATGCAGAAGAAGTTGCAGGAGGCGCTCGAAAGCTACAAAAACTCGCTCAGGCTCAACCCGTCCGATATGGAGGCGAAATACAACTACGCCTATACCAAGCGGTTGCTGGAGCAGCAGCAAAATCAGGAGAACCAAGACGACAAGGATAACAAGGACGACAAGCAGGACGGGCAGCAGGACAAAGACAAGCAACAGGGCGACGGCAAGGACAATAACGATAACGGGCAGAATGATGACCGTGATAGTCAGGGCGATGACAAGCAACAGAATAGCGGGCAGGATGACGACCGCGACGGACAAGACGATAATGGCGGGCAAGATGATAAGCAGGGAGACGACTCCCGTCAGTCGCAGAGCGGCATTTCGCCCGAGCAGCAGGAGGCTATGCTGGAAGCCATACAGGCTCAAGAGGACAAGACCCAAGAGAAGGTGAAGGAGAAGCAGGGCGTTATCGTCCGCAGCTCGAAAAACTGGTAAACGAATGTGATTTGGTAAAAACGATGTTTTAGTAAGATGACGATTACATATTTTCACTAACGTTATTCTAAAACCCTGTTTTCCTTGCGGGTTTCACCCTAAGCCCCTGCCTGAGGCGGGGGTGCGGGGGTGGGTCAAATCTGTAAACGCGGCTTCGCCGCGAGCAACACGACCGACAGAAGAGAGGACGGGTGATTAAAATCGATTTGGCGTAAAGTTTTATACAGCTATCCATAATATTATGCAATTCGCACATCCGCATATACTTTGGCTGCTCACGGTTTTGGTGCCGATGACGGCATATTACGTCTACCGCACGATGCAGGGCGGGGCGGCTGTCGATGTCTCGACCGTCGATACCGTACGCCGCGCGCCGCGCACGGCGAGATACTACCTCCGCCACGTGCCGTTCGCATTGCGCTGCATAGCCGTAGCATTGATAATCATCGCATTGGCACGTCCGCAATCGGCCGAGCACAACTCACGGACCGATGCCGAGGGTATCGATATAGTAATGGCTGTCGATGTTTCGACGTCGATGCTCGCACGTGACTTCAAGCCCGACCGCATAACGGCCGCTAAGGAGGTTGCGGCGTCGTTCATCGCCGACCGACCGACCGACCGCATAGGTTTGGTGGTCTTCGCGGGCGAGTCGCTGACGCAAAGCCCTCTGACGACCGACCAGGGGACATTGCAGACGCTTCTGTCGCGCATCCGCAGCGGCATCATCGAGGACGGCACGGCCATAGGCAACGGTTTGGCCACGTCGATAAACCGCCTGCGCGAGAGCGACGCCCGCAGCAAGGTCATAATACTGCTCACGGACGGCGTGAACAACCGCGGCCAGATTTCGCCCCTCACGGCGGCACAGATAGCCAAGGATTACGGCATCCGCGTCTACACTATCGGCGTGGGCAAGCGCGGCAAGGCGCCCTATCCCGCAGTGGATATGTTCGGCAACCAGACCTTCATAGAGGTCGAGGTCGAAATCGACGAGAAGATACTGCAAACCATAGCCGACGAGACGGGCGGCAAGTATTTCCGCGCGACGGACAAGCAGAAACTCAAGGAGATATACGACGAAATAGATACGCTCGAAAAGAGCAAGGTCGAGGTTACGCAGTTCACCGTGCTGCACGAGGAGTACCTCGTCTTCGTACTGTGGGCACTGGCGGCTCTGGCGCTCGAATTCCTGATGAAAACATTGATATTGAAACGAATACCCTGATATGTTCCGTTTTGCAAATCCCGAATTGTTGTATCTGCTTGCGGCGGTGCCCGCAGCAGTGGCGATATATGTGTTCGCTATGTTCCGACGCCGCAGACGTCTGGCACGCTTCGGCAATATCGAGACATTGCGGCAGTTGATGCCCGACGTCTCCGTAGCCCGCAACAACTTCAAATTCATACTTTTCCTTACGGCACTTACGCTCGCGGTACTCGCCGCAGCCCGTCCCCAGTTCGGCTCGAAACTGCGCGAGGAGAAGAGCAAGGGGGTCGAAATGATGATTGCGGTCGATGTCTCCAATTCGATGCTGGCCGAAGATTTCGAACCGAGCCGACTGGAACGGACGAAATACGCCATAGACAAGTTGTTCGACGGCCTGCATCAGGAGCGTGTGGGCGTGGTGGTCTTCGCGGGCGAGGCAAAAGTGCAGCTGCCCGTAACGTCCGACTACCGTATGGCCAAAGCCTTCGCCAAGCGCATATCGCCGTCGCTCGTGTCGGAGCAGGGAACGGCGATAGGCAAGGCACTGTCTACGGCTATGCTGTCGTTTGCGGGCGACAGCGAGCGCAGCCGCGCGATAATTCTCATCACCGACGGCGAAACCCACGATGCCGATGCACTCGATGCGGCGCGCCGTGCGGCCGAAGAGGGGATAAAGATATTCACGATAGGCATAGGTACGCCCGAAGGTGCGCCGATACGCATCGACGGCGATTTCATCCGCGACGAAAAGGGCGAGATGGTCGTGTCGAAACTCAACGAGCAGATGCTCGAACAGATAGCCGCGACGACCGATGCGGCGTACGTACGCGCATCGAAGCAGTCGATAGGCTTGGGCGAAATAGTCGATAAAATCAACGAAATGGAGCAGGCCGAGCTGTCTACGCTGCGGTTCGAGGAGTTCAACGAGCAATTTCCCTACCTGCTGTGGATAGCGCTCGCGCTGTTGGTGCTCGAAATGTTTATTCTCGACCGCAAAAATCCGTTGTTGGCGCGGTTCGATATTTTCGACAGAAAGTAGGCGGGGGGGGTGAAAAATCGGCCGTCGGGCAGGCCCCGTCTTGCGGGATGGGGCTTCCAATTTTCGTGACGAACCTGCCGACGGCCTAATTCCGATATAAACTAAAAAAGGGCGCGGTGTCAGCCCCTACTCGCAGGTCTTGGAGAACCTTATCAAAAGAAGCCGTCCTACGCCCCAGCCACGTCCCGCCCAAATAAGGGCAGGACATAACCGGGAACCGACAACTATTATACCTTTTGATAAACATCCTCCGAAGAGGTCTCCAAGTTTACGAGTAGGTATAAAGAGTTGTTTACCCTTTATAATTTTGGGTAACTATATACAACTTTACAACTTATCGATTTTAATAATCGGTTCTTGCTCCCGACGGTCGTGTTGCTCGCGGCAGAGCCGCGTTTACAATCCTGACCCCACCCCCAACTGCGGCAGCAGGCGAGGGCAATCGCTTGCGAATTACCGAGCCGCCACGGCAGAAACGGCGCTTGCGCCGTAAACCCCTCCCTCAGGGAGTGGCTTTCAGTGAAACCCGCAAGGAACGCAGGGCTTTGGAAGAAAGTCAGTGAAAAATCGTATATAATTGCCTAATTTTTTATATTATCGGCCTGTGCCGAATTATCCGAATACAAATATAGTATATTTTCCGTAATAATTAAAGCACTTATAATAAAAACCGTTGAAATGATGCCCCGCAATAAAACCGTAACAGCAATTTCCCGGAATCCCGATTGTTGTCAAACGGCACCGAAGATACTCCGTCTCGGCATAATCGAGCCGACGTTTGTTTCTGCGCTCGACTTTTCGCACATTGGCTTCGCCGAAGATCCTCCCGCTCGGCAATGTCCAAATAAATTTGGCATTGCCCTCGCTTATTCATACATTGGCTTCGCCGAAGATACTCCGCCTCGGAAAAAATGCAAGCAAGCTTGCTTTTTTCTCTCGGCTTATTCGTATCTTTGTACTCGGACGGCATATTGTCCGTCGTAAAAATGAAAAATATGAGAATTTCCGAAGAGAGCATTGCGTCATTGCGCAATCTGTTCGCTGACAGCAATCTTAAAGTGGTTGTCGTCTCGCATACCAACCCCGACGGCGATGCGATAGGATCTTCGCTTGCCCTTCGCGAGATACTTGTCGGTCTCGGTCACGAAGTCACGTGCGTAGTGCCGAACAAATATCCCTATTTCCTCGACTGGATGACGGGCGTCGAAAATATTGCGGTGTTCAAAACCGATTCCGAGCGTGTTGCCGCCGCCGTTGCCGCCGCCGACATAATAATCTGCGCCGATATGAGCCGCTTGTCGCGCCTCGAACAGTTGAGCGATGTCATTTCGGCCAACACGACCGCCAAGCGGGTATTGATAGACCATCACCTTTCGCCAGACGAGACATTCGACGTTATGGTCTCGTATCCCGATTCGTCGAGTACCGCCTTTCTGGTATATACGCTTATCGTCGGAATGTTCGGTACCGAGGCCATTTCGCGCGAGATGGCCGAGCAGCTGTATGTGGGGATGATGACCGATACGGGCAATTTCTCGTTCTCGTTCCTTACGCCCGAACTGTACCGCGCCGTAGCCGTATTGGCCGAGACAGGCATCGATATCCCTCAAATACATAATAATGTCTACAACTCGTTCACCGAAGGTCGTGCCCGGCTGTTCGGCTATGTCATAAACCGCAAAATGAAAACCCTGATGAAGGGTACGGTGGCATATATGTCTTTGACCGAGGAGGAGATGCGCAGGTTCTGGTTCCAGCAGGGCGACAGCGAGGGCTTCGTGAATTATCCTCTGACCATCAAGAAGATGAAGATGTCGGCTATGTTCATCGAAACGCACGATTTCATACGTGTGTCATTGCGTTCGCGCGGCAAGTACGATGTCGATGTGTTCGCCCGCCGCTATTTCAACGGAGGAGGGCATAAGAACGCTGCCGGCGGCAAGTCGTTCCTCTCTATGGAAGAGACCATACGGCATTATATGGAGGCGGTCAAGGAGTTCGCCGCCGAGGGAGGGTTGTCGTAGCGGTATGCCGCAATGCCGCCGAGGGTTTGCGCCGAGGGGCGTAGTGTGATGCCGCCGAAGTTTTCGAGGCATAAAGCGGGGCTGTGGCAGCGTCGTCCGTGAAAATGCGGGTCGGGGTTGTTTTTGCGCGCTTATTCGCACATTGGCTTGCTTTGTAGATGCTCCGTTCGGTAATGCCCGAATAATTCGGTATTGCGACCGCTTATTCGCACATTGAACTTGCGTCTTTATGCTCCCGCTCGGCAAAATCGCAAACAAGTTTGCTTTTACCCTCGCTTATTCGTATATTTGGCTTCGCCCTATATACTCTCGCTCGGCAATGCTCAAATAAATTTGGCATTACCCTCGCTTATTCGTATATTTGCCTTTCGAATATGCTCGTTCCGTGCGTCGAGCCGATTAAAAGAAGCCTCTATGTTCAAGACATATCTCCGATTGCTCGGATTCGCAAAACCGTTGAGCCGCTATGCCGTCCCGTATTTCTTCTATGCGGCATTGCATGCGCTGTTCAATACCTGCAACTACGCGCTTATCACGCCGATCCTGAAGACGATGTTCGCCGAGGATTATGCGTTTCATCCCGTTTATGAGATGCCTGCCATAGCGTTCCGCGAGCAGACTCTAACCGATTTCATCAACTTCGTCTATACGCATCTTTTCGGCACGGAGTTCAAGATGACCTATGTGCTGGCATTGCTGGCCGCGATTCTTATCGTTGTCAATCTGTTGAGCAACCTGTTCCGCTATTTGAGCTCCTACACCGTCGAATCTATGCGTGCGACCACGTTGCAGCGTATGCGTAACGAGATGTTCGACAATATCATAAGGATGAACGTGGGGTACTTCAGCGACCAGCGCAAGGGAGATATCATCTCGCGTATCACCTCGGATGTTATGGTCGTGCAGTATTGTATCACCAATACGTTGCAGGTCGCTTTCCGCGAGCCTTTCCTCATTATAGGCTATCTGGTGCTGATGATAAACATATCGTGGGAGCTGTCCGTATTTTCGGTGCTGTTCCTGCCGTTGGTGGGGCTGACGATCGGCAGCATAGTCAAACGCCTGCGCCACCCTGCAAGCAGGAACCAGAAACGTATGGGCGAGTTGGTCAGCGTGCTCGATGAATCTTTGTCGGGGGTAAAGATCATCAAGACCTACAACGCTACCGAGTATATCAAACGTAAGTTCCACGCCCTGAATGCCGAAATCACGCGTCTGATGTTGTGGATGGCCCGCCGTCAGCAGTTGGCGTCGCCGATGAGCGAGTTTCTGGGCATATTGGCCGTGGCCGTCATTCTCATATTCGGCGGTTCGCTCGTTATGGGCGGCTCGTTGAGTGCTGCCGGATTTATCACATTCATCGCCGTATTCTCTCAGATTACGCGCCCCGTGCGCGCGTTCATCGACCAGTTCGCCAATATCAACCAGGGTGTTGCCGCGGGCGAACGCATTTTCGAGATAGTCGATGCTCTGCCCGAGATAGTCGATGCTCCGAATGCCGCGGAGTTCGGCGGTCTGAAGGACAAGATAGAGTTCCGCAACGTGCATTTCTCGTACGACGGCTCGCGCGAGGTGCTGGACGGCATCTCGTTCGAAATCCGCAAGGGCGAGACCGTCGCTCTTGTAGGGCCGTCCGGAGGCGGCAAGTCTACGCTCAGCGAGCTTATCCCGCGCTTTTACGAGGCGGGGGCAGGCGATATACTGTTCGACGGCCGCAGCATCCGAGAGTACAGTCAGGACAGCATCCGTGCGCATATGAGTCTCGTGTCGCAGGATACGGTGCTCTTCAATGACACTATCGAGGCAAATATAGCTATGGGTCGCGAAGGCGCTGCTCACGACGAGGTCGTCGAGGCGGCGAAGATTGCCAATGCCCACAACTTCATCGTTGAATGCGCCGACGGTTATGCCACCAATATCGGCGACCGCGGTGCCAAACTTTCAGGCGGGCAGCGTCAGCGGTTGAGCATCGCGCGTGCCGTGCTGAAGAACCCCGAGGTGCTTATTCTCGACGAGGCGACATCGGCTCTCGATACCGAGAGCGAGAAATTGGTGCAGGAAGCATTGACCAAGCTGCTGAAAGGACGTACGTCGGTGGTTATCGCCCACAGACTTAGTACCATACATAATGCCGATAAAATTATCGTTATCGACGGCGGCCGCATTGCCGAGCAGGGCACTCACGGCGAACTTATGGCGAAGAACGGCATTTATGCAAAATTGATAGAGATGCAGAACATCGCCTGACGCCGCTTCTGCGGCATTATCTGCGGGCGGCTTCCTCTGAATGGTAAGAATCGAACCTGTATATGACGGCAAACGCCGTTTTTACGACCTGCTGTTGCAGGCTGACGAACAGCCCGAGATGATAGGACGTTATCTCGACAGAGGCGAAATGTTCGTAATGTTCGGAGAGTGGGATAATGTCCTTTCCGATACCGTGCGGCATAGTGGTGTCGATGTCGTCGGGTCGGATGCCGACGGGAACGGGCTGTCGCAGACGGTCACCGTGGCGGTTGCCGTAGTGACCGACGAGGGCGGGGGCGTCTGCGAACTGAAAAATCTGGCCGTGGATGAACGGTATCGCCGCTGCGGATATGGGCGCAGGATGTTGGAGTTTTTATTCGACCGTTACCGCGGGCGTTTCGAACGGATGCTGGTCGGTACGGGCGAAGCACCTACGGCCTTGCTGTTTTATGAACATTGCGGGTTCATACGATCGCACAGAGTCGAGAACTTCTTTACCGACAATTACGATCATCCCATTATCGAGGCGGGTGTTCGGTTGAAAGATATGATTTATCTTCAGAAAGAGATATAGAGCTTTCGGCTTGCCTACCCGTTCGGCAGGCGAAACCGCCTTTGCTTCGCGCGGATGTATGGATACCCCCCCCCGATAAAAGACGAATACGGATAATACCTTGACGGTATTATCCGTATTCGTTTGTCCTGCGGCTGCGGATTATTTTTTGCGTCCCTCCTTGGCCTCGATGCACTCCGTGGCGTGAGGGACTTTCATAAGTCGCTCTTTGGGAATCAGTTTGCCCGTAGTCTTGCAAATCCCGTAGGTTTTGTTCTCGATGCGGACCAATGCCATCTCGAGATTGCGGATGAATTTCATCTGATGCGTGGCCAAACGTCCGTTCTCCTCTTTCGACAGCGTGGAAGCTCCCTCCTCGAGCACCTTGTAGGTGGGCGAAGTGTCCTCCGTGTCGTTGGAGGATGTGTGGGTAATGGTCGCACGCAACAGTTCGTAATCCGCCTTGGCGGCTTCGAGCTTGTTGAGTATCACTTGTCGGAACTCCTCGAGTTCGGCATCGCTGTATCTCGTTTTTTCAACTTCAGCCATAGTAAAAATCCTCCTTCTTTAATCCTCTTAATGTAAAATTAAGTAAAAACAGCCGAAAATCCAAATTTTCGAACCGCTATTTTATAGTGCGGCCCGTGTGGCGGCTGCCGCTCTTACATTTTGGTGATAGCGATCTTCAGCGGCTCGTCGTCTATCTCCGAGTCTGCGACGAACGTTCCCGCAGGTTCGGCGGCGCATACGACCTTCACGGCGAGCGTCTGCGAACCGATATACGAGGCGAATTGCGCCACCGCGTTTTCGGTCTCGGGTTTGGCCTCGATCTCCACTGCGATCTTGTCCGTAACCTCTAATCCCGAGTCCTTGCGGATATTCTGAATGCGGTTTATCAATTCGCGCGCCACACCTTCCCGCCGCAGCTCGTCGGTTACCGTTATGTCGAGCGCGACGGTCAGTTTGCCCTCCGACGCCACGAGCCAGCCCGGCATATCTTCCGACATTATTTCGAAATCGGCCGTCGTGACTTCGAGACGTTCGCCCGCAATGTCGAGGTGCGTTACCGTCCCCGCTTCGACCTCGGCTATCTGCTCCTGCGAGAATGTCGCCACTAATGCGGCTATCTGCTTCATATACTTGCCGTACTTGGGTCCCAGCGTCTTGAAATTGGGCTTTATGCGCTTGGTTATCAATCCCGTCGTCTTCTCGATAAGCTCTATCTCCTTGATGTTCACCTCGCTCGTTATCAACTTCTCGACTGCGGCGATATGTTTCGCGGTCGCGGGGTCGAGCACGGGCACGAGTATCTTCGTCAGCGGTTGGCGAACCTTGATATTGACCTTGCGGCGCAGCGCGAGCACCATCGACGATATGCGCTGTGCCAGAGACATCATATCCTCCAATTCGGAGTCGATAAGCGTTTCGTCGGCTTTCGGGAATGCCGACAGGTGTACCGATTCGTCCGAGTGGCGGCCGCTTACGGCGTTCAGGTCGCGGAATATGCGGTCGGAGATGAACGGCGCGAACGGCGCGGCGAGCTGTGCGACGGTCTCGAGGCAGGTGTACAGCGTCTGATACGCGGCCAGCTTGTCCTTATCCATCGTGCCGCCCCAAAAACGTTTGCGGTTGAGGCGTACGTACCAGTTCGAGAGGTTCTCGCCGACGAAATCCTGAATTGCGCGCGCGGCGGGTGTCGGGTCGTAGTTTTCGAGCGACTCGGTAACATCCTTCACGAGCGTGTTGAGCAGCGAGATTATCCAGCGGTCGATTTCGGGACGTTCCGCAACGGGTATGGTCTCCTCCCTACCCGTGAAGCCGTCGATATTGGCATAGAGGGCGAAGAACGAGTAGGTGTTGTAGAGCGTGCCGAAGAATTTGCGGCGCACCTCGTCCACCCCGTCGATATCGAACTTGAGGTTGTCCCAAGGCTGCGAGTTCGAAATCATATACCAGCGCGTGGCATCGGCGCCGTACTTGTCCAGCACCTCGAACGGGTCTACGGCATTGCCCAGACGTTTCGACATCTTGTTGCCGTTCTTGTCGAGCACCAGACCGTTGGAGATGATGTTCTTGAACGCTACCGAGTCGAACAGCATCGTCGCTATGGCGTGCAGCGTGAAGAACCATCCGCGCGTCTGATCGACGCCCTCGGCGATGAAATCGGCGGGATATACCGACGGGAACTCCTCCTTGTGCTCGAACGGGTAGTGCAGCTGCGCGTAGGGCATAGCTCCCGAGTCGAACCATACGTCTATCAGGTCGCTCTCTCGGCGCATAGGTTCGCCCTTGGACGAGACCAGAACGATATTGTCCACGTAGGGTTTGTGCAGGTCGATGACGTCGGTAGAGTAGTTCTCTTTCGACATATCGCCCACTTTGAAATTCCTGTACGGGTTTTCGGTCATCACCCCTGCGGCTATCGACTTCTCGATTTCGGCCATAAGCTCTTCGACGGAGCCTATGCACTTCAGCTCCGAGCGGTCTTCGGTAGCCCATATCGGCAGCGGCGTACCCCAAAAGCGCGAGCGCGACAGGTTCCAGTCCACCAAACCTTCGAGCCATTTGCCGAAGCGCCCCGAACCCGTATATTCGGGTTTCCAGCGTATCGTCTTGTTCAGCTCGATCATACGGTCACGCAGCGCCGTCGTGCGGATGAACCATGAGTCGAGCGGATAGTAGAGCACGGGTTTGTCCGTACGCCAGCAGTGGGGATAGGAGTGAGTGTGCTTCTCTATCTTGAATATCTTGTTCTCGGCCTTGAGTGTTACCGAAATATCTATGTCGAGCGTGGTGTCGCTGTCGGCCAGTGCGGCATCGTAGGCGTTTTTCACGTAGCGCCCCTGCCATTGCGCATATTTCTCCGTGTCTACGTTGTCGCGGACGAACTCCTCGTCCAACGCGTCTATAAGGTAGAACTTGCCAGTGCGATCGACCATAGGCATCTTCTTGCCGCCCTTTTCGACCATAAACAGCGGCGCTATGCCTGCGGCCCGCGCCACGCGGTCGTCATCGGCGCCGAATGTCGGAGCTATATGTACGATACCCGTACCGTCGGATGTGGTTACGTAGTCGCCGACGATTACGCGGAACGCATCGCCGAGCGTCGGCATAGGTTTCACCCAGTCGATAAGCTGCTCGTAGCGGATGCCCTCCAGCTCCGTTCCTGCGTATATTCTGTCGCCGACGGTGAACGTCCCCTCCATTTTTTGCGTGAAGTAGCTGCCGACCAGATCTTTGGCCAATACGACCGTCTGTTCTGCCGATGTATAGGGGTTCAGACACTTTACCTTGACGTATTCGATATTCGGGCCTACGCACAGAGCGGTGTTCGACGGCAAAGTCCAAGGCGTCGTCGTCCACGCGAGGAAATACAATTCGCCCTGAACGTCGTCGAAGAGGAACTCGCTCCGCTCGTCGCGTACGATGCGGAACTGCGCCGTACAGGTGGTGTCCTTTACGTCGCGATAACAACCAGGTTGGTTCAGCTCGTGGGTCGAAAGTCCCGTACCCGCAGCGGGCGAGTAGGGCTGTATGGTGTAACCCTTGTAGAGCAAACCTTTGTCGTACAGCTGTTTGAGCAACCACCAGAGGGTTTCGATATATTTGTTGTCGTAGGTGATATAGGGGTCGTCCATATTCACCCAGTAACCCATACGGCTCGTGAGTCGTTTCCATACGTCGGTGAACTTCATCACGTCCGCACGGCACGCTTTGTTGTACTCCTCTACGGAGATTTTTTTGCCGATGTCCTCTTTGGTGATGCCGAGAGCCTTCTCTACACCCAGCTCTACGGGCAGACCGTGAGTGTCCCAGCCCGCCTTGCGGCGTACGAGAAATCCCTGCTGCGTCTTGTAGCGGCATATAATGTCCTTGATCGTGCGGGCCATAACGTGGTGTATGCCGGGCATACCGTTTGCCGACGGGGGCCCTTCGTAAAATACGAATGTCGGGTGTCCTTCGCGCGTCGAGACGCTTTTGCCGAAAGTATCGTTCGCCTCCCACTCTTCGAGCACGTCGCTCGCCAATGCGGGCAGGTCGAGACCTTTATACTCTTTGAATTTCATATGTCGCTGGTTTTTATCGTATGCGGTTATTGCAATAATGTGCAAATTTATAAAAATATTCCGTAACTGTATGCAAATTCATTTCTAATGTGTATCCCGCCGCTTCCGTTCCGTTTTCGCATCCGTCACCGTCTCCGCCCTTGTTGCATCCGTTTTCGGTCCCCGCACCGTTTCCGCTTCTGCCTTCGTCTCCGCAGCGTTCGCGCCTGCCGTATGTATCGGCTGTGTCGCGGGAATGCGGCTGCTCTTTGACATAAAAAGTAAAAGCGGCCCTTTTACAGGCCGCTCCGTCACGTTTTGTGATACCCCACTTTTCCGCAAGATATGCGGATTCTAAATTTCCGCCAATATATGAACGGGAGCTATTCTTTCCAGACGCTCGCGGCCGTTGAGGTCGCCGAGACCTATCAGAAAGACGAACTCTTTGATTTTCACACCGTATTTTTTACCGCCGACCTCTATCTCGAGGGCCTCGAACGAACGGGCTACGCCTTCGGCCGTACCGCCGGTCGCCAACACATCGTCGAGCAGCGTTATTTCGAATACGTCGCCCGTGGGTTTGCCTGCGGCGATGTCGCTTTTGCGATAGAAAAGCGAATCGAATCCGTACTCCTTTTCCACGCGGACCTCTATAAGGTCTCCTTCGTGATACGGCAGCTTGCCGCTTTTCCGCATCGGGATGATATTTTCGACCGCAGGGCTTTGCGTAAGCAGCGGGGCTGCGAACAGAAACCCGCGGGCTTCCGGTGCCGCCACGTTCGGTGCGGTAGTCAGTCGGCATATGTCGTCGATAAGTTCGCAGAAAACCTTTTTATCCTGCAACAGGGGTATTATATCGACGAAAGTGATGCCTTCTTTCGGGAAATCCTTATAAAATTTAAGCGTTTCGATCATTTCGGTTTTTATTTTGGCACTGCAAAGTTACTACAAAAAAGTGAAATGCGGAAAGATATAGTGATAGAATTGAGTTACAAGGGTTTTGGTTGAAGTGGCGATAATCCGTGAAGCCATTACAATCCCTGCCGAAGCCAAATCCTGACGCCGCTACGTTACT